>NZ_JBQTCK010000002.1:0-787668 GCF_052380025.1 Marinobacter sp. NSM
CCGCTTTCTGAAGAATCTTTTGAACTTTTTCTTCAGTGCTTTCAAGCAGTTATCGGCGAAGCTTTACCCCTTCTCAGTGGCCAGCCCCTCAAGCGAGATGTGCATTCTACAGACCTCTGCCGAGGAGTCAACGGCCAATCTGAAATTTTTTCAAATTGGCCGCAACCAGCCTTACTTCACTCGACAATGACAACCCGAGCAATCTTCTTCTTACCCGCCTGGACAACGCAATCATCACCTTTGACAAACCTGCGATCACCTTCAAATTGCTTGCCATCTATATAGACAGCGCCACGACCAAGCACATCTCTGGCAGCAGCGCCATTCTTTACCAGCCCAGCCAGGCGAAGGACGGCTGCCATCGGCATTTCATCCTGCCCTTCGAGAGAGACTTCTACCAATGGTACGTTTTCTGGAATCTCCCCGAGCGCAACCCGGTTGCCGGCAGACTTGTGAGCGGTTTTCGCAGCCTCCTCATCATGGAAGCGAGTAATCAGCTCTTCAGCCAGTATTTTTTTATAGTCCTGCGGGTTGGCACCAGCTTCTACCTCAGCGCGGAACTGTTCCACTTCCGCCATCGGCCGGAAGCTCAGCAATTCGAAGTAACGCCACAGCAACTCATCCGGCATCGACAACAGCTTGGTGTACATCTCTCCCGGCGAATCACTGACCCCAACATAGTTGCCCAACGACTTGGACATCTTCTGCACACCATCCAGACCCTCAAGAATCGGAACGGTAATAATGGCCTGGGGCGCCTGACCATAATGCTTCTGCAGAATCCGCCCCATCAGCAAATTAAACTTCTGGTCAGTACCACCAAGCTCCACATCAGCTTCAAGCGCTACGGAGTCGTAGCCCTGAATCAGCGGATACAGGAACTCGTGAATGGCAATCGGCTGCTCAGCTTTATAACGTTTGGTGAAGTCATCACGCTCGAGCATCCGTGCAACCGTATACTGACCCGCGAGCTGGATCATGCTCGCGGCATTCATCTGGCTCATCCATTCGGAATTGAATACAACCCGGGTTTTCTCCGGGTCCAGAATCTTGAACACCTGCTCTTTATAGGTAATAGCGTTCTTGCGCACCTGCTCTTCTGTTAAAGGAGGACGTGTTGCGCTTTTTCCGGTTGGATCGCCAATCATTCCCGTGAAGTCACCAATAAGGAAGATGATTTCATGGCCAAGATCCTGGAACTGGCGGAGCTTGTTGATTAGCACGGTGTGGCCGAGGTGCAAATCAGGTGCGGTCGGATCGAAACCCGCCTTGATCCTCAGCGGCCGATCTTCTTTAAGCTTTGCAATCAAATCCTCTTCGGGAATCAGCTCGTCAATACCGCGCTTGATAACGGCCAACGCTTCCTCAATTGTTGCCATGAACCTTTCGTCCCCAGTTTGACTTGGTGCCAGGGTTTGCCGGCGGCAGTTACAGACCTCAACAAAACAAATCTGTGTTTAACCGACACCCTTGCTAAAGTGTGACTGCTCAGTTTTCAACCAAACCGAGCAATAAAAGGATAGGCATTATACCAGCGGCAGGCAGTTTTGTACGACCAGACACCCGCTCAACCGTAATGTTCGACACTGTCCTGATAATGTCAGATGCGGTAATCTGTTTGACTTTACTTGATCTAGCGCTTTAATTAGCTAGTACAACTTGCTGGAATACCGATGAAAACGGGTGAGCCACGTGCTTAAAACATTCCCCAAAACACATATTACTCTGGCAGCAGCAGTGACGGTTGTTGTCTCTGCGGCTGTACTGATGAGCCCCAGCGCTGACGTCGAAGCCAAGCGCATGTCCTACACCATTGACCTCGAAGAGGGCCTGGTGTCTGGCGCGGCATCGAAAGACACCAGGCCCGCCCAGACACAGGAAGCCACCGGCACTCAGCCCTCAGAGGACAAAGCGCAAAGTGCCGAAGAACCAATCGCTCAGACTGAGCGCACAGCGAAACCCGATACCCCGAAGGTCGACTGGCAGGAGTTTCGTGTAAAGTCTGGCGACACACTGTCTTCGCTGTTTCGCAAAGCAGGTTTCAACGATGGCATCATGCTGTCGGTGATTCACGGTGAGGGCGAAGCAGGCAAGCTTCAGCGCCTATACGCCGGGGAAGACATTCGCTTCGGTGTCGACAGCGAGGGGCAGCTTGTGGCCGTAGAGCTGCAACGCAGCCGCCTGGAAACTCTCAAGATCTCAAAGGCCGACAACGGCTTCCTTGGCAACACAGAAGTTCGCAAACCGGAGCCGCGCCCGACATTTGCCGCCGGCGTCATTGACGGATCCCTCTATCTTGCCGCCAGGGACGCAGGCCTGAATGACCGGCTCACCATGGAACTGGCCGGAATATTTGGCTGGGACATCGACTTTGTCTACGACGTCCGCAAGGGTGACAGCTTCGAAGTTGTGTACGAAGAGCTGTACATCGACGGTAAAAAATTTGATACCGGTCGGATTCTTTCCGCACGCTTCATCAACCGCGGTACTGAGAATGTGGCCCTGCTGTACACAGACAACAACGGCGAGAGTGACTATTACACGCCGGAAGGCAAAAGTATGCGTAAGGCGTTTCTGAGAGTTCCAATCAACGCCCGCGTGTCATCGCCCTTCAACCTGCAACGCCGACACCCGGTACTGGACGTGGTCAGACCCCACGAGGGAACCGACTATGCCGCGCCCCCGGGCACACCGATCAAGGCAGCCGGCAGTGGGCGAGTGCAGTTTGCCGGCTGGAAAGGCGGCTATGGCCGCACCGTGGTTTTGCAGCATGGCGACAATATCACCACCCTGTATGCTCATATGAGTCGACTGGGTAAAGGCATCAAGAATGGCACCCGGGTAAAACAGGGAGACACCATTGGCTATGTTGGCTCATCCGGAATGGTGACCGGCCCTCATCTGCATTACGAGTTCCGGGTGAATGGCGTTGCCAAGAACTCCCGTACCGTGAAACTGCCCGACGCCAAGCCCGTACCAAGCGCTGAAATGGCAAGATTTCGCCAATTCACCGAGCAACGGCTGGCGCAGTTCAATGGTTTCCGCGAGAGTGGCCGCCAACTGGCTCTGGCATCGGACAACTGATTATGACCTACTGGCTCGGCCTGATGTCAGGCACCAGCATGGACGCAGTGGACGCGGTGCTGGTGTCTTTCACTGGCCGGCATCTGGATATCCATTCCACGCTTTCGCTACCTTACCCTGAACCACTTAGACAAAGGCTCCTGCTGGCTACCCGAAACCAGTCAGACACTGACGAACTCGGTGAATTGGACACACTGGTGGGCCACCACTTTGGTCATACCGCAAAGGAACTGATCCGGCGCTCCGGCCTGGAAATCCGGGATATTCGAGGCATTGGCAGTCACGGGCAAACAGTACGCCACCAACCTGCCGGCCCTGCCCCCTTCTCACTTCAGATTGGCAATGCCGCCTGTATTGCGGAAAGCACCGGGCTGACCACGGTCTCGGATTTTCGCAGCAGAGACCTGGCCGCTGGTGGTCAGGGCGCCCCACTGGTTCCGGCCTTCCATCAATGGCTGTTTGCCTCGGACGAGCAGGATCGCTGCATACTGAATCTTGGAGGAATTGCCAATATCACCTGGCTTCCAGCCGCTGGCCGCAAACCGCTGATAGGCTTTGATACCGGCCCGGCAAATGCCTTGCTTGATGCCTGGTGCCTGGACCAGACCGGGCGTCACTATGATGAATCCGGACACCTGGCAAGCGAGGGCGCTGTGCATTCGGAGCTGTTGAGCAGCATGCTTTCCGATGCCTATTTCAGCAAGCCAGCTCCGAAAAGCACCGGCAAGGAGCGCTTCAACCTTGACTGGATCAGAACCCACCTGCAGCGGTTCCCCGATCTGGCTGCAGAAGACGTTCAACGGACCCTGTTACAACTGACGGTGATTACCGTTCTGAAGCAGTTGCCACAGGAGTCCGCCAACATGACGGTTTACGCCTGCGGCGGCGGAACGTTCAACCGGTTAATGATGAATGAACTCAGAGTCGGACTGGGGTCGGTAGCACTGACCACAACGGCTGATCTGGGGTTGGACCCGCAATGGGTAGAGCCGGTGGCATTTGCCTGGCTGGCCAGGCAAACCCTCGAAGGCCAGCCCGGAAACCTTCCCGAGGTGACCGGCGCCAGAGGCCCGCGGGTGCTGGGCGCGATTTACCCGGCTTGAGGCATCAGATGGAAAACGAACTGCCGCAACCGCAGGTGGAACTGGCGTTTGGATTCTGAACCACAAATTGTGAACCCTGAAGGCCTTCCTGATAATCAATGGTGGCGCCTACGAGGTATTGGTAGCTCATGGAATCAACCAACAACTTCACTCCATCCCGCTCTATGACGGTATCGTCGTCTTCCTGATTCTCGTCGAACGAAAACCCGTACTGGAACCCCGAACAACCGCCGCCTGTCACGAACACCCGCAGTTTGAGATCAGGATTCTCCTCTTCCTCGATCAACTCGCGAACCTTGGCAACAGCGCTGTCGCTGAAGAACAACGGTGTGGCTATTTGCTGTTGAACTACACTCAAGGTATGCCTCCGGGAGATAAAGCGGTCAGAGGATTATGGTATTCCCGACTAAAACAGTCAACTATTCGGATTTACCCTCACCCTCTGACTCCTCGCTCAGCACAGACTCTTTATTGTGAGTCAGCAGGCCGCTGGTTTCATCCTGACGAACCAGATTACCGTTCACGGATGCCCCCATGGCCATCTCGATAAGACGATAGTATACGTTACCGTTAATGGCAGCGTTCTCTGCCAGTTCAAGGTGGCTGGTGGCGCGCACGTCACCGTTCACCTTGCCATTGATAATAATATGTGGCGCAGTGGTATCGCCGGTAATTTCACCCACCTCCGACAGCCGGACCACAGCGTCACTGCCCTCTTCCGCCAGCACCCGACCTTTGATTTTGCCATCCACGTGCAAGCCGCCGGAAAAGCGTACATCGCCCTCAATGGTTGTTCTGGATGAAATCAAGGTATCGAAATGGCCAACGGAACGGCGCGGTTTCTGTTTTTTCTTGCCCAGCATGTATCAGCTCCCAGTTAACTGTGCCCAATCAAATGTTCGTTCTGCCTGTGAGGCATTCCGCCCCTGCGCCTGCGCAACCACCTGGATTTCGTAGGGCTCAAAGCCTTGGGGAAGGCTCAAGGTACCCTCTACATCCTGGAAGTACCGAAACCGGAACCTGACCCCCAGATCCTCGATGTCATCGGACAGATCGCGCAAGGCAATCACTTCTTTCTCACCGCCCAACCGGCCTATGATATTCACGGCCACCTGCCCGGCAATAAAACTGTTGTTATTGCCAACCTGAGTTAGCACCATCTTGAACCGATAGGTGTTATCACCACGGGCGGACGCCAAGGTAAAGCTGTCAACCTGCAGTCCTTTACTGGTTTCTGAGGGCGCCATGATATTCCGATAGAACGTCAGGTCTGCCTCCAACTCCGATATTCGGGTTTCGAGCCCAACGATGGTGTTCCTGGCTTCTCGTAGTGCCTGTTCGTCGATCGCCCGCCCGCGCTCTAGATTCACCAGATTCTGCCGCGCGGTGCGGAATTGATCCCGCAGACTGCGCAACTCCTGTGCCAGCTGCTCGTTCGAGGCTTCAGCAGATGAAAACCGGAACCCGCCCTGCGCCATTCCAGCAGCGTAACCTGCAATGGCGGCAACCACGGTAAAAGCCAGCAGGATCATCGTCCGGCGCAGGCGGTAGCCCGGCCGGTGGCGGATCACCACATACTCATCGTTCGGTTTGCGGGTATCACTCACCTTGTATTGCCCTCAAGGAAGAAGTGCCGGAGCCTTCAGGCCCTGGGTTTCGTCAAGACCAAACATGATATTCATGTTCTGCACTGCCTGCCCGGCAGCGCCTTTGACCAGGTTGTCGATGACCGAGGAGACAATCACCACATTGCTCTGTTCCTGGCGATGCAATGCCATCCGGCACTGGTTGCCGCCGCGAACACTGCGGGTTTCCGGGTGACTGCCAAAAGGCATGACATCCACAAATGGCTCCGCCCTGTAGCGCTCTTCGTAGAGGGCCTGGAGCCGATCAAAATCCGCCGGCTCGGACAGCTCCGCGTACAAGGTGGCTTCGATACCCCGAATCATCGGTACCAGGTGCGGCACGAAGGTTACGCCCACCGGCCCGGTAGCTGCCAGACTCAGGCCCTGGCGGATTTCCGGCAGGTGCCGATGCCCGGAGGCACCGTAGGCCTTGAAGCTTTCACCGATCTCACCATGTAGCATGCCGATGTTACCCTGGCGACCGGCACCGCTGGCACCGGATTTGGCATCGGCAATCAGCCGGGTGGGATCAACCAGCCCCTGTTCGAGCAAGGGCAGGAAGCCAAGCTGCACCGCCGTGGGATAACAACCAGGGTTGGCAACCAACTGGGCCTGGCGAATCGAGTCACGTGCCACCTCAGGCAGACCATAAACCGCTTTTTGTGCCCACTCCGGGGTTTCATGGGGCATGCCGTACCACTTGGCCCAGACATCCAGGTCTTTCAGGCGGAAATCCGCAGACAGGTCTACCACACGAACGCCGGCGGCCATTAGCTCCGGAACCATGCGCATGGCAACCCCATGGGGTGTGGCAAAGTACACCAGATCGCACTGTGCCAGCACCGCCGAATCAGGCTCCGAGAAGGCCAGGTCAAAATGCCCTCGCAGATTGGGGTACATGTCAGCTACCGGCATACCAGCCTCGGAGCGCGAAGTGATGCATTTCACCTCTGCGTCCGGATGAACGGCAAGAATCCGCAACAGCTCAACACCGGTGTACCCGGTTCCCCCAACGATGCCTATTTTAATCACACTCATCTCCAACGTGGTCTGGTCAGAATTCCCGGGTAGTCTACCATGATAATCCAAGGACTTATTGCAGCCTGCAGACCCATGGTTACAATGTTGTCAGAATCCTTCTGAAGGACCCGCCCATCGACCCGGAACCCGGCGCTCATGCGTAACATCAGGCAACAGATCACCGAGAACCTGATCCCCGTTTTCCGGAGGAAACTGTCGGGTGTCGATGCACTGCCACAACTGGCCGTGCTTGGGCTGTTATCCGGAATTGTCACGGGCGCGGTGATTCTGTTGTTCCGGCTCGCCATTGAATGGCCGCTGGAACATCTCCTGCCCGGAGCGGGCTCAGAGAACTTCGAGCAACTGGACATCCTGACCAGGGGGCTGCTGCCTCTGGCCGGTGCCGTTGGCCTGGGCATTCTGTTGCACAAACTGTCCATTCACGATCGCAAGGTGGGCATCGTCCACATTATGGAGCGCCTGAACTACCATCAGGGCTACATATCGTTCAAAAGCGCCATGGTTCAGTTTGTTGCCGGGGTTACCACCGTAGTATCCGGCCAGTCGGCTGGACGGGAGGGCCCTGCGGTGCACCTGGGCGCAGCGTTTTCAAGCCTGTTCGGGCAATGGCTGAGACTGCCCAACAACAGCATACGAACACTGGTGGCCTGCGGTTGTGCAGCCGCTATCTCGGCGTCTTTCAACACGCCGATTGCCGGCGTGATCTTCGCCATGGAAGTGGTGATGATGGAGTACACCATTGCCGGCTTCACGCCGATTATTCTGGCGGCGGTCAGTGCCGCCATCATTACCCAGATCGTCTACGGCTCGGAACCAGCCTTCAGCGTGCCCGCGCTGACGATGAACTCTCTGCTGGAAATTCCATGGATCCTCGCGATTGCCGTGATCATCGGAATTGCCGCCGCGGCTTTTATCCATCTGGTGGACAACATGGGGCGCCATCACCACCGGCCGGTACTGCTCCGTATCACGGTGGCTGGCCTGCTGATGGTGCCGTTTGCGATCCTGGTTCCGGAAACCATGGGTATTGGTTACGACACGGTCAGCGAAACCATTCACGGCGAATTGGGGTTCTGGCTGCTGCTTGGCGTGGGCGTGGCAAAACTGGTGATTACCGGGTTGTCTATCGGGCTTGGTATGCCAAGTGGCGTGATCGGCCCGACCATTTTCATGGGGGCGACCCTTGGCGGATCGATGGGGCTGATTGGCGCCCAGATCTTCCCCGAGCTGGCATCGTCGGTGGGCTTTTACGCCATGCTGGGCATGGGGGCGATGATGGGGGCGGTGCTACAGGCACCGCTGGCCGCACTGATGGCCTTGATGGAACTGACTCGAAACCCGAACATCATTCTGCCTGGCATGCTGATCATCACCACCGCCAGCCTGGTGACCAGTGAAGCTTTCGGCAAAAAATCCCTGTTCCTGACCATTCTGAAAAACCAGGGCCTGAGTTACCAGAATTCACCAGTGATCCAGGCGTTAAGGCGAGTGTCGGTGGGCGCGATCATGGACCGGAGCATTTTGCGCACGGATCGGGAGCTGACCCCGGATGAGGCCCGCAAGGCACTGAAGTCGGAACCCAAATGGTTGCTGGTTGAGGGCAGCAACGGGCCAACCGCGCTGCTACCGGCAGTGGATCTTGCCCGCTACCTGGAAGACACCGAAAAACAGGTTGCCGAAGAGGGCGTCGCCCCTCCGGACACCGTCGACCTGATGGAAATCCCGGCCAACCGGCGGGATGTGGCGCCAGTGCAATATCAAGCCACCCTGGAAGAGGCCCTGAACGAATTCGACTCAACCCAGGCTGAGGCACTGTACGTACAACGCCATGTAGCCCCGATGATTCAGCGGGTTTATGGTGTCGTGCTTCAATCAGATATCGAAAGCTATTACCAATACCGACGGAGTTGATGGATGTTGTGGGTCAAGGCGTTTCATATCATTTCCCTGGTGTGCTGGTTTGCCGGCATTTTCTATCTGCCCAGACTGTTCGTGTACCATGCAGCCTGTGAGGACCAGCCGGGCCGCGAACGCTTCAAGATCATGGAGCGCAAGCTGTACCGGGGCATAACAACACCTTCGATGATCGCCACGGTGGTCTTTGGAATCTGGTTACTCAGTTACAATGTGTCCGGTTATTTCAGCATGGGCTGGATGCACGCCAAACTAGCTCTGGTCGCGCTGCTGGTCGTCTACCATTTCTATTGCGGCCACTTGGTGAAAGTCTTCCGGGATGACAAGAATACCCGCAGCCACGTGTTCTATCGCTGGTTTAACGAGGTTCCGGTATTCATTCTGTTAGCGGTGGTCATTCTGGCTGTTGTAAAACCCTTTTGAGGAGAGCAACCATTAATAGCTACACCCGCCCCCATGTTCTGGTGCTGTCTGGGCTGGACCCCTCCGGTGGTGCCGGCATTCAGGCCGATATCCAGGCGATTACCTCCCTTGGCGGGCACCCCCTGCCAGTGCTGACCTGCCTGACCGTGCAGGACACCAACAACGTGTATGGCGCCGAGCCTGTCAACGCTGAGCTGATCCGGCAACAAATGCAGTGCCTGGCAGCAGATGTGCCCATCCATGCCATCAAGACCGGTGCCCTGGGCAATGCCGATGTGGTCGATGTGCTGGTTGAGTTTCTTGACAGCCAGCCGGAGTTACCGCTGATTGTCGACCCGGTCATCAAGGCCGCAGGCGGCGGCGATCTTGCCGATGAAGCGCTGGTTCAGGCGATGAAAACCCGGCTGTTCCCCAGGGCGGAAATGATCACCCCCAATGGCGTTGAACTGGCCCAATTGGGTGGCAGTGGTGATCCTGACCAGGCCGCCAGAAACCTGATTGACGCCGGCTGCCAATCGGTACTGGCCACCGGTGGCCATGGCACGGGTATCCATATCGTCAATACCCTGTACAACCACGCCCCGGAACCCATGCACTGGGAAGTGGAAAGGGTCGGTGCCAATGAGTTCCACGGCACCGGTTGTACGCTGGCCGCCGCCATTGCGGCCGGGCGCGCCAGTGGGTTGTCGGCCAGGGCATCAATCTCCCAGGCGCAGAACTACGTTCATCGTGCCCTTCTGCACGCGCTGAACGTAGGCAAAGGCCAACGGGTTCCCGACCGGGGCATTCTGTGGGAACGCTGAACCGGATACTAAAACCTGGCCTGTATGCCATTACCGATAACGCACTGACCCCGGCAGATCAACTGATTGCCGCCGTGGAAGCGGCATTGCAGGGCGGAGCGACATTGGTACAGTACCGCGACAAGGCAGGCACCAGTGCCGAGCGATTGCGCCAGGCAACGGAGCTGAACGCCCTGTGCCGCCAGGCCGTCGTGCCCCTGCTGATTAACGATGACCCGGAACTGGCCCTGCGGGTGGGCGCTGCGGGCGTGCACCTGGGCCAGGACGATTGCACCCTGGCCGACGCCCGGCGTGTTCTGGGGCCAGAGGCCATCATCGGCATTACCTGCCACCATCGGCTGGACCTTGCCCGCAACGCCAAGGCGGCAGGGGCCGACTACCTGGCGTTTGGCCGGTTCTACAACTCGGCCACCAAACCCGGTGCACCACCTGCAGAAACGAGTGTATTGACGGAAGCCAGAGCGCTGGCGCTTCCGATTACCGCGATTGGCGGCATCACCACCGACAACGCCGAAGCCCTGATCTGTGCCGGCGCAGACCTGATTGCGGTAGTGGGCGGTCTGTTTGGCGGCACTCCGGAGGACATCAGGCACAGAGCGGACACCTTTACCCGGCTGGTGGCCAGGCATCACCCTCTTTTCTCATCTTCAAACTGACAGGAGCTATCCGTGACTCACTCTGAAACGCTATTCGAACAGGCCCAGAAATACATTCCGGGCGGCGTAAATTCACCGGTGCGGGCCTTCCGCGGTGTTGGCGGTACTCCGGTTTTCTTCAAGCATGCCGAAGGCGCTTATCTGTATGACGAAGATGACCGCCGATACATTGACTTTATCGGCTCCTGGGGCCCGATGATCCTTGGCCACTCAAACCCGCGCATTAAAGCGGCCCTGCACGCCCAGGTGGATCTGGGTGTGGGCTATGGCGCCCCTACCGCCATCGAAACCGAGATGGCGAAGAAAGTGTGTGAGCTGGTGCCCTCCATTGAACTGGTACGCATGGTTAACTCCGGCACCGAAGCCACCATGAGCGCCATTCGCCTGGCTCGTGGCTACACCGGCCGGGACAAGATTGTGAAATTTGAAGGTTGCTACCACGGCCACGTGGATTCGTTGCTGGTGAAAGCTGGCTCCGGCGCTCTTACCCTGGGCGTGCCCAATTCCCCGGGCATTCCCGCCAGCCTGGCCGAACATACCATCACCCTGGACTACAACGACATCGATCAGGTGAGGGAAACCTTCAAGGAAATTGGCGATCAGGTGGCAGCTATTATTGTCGAACCTGTTGCCGGCAACATGAACTGCATTCCGCCGGTACCCGGGTTCCTGGAAGGGTTGCGGGAAGTCTGCGATGAACACGGCACGGTGCTGATTTTTGATGAAGTAATGACCGGCTTCCGGGTGTCACTCGGCGGCGCCCAAGGCTTCTACGGCGTAACGCCGGACTTGACCGCCCTGGGCAAAGTGATCGGTGGCGGCTTGCCGGTGGGTGCTTTTGGCGGCAAGCGGGAAATCATGGAGCACATTTCTCCACTGGGTCCGGTCTACCAGGCCGGCACCCTGAGCGGCAACCCCCTGGCCATGACTGCGGGCCTGACCACCCTGAACGCCATTTCTGAGCCCGGCTTCCACGATAAGCTGACGGAGAAAACCAACAAGGTACGCGACGGACTCAAAGCCGCCGCCGACGAAGCCGGCATCCCGCTGACCGTCCAGTCCGCCGGCGCCATGTTCGGATTCTTCTTTACCAGCGAGCCCTCGGTAACCACCTTCGAACAGGTGATGGCGTGCGATGTGGAACGTTTCAAGAAGTTCTTCCAGGGAATGCTGAAGGAAGGCATCTACCTTGCGCCCTCCGCCTTCGAAGCGGGCTTTACCACCGCAGCACTCAGCGATGAAGACATTGAGTTCACCCTGGCAGCCGCACGGAAAGTCATGGCGGCTCTTTAACCAGGGGGAGTTATCCCAACAAAGGCCAGGGACGGCCTTTGATCTCCTGGCATTCTTCTATCACAACGCCCCGGCGCGGGCCTCAGCCTGATCGGCCCCGGCCACGTTGCCTCTGGCCCGGCGAATGTCCGCCAGCAACAACCACCCCGAACGCTGCATTCTCGAATCGTTGCCCGCCAGCGACAGACCTTTCAGGGTGAACTGTTCTGCCGCCCCCAGATTGTCACCAGACACATAGGCTTCCGCCAGCTTGAAATAAACCTCTGAGGAACGAGGCGCTATGCGTTGCGCCCGCTCCAGACGGGCGATGGCGCCGGCAGAATCCCCCTGCGCCAGGCGCTGGTCGGCATCACGAATCAGACTAACCGCTGCGGCCGGCAGCTCGTCACCGGACTCCCGATAACTGGGCGAGCGGGTAGCGGGCGCCTCCGGCTCACTCACCTTGGGCTGCTCGCTCTTGCGCCATACCCGGGGCTCAGACTCTTTGTGCGGCTCTGCGGTCCTTGGCGGTTCCGGCGCACTCGAGCGATCATCGCCGCCCGTAGGTACGTAGATGGAGCCACCGCCGGGGCCGCCGGCGCAGCCTGCAAGGCCCAGCGCCATAGCCAGGCAACCGGCGCGGGTAATCGTTGTTTTATTCATCGGAACAATCCTTCAAACCAACTGCGTATTTGCCGGCCGAACTGCCCTTCGCAGTCCAGGCGCTGCCGGGGCTCACTGCCGGCGATAAAGGGCACCAGACGGGCATCCTCACACCGCTCTCCCGTCAATGCCTGCTCCCGGGCATTGACCCAATGATACTGGACACCGTCCGGCATGACCGGTGAAAAGCCATGCTGTGGCAACTGCGCCATCATTGCAGACCACACCGGCAAGGCGCCAGAGGCGCCGGTCAATACCGTGGGGCCGTTATCGTCACGCCCCACCCAGGCCACCGCTAGATAATCACCACTGAACCCGGCGAACCAGGAGTCCCGACCCTGGTCTGTTGTGCCGGTCTTTCCAGCCAGTGTCAGTCGATCTGGCAGGGTCCGATAAGCTGAGCGGCCGGTACCCTCTTGCATGGTTTCCTGCATGGCGTACTGCACCAGGTGCACCGCAGCGGGGTCGGCAACCCGGTCGACTTTCAGGTTATAGCGCGATAACGGCTCGTTGCGGGCATCGGTCACTTCCCGGATGGTCCGCAAGGGTGTGTTGAAACCGGAGGTAGCCAGCCCCTGGTAGAGCTGGGCCACTTCCACCGGCGCCAACGACATAGAGCCAAGCAGCAGCGAGGGATAGTCCGAAATCGGTGTGGTCACCCCAAACGCCCTTAATACTTCCTGCACGCGCGGGATGCCGACATCCAGCCCTACCCGCACTGCCGGGAGGTTGTAGGACCGGGACAGGGCCAGGTGCAGGGGCACTTCGCCACGCTCCTCCCTATCAAAGTTCTTGGGCTGCCACAACCGGCCGTCGTCAAACTCCAGGGTAAACGCGCGATCCTGAACCGGGGTAATCAAGGTATACCGGTCAGCCTGTTCCAGGGCTGCCAGATAGGTGAACGGCTTGATCAGCGAGCCAATGGGCCGGCGGGCGTCTACGGCACGGTTGAAGCCGGCAAACTCAGGGGCTTTGCCGCCCACCAGCGCCAAAACCTCGCCGGTGTCCTTCGCGGTGACCACCAGAGCTGCCTCCAGGGCCTCGCGGGTGTCGCCACGGGCCAGCCTGGGCAGGGTATCGCGAACCGCCTTTTCTGACGCCCCCTGAACCGCCGGGGCCAGGGTGGTGAATATGCGCAAGCCTTCACTCTGCAGGTCTTCTTCCCGGTAATCTCGAGCCAGGTGCCGGCGCACCAGGTCAATGTATGCTGGATAACGGTTATCGGTATAAGAGGGCCTGGCGCTCACCCCCAGGGGCTGGCGGATGGCCCGGGCTGTATCATCAGCGCTGATCAGCCCGGCCTCAGCCATTTCTGACAGCACTAGGTCACGCCGGGCCTTGGCCCGCTCCGGGTGGCGGCGCGGGTTGTAGTAGCTGGGGCCTTTCACCATGCCGATCAACAGGGCAATCTGATGAACGTCCAGGTCTTTCAGGGGCTCGCCAAAGAAAAACTGGCTGGCCAGGCCAAAGCCGTTGATGCTGCGGTTGCCGGCCTGGCCTAGGTAGACCTCGTTCAGATAGGTTTCCAGAATGTCGTCTTTCTCGTAGTGCCATTCCAGCAAAACCGACATCAGGGCTTCGTTACCCTTGCGCACCAGTGTCTGGTCTCGGGTCAGGAAGAAGTTCTTCACCAACTGCTGGGTCAGGGTACTGCCACCCTGCACTATCTGCCCCGCCTTGATGTTTGCCAGCATGGCCCGGGCGATAGACGAAGGCGCAACGCCGTGATGTTCGTAGAACTGCCGATCTTCAATCGCCATTAGGCCCAGGGGCAACAGCTCCGGCACCTCGTCAAGCCGAACCAGCACCCGGTCCTCCCGGTGGGTGGGGTAGATACCCCCAATCTGGGCAGGTTCCAGCCGGACAATCGGGGAATCCGGGCCCGCTACGACCGAAAACGACTGGATACGGTCCCCGGATACCAGCAGCGACAACCGGCGCCGGGGCTCCTCACCATCGGGGAACCTGAAACCACGGGCGCTGATCACAAAGCGCCCGCCATTACGCTGATAGGTGCCTGCGCGAACGCCATCTCCGGCCCGGTAGCCCGCCAGCTCCAGCTCACGGGCGAGACCTGATGCGCTCACGCTCGCGCCATCGTAGAGCTCTAGTGGCCGGGCGTAGACACGGGACGGCACTTCAAAACGTCGCCCCTCAAAGCGGGAGGTGACTACCGCGTCCAGGTACACCATCCAGCCGGCCAGAAGCACCAGACCCAGGGCCCCGGCACGAAACAGGAGACGCCAGAAACCGCTGCGTTTGCGCACCGGTCTGGATTTATAGGATTTTTTACGGGAGGAACGAGATTTGGTCATGGCCGGATTATAACGAAGCGGGCAACCCCTTCGGCAGGTCTGTTGTGTGTTATTTCTGTAATCCACCCGTTATAGTAGGCCAATCAGAACAGAGCGATAAAAATCAATGAGTTCAGGGAACCAGGAGCACACCGTGAGCGAGACCCCATCGGAAACACTGATCAAGGCACTGCAAAACCCGGCACTGTATGACCACCCGGTACAGGGCTTCCAGGTCATTGAAACCCATATTTCACAGGTGTTACTGACCGGCAGCTACGCCTACAAGATCAAAAAACCGATGGATTTCGGCTTTCTGGACTTCTCCACTCTGACGCGCCGCAAGCACTTCTGCGAGGAAGAGCTCCGACTCAACAGCCGCCTGGCCTCGGAACTGTACCAGGACGTTTTGCCGATTACCGGCACACCGGAGCAGCCTGTTATCGGCGGCGAGGAAGAAGCCTTCGAATACGCCATCCGCATGCGCCAGTTCGACCAGGACCAGCTGTTCGACAAGCGCCAGGAGCGCGGTGACCTGCCACCGGAGATGCTCACCAACCTGGCCCGCCAGGTAGCGCAGTTCCACGATAGCTTGCCCGCCGTTGATGAAGACAAGCCACTGGGTACCCCGGAAGCGGTGTACGCTGCCATGCAAGAGAATTTCGACCAGATCCGCCCGATGCTGGACGACAACGCCCTGCTGCTGCAGCTGGACAATCTGGAAGACTGGACCCGAACCACCTTCGAGCGGCACCGGGAGCTGATTGCCAGCCGGCGGGCAAAAGGCATGGTGCGGGAATGCCATGGCGACTTGCACCTGGCCAATATTACAGTGTTCAACGATCAGGTTACGGTGTTCGACTGCATCGAATTCAATGAGCCGTTCCGCTGGATTGATGTCATCAACGATCTGGCGTTTCTGCTGATGGACCTGGAATCCCGCCGGGAACCGCTGCTGGCCAACCTGGTGCTGAACAGCTATCTGGAATACCGGGGCGATTTCGAAGCCTTGGCGCTGCTTCCGCTCTACAAGGCTTACCGGGCGATGGTCCGGGCCAAAATCGCCCTATTCACCATGGCTAACCCAAGCCTGGACGAGGACGAAAGAGCCGGCCTGATGCAACGATACCGGGATTACGCCCAGTTGGCGGAAGATTACGGCGAGATCCCCAACCATTACCTGTTGGCCACCACCGGGCTTTCAGCCAGCGGCAAAACCTGCGTCAGTGCCGCCATGGCCGGCGAGCTGAACCTGATCAGGCTGCGCTCAGATGTTGAGCGCAAACGGTTGCACGGCCTTGGACCGCTGGACGACAGCAAATCCGGCGTTGGCACGGACCTGTACAGCCCGGAAGTCACCGAACAGACTTACCAGCACCTCGCCAATCTGGCCCAGGACCTGCTGGCCTCCGGGCTTTCCGTCATTGTGGATGCGGCCTGCCTGAAAGAACGCGAACGCACGCTCTTTGCCAAGGTGGCCGAGGCCCAGGGCGTGCCCTTTGCCCTGCTGCACTGCGAGGCCCCGGAACAGCTTAGGCGGGAGTGGGTGCGCAAACGCAAAGGCGATGCCTCGGAAGCCACCGAAGAACTGCTGGATGCACAGCAAAGCTGGTTCGAGCCACTGACGGTGGAGGAGAAAACCCACACGGTGCACCTGCATACCGATCAGGAGCATGTAGCTGAAGCGGTCGCAGACCGAATTCGGCAGCACTTTGGCTTGCCACCGAGCCAAAGCGTCTAAACTTACCTGCGTACGCTTGGCATCATTCCATTCGAGGTGTGAGATGGACGACATTCAGGAACACGAACTGCATCAGATTGATCACCCGCTGTATGAAATACTGCGCAGCGAAGACATCAAGGCGTTCAATGCCGAGAAAGCAAAACTGAGCGAGCTGCCCAGTTTTGCCCATGGCGACTTCCGAGGGCTGGACCTACGTGGCCTCGACGCCAAGGGGCTGGATTTACGCCACGCTTACTTCCGGGGCGCCGACCTGCGCGGCATCGACTTTTCCAAGTCCCGGATGGAGGGTGCCAGCATCGCCAGCGCCAAGATCTCCGGTTGCTATTTCCCCCATCGCCTGGAGGCCGATGAAATCGTGATGTCACTGAACCACGGCACCCGCATGCGCTACGCCCTGCTGCCAAAATGACGGAACAGAACCATCCCTGGCAGACCGTTTGCCCGGCAACGGATCTGGTTTCGGGCCGGTTTATTGAATTCCGGCTGAAACAGAAAGCCCGTGAACCGGAAGGCATGCCCCTGACCGGTTTTGTGTTTCTGGATGGTAGCGAGCCGAAAGCCTACCTGAACCTCTGCCCGCACCTGGGCATCGAACTGAACTGGATGCCGGGCAAGTTCATGGACGCCGACAACCTGTTTATCCAGTGCTCGACCCACGGCGCGCTGTTCAAGCCCGGCACCGGCGAATGCATTGCCGGGCCCTGCCAGGGCGATGCCCTGACTGCCCTGGATGTACGCCAGAACGGTGACCAGATCGAAATCAGGCTTGAAGACTGACCGGCACCACTTCGGTCAGGTCCAGCCTGCCTCCCGGGTTGCCATCCGGCCCCGACAGCGCGGCGCGATAAGCCAGCACCTCGACCCCGGCGGCCTTCGCCTGGCGTAACAACTCGCCATAGCGGGCATCAATATGATCCGCCGGGCGCACCCTGTCGATTCCTGTGTGGTTAACCACAAAAAAGAGTACCGCCCGGTCGCCTTTTGCAACCTGCGCCATCAGTTCCCGCAGGTGCTTCTGGCCCCGTTCGGTCACCGCATCCGGGAAATAGCCGTTCGAACCTTCCGCCAAAGTGACATTCTTTACCTCAACCCAGGCGTCTGGCCGCGCCGGATGGCCCGACAACAACAAATCTATCCGGCTTTTCTCATCACCGTATCGCACTTCTGCCCGGCACTCTGTGTAACCGGCCAGCTCCGGTACCCGCCCGGCTTCAATGGCCTCTCGTGCCTGGGCGTTGGGACGGGCGGTATTCACGCAGGCAAATACCGCCGGAGCGGTTTCCACCAGCTCCCAGGTGTACTTCAACTTGCGCTTGGGATTATCGCTACGGCTCAGCCAGACCCTGGCGTTATCAGGCTGGCAACCCAGCATGGAGCCGGTGTTCGGGCAGTGCGCCGTCACTTCCTCGCCATCGGGCAATCGCACATCGGCAAGGAAGCGTTTGTAGCGGCGAATCAGCCGCCCTTCCACCAAAGGTTCAGCAAACTTCATGTGCTCTCCGCAAAAAGTCGTTGTCACAAGGCTGGCCACCCTGAGACTAATCTGCTATTTTCCGCAAATTCCCGTTTCAGGACGAATGCTTTATCCAGGGTTAAACCGCGCAGCAACCGTGCTGGCGCGGCGGAAGCAAAGCGTTCTTGTAGAAGTACAAACAAGAGGCCGGGTTCAATGGCAAACACTGCAGAACAACCACGCGAACGTTTTACCAATTTCACCCCTTATGAAATGAAAAAGGGTGAAGACTACATGAGTGCTGATATGCTGCAGCACTTCAAAAATCTGCTCCTGCAATGGAAACAGGAGTTGATGGAAGAAGTGGACCGCACCATGCACCACATGCAGGAAGACGCCGCAAATTACGCGGATCCCAGTGACCGTGCAACCCAGGAAGAAGAATTCAGCCTGGAGCTGCGCACCCGGGATCGCGAGCGCAAGCTGATCAAAAAGATCGACCAGACCATCGACCGCATCGACAAAGACGACTACGGCTTCTGCGATCAGTGCGGCGTGGAGATCGGCATTCGTCGCCTTGAAGCTCGCCCGACAGCCACACTGTGCATCGACTGCAAAACCCTGGCAGAAATCCGCGAGCGCCAGACTGGCATCTGAGCCCTACCGATAGCCGGCCGCATAAGCAGCCGGCTTACTGAGTCTCTATGGAGCAACCACGGTACCGTGGGCGTTTTGCCCCTTCCCCGACAGGACCGTTGCATTTCGGCTCCCTTGTAACCGCCCTGGCCAGTTGGCTGGAAGCCCGCACCGCCGGTGGCGACTGGCTGGTTCGTATCGAAGACCTGGACCCGCTACGGGAGCCCCCCGAGGCCACCGGCCAGATTCTCCATTCCCTGGATTGCCACGGGCTGTTTCCCGACGAACCGGTACGATTTCAATCCCGGCGCCACGACGCCTACCAGGCTGCCATTGGCCAGCTTCTGGCGCGGCATCAAGCCTATCGTTGCCGGTGCTCCCGAAAACTGCTCCAAAAGCACGGCGGTTATCATCCGGACCACTGCCGAGATGGCCATCCAGCACCTGGAGATACCCCCTACGCTATTCGATTTGCCCTGACCGACGAACTCAGCCACTGGCAGGACCTGCTGCTGGGCGATCAGCAACAGAAAGTAGCGGCAGAACTGGACGACCCGGTGCTACTGCGTAAGGAGGGCTTCTATGCCTACCAACTGGCGGTGGTGGTGGACGATATCGACCAGAACATCAGCCACGTGGTGCGGGGCTCCGACTTACTGGACATGACAGCGCAGCAGCAACAGATTTTCCGTGCTCTTGGCGCCCAGCCACCGCAGTGGCTGCATATTCCCGTCATCGTGAACGATCAGGGCCAGAAGCTGAGCAAACAGACCCATGCTCCGGCGCTGGATGACCAACAGCCCGCAGCCAACCTGGTCAACGCACTGGCAGCCCTGGGCCAACAGCCGCCGTCCGCGCTTCTGAACGCAACGGTGGACGATGTACTGGCCTGGGGCCGGGAAAACTGGCGCCGGCACGCTATCCCCCTGACATCCCGGCAGGCCCATGGTATAAACCCAGACACACACTTGCGTCCGGACCACTGAGCCGATGTATATCTACCGCCTGGTCTTTTTGCTGGTACTGGCCATTTATATTTTTTCTCCCAACATTCTGGACTGGTGGACCTCACCAGATAACGCCTGGTACAGCCCCTACGTGATCTGGGGAGGCCTGATTGCCATCGGCTTCTGGCTCGAATGGCGGCGAGACCCAAATGAGTTTTAGCGCCAGCGGCCTGCTACTGGCCAGCCTCCTGTACCTGATTCTGTTGTTCGGCATTGCCTGGAGTACCGAGCGGGGCACTCTGCTGCGCCAGTGGGTACGACATCCTCTGGTTTATACCCTCAGCCTTGGCGTCTACGCCGGTATCTGGGCAGTCTACGGCGCCATCGGCATGGCCGCGGAATCTGGTTACGGCTTTCTGGCTTACTATCTGGGTATCTCCGGGGCCTTTCTGCTGGCACCGGTGTTGCTGAACCCGATCTTGCGCATTGGCCGCGCTTATCAACTGACGTCCCTGGCTGACCTCTTTGCCTATCGTTATCGCAGCCAGTGGGCCGGCACCCTGGTGACACTCTGCTCAGCCGCCGCCATTCTGGCGCTGCTGAGCATGCAGATTCAGGCTGTTGCGGTATCGGCGTCCCTGCTCGCGCCTGACACCTCACCCAAAGCCATCAGTGTGATGTTCAGCCTGATCGTCGTGCTGTTCACCATGCTCTTTGGCGCACGCCGGCACCAGAGCTCTGGCAACCATCAGGGGCTGGTGCTGGCCATCGCCTTTGACTCCCTGGTCAAGGTGGTTGCCCTGCTGGTACTGGGTGGTGTGGTGTTATTCGGTGTGTTCGGCGGCACCGACGGGCTTGAAGAATGGTTGGCCCAGGCCTCACACCCCGAGGCAACCATGACCATGGCGATCAATGACGGCAGCTGGCGGGCCCTGCTGCTGATGTCGTTTGCCGCCGCGCTGGTCCTGCCGCACATGTACCATATGACCTTCAGCGAGAACCCATCGCCAAGAGCCCTGGCGAAAGCCAGCTGGGGCCTGCCCCTGTATCTGCTGCTGCTTGGCCTGCCTGTGCCCCTGATTGTCTGGGCCGGTCAGGCCCTGGGTGTTGTTGTGCCCCAGGCGTTTTTCAGTATCGGGGTGGCCCAGGCACTGGAGAGCCCAGCGCTAACACTGTTGATGTATATTGCAGGGCTTTCCGCCGCCAGCGGGCTGATGATCGTTAGCACCCTGGCGCTGTCGGGTATGGTTCTCAACCATGTTGTGCTGCCCCTGAAAACCCCCAAAGACCAGGGCGACATCTATCAGTGGCTGCAGTGGGTAAAACGCCTGCTCATTGCCGTTATCCTGTTTCTGGCGCTGCTGTTCCACGAAACCATTGGCCAGAACCTGGACCTGTCCATCCTCGGAGCAATCTCGCTCTCCGGCACCTTGCAACTGCTACCAGGCGCCCTCGGCGTTATCTACTGGCCGGAGGGCAACCGGCGCGGCCTGATCGCCGGGCTGCTGACCGGCCTGGCCATCTGGATGACCACCCTGGTGCTGCCGTTTTCCTACGCCGCCGACCTGCTGTCCTGGCTGGACCTTCCGGTCACTCCGGGTTATGACAACTGGCATCTGTTCACGTTCATCAGCCTGACGGCCAACATTTCGGTGTTTGCACTGGTCTCCATCCTGAGCCCCGCGTCTCCGGAAGAAACCAGCGCGGCACAGGCCTGCTCCCTGGGTGCGCTGTCTCGCCCACAGCGTAGGGAACTGCTGGCAACATCTTCCAACGACTTCGTTCAACACCTGACCGACCCGCTGGGCCCGATCGTGGCCCGGCGGGAAGTGGAGCGCGCACTGGGGCAATTAAAGCTGCCCAACGTGGAGTTTCGCCCCTACCAGCTCAGGCGCCTGCGGGATCAGGTTGAAATCAACCTGTCGGGCTTGCTGGGCCCTGCCGTGGCCCGGGATATTGTCAAACGCCATCTGGGCTTCAAACCCCTGACCCACGGCGGCACCGGCCAGGACATCCGCTACGTGGAACGGGCGCTGGGCGACTACCAGAACCAGCTTACCGGCCTGGCGGGGGAGCTCGACAACTTGCGGCGCCACTACCGGCAGACCCTGCAGAACCTGCCGATACCCGCCTGCTCTGTCGGTGAGGATGGCGAAATCCTGATGTGGAACCACGCCATCGAATCGCTCACCGGCATTTCTGCCGACGAGGTGGTCGGCGCCAAACTCATGGCTCTGCCGGAGCACTGGCATACCCTGCTGGACGACTTCAACCGGGGCGACGACCTGCACCGTTACAAACACCGGCTGGACCTGCGCGGCAAGCCCCACTGGCTGAACCTTCATAAGGCCGCCCTGAGCGGGCCAGACCATCCAGAGGGTGGCTCTATCATTCTGGTGGAAGACCAGACCGAAACCCGGTTGCTGGAAGACGAGCTGATGCACAGTGAACGGCTGGCCTCCGTGGGCCGGCTGGCCGCAGGTGTTGCCCACGAGATTGGCAACCCGGTCACCGGTATTTCGTCGTTGGCCCAGAACCTGAAACTTGAAACCGACGACCCGTCCATCCTGGAAACCGCAGACCAGATACAGCAGCAAACCCGACGCATCTCCGCCATTCTTCAGTCACTGATGAACTTTGCCCGAACGGGCAACCACGCCCATGCCAACCGCTATGAGCCGGTCAGTATCCACCGCTGCGTGGAAGAATCCATCAACCTGTTGTCGCTGAGTGACAAGGGTATGGGCATCCGGTACATGAATGAGTGCCCGGCAAACCTGCAGATACTGGGGGATGAGCAACGCCTGGTGCAGGTCTTCGTCAACCTGCTGGCCAACGCCCGTGATGCCTCGCCAGACGGCGGCACCATTCGGGTCAGTGGAAAGGGCGATGGCTACTCCGCTATCATCGAAGTGATTGACGAAGGCACCGGCATTCCCGCTGACCAGCTGGACCATATCTTTGAACCGTTTTACACCACCAAAGCACCGAACAAAGGCACGGGCCTTGGGCTTTCGCTGGTGTACAGCATTGTTGAAGAACACTATGGCAACGTACAAGTGGAAAGCCCGGCCGATACCGAACGCCAGCGGGGAACCTGTGTAAGGTTACGCCTGCCCGCCTACGAGCCAGACACCGATACCGGCAACAGCACCCCGAACGAAAGGTCGTGAACGCGATATGCCCCGTATTCTGATAGTTGAAGATGAAGACATTATCCGCTCCGCGGTCCGCAAGCTTCTACAGCACGCCGGTTACGAGGTGGCGGATGCCGTCTCCGTTGAGGAAGCGGACAACCTGGAACCGGACGGCTTTGACTTGATCATCACAGATCTGCGCCTGCCCGGCGCGGCGGGTACCGAGATGATCAACCGGGCGCCCAACACCCCGGTGCTGATCATGACCAGCTACGCCAGCCTGCGCTCCGCCGTGGATTCCATGAAACTCGGCGCCGTGGACTACATCGCCAAGCCCTTTGATCACGATGAAATGCTCGCAGCCGTGGAGAACATCCTGGCCCGCCAGAGTACGCAGCCTGCTGAGCCCGGCAGTGGCGAGAGCACCGGGCAGCACCAGGCGACCGAATCCGACCCGGCAGCCATCATGTACGGCCAGTGCGAGCCCATGCAGAAGGTGTTCACGCTGATTCGCAAGGTGGCCCCGACCGAAACCACCGTCCTGATACAGGGCGAGTCCGGCACCGGTAAGGAGTTGGCGGCCAGAGCCCTGCATCTGCTCAGCCCCCGGGCTACCAAGCCGCTGATTTCAGTAAACTGCGCCGCCATCCCCGAAAGCCTGATTGAATCGGAGTTGTTCGGCCATGAGAAAGGCGCCTTCACCGGCGCCGTATCCGCCCGTACCGGTCTGATTGAAGCCGCCGATGGCGGCAGCCTGTTCCTTGATGAGATAGGAGAACTGCCAGCGGAAGCCCAGGCCCGGCTACTGCGGGTGCTGCAGGAAAGCGAGATCCGCAAGGTCGGCTCCACCCAGAGCCGGAAAGTCGATGTGCGCATGATTGCCGCAACCCACCGCAACCTGAAGGCCATGACCCGCACCGGAGAATTCCGGGAAGACCTGTATTACCGGCTTAACGTAATGCAAATCCGAATTCCGCCCCTGCGAGAACGCCGGTCAGACATTCTGGGCCTGGCCCGCCGTTTCCTTAAACGGCAGGCAGAGAAGCTCGGACGGCCGGAGCTCAGTCTCAGCCCGGAGGCCATGCAGGCGCTGGAGCGGTGCCGCTGGCCAGGTAACGTGCGGGAGCTGGAGAATGCCATCGAACGGGCCTCCATTCTCACGGACGGAGACATCATCACCCCCTCAGTGCTGGACCTCGATAACGAGGGCAGTGACGAATACATTCCCGAAACTCTGGTAGAAGGCAACAACGAGCAGACCCGCACCCGCGAGCCAGACTCCGCCAACGACCTGTCTCTGGAAGACTACTTTCAGCATTTTGTGCTGGAGAACCAGGACCGGATGAGCGAAACCGAGCTGGCT
This sequence comes from Marinobacter sp. NSM, assembly GCF_052380025.1. Lineage (NCBI taxonomy): Bacteria > Pseudomonadati > Pseudomonadota > Gammaproteobacteria > Pseudomonadales > Marinobacteraceae > Marinobacter > Marinobacter sp. NSM. The sequence goes on from NZ_JBQTCK010000002.1 coordinate 24,159, forward strand.
CAGAAACTGGGCATCAGCCGGAAATCTCTGTGGGAACGGCGCCAGCGTTTGGGCATTCCCCGCAAAAAAAGTTCCTGAACCAAGAAATGAACCCCGGATCACTTGTTACCTCACGTTCCCCAAGGTAACAATTCACGCCAAAGTAACGTGAGGCAGGTAACACTTTAGACCTATACGGGGTAACACTTATTTCTTACTGAAAGATAACCCTATGTTAATTAAAGAATTTCAAAAACTGGCACAGCCTTCGCACTCTTTTTAGCGCACAACAACAAAAACAAGAGTGACACCGCAGCGTCAAAACAAGAACAAAAAGCTGCACGAGCGTCCATCAACAAAAACAAAAATAGGGCGCAAGCGAACTGAGTGTTTTGGGTACTTTGCTTTTTAGTGGTCCCCAGGCATGTGCGAGTTGTAGATGTAGACAAGAATCGCTCCCGAAGCGGCACTGCACCTACCAACATAGCCCGCACGTTGCTCCTGACCGCTCTGTGTATTCAAAGCTTTCCGTTTGCATTATTTAATGTCCTTACTGTTGGGACACACGGTGGGGTAGAAAAATCAAAAAGAATCCCGGCAACAACAAAAACAATGCAGATCGTCAACGCTTTCAGGGCGGGTTCGTGAAAACGAATCCGCCTTTTGATTATTTGAACCGCAGTATCCGCCTTCTGGGCCCAAGCCCTGAGCAAAAATCACCTTTCTTGTTCCCTATTCTGCCTAAACGTGTGCAATTCCTGCGCAAACCGTTAAAATCCCCGTCTTTGCGCACAGCAATCACGGAATTTCATGCCTAAACGACTTGTAGAAAAACTACGCTCCTTCATACCCGGCAACGGGAGAAAGAAAGTCCGACGCTACCAGCGGCAGGAGATCCCGCGGGATCAGCACGCCGTGTCCCGCTCGATGATCAGCGAACCCGCACGGAAAGTCCTGCACCGGCTTAACAAGGCCGGCTACGAGGCTTACCTGGTGGGCGGCGGCGTGCGCGACATCCTCTTGGGCGGGCAGCCAAAGGATTTCGACATTGCCACCGATGCGACGCCCGAAGAGGTGCATGACCTGTTCCGTAACTCCCGGTTGATCGGGCGCCGGTTCCGGATTGTACATGTGGTATTCGGCCGGGAGATCATCGAGGTCACCACCTTCAGGGGCAATGCCCGGGACACCGAAGACGAGCCGGCAGCTGATGAGCACAGAACCAGTGAGCATGGTCTGCTGTTGCGAGACAATGTCTACGGCAACCAGGAAGAAGATGCCCTGCGCCGCGACTTCACCATCAATGCCCTGTACTACTGCATCCGTAACTTCACCATCATTGACTACGCCAATGGCGTTGAAGATCTGAAAAATCGTCAGATCCGCCTGATCGGTGACCCGGAAACCCGCTATCGGGAAGATCCGGTTCGCATGCTTCGAGCCATTCGCTTTGCCGCCAAACTGGGTTTTGAGATTGAACCGGAAACCGAAGCTCCCATCCGGGAACTGGCTCCGCTGCTGACCCACATCCCGTCAGCCCGACTGTTTGATGAAGTTCTCAAGCTGTTCTCTGCTGGCCACGGCGAAGCCACCTATGATTTGCTGAGCGAGTACAATCTGCTGGCGCCATTGTTCCCGGAAACGGCCAGGGCCATTGAGGCCGGGGAATCCGACGAACTCATTCGCCAGGCACTGCGCAACACCGACGCCCGAATTGCCCAGGGCAAATCCGTCACCCCCTATTTCCTGTTTGCCGCCATGCTCTGGCCAGCCTTGCAGATGGAATGGCGCCGCCGGCAAGACAACGGCGACCCGGTGCAGCCGGCCCTCCATGGTGCCATCGGCAAAGTGATTGGCCGGCAGGTACAGGCTACCGCGATCCCGAAGCGCTTTTCCGGCCCCATGAAAGAAATCTGGGAAATGCAAATGCGCCTGCCCCGTCGCCAGGGCAAGCGAGCCTTTGGCACACTCACCCACCCGCGCTTCCGGGCCGCCTACGATTTCCTGCTGGTGCGGGAGTCTGCCGGCGAGATCGAACCGGGACTGGGCGACTGGTGGACGGAGTTCCAGCGCCTGGACGAACGCGGGCAGGAAAAAATGCTGTCGGAACTGGGCTCCGCCAGCACCCCGCGTAAACGGCGCCGCAAACGCAGCTCGGTCAAAAGGCCACCGCAAGCATGAGGGTAGTGGCCTATGTTGGGCTGGGCAGCAATCTGGAAGACCCAACCGCACAGCTGGCACGCGCGGTTGCCGAACTGGCCAGCCTGCCCAACACCTCCCTGATGGCACAGTCTGCCTTCTATGCCAGCCGGCCGGTTGGCCCTCAGGATCAACCGGACTTCGTGAATGGCGCCGTACAACTGTCCACGGAGCTGTCGCCACACCAGCTACTGGATCATCTTCAAGCCATCGAACAGGCTCATGGCCGGGAGCGACTGCGCCACTGGGGGCCCCGAACCCTGGACCTTGACCTGCTGCTTTACGGCAACGACAGCATCCACGACGAACGACTGACCGTACCCCATGCCGAGCTGGCCAACCGGGACTTCGTGCTGCAGCCCCTGCTCGATCTGAATCCCGAGCTGGTGCTGCCCGATGGCCGAAGCATTGAAACACTGCGACAAGCATGCCCGGACAACCAGCTTCGATTATTGCCCCCAAAGGCCGGAAGTCACTGACCCCAAGCCAGACTCCCATGCTACTCTTGTGTCAGATATACCCCGGCATTAATCTATCGCTCTGAGCTCGGACGGCCCCGAGCCAGAACCGGCCCATCCACCCAAAAGGCAAGGATCTTATGGCAGTTACCATCAATACCCTGCGGGAATATAAGCAAAAGGGCGAAGCCTTCTCTGCCCTGACCTCCTACGATGCCACCTTCGCACATGTGGTCAGTGAGGCCGGCGTTGACGTTATCCTGATTGGTGATTCGCTGGGCATGGTTCTGCAGGGGCATGACAGCACCCTGCCGGTCACAATGGAACAGATGGTTTACCACACCAGCTGCGTTGCCAAAGGCAACCAGGGTTCACTGATAATGGCCGATATGCCTTTCATGTCTTACGGCACCGTGACCGATGCCCTGGACAACGCCGCAGAGCTGATGCGCGCCGGCGCCCACATGGTCAAGCTTGAAGGCACCGACTGGATGAAAGACACCATCGAAGCGCTGAGCGAGCGCGGTGTGCCGGTGTGCGCCCACCTGGGGCTGACGCCACAATTCGTCAACAAGTTTGGCGGCTACAAGGTTCAGGGCCGTGACGAAAAGGCTGCCGAAGCCATGATCGAGCATGCCTGCGAGCTGGAATCGGCCGGCGCCGATGTCATCCTTCTGGAATGCGTACCCGCCCCTCTGGCTGCCCGCATCACTCAGGCCGTCCGGGCCCCGGTGATCGGCATTGGCGCAGGCGCAGACACCGACGGCCAGGTACTGGTGCTGCACGATATGCTGGGCATCACCACCGGCCGCAAACCCCGCTTCGTGAAGAACTTCCTGGCGGAAACCAACTCTATTCCGGAGGCCATCGCCGCCTACGCCCAGGCCGTCAAGGCGCGTTCATTTCCGGCCGAGGAGCATACGTTCAAGGCATGAGAACCGTACATTCACTCAAAGAACTCCGAACCATTCTGCGCAGCTACCGGCAGCAGGGTAAAACCATTGGCCTGGTGCCCACCATGGGCAATCTGCACGAGGGCCACGTTTCGCTGGTACGGAAGGCGGCAGAGGCAGCGGATATCGTTGTCACCAGTATATTTGTCAATCCGATGCAGTTCGGCGCCAACGAAGACCTGGACACTTACCCCCGCACACTCGCAGACGACCAGGACAAGCTGGCCGCCGCTGGCAACACCCTGGTGTTCGCGCCTTCGGCGGACGAGATTTACCCCGAAGGCCTGGCCCGACAAACCAAAGTGGTTGTGCCGGAAGTCAGCGAAGGGCACTGCGGTGCCAGCCGGCCAGGGCACTTCGAGGGTGTGGCAACGGTCGTCACCATGCTGTTCAACATGGTTCAGCCCGACCTGGCAGTGTTCGGCGAGAAAGATTTCCAGCAATTGGCCGTCATCCGCAAACTGACCCGGGACCTGATGATCCCGGTTGAAATTATTGGCGCCCCCACTGTTCGCGAAGAGGACGGGCTGGCGAAAAGCTCCAGAAACGGCTATCTCAATGAAGAGGAAAGAGCCATTGCGCCGGTGGTGTATCAGACGTTGACCAACGTGGCTGCGCTACTGGAACAGGGCCGCTCCGATTTTGACGATCTGGCACAGGAAGCGAACGACACGCTGGCCAAGGCCGGGCTACGCCCGGACTATTTCAACATTGTGAATAGCCAGACATTGAAGCCCGCCAGCGAAACAGATCGGGAGCTGACTCTCCTGGTCGCTGCGTTTTTAGGGACGACGCGACTGATCGACAACCTTTGCGTTACCCGATAACACCCGGAACCACCGCCTGGAGACTATCCGGCAGCGAACAGAAAGGACCCTCTGATGCCCGACAAACCGGCACCACTGACTCACCTTCCGGAATGGCGGGTTCTGGCCCAGTTCAAGGATCAGCTGGCCGGAACGCCGATACGGGATCTGTTTAGGGACGACCCGCAGCGAGCCCAGCGGTACCTGGTGAGCGGCGCCGGTCTGACCCTGGACTTCTCCCGCAATCGGCTTACCGATGCCACCTTCAACGCGCTGATGGACCTGGCCCAGGCCTGTGGCCTGGAGCAGCAGCGAAACGCGCTGTTTGATGGCGGCATCGTCAATCGAACGGAAAACCGCCCCGCCCTGCACACGGCATTGCGCCAACCCCGCGGCCAGGACGTTCGGGTACACGGTGAAAACATTATTCCGGAAGTGCACGCCACACTCGACAGAATGGCAGAGCTGGTGTCCGCCATCACCGAAGGCCGGCATACCGGCTACACCGAAAAGCCCTTTACCGACGTGGTGAGCATCGGTATTGGCGGCTCGTTCCTCGGCCCCAAGCTGGTGGTGGAGGCCCTGAAGCCGTTCTGGCACGGTCAGCTGAACTGCCACTTTGTCGCCAACGTCGACGGCACCGATATCGCCGAAACCTTGAGGTCACTGGACCCTGAAACCACCCTGTTCCTGGTGCAGTCAAAGTCGTTCCGCACCCAGGAAACACTGGATAACAGCTTGCTGGCCCGCCAGTGGTTTCTCGACAAAAGCCACAGTGAGCCGGCCGTGGCCCGGCATTTCCTGGCGGTGACCGCCAACGTTGACGAAGCTGTCCGGTTCGGCATAGACCGCAACAATATCTTCCCCATGTGGGACTGGGTGGGCGGCCGTTACTCACTCTGGTCGGCCATTGGCCTGCCCATTGCCCTGACCATTGGCATGGAACACTTCCGGGCCCTGCTTGCTGGCGCACACGCCATGGACCGCCACTTCCGGGAACAGCCAGCGGCCAGCAACCTGCCGGTGATCATGGCCATGCTGAGCGTCTGGTACAACAACTTCTGGGGCGCACAAAGCCATGCGGTTCTGCCTTACGACGAATACCTCAAACATCTGCCGGAGCACCTGCAGCAGCTGGATATGGAAAGCAACGGCAAGCGGGTAACACAGGACGGCGAAGCCGTGGACTACCAGACTGGCCCAATTCTCTGGGGCGGCGTTGGCGCCAACGGCCAACATGCCTACCACCAGCTGATTCACCAGGGCACGCGGCTGATACCTGCCGATTTCATCATTCCCCTGCAGTCCCACAATCCGGTAGAACATCACCACGCCACCCTGTTTGCCAACTGCCTGAGCCAGGCCAGCGCCATGATGGCCGGAAAAACCCGGGCCGAAGCGGAACAGGAATTGTTGCAAGCGGGCCTGGAGCAGGCCGCAGCAAAGGCCCTCGCCCCCCACAAGGAAATACCGGGCAACAAACCCAGCAATATTCTGGTGATGGACAGAGTCACCCCGGAAACCCTTGGGGCTCTGATCGCACTGTATGAGCACCGTACCTTCGTGCAGAGCGTGGTCTGGGATGTGGATTGCTTTGATCAGTGGGGCGTGGAGCTGGGCAAGCAGATTGGCAATCAGATCCTGCCCAGGCTGCTCGGGGAGGAACCTGAAGGCACTGCCGGTGACAGTGCCACAGACCAGATGATCCGGCTGTTCCGGTCAGCCAACCGCCGTTGAAATCTGGCGGCCCTGCCAGCTGAATTCAACCGGCCAGAGCTTCTGGTCGCGCCGGTAGCCCTGCCAGAGCTGCTGGTACGATTGCCCGCAGACGGGATGCGTTTCGTCTCCGGCGATGTCTGCCAACGGCCGCAAGACGAAAGCATTCTTGAGGATCTCTGCCCGCGGCAGCTCGACACCATCGACCACCCCGACAGAATCCTCATAGGTCAGAATGTCCAGATCCAGGGTTCGGGGGCTGAACTTGGGGGCAGAGCGGGTTCGGCCGTTATCGGCTTCCAGCTGCTTGAATCGGCGGGACAGCTCACCGACCGAGAGCTCGGTGTCGATCCCTACCACCAGATTGAGAAAATCGGACCCTTCGAAACCGACGGATTCACTCTCGTAAACCGGCGAGATGGTCAATTCACCAAACCACCCTGCCAACGCATCCAAGGCCGCCGTCACATGGCGATAACGCTCGATGTTCGTGCCAATACTGATATAAACCCGGCTCATCCCCGCACTCCCCGCTCAATCCGGACACCCACGGAGCGCGCCGCAGGCACGGCGCCGGGCTTGTTCAGGGTCAGCCGTAACCAGCGCACGCCAAATTCTGATTGCAGCAATGCAGCAATCTCCTCTGCCGCCCGCTCCAGCAGCTGGGGTTTCAGGGTTTGCAGGCATTCACTCACCCGCTCGCTGACGGCTGCGTAATCCAGTGCGTCGGCAACATTGTCGCTGGCGCCTGGCACACGGTTGTCCCAGGCCATTTCCAGATCTACCAGTACCCGCTGGGTGATTTCCCTCTCCCAATCGTACACGCCGATCACCGTGTCCACTGCCAGGCCCTCAATGAGCACTGTGTCTACCAAACCTTCTGCCAAACCGGACTCCCAGTGTGTTCCACTCAAGGCTGATTGAATATTGTGCAGGCAAACGATAGTGTGGAGGTTTGCCTGTGTGCTGAGTTTCAGGGCGGGCATTTTCTCACAGAACACCCGGCGCCGTCTGCGCGCCCGTGATATGGCCATGAACCTGACCAGTAACCCGTTTCTGATTGTCGTGCTCTGCTTCGGTGCCTACCTGGCCGGCTCCGTGCTGTTTGCCATACCGGTATGCAGACTCTGGCGCCTGCCGGACCCCAGGGCCCTGGGGTCCGGCAACCCCGGCGCTACCAACGTTTACCGCGCCGGTGGCTGGCAACCAGCCGTGGCCACACTGGTTCTGGATGCATTCAAAGGCTGGCTGCCGGTATGGCTATCGCACCTGGCAGGCATGTCGATACTGGTTCAGGCCATGGTGGCATTGTGCGCCGTTACCGGGCATATGATCCCACTGTTCTATCGTTTCAAAGGTGGCAAGGGCGTGGCCACGGCTCTGGGGGCCGGGCTGGCACTGGCGCCGGTGACCACCGGGATTATGGCGCTGCTTTGGCTACTCATGATGTGGCGCTGGCGCATTTCCGCCCTGGCTTCCCTGGTGGCGGTTATCAGTGGCCCGGTCATCAGCGCACTGATCGAACCGGACACCTTACCGCTGTTCGGGCTGCTGACCCTTCTGATCGTGGTACGCCACCGCAACAACCTGATCCGCCTGGCCCAGGGCCGGGAAACCGGGCTCTAGGTTCCGGCCGGGCTAATCAACAAGGCCGTTTGCCCGCGGTTCATTGACCGGCGGCAAGGTATTCATCGGCCAGCGCGGCACAGACACGATGCGCTCGCCGTCCCTCTGACCGGACTTGAGACGCTGGGCTCCGGCGTAGGCGATCATCGCGCCGTTGTCGGTGCAGAACTCCGGGCGCGCGTAAAACACCGAACCGTTAAGTTTTGCGGTCATCTTTTCCAACCCCGCACGAAGCCGCTTGTTGGCGCTTACTCCACCAGCAATAACCAGGCGCTTGCAGCCGGTCTGCTCCAGCGCTCGCCGACACTTGATGGTCAGGGTATCCACCACCGCCGCCTCGAACGCCAGGGCAATGTCTGCTTTTACCTGCTCATCGAAGGCGTCGTTTTCTTTGGCATCGTTTACGGTGTTCAGGGTGAAGGTCTTTAATCCGCTGAAGCTGAAATCCAGCCCGGGGCGATCGGTCATCGGCCGGGGGAAACGGTAAATGCCCTCACGACCTTGTTCCGCCAATGCCGCCACTCGGGGCCCACCGGGATAATCCAGCCCGAGCATCTTGGCGGTTTTATCAAAAGCTTCGCCGGCAGCATCATCCACCGATTCGCCCAGCATCTGGTACTGCCCGATACCATCCACCCGAACCAGCTGGGTGTGGCCGCCAGATACCAACAGAGCCACAAAAGGAAACGCCGGCGGATTGTCCTCCAGCATCGGAGCCAGTAAATGCCCTTCCATATGATGGACACCCAGCACCGGAATCCCCAGCGCAAACCCAAGTGCATGGGCCACCGACCCGCCTACCATCAGTGCTCCGACCAGGCCCGGGCCGGCGGTGTAGGCTATGCCTTCCAGATCGCCACGCTTCTTGCCGGCCCGTGCCAGCACCTGGTCACACAGCGGCAACAGTTTGCGAACATGGTCACGGGACGCCAGTTCAGGCACTACCCCACCGTAATCCGCATGCATATCAATCTGGCTGAACAGTGCGTGGGCCAGCAAGCCCTGCCCGGTGTCATACAGGGCAACGCCGGTTTCATCGCAGGAGGTTTCAATACCAAGAATCAGCATAGTCTGGGCCGCGTCCGAAATGGGAATATTGAGCTAGCGGCATTTTAGCAGAAACCGGGGAGGCTCCGGCAGTTTCGTTGAACAGTCATTGACCTGAACACATCCAACGGCTATCATTGCCGCCCTAAATTATGCACTGGTCGAGTTTTAGCCAATCTGACCAGGTATCGAGCCCGCATGGCCAAGGCCGGCGGAACCAATTGAAACCGAATCTATCAGGTAGGTGATTTTCGAATGCCAGCTGTTAAAGTGAAAGAGAATGAACCGTTTGACGTAGCACTGCGTCGCTTCAAGCGTTCCTGCGAGAAGGCCGGTGTACTGTCTGAAGTACGTCGTCGTGAGCACTACGAGAAGCCGACCGCTGTTCGTAAGCGTAAAGCAGCTGCCGCCGTTAAGCGTCATCTCAAGAAGCTTCAGCGTGAGCAGCGTAAGTTCGAGCGTCTGTACTGAGTTCAGCGCGCATCGACAGCAAGACTGATTGCCGGAACGGCGTTTCGCCTTCTCCGGCAAACTGAAAATGCCGCCGAGGCCTGGCTTCGGCGGCATTTTTGGCTATGGTGAATACCGGTTTGTATCAGGCACCCCGACTGAAGTGGAGCCACCATGAGCGGACTGATCCCTCAACGATTTGTTGAAGACCTGCTTGATCGGATTGATTTGGCAGAGCTGATCGGTAGCCGCACAACCCTCAAAAAGGCTGGCGCCAACTACAAGGCCTGCTGTCCGTTTCACGACGAAAAAACACCGTCGTTTAACGTTCGTCCAGACAAAGGCTTTTACCACTGCTTCGGATGCGGCGCTCATGGCGATGCCATCAGCTTTATCCGCGAATTCGACGGTCTGGGCTTTACCGAAGCCGTAGAAGAACTGGCGAAACGGGCCGGGCTGGAAGTGCCTTATGACCGCGCTGCGCGACAGGAAATGCAACAGGCCAGAACCCTGACCGACGCCCTGGATTTCGCCAGCCGCTTCTACCACTCGGCCCTAGGCAGCCAGCAAGGCGCTTACGCTCGGGACTACCTGAAACAGCGCGGCCTGGACGATGCCATCATCGAGCAGTACCAGATCGGCTTTGCGCCCGGCACCGGAACGGCGCTTTTTGACGCCGCACCGAAAGATCTGAAAGAGCCGTTACTGGAAACCAAAACGGTTTCAGACAAGTACGGCCGACCAAGAGATCTGTTCCGCAATCGGGTGATGTTTCCGATCCGGAACACCCGGGGCAAAACGGTGGCCTTTGGCGGCCGCACCCTCGGAGACGACAAGGCCAAATACATCAACTCCCCGGAGTCGGATGTGTTTCATAAAAGCCGGGAGATCTACGGCCTTTATGAGGCCCGGCAAGCCATCCGCCAGCTGGACAAACTGCTGGTGGTTGAAGGCTATATGGACGTGATCGCGCTGGCCCAGAACGGCATACACGATGCAGTGGCAACCCTGGGCACCGCAACCAACCAGGACAGTCTGACCGCCTTGCTAAGGCAAGTCCGGCACATTGTGTTTTGCTTTGATGGCGACCAGGCCGGTTTCCGTGCTGCAGACCGCGCCATGGAGAACGCCCTGGAACTGATGGCCGACGGCCTGCACCTGCAGTTTCTGATGCTGCCACAGGGTGAAGACCCGGACACACTGATCCGGAAGGAAGGCGCAGACGCCTTCAGACAGCGGATTGAGGCGGCAACGCCCCTGTCACGTTACCTGTTCGACCGGCAGAGCGAAGGTTTGAACCTGGAGCTGCCGGAACACCGAGGCGAACTGAGAGCCCGGGCAGAACCGCTTCTGAACAAAATGCCCCGCAGCACACTGCGGGACGCCATGTGGCACGAAATGATGCGCCTGTGTGGCGGCCGGAAGCCCTGGCAGGAGCGGCCTAAAGGCAATGACTTCAAGGCGCGCGGATGGCGCGGCGAGCGGCAGAGCCGGCCGACAGAAGAACGCATAGATGTGAAGCTGAGCAAAGACAGCACGCTTTGCTTGGCACTACTGGAAGCACCGGAAATGGCGGCGGAAGTCAAAGCATTGGCTGACAGCAACCGCCAGCTGGAGCAGGCCGGGCGGTTCGCCCGCTGGCTGATAGAACAGAATATCAGTACCCGCAAAGCATTAGTCGCGGGGCTGGCAACGGACAAACAGGCCAGAGACAGGTTCTACAACCTGTTTGATGGACTGGAGCATATACCGGCCCGGGAAAGCATACTGGCAGCCGCCAGAGAACTGCTGAGCCCGAACGAAGAGGCCGCGCGCCAGCAAAGACTGGCAACCCTGCTCCGGAATCTGGCCACGCTCACCCCGGAACAGCGGGAAGAGCTGAGAACGCTCAGCAAGGGCAACGTAGATTGAATCCTGCGTTAAATCCCGTTGCTGAGGCATGACCACTTGAAACTGACGCCACTGATCACCATCTAACCATTCGGTGGCACAGCAGATACGCGGCAGCTATAATGGCTGTTTAACTTTTTTCCTCTTTAAAAGCGAGTTCACAGGGTGTCTATGTCAGGCAATTCGCAGAAATCACGTTTGAAAGACCTCATCGCACGAGGCAAGGAACAAGGTTACCTGACTTACGCCGAGGTAAACGACCACCTACCGGAAGATATCGCAGATCCGGATCAGGTTGAAGACATTATCCGGATGATCAACGACATGGGTATCCAGGTGTGCGAAGAAACACCCGACGCCGATACCCTGTTAATGACTGAAGGCGACTCCACCGCCGACGAAGCCGCCGCTGCTGAAGCCGCCGCCGCTCTCGCCGCCGTAGAAACCGATGCCGGCCGCACCACCGACCCGGTACGCATGTACATGCGTGAAATGGGCACCGTTGAACTGCTGACCCGTGAAGGCGAAATCGTGATCGCCAAGCGCATTGAGGAAGGCATTCGCGACGTCATGGCCGCCGTAGCCCACTTCCCCGGCACCGCCGGCACCGTGATTCAGGCTTACGATCGTATCATCGAGAACGAAGGTCGCATCAGCGACATCGTTACCGGCTTCCTGGACCCGGACGACGCCGAGCCGTTCATGGGCGAAGACACCAGCGAAGACACCTCTGCTGACGACAACGACAGCAGCGATGATGACGACGACACTTCAACCGAGGAAGAAACCGATAACGGTCCGGACCCGGAAGAAACCCGCCTGCGTTTTGAGTTGCTGAAAGAAAAACTGGATGCCGCCGACAAGGCGCTGGCCAAGCACGGCCGCAGCCACAAGAAAACCCAGGAAGCGCTGAACGAATTGGGCCAGGTATTTGCCCCCTTCAAGCTGGGCAACAAGGCGTTCGACGAGCTGGTAAACGTGGTTCGCTCCACCAACGATCTGGTGCGGGAGAACGAACGGGCCATCATGCAGATCTGCGTACGCGACTGCAAAATGCCGCGCAAAGATTTCATCAAATGGTTCCCGGGCAACGAGACCGACCTGGAATGGGCGAAAGAAATCGCGGCCACCAAGAAGCCATACGCCGCAGCCATTGGTGAGCGCATCGACGAGATCGTGCGCCTGCAGAAGCGCATCCAGAACGTACAGACCGAAGTGGATCTGGACGTAGTCGATATCAAGGAAATCAACCGTCGGGTGTCCATCGGCGAAGCCAAGGCTCGCCGCGCCAAGAAAGAAATGGTCGAGGCCAACCTGCGACTGGTGATTTCCATCGCCAAGAAATATACCAACCGTGGCCTGCAGTTCCTGGACCTGATTCAGGAAGGCAACATCGGCCTGATGAAGGCCGTGGATAAGTTCGAATACCGCCGTGGCTACAAGTTCTCCACCTACGCCACCTGGTGGATTCGCCAGGCCATTACCCGCTCCATCGCGGACCAGGCCCGTACCATCCGGATTCCGGTGCATATGATTGAGACCATCAACAAGCTCAACCGTATCTCCCGCCAGATGCTGCAGGAAATGGGCCGCGAGCCCACGCCTGAAGAGCTGGGCGAGCGCATGGACATGCCGGAAGACAAGATCCGCAAGGTACTGAAGATCGCCAAAGAGCCGATCTCCATGGAAACCCCGATTGGCGACGATGAAGACAGCCATCTGGGCGATTTCATCGAAGATATCCAGGCCCTGTCGCCGGTGGATTCCGCCACTGCCGAAGGCCTGCGCGAGGCGACCCGCTCGGTGCTGGCCGGCCTGACCGCTCGCGAATCGAAAGTACTGCGCATGCGTTTCGGTATTGAAATGAACACCGACCACACCCTGGAAGAAGTCGGCAAACAGTTCGACGTAACCCGGGAGCGTATCCGTCAGATCGAAGCCAAGGCCCTGCGCAAACTGCGCCACCCTTCCCGCTCCGATCACCTGCGCGGTTTTATTGACGACCAGGGCAACGGTTAATCCGCAAGACAGTAGCGGGCGCCACCCCTCGTGGGTATAATGGCCCCCGCTTTCCCTTTAGGGCCTATAGCTCAGTTGGTTAGAGCAGGGGACTCATAATCCCTTGGTCCCTGGTTCGAGTCCAGGTGGGCCCACCACTCCTTTCAGTCGCACTGAACCTAGGTCGTGACACCATAAATTGGCCGGAACGACCACATTATGGTGACATAAGTTAGGAGTTTTGGCCCCCTCCTTATCCCCTCTCCAATAACGTGTTTGCTGTACACAAAGGACGAAATTCGCGGGTCACTAAGTTTCCAAACTATCTCCTTCCAAAAGTGCTTGAAATCCGTGCTTCCAAAATACATAAGTCACATTTGAAAATGTGTGAGGAGCAATTGCCTGCCAAAGAACTGTGCGATCTCAGAAAAACTGTCTTTTTTGATGTAGCCAGGAATCCGAATCAAAGCTTCCGGAAGAACTAGAGATGGGCCTATCAAAATTGCTCTCCGCCTGTGAGCAAACGCAGAGAATCCGTCGACTGGTCAGAGAGCATCCAAATCCGCATGTGCGAATAGCAGCTGAAGGCACTGTTCGACTAGACCCTGAAGTTATTCGCCAGTCTGATCAATGCAAACCATTCATCGAAAAGATGCGTCAGCGCGGTTACATTTAATGCATCAGGCATTCAATCCATGCTCCGCCAACAGCGAGCTCATGGTGTCAGATCCGAGCCATACGCTAGTTTATACCTGTAATTTTACTTTGGCGGCTTTGATTCAGGAATTAAACAAAAAGCGAACATTCGCACTGCACGAAGACCGCCGCAAATCCCCACTACAGGGTCAGGATTTGCCTCTCTCCCAAACCTGTGAAAAGCTTGCTTTGAGGTTTACGAAGAGACGCAAGACCACTCGCCCATCACGCCTAAATTAAGGAGTAATCAGTTGCCTTCAGCAACTCTGAAAATGTTCTTGGTTTATGGTGATCCAAAGCGATTACGCACGGTTGAGCTTTCAAACTGGACCGGGAAAGCCGTCGCTGGGCCGCGTAGTGAATTTGATCGGGTTATAGAACGCGAAGAGTCCCAAAATTCAGGAATCTATTTTTTAACGGGTGTAGATCCGGACACTAACAAAAGCGTGATTTACATCGGTGAGGCTGAATGCATCCAAGATCGGGTAAAATCACACCTCGTCAAAGACTACTGGAACCACATAGCCTTTTTTATAAGCAAAGACGAAAATTTGACCAAGGCCCACATTCGCTATATCGAGGGACGATTGATCGAAGCTGCGAAAGAAGTAGGTCGTTCCGTTGTTATAAATGGTCAAGGGAGTGGGTCAAAGCTTCCTGAATCAGATCGAGAAGACATGGAAGTTTTTCTAGATAAAGTTCATCAGATCCTTCCAGTCTTCGGCATAGAAAGCTTTGTCAAAACTGGCGGCAACGAAGAGCCAGGAGTAGATACTGAAATCCTTACCTGCTCGATCAAAAATGTCACCGCGACAGGCTACCTCACTCCAAATGGAATGGTCGTTGTTGCTGGATCTGAAGCAGTACTAAAAGAGCGAGCGTCTGCCCAAAAATGGCCAGCGGTTCTTGTTCAGCGAAACAAACTCATCGACGAGGGCGCGCTGACCGAGAAAGATGGCAAGTTAGTTTTCGCCAAAGATACTGAGTTCTCTAGTCCAAGCCCGCGGCTGCCGTTATTCACGGAGGGAGTGCAAACGGTCTTACCGCTTGGAAAGACAAAAACGGCAAGCTGCTCAAAGAGATTGAGAGCCATTAACCCCAGTCAGTTCACTGTCTCTATCTATGAAAGTTGTAACCTGGAACTGTAATGGAGCGCTCAGACGAAAGCTTGCAGAAGCAGATAGCTTGCAAGCTGACGTCTTAGTGGTTCAGGAGTGTGAAGACCCTGCGTTATCGACCCCCGCATATGGAGAGTGGGCCGGTTCTTACCTGTGGGTGGGCGAGTCAAAAAATCGTGGTATCGGCATTTTTCCCCGAAACGGTCATCGAGTTGAAAAGTTAGATTGGAGCGGCAGCTTTTCCGTCCCTGGACTGTTCAGCAAAAGTGAAACACTGAATTGGAGTACGGAAGATCTCAGGCTTTTTCTACCTTTCACTATCAACAGAGATTTCACAGTGCTGGCCGTCTGGACGAAAGGGCGCAATGAGGAAGCATTTGGCTACATGGGGCAATTCTGGAAGTACCTTCAGATTCATCGTGACGATCTTAGAAGGCCAAAGACAGTCATTCTAGGAGATTTTAATAGCAATGTGCGCTGGGATAAGCCGGATCGCTGGTGGAACCATTCAGACGTAGTTGCCGAGCTTAGCGAGATGGGTTTCGAGAGCCAGTATCATCGCGTCTTTGAGGAAGAACAGGGAAAGGAAACAAGCCCAACATTTTTCTTGCAGCGAAATCGACAAAAGGCCTACCACATTGATTACGTTTTTACCTCGCTAGACCTCACGGAAGACTGTGCCTTGCAGATCGGTCACCACGACGACTGGATTTCAATAAGTGACCACGTGCCATTGACGTTGATTCTGGGCCTTTGATGGTCCGCTTTGCGACCTTTCGTCATTGCCGTCCCCATTCATTTCCTCCCATTTCAACCAACCGAGACGCGGCTCGTCGAAAGGAAAAAGCTAGATCATTGGCGGACGATAGCTGTGCCAGTGACACGCCAATTCGACCCGTCGCCGACCACTCATAATATTCTCCTTCTTTGGTGCGAATCATGGTCGTCGCAAAGGAACTCGAGTTCCCACCCTTCTCATTGACAATCAATTCTCCATCTCCATCACTGCTTTCGACTTGCGCTTCAAAATCAACAAACAATTCGTCGAGCGGGACTTGTGCCGCCAGCACCAAGCGGGTGCCAGATTCATAACACGCGTCAATGAGGGTCACGAACCGTCGCGCTTCGTTGAGGTGATTGGCATCCAGCTGGGGGACGCGTTCCATGATGATGACCGGAAATCGGCAACAAAGGGAAATATAATCAGCCGCCCCAAGCGGTTGGTAGCACAGCTCGGAAAAGTCGAACCAGGCACACCGGGCATTGAATCGGGCAACCTGGACGGTGCGACCAAAGAGCACAGGAATGGTCTCGGCCTCAGTTCCGGATGCAGTGTCACCAAATATTTCTTCCAACTGCGCCTGTATGTTGTTGTTAGTATTATTATCGCCATGAATATCGTTGTTTGACCAAAAATAGGATTGACCATCCGCTCGATTTTCAAGTCGATAATCCTTCTGGGAATCGTCCATAGAAATAATGTCGGACGTGTTTTTCAACATGTCGATGAATGGTAAAAAGAGGGAGCGGTTGATGCCTCCCTCATACAAGGCATCGGGGGATCGATTCGAGGTGGCCACCATCACGACATTCCAATTCAATAATATTGAAAACAGTCGCTTCAAAATCATGGCATCGGCAATTTCTGTCACTTGAAATTCATCGAAACAGAGGAGTTGGGCTTCTTGTGCCAATTGTTGCGCGATGACGGGGATCGCATCACCTTGTGGGTGTTCCTGTTTGTAGACAAAGATTCGATGATGGACGTCTAGCATGAACTCGTGAAAGTGGACGCGGCGTTTGGTTATGTTTATGTGTTTGTGGCTGTCATTAGTACAGCAAGAAGTGTCATCAGGAACAGAAACCGACGCGTAAAAGAGATCCATTAGAAAGCTCTTGCCGACCCCGACCGGTCCATGAATGTACATGCCTCGCGGTGGCGGACCAAAAGACCATAAATGGAACTTCTTTCGAAGAGAAGACTGAGCGTGTGCCAAGGATCGCGCCAGTAACCGCAACAGTGGACTGCGGTTTTTAAAGCTGCCCTCTGTCGGCTCGTCGCTGCGTACTGGTACTGGTGGGAGCGAGGTAAGAGAACCGTGCAGGGCATCGAATTTTGCCGCCAAAGCGACCTGCGCGTCATCTCGTCGCACCTCCCCCGCATCCACCATGCGTTTATACGCTGCTGTCACGGGGCCTGTCGGGAAGGACCACCAAGCGACGCGATGTTGTGCTGTCATATTCTTCACCACAGTCTTCATCATGGAACTGATGAGTTTATTAACATGGTGGTTTGGTACGCTAGATTTCTGTTTAGGTATCAAATTAACCCTGACACACCTCCTCTATCCGGCAAGCCCCGGGTTCTGCCCTGTCGCTGCGAACATTCCTAAAAAAGAGGCTTAATACAGCGGGGGGGAGAGTATTGCTCCAGCCGCTTGAATGTTCGCTTCGCGACC
The DNA here is from genome assembly GCF_052380025.1 of Marinobacter sp. NSM. NCBI lineage: Bacteria > Pseudomonadati > Pseudomonadota > Gammaproteobacteria > Pseudomonadales > Marinobacteraceae > Marinobacter > Marinobacter sp. NSM. Next base: position 41,554 of record NZ_JBQTCK010000002.1, read on the forward strand.
AGGGCAGGGCTCACTCGGAGCTCAGGTAACCAAAAGCGAATATTCGAGATTCATCTTCCGGCTAATAACGCTTGACGTTAATGTTGCATCGCGTCACTATTGAATCATGATCATATCGTTCAAATGTAAGGACACCGAGAAGTTGGCAAGCGGACGCCGCGTCAGGCGCTTCGTCAATTTTGAGCGAGTTGCGTTAAGGAAGATTCGGCAACTCCAAGCTGCAAGCCAGTTGGATGATTTGAAAGTACCACCCGGAAATATGTTGGAGCCATTGCATGGGGACCGCCAAGGCCAGCACAGCATTCGAATCAACAAACAGTTCCGGGTTTGTTTCCGCTGGACCAGGGCTGGCGCGGAAGATGTCGAAATTGTTGATTACCATTAGGAGGTGGCTCATGCGCAACATTGATGCTGTCACGCCAGGCGAGTTGCTGAAAGAAGAGTTTCTGGAGCCGATGGGCATTTCTCAATACCGCCTGGCCAAAGAAATTGGGGTGCCTGCTCAGAGAATAGGCCAGATCATCGCGGGAAAGCGTTCGATTACCGCAGACACGGACCTACGACTCTGTCGTTTCTTTGGCTTGTCTAACGGCTACTGGTTGCGCGCTCAAGCAGCCTACGACACTGAGATTGCCAAAGATGCCCTGGAGGATCAGTTAAAGACTATTCGTCCGTGGACTGCGGTATCTGAAATCAGACACAGGGCATAACCAACGGCTTCACAGCTATCGATTTTCCGCTGCTTTGCGACCGGTTGGCCAGCAGAGAACAATCTTCTGAGCCATACTTAAAGGCCCTTACCCTCCAAAGAGGGCCACGTCATGACGTTTTCTACCAGCAAAGTTCCTTGGAACAAAGGGAAGCTCGTCGGCCAGAAGCTACCGCTCAAACTCGAACAAATATGGGCTATCCGTATTCGGTTAGAGATAGCGAAGAATATCCGCGAGCTGGCGATGTTCAACATGGCAATTGACTGCAAACTCCGATCCTGCGATTTGGTAAAGCTTTTGGTTCGAGATATTTCCAGAAACGGTGAGGTTCTGGACCGGGCGCAAGTCATCCAGCAGAAGACCAGTCAGCCTGTTCAGTTTGAGATAACCAAAAAGACGCGCGAATCGGTCGAAGCATGGATCGAGTTGCGCGGACTCTCGGGTATGGATTATTTGTGGCCGAGCCGGATACGAAAGTTCGACCATATCACTACCCACCAATACGCCCGCCTTGTCAAAAAGTGGATTACCAGCATTGGACTTGACCCTTCAGTCTATGCAACCCATTCAATGAGACGCAGCAAAGCGACATTGATCTACAAGAAGACCAAGAATCTTCAAGCCGTCCAGTTGCTGTTGGGACACACGAATATGTCGAGCACCGTGCGGTACCTTGGTGTGGAGGTCGAGGATGCTCTGGAGATAGCTGAGAGTATTGAGATCTAGGTGCGTAACTTGTGTCTTTGGCGCCTTTGGATGCCGCAGACGCTGCCAGCCCCGCTAGATGCTCACCCTCGGGTTTCGATCATGCTCCTCCCGTCGCTAAACAAAAGCGAACGCTCGAATTGCACTCATTCGCTCTAGCTCTCTGGGCTGATAATTAAGGAGCCCCCATCCCTGCGTAAACCGCTAAAGGTTGCCACCCATTCCACGTGAAGCCTGCCACCTGGACCGGGGCAAGGCTGCCACCCATCGGAGCGTAGCGACGCGGGGTTCTCTTCTTACTCCGAAGTCTCGGTGGCCGTCAACTTTGCCTGCTGTTTTCGCATGGACTCGCCCCGGAGATTGATCTTGTAAGCGTTGTGAACGAGCCGGTCCAGAATGGCGTCTGCGAGGGTGGCGTCACCGATTACGCCATGCCATTCCTCGATGGGTAATTGGCTAGTGGCGATGGTGGAGCGCCGGCCATGTCGATCTTCCAGCACCTCCAGCAAGTCTCGCCGATTCTCGGCGCTCAGTTTCATCAGCCCCCAGTCATCCAGGATCAGCACGTCGACCTTGGCCAGGCGACTTCGGGGAGGCTGAACCTAAATCAATTGGTAAATATGTTCGCCTGGTGCGGTACGCAGACATTCGGGACTGAAGGAGGGATTACGTAATGATCGTTAAAAAAGTAAGGTCTTGGGCGCTGTGGGCTGGCATAGTTATGGTTTTCCCGTTAAATGCAAATAGCCAGGAATCCACTACCCAGTGCGCCAATGAAAACTCGGCAATTATTGCTACTACACCTACTTCTGATTTCGAGTTAAATACTGACGGGACGGCTGTTCACAAACCAACTCAACTGATGTGGATGCGCTGCGGTTTGGGTCAAACGTGGGACTCAGACACCGGAGAATGTGCTGGGAATATGACCGGGTATACATGGGCTGGCGCGCTGCAACAGGCAGAAAGTTCAACATTTGCTGGTTACAGTGATTGGCGTCTGCCTAACAAAAATGAGTTGTTATCTATTTTTGAGCGTCGATGCTGGAATCCCAGCGCGAATATTGCTGTGTTCCCGAATATACCCAATGCTCAGTTCTGGACATCTTCGCCCCTTGTAGCAGATAGATTGAACGCATGGCATGTCAGTTTCTTTTCTGGCACTGCCAATTGCTTTGGTTTCTGTAAAGAGAAGCTGCATAAAGTTCGTCTCGCAAGAACCGCCGCCCCGTAAACTTTGAACGAAACTTGATCACTCTGGAGCGGTTAGGCGGATTATTTCCCTCTTCAGCACTGTTCTTGTGGCTTGTTATTCAAAAGCCACAGGGACAGTCCTTAATATCTTAGGCGCTGATCCCGCCGGGGCGACCCTCAAAGCGAGCCCATCGGCCATTGACCTGAATGTCCGCTTTGCGACCAAAGCGAACATTCATGTAGGGCGATCACGGCCTTCAGAAGGGGCGCCGGTTTGCTAGCGACTGCTGGCTGCCAGCCCCAGCGCACCCGGATTCTGGGGAGCAAGCCTGCCTAGCGAAGGCAAACCTTCCTGAGCGTTTGTCACGGGAGCGTGTCGACGGGCTGGCCCGATCCTGGGGGCTCGATCACGATCTCAGGCCGTTTATGAAAGCCTTACTCCCCTTCCAAACCCGGCACTATAAGCGCGGTCTCGATAAAACCGCTGCCTGAAGATACCATTTAGTCCGAAGGGCCCTGGACTAAAGGGGCGTCGGATACGTAGAAACGGCCACACATGAATTTTGGTCCCTGGTTCGAGTCCAGGTGGGCCCAACACTACTTGCAGCTTTCTTCCCTCTCCTAAAGCGAACTCCATCGTTTCAAATACTTTTCGATTTTTTTCTCAGTAGAACCCAACTTTTATACCAGATGGTAGATGCTCCGTTTGTGTCGTTCCCCTACTCTTTTCTGGCACTTAATCCCGTGATCAGAATGGATGTCGACCATGCATACAAAGAAGAATCTTCTGGGTTTAGCCGTTTTAACCACCTCACTGGCGCTGGTGGGTTGTGGTGGTTCCAGTTCCTCTGGCAATCAGCAGGTGGACGAGGACACAACGCCGGATGAACCGACTTTCCCGGCAGCGTTTGCGTTTAACCAGGATCCGACGACGGCGCTGGATGAGATGAAAGCGCTGCCAGAGCAGGCATTTCCGGCGGAGTTGTATGACTTTTTGCGGACACATCTCATCGAAGGTGAAGATACATCAGGTGTATCTCGCTTCGAGAGTTGGGTAACGCAAGGCGATAGTGATCCTGTCAATACTGCCCCTCCACGAAATTGTGGCGGGTCCTCCACTACGTTCGGAACAATCAAAACTGGGGATGGTTTTCTGGCCCCGTCTACTGACAATACCTATTTACCGACTGACGTCACCAATGACGAAACAGGCACAACGCTGGGAGATGGTTCTTCTCTGTACCGCAGTGCGGTTACCGTGATCTTTACCGACTGTGAAATAGTTGCTCCAGATGATAATACAACGGTGATAGCCACGGTTAATGGCCCAGTGACATTAGAACGCACTTGGATCGGTGAATCCGGAGCCCGAAGCGCGGCTAATCGCATGGACAACTTTGCTTTCACATTTGGTTTCGACGGCTCAGATGTTGAAATCAGTGACCTTGATAACGTCGACCATGTTGTTTCTGGCACCTTTGTAGATACCCACGTTTATGCCGAGATTGGCGCCTTAGCGCAACAAGCCATCGGTAATTTACCGTCCGTCTCAACTAATTTTGTACGCAATCGGCTGGCAGAAAACGAATATAAGGGTATGTATGCCTTTGATGCGCCGAACCTAAGCATCACCACTACACCCAATGGCGGCACTTCCTCACAGGTGCAATTCAACAACTTTGCGTCTGTTTTTGTGGCCCCCACGGCATTGAACAACGACCCTCAAAACGATGTCTACACCGTATATGTAGAAACACCCTATCGTGGCAATGAAACAGCTGAGTCAAGTTCCATCGTATTCGGTACCGGTGAAGATGCTGGATCGCTCTTTATCGAAACCCTGTCAAACGGTGGCAATGATAAGTTCATTACCGCGGACTTTGAGTTTGTTGGAGCCGAAGCCCGCTTCTTGAGAGGCAGATCAAACCAAGCGCGACTGGATTGCCCAACCAATGCCACGATTGGCTATTCCTCTAAACCCAGCGCACCACTGGTCGCGGGCATCAGTTTCGTTTTAGATGGCAACTCGCCGAAAACGACTCGTGTGTATGTGGATGAGAACAATACTCAAACCGACCGCGACCCAGCTGTGGCAATATCGACAGCAAGTGAAGATAACGTCTGTCGCGATGGCGAAAATGGTCCAACCAGGTTCATTCCTCTTCCGGGGCTCGGGCCAATTACCTATGTTTCTTCATCCCCGGCGGTTTAAATAGTCGTCTTGCGGCCGCCATTGGATTCTCAAGTCCGTGGCGGCCTGCCTGAACCATTTCCAACTCACCTCATCCAGCCATACACCTTGGCATTTATCATCCAAAAGGCACTGCCGCGCCCAGGCAATCCGTTCGGCCGTTTTCTCGGGTAACGGCTGCCAGCTCAGCCCATCCCAGAAACGCCCCTTGTGGCTCACTCTATCCGCCCTACCCCAGGCGTCACGCTCCCGCCCTTCAACGTAGCGAATCTCAACCGGCTTTTCCGGCAGCATCCTTCCGAGCAATTTGCCGTACAGGTGGGCAGAGGTGGTCTGGCCAATATCCGGCTGCGCGTTCACTTCGATCACCCAGGCGCCGATATCACGCCATGAATGACGGATGTCCGGCATGATCAGATCAATGCCAGCCAGGTCCAGGCGGCACAATCGCGCTACTTTGGCGGCCAGCTCGGCGTTGTCTGGGTGAATGTCGGCGTAGACCGGAACCGGCTGGCCACCGGCGGCGACATTCGGTAAATGCGACAGCACAACAACCTGGCCTGTTGCCGGCACACTGGTTGGCTTGAGGTTCTGAGCGTTGAGCAAGTCTTTCGCGGATTCCGCACCAGGCAAAGGCTTGAGCGGGCTGAGGCCGGTGCCGGAACGCTCCGGCCGGGCGTTTTCACGCTCTATTAATCTCGAAACAGTGTCTTTTCCATTACCAATCACACTGGCGGGCACTCGCTCTATCGCCCATACACATTCTCCGCGATGCACTGTTAATCGATAATCCCGACCCTGCACCTGAGGCTGAACAAGAACCTGATCGGTTAGTTCCCGGCACTGCCGGAAGGCCTCCGCCAGCGAAGGCAGGTCTTCCAGGTACAGATGAACGCCCTTACCACCGTCCAGATCGGCCGGCTTGCACACCAAGGGAAAGCCAAGTGCCTCGGCGACAGGCTTCAGCTGAGCCTCATTCTTTGCAAGTGCCTGCCTGGGCACCGGAATGCCCGCCTTGGCAAGGAAGTCGCTGGTGGCCGCTTTGTTTCGCACCAGATTGGCCGACATCACCGGGGTTGAGGAGGTAAACGAGCTGTCGAGCCACACACCGGATGCACCAATGCCGATCTGAAACATGTGATGCCCCAGACTAACCACTGGCAAACGCGCCTCGAAAGCGGCGAAGAGAAACCGCGAGATGTTGGCCGAGGTCGGGGCACAGTCAGCCAGGGGCTTCATGACGGTTTCAAGGCTGGACATTGCCTCACGAACAAGGGTGTCGGTTTGGGGGACCATGGACACCGTCAACAGCCACTTCAAAAGCGATAAACTGGCGTTCTCTGTGCCCTCGTATGAGGGGAAGTACACCAGGTAGTAATTGGGCATATCCGGCGAAGGCAAGGCCTTCGGCGCCTCGAATACCGGCAACCCGGCGAATCGCACGATTCGGTGGTGCCAGTACCCAAGCCATTCGAACCAGGTCTCAGGCCCGACGGGGTGTCCTGAAGGCTTCGGTAATCGGCCAAAGACGGGTTCCGGAAAGGTGCGTTCGAGCAAAGTCACAAAAGCTCGTGAGACCGGCTCCGAAGCATTCGAAGGCGGGCGGATGTTCACGCAAAAACCAGGCTGACGGGTCACATCTGAACCACCGTAATAGCGCGTAACCGGTGGCTGCATATCCCAATCGGGTCTCTGCAGCATTCAGTGCTCCTGAAGGTTGGGGATGCATTTGCGGGCTACCACTCGGTAAAGGCGCCATGGCATTTGCACAGATTCTTGCGAATCAATACTCGGTTTGACGCCCAGGTAACTTCTGACGGCCTCAAGGATCAGGCTGTCTGAAACGCCCTGCAAACGAAACAGCCCACGGCAGAATTCGCACAGTTCGGTTTTACTGGTGAATTGCCAGTGGCAATCCACCATACCCGCTGACAGGACATCCCATCTTGATGGCTCAAACTGTAAAACGAACCCAGGCCCAAGATAATCGCCTTCATGCCCCATGCCGTTGTATTCACCTACAAACTCGTCGAGAAACCGGGCTTCAGGAGACCCTGACCGGACATCCAGCACAGACAGCAAACCATGGGGGACCAGTGCGGGGTGACACGCATTCAGGAAAGGGCGCTTATCCAGACAGTGGTGGAGCCCCGCCAGGCTTATAAACGCATCAATCGATAGGTCCGAGAAAGGCAAGTCAGCCAGATCGCCACCTTCAGCCGGGCCGGTATTAAAGCCAGAACTGGGGTCGAAGCCATGGTACTCCACCGTTGCGGGCAGAAAACTCCGCAGGTACTCCCCGCCAGACGGCACATCGGCTATCCGGAAGGCGGGACGGGCTGCAAGATCTGCTATAAGGGGCTCTAAAGCCCGTTTAAACTCAAGCACCCTCGCATGAGGCACAGTGAGCATGGCCTTATGGTAACTGCCACCCCGGTGCCGGAAAATTTCAGCGTAATCTGCAAGCAACTGTCCGTATCTCCCAGCGTTTTGAGCTAACATTAATGGGCCTGCCACCAAGCGGCATCTACCACATGGTATAAAGTGATCCGGAAATTCCCTGATTTCGTTTAAATGGTGGGATATATCCGGTAGAGCCCGATGTCAGACAACAACCTCAAGGAACTCATCTCGGCCGTTGCCGCCAGGCGAGCGGAATTTGCCGACCTGATCGTCGCTCTGGCACCGGATCTTAGCTCACAGGCCATTCTGCCGACTGACCTTGCCCTGGAACTGTCTACGGCGCTGCACGACCTGGAAGAGCGTGCAACGGGCCACGATCCGCTATACAGACTGGTTAACGACCACACAGCCCCCGCCCTGGCTCTCAATGAGTCTGGCCAGGTGGTTGCTCTGAACGTGGGCGCAGCCCAGCTGTTTGATATGCAATCCGGTGATGGCTTGGTTGCCCTGGGCATCAGCCCGGAGGCCTTTCATCAGTTCAAGGAACGCCTCGCCTCCACCCAGGGCCCCACGTTGTTGAAGGCCTATCGAAAAGGCAGTGATGAACATACCCTGCCCCTGATTCTCGTGGGCATGTACCAGCAGAAACTGAAAACCTTCGTGTTGAATGCCTTGCAGCAACACTGGCCGGAATCCATTGATCTGGCGTTCGCAGACGTGTTCGGCCTGTCCGCCAGTGAACGCCACATCCTCGCGCTACTATCACGAGGCTGCTCGTCGGAAGAGATCGCTGAAGAGCGAGGCAGTTCGGTGGCAACCGTCCGGCAGCAAATCAAAAGCCTGTTGCAGAAGCTGGGCGCCAAAAGTCAGGTGCAGGCAGCTACCATGGCCGCCTCTGCCGCGACCGCCATGGATACCGTGAAAACGAAAGGGGATTTGCTGTCTGCCTATTACGACGACTATCCCATGAGTATTCACGAGGTGGTCCGTGATCACCGGCGAATTGGCTGGCGCCGGTTTGGCCGCCCCGGCGGGCAACCGGTGCTATTCCTCCATGGCCCCTCCTTCGGTGCCGGGGACTTTCCGGACGAACGGCGACTGGCGGCTCAGTTTGGGCTGGATGTCATTGCCGTCGAACGCGCCGGTTATGGCAGGACCGAACCCTCGGACAAATCCGAAGACCCACTGGAAAGCCAGTGCCACGATATACTCGCCGTGCTGGAAACGCTGTCGATCTCTCGGGTAACCATTCTGTCCCATGAAGTCGCCCTTATCCCCGCCCTTGCGCTGCTGAAACAGCCAGGCATCGACATAAACGGCATTGTTTCCGTCTCTGCAGCTCCCCCGTTCAAAGAGCTGGAGCAGATTAACGCCATGCCTGCTCACCAAGCGATTTTCATCCAGGCTGCTCGCCACGCGCCCTGGCTGGCGAGGCTGTTGATTCGGCTATTGATCCTGAGGATGAGGAAGCTCGGGCCGGAGCAGTGGCCAAAAGTGATTTTCGAGGGTGTAGAGCCGGATGAGCATGTAATTCGCAAGAACTCCCTCAAACAGGGAGTGATTGCAGCCTACGGGTTCTACGTCAATCAACTCGGGGCGGGGTACCTGGAGGATCTCAGGATTATGATTCAGGATTGGGGCCACTTGCTGGAAACTCCGAACCTGCCTCTGACACTTATTCATGGTGACTGTAATGCCAGCACCCCGGCGCATCACCTGGACATTTTTCGAAGCATTAACCCAAATATCACTATCGAACTGATTGCAGGCGAGGGGCTGACATTGGCGGTGTCACAAACGGAACGGCTCTACCATGCTGTTGCTGCGCTGTCTGAACACCAGCCGCCTCTTGCAATTTTGTGATCCTTGTCACATATATACACTTTATCCTACGGCACAGCCCCACCCTTCTGGATGACTATTCCATAATCTGTCAGATACTTACATCAACTTTGACTTTTGGGCTTCGCACCTACTGTCACCAAGGCCACACCATGCTCGTCCGGCTGGGGCTTATCATCCAACAATAATGATAAATTGGTCACAAGACCGACAAGCGACTAAAAAAAACAACGGAGTATTACAATGAATGGCTTTGATTTCGCAGGTAAGCGGATTCTGTGCGCCTCTGTTTCGGCGATCAGTCTATCCCTGTCGTTACCCGTGTATGCCAGTATGGGCAACCTTGGCACCACCTATGGCGTGATGCCAAGTGACATAGCCTCGGCGCAGGCGCTGTCGATGTTTAATACACAAGTGTCTGCCACCTACTACAACCCTGCCTATCTGACCAAAGATCCCCGGGGTGAGCTGACAGCCGGCCTGCTGCATGCCGAGCAGGAACTGCGTGCCAGCAGCCCCACCCGAGACGGTGATGTGGTATCCAACTCCCCGAGCCAGCATGTTCTGATTGGCATGAAAACGAATCTCGGATCACTCACTCGTTTCGGACACCCGCTTTATCTCGGCTTCATCGCCGGTGTTGAAAAGTACGGAAAGGAAATGCTGGCCTTTGAATCGGAAACCTCGGAAGACGGCCAGTTCCTGCAGTACGGCCGTGAGCCGCTGTTTCTGAATATTGGTGGCGCTACCACGATTTGGCGGGGGATTGATGTCGGTGTGGCGGCACGGATTACCTTGCAAGCTGAGGCGAGTCTGGATGCCCGTTCAACACTGGCCGGCGAAACCAGCCAGGAGCGGCTAGGTGTCAGTGCCAAGCCGTCGCTCAAAGGTATCGCCAGCGTTAATGCAGAACTGGGCGAGACCTTCTGCCCGGAACAGGCCTGCATCCTCAGCGGTTTCGAGACGGCCATCGCCTATCGTGCGCGTTCCAACACCAAAACGACCGTCGATGCCAATGTGGTGGTGCCCCAGGTGATTCCCGAGCCAGGCCTGCCCCTTGCCGTCTCTACGATCGACTCCTTTCAACCAGAAATCTTCGCTTTTGGCGTGCATTACCGGGGCGATGGTTGGCGCATCGGGGCCAGTCTCGAGCATCAGAAGTGGTCGGAACTTGAGAATGCCTTCGCCAGTGACACGATCAAGAACCAAAGCGGTGTCAGTGAGGGCCTGAGAATGTCTTTTGATGACATTCTGGTGCCACGACTTGGCGGTGAATACCAGCTGACCAAGGCGTTTGCCCTCACCGCTGGCGTTGCTTATGAGGAATCCCCCTTACGCAGCACCCAGAATCCGGAGGTCAACTATTTCGACAACGACAAGATCGTGATCGGCCTTGGTGTCAGCGCTGAGTATGAGCGCACGCGCCTGTTCGCCTATCCGGTCCGGTTTGATCTTGGCTACCAGTACCAGCAACTGCAGAAGCGGGATTTTCAGGTAACCCCGTACGGTAGTGAAACCGCCAATGAAACCGTTGAAACCGATGGCGACGTTCACGTTGTCGCAGGCTCTGTGACCTTCAAGTTCTGACGAGGTGTAGTATGAAGCGTTCCATTCTTGCACTGGCCGTAGCCACCGCTGTTCTCGCGGGCTGCGGCGGCGACGAGCAAACCGTCAACCGCTCAGAGGTAACACAGGCTGACCTGTATTTCAGCTACCCCATGGCGGGGCAAGCCGCTGTAGCCACCACCACTCCGATCTTCCTGCGCTTTACCCAGAGTATAGCCACTCCGGAGGATGAACTTGCTTCAAGTCTTCAACTCGAGAGCGAGCACGGTGACACTGTAACTCTGACGGACGCGAAGATGACCGCAGAGAACCAGGGGTTGGCAGTTCGGCCGGCACAAGCCCTGTTACCCGGCACCCGTTACACCCTGATCACCAATGGCCTGAAGGCTGGCAGCGACCTGGTGACGCTCCCGAATGGCGGCATTGAATTTACCACTGCACCGGCCACCAGTGGTCCATTATTGGACCGCGCGGAAGGCACGGGCTTTGAACTCGCCCGCATTATTCCTGCGGGCAACGATCGCTATCCCGCAACAGACATCTCGGCCCTGAGAATTCAGTTTACCGAACCAGTAGATGAACAAACCCTCCGTTACGGAGACACCATTGCACTGCGGGATGGCCAGGGTGAACCGGTTGCGGCGGAACTTTATGTCAGTGGCCACCGGGTCACCATTGACCCTGAGTCAGACCTGGACCCAAACCAAACCTATTCCCTGCACCTCAGTGACGACATCCGGAGCACGCTGGCCCAGGCGCCGTTAAACCTGTCAGATGACTCTCCCCTGACCATCCAACCGCTCGATTCCCGCTCTCCCCAGGGGGAACGGGAACGGATGCCGCAAACGGCCACAACCACCCTGGGCGATCTGTCGCTTTCCGGCGAAGGCTTTAATTCGGTAGGCCTGCGTTCGGTGCTTTTGGGGCAGGACAATATCACCCGTGCGCAGGGAACCGTCTTTGCAGAGTTGGGCTACATACCGAGGTTCGACGCCAACAAACAGAGCGTGCCGTTGCGGATTGACCGGGGCACCCTGATGACCGGCTCCAATGTGGATGTCAACGTGGCGGGTGAGTTGCCCGCAGGCTTTTCGTCGGAGGCAATAGAAGTGCGCTTCCTGTCAGATGCGGAAGGCTTCCTGATGGCTAACCCTTACACCGATGATGAAAACGCACCCAGAATGGTTGAGCTCTTTATCGACATGGCGCTCAATACCGGGAACAATATTGCCAATGCGGCGTTGGCCCAGGAGCTGCTGCACGTACATCTTATTGGTACGGCCATTGTGGAGCAAGGCACACTGACCATTGAAGCGGTCGGCGTAATCGAGCCAGACGTGATGGGCGTGGATGTAGCATCCGGACTGATTTCTTTCCGATTGGAAGGCTACCGGAATCCGGACGACGCGCCGGCAGCCACAGAGTTCTCGGACAGTCAGCCACCGTTCATCAAGAGCTGGGTACCGGGCGACGACTACGCCGATACCTTACGCCCTGGCGACCCACTCATCGTCTACTTCTCGGAGCCTGTACTGCCCGGCACCATTAATCAGGACACTGTTAAGCTGTTTGGAGGCGGTAGTGAGCTGACCGCGGAACGCTCTCTGAACGGATCGGTTCTGGTCATTAAACCTGAGCAAACCCTGACCCATGGCCCTGAGTACAGCTTGATTCTGGAGAACATCGAGGACACCGCCGGGCTTAGCCTTGGCTCTACCACTTTGAACTTCAACCTTGCACCGACACTACCGGGAACACCAGAGGATCAATCACCGCTGGTGCTTGCAACTATGCCCGGCTTCCCGTGCACAAAAACCGGAATCAACCTCAGCCAGGGCCACCAGGGCCGCTGCGCAGGTGGCAAGACATCCGACGACCTGCTGCCTATTCCCGATCACGCAAGCCACAAGCCACTGGTGGTACGGTTTTCACAGAACATCGACCCAGACACTCTGGTCCCTGGCGCAAACTTCTCTCTGGAGGTAGTTCAGGATGGTCTCTGGGTACCGGTACCTGCCGGCGAATACGATGTTACCCGCACCCCCCGCAGTCTGGTCATTACGCCGGTTGCCGGCTGGGAGCCAGGAGCTCAGTATCGGTACACCTTGAACAGCACCGACGCCATCCGCTCTGTCTCGGGCCTTCCACTGCAAACCGAAGTGCTCACACAGGGCACACGGAATCGAAATAATCGGACCTTCGGCGGACAGGCCCTGGCAAATCATTTCATGGCGGTAGCCGAGAATTCGCAAACCGTCAGCCTGCCTCTGCGCAACCTGCCAACCGCAGATGCCAACTCTGACCTGACCTACCAGAAGGGAACCGAGCAAGGGGCGACGGGTGACGAAACTCTCCGGAATTCGGCAGGGCTGAGAGCAACCGGCGTTTCACCGTTGAACACCACAACGGTCGTAACCAATGCGAATATTGGCTGCCAGGTAGGTTTGGACTGTGCCAGCGACCAATCCATTTATCTTACCGCGATGCTTGATACATTGGTCTATGGCAGTCCCCTGGCTGGTGACGGCGACAACGAACCAAGAATCCCGGTCGACATCTATCCGTCGATCTTAGCGACAACCTCCAGCAGTGTTTGGGTCCGGATTGATACCAGTTTTATCGATGCTTTCCCGAGCTTTATACTGAGCGTAGACCTGAGTCCGAACGAGGAAATCCCGACAGGGCCGATGCTGATGCGCATTCGCTACGATAACGACAGCGAAGCCGGTCGAATTCCGCCCAAAGGCTTCATCTCCAACGATGAAGACGGGCAACTGACATTCGAGACCACACTGAACGTCTATCTTGATGCTCCGTACCTGAATCCGAGTATCGGCCCTGCGAATCTGACTCACAACCTTCGCAGCTATGAGATCAACAATTTGCGCTTGCGTGGCCCCATCACGTTCCTTGAAGACGGCAGAATGCAGATCTCATTGAGCAACGTCGAAGCTGTGCCTATCAATGTGGATGCCCGTGGGACCATCGAAATCACTGGCCAGAATACTGGCGGTCTCTGCGGCATCTGGCCGCTTACATTCGTATGTCAAGGCATCGCCAACGTTGCCGTAGATGCCAACAGCCGGATTGACCTGGAAATTCCACCAGGCAAACTGAACCTGAACTACTTGTCCCCCTATACCCAGAATTGAGGACAGGCCCGCCCGGGCAACCGGGCTATCCCTATCAGATCTTCCTTATGGCCAGCCATCCGCTGGCCTTTTTGATACAAAGTGTCGCAATGACTCACCCATCCCCCATAAACCTCTCTCGCATTAATCTTCGTATCTCCCTGCTTTGTCTAACCCTGTAAATTGGAAATTCTGTGTTCAATTCGACGCAGATATGCGTCATCCGGGCCAACGTCCCAAAAAGACAAGCGGGCTAATATCCAGCATAGAGGTGTAAATATGAAAAAAACAGCCAAGATAATTGCCGGCTCATGAACACCTGAATGACAAAAATAACAGGAGCTTTACACATGATAGGTACTCACCGCTTTGCCCTGCGGGCACTATCCTTTGCTATTGCCACTGCCGGCCTGTCCGTTAATGCCCACGCTAGCATGGGCAATCTCGCTACCAGCTACGGCCTCCTTCCCATGGACATTGCGTCCGCCCAAGGCCTTTCCATGTTTAACGAACAGGCCTCAGCTACCTATTACAATCCGTCTTTTCTGACGTCAGACGAGAGAGGAGAAATGACCGCTGGCATTCTTCACTCCGAACAAGAGCTCAGAGCGTCTAGGTCCGACGCTACGGGCGATGTACTCGCCGACTCGCCGTCACAACATGTTTTACTCGGATTCAAGACCAACCTCAGCTCCTTAACCAGAGCCGAACGTCCTATTTATCTCGGGTTAATGCTTGGTGTTGAAAAGTATGGTAAAGAAATGCTCGCGTTCCGTTCGGAAACGTCTGATCAGGGCCAATTTTTACAGTTTGGAAAAGAACCACTGTTCCTGAATGTTGGTGGTGCAACCGAAGTAATCGACGGTTTAGCCGTCGGCGCATCCGCAAGGGTTACACTTGAAGCTTCCGCCAATTTGCAGGCGGTCTCTACCCTTGGCGGCGAAACGTCGAAAGAAAAGCTGTCTGTTAACGCTGAGCCATCCCTAAAAGCTATATTGGGTACGACAATCACCCCCTCGAAACTTTTCTGCAATGACGACTGCATTCTTGACGGGTGGGAGCTGGCTCTGGCTTACCGCACGAAATCTGCAGCCTCCACGGCTGTAGACGCTAACGTCATAGTAAACCAAACAATTCCCGACCCTGGCTTAACAATAGCAGTAGCGACTATAGATTCTTTTCAGCCTGAAACTTTTTCAATGGGCTTGCAATACAAAGGCGATGGCTGGCGCATAGCTGGATCTTTAGAACAACAAAGGTGGTCTGAATTGGAAGATGAGTTCAAAGGGGACTCGATCAAGGATCAGGCTGAGCTATCTCCGAGCCAGAGAATTAAATTTGACGATATTCTGATCCCACGCATCGGTTTGGAGTATCAACTCAGCAGGAACTTCATAGTTACAAGTGGTGTGGCCTACGAAGAGTCGCCCCTGAGCACAGACCGCAACCCTGACCTCAATTACTTCGACACCGATAGAGCTGTCTTCGGTTTGGGCTTAACCGCCATCTACGAGCGCACTCGAATTCTCGCATTCCCGGTCAGGCTGGACTTAGGGTACCAATACCAACGATTGCTGGAACGCGATTTTACACTTGTTTCTGAAGACTCTGCGGGCAACACAACGGACGTCCCCGTGACCGCAGATGGGGACATACATGTTGTAAGTGCCTCCCTCACGCTTAAATTTTAGAGGAGACGGTGACATGAACAAAAATCTCATACCGCTCGGTTTCATCATTGCAATCACTGGCTGTGGAGGCGACGGTGATCGCCAAACACTCATTACACCGGTTGACCCCCAGAGCGGAGAACCGATCACCGGTCCCGCCACTCTGGTTTACTCCTATCCAGCCGACGGGCAACGAAATGTCAGTCCGATTTCTGACCTTATCCTACGCTTCAACACGCCAGTTAACATCAGCTCTGTCAATTCAAGTGTTGTCCTGTCTGGCCCGGAGGGCCAAACTGAAATCAAAGCTCGCGCCGTTGATGGCGGCCGTAGCATTGTATTAGATCCGATAAAAAACCTAGAGTTGGGCACTGAATACGATGTTAGCTTTTCGTCTCCTCTGGAGACGGCGGATGGGCGTTTAATTTCGAATCCAACCAGTACTGCAAACACACAACCGGGAATTCAGTTTACAACGCGGGGGGGCTTTTCAGGCGTCAAGGCGCTCGATACGACCTCACCAGCGTTCGAAATTGCCAACATTATCCCAAGGGCTAACACCCCCTTCCAGCCCTCAGACTTGTCTGCTTTTAGACTGGAACTAACGCAGCCTGTAGATCCGCAATGGAAAGATCTGGGCGGCCAGATCCGTTTACTTGATGCCAATGGCAACGTTGTTCCATCAGAAGTTCTTGTTAAAGATCGCAGAATTACGTTGGACCCCTGCACAACAGGAAATCCCTCGACTTGCGGATCTCCCGAGGACAAGCTCTTACCGGGGGGAAACTACACACTTTCAATCTCAAACTTACCCTCCACCACCGGGGAGCGTCTCACAGCTCAAGAATTATTTTCCGCACGTGCTTCGGAGCCGACCGCAGTGCAGTTCCAGAATGCGACGAATCCTGCCTTGCTCGCTGGAAATGCCACGTCAAAACTTAACGGTCAGGCAATCAATGGCGTCATCTTGAATTCTGTGCTTCAAGGTGTGACAGATCAGTCGACGTCTCTCGGAGGGTTATTCACCGAGCTGGCTTTCGCTCCCAGCTTCGGTGCTGACGAGGCATTGCCACTAAGAATACCTCGCGGAAGTCGTCTTACCGGCAGCTCACTACCCGTGCGGGTGAACGGTACAGTTGCGATCATCGACCAGCAAACTGGTGAGCTTCAGCAAACCGGTGACATAAACGTCGTGATGGTGTCTGATGCAACTGGATATCTTTTGCCCAACCCCTACACTCAAGACCAAAATGCGCCGCGTCACGTTCGACTGTTTATGGATGTGGCAATGAATACCGAGGCCGCGCAGCCCAATGCATCACTCTCCCAAGACCTACTCCATGTAGAGCTCGTCGGTATCGCACTGGTCGAGGACGGCATCTTGACCATAGACGCAATAGGGATCGTCGAACCGAACCTACTTGGTCAGGAGGTAACGAACTCGACGATTGCTTTTCAAATCCAGGCCGACACATCTGTCGACACTCAACTTCAAGCATTAGAAACCAGGCTGTTCGATAATTCGGGACCTCGCTTAGTGAGCTGGCTACCGGGCGATGACGAAACATTTCCTGGTAACAGGGATCAAATGCAACGCCCAGGAGATCCTGTCATTCTGAACTTTGACGAACCGCTGCTCCCAAGCACGGTTGAAGCAGGCGTGGTTTTGCTCAAGAACAATGGTGAGGTTGTCGAGACTCGTATACAAGCCGATGGGACAACTGTGTCCGTTAATCCGCTCGGAGGTCTTGAACATGGCGTACCCTACACCGTTCTGGTGACCTCTGACCTAACAGACCTCGCGGGCAATGGAAGTTCGTCACTGGCACTCAATTTCGAACTCCCCGACCTCGGTGGCTCTGACGTCCCTGTGGTCTCGCCCATTCCACTGACTACCTATCCAGGTTATCCCTGCGTGACCACGGATGTGAATTTTGAGCAGCGGACACATGGCCAGTGTCTCGATGCCGCTCCGGATGGTCCACGAGGTCAGGTACTACCGATTTCACCTATGCCAGCAGACCGTCCTATCGTGGTGGTTTTCTCTCAGTCTATGGACCCGAACACTGTACGTCTCGGAGAAACCTTTAAGGTTCACAAACTGAGTGAAACCGGAGAGCCTACCGAAGAAGTGAGTGGTCGCCTCGAATTCAGCAATCAGCGAATTCGTTTCTTTCCTGATAGGCCGTGGGAAGATAGCTTTTATCGTTACCAGCTGGTGAGTCGCGACGGCCCCTGCGAAGGTGAAGAGGCAATCTGTTCCGAGCTTGGCATGCCTTTCAAAGCAGATTTGCTGGTCGACCCTTCCTCCGTCGGCGGTCCGAATCTGGACATTGTTTTCCGCGGTTCAGAACCGACTGCCTCGGTTTACACTCCACTCCGCAATCTTCCAGTTAGAGACACCAACTCCAACTATGTGGTTGATTGCGATACGCTGGCTGGCACAGATTGCCTGGAGCCATTCAATCATGAGCTAGTCCCAGGCGATAGCTCTGAATTCGCACCCTCTGCCAACTCCGCCAAACTCTTGGTGAGAGGTAGCAGTGCGTCAGTACTCGGAGCCCCGGTACCCGCCAATGTTGGCTGCACACCAGGAACAACATGCCCGGAAAACAAATTTATTTATCAAACGTTTGCTCTGAACACCGACGTTGTTGGACCCGTGACGCCAGAGCCGGCAACCGGTCCTGAAGTGGATGTCATCCTATACCCGACTCAACTGGCGGCCACCAGCGCCAGCGTGTTCCTGGCAGCGTTGGGTGAGCAGGCGACTGGTACAACCATTTTGCGAATGAAATACCAAGAGCCCTCTGAGGACAATCCTTTTGGCTTCCTGAAAGGGCAGATCTTTGAGGACGAGAAAGGCGAAACGCGCTTCAGAACCGTTGCACCATTGACCCTTGATGCCCCCAATTTAAGCCTGCCGGCAGCTCAGTTACTTAACCATGATCTTTACAGCAAAGACATTGAACTGCATCTTGAAGGACCGATCACATTTTTTGATGATGGTCGCATGCAAGTATCCCTAATTTCGCAGAAAGCTGTAGATCTGGACGTCAACGTAAATTTAAGGATTCCACTTCTCAGCGACTTGCCTTTGCTTGGTGATCTGGTTGACGTAATCAACGGTCTAGGTGCCGGCGCTGGCAACATAGTCAGTTCACTTGCATGCTTCATCGATCCAAACTGCGATGAACCGGCTGTTGCCGAAGGCCCAGTTATAATCCCGCTCCAAATTCCAGAGGGTGGCGTAAACCTTAACTTTATCTCTTTCCCAATAAAGCAGGTGCCAGAAACGCATCGTCTTGATCCCTAGGAGACTCTGACCTAGCCCTTTTCAACAAGTAACCACGGCCATGCTGAGACAGCATGGCCTTTTTCTTTGCGGCACTAACCCTATTCTTTCACCTCGCAGCCATTTCCTGATAATCTGGTTGCAACTTGAAACCTAAAACAACAATTCCGGGAGAGCCCCATGCAAAACGGCACACACTACCGTACCTGTCATCTTTGTGAGGCCATGTGTGGCGTCGCGATTGAGGTTCAGGATGGCAAGATTGCCTTCATCAAGGGCGACGAGCAGGACCCGCTCAGCCAGGGCCATATATGCCCGAAAGCGGTTGCCTTGCAGGATTTGCATGAGGATGCCGAACGCCTGCGCAAGCCAATCCGCAAAACCGCCGACGGTTGGCAGGAGATCTCCTGGGATGACGCCTTTGACCTGGTAGCCGAGCGGCTGACCGATATTCGCAAGCGCCATGGCCGCAACAGCATTGGCGTGTACCTGGGCAACCCCAACGTACATAACCACGGCACCCTGATGACCACCATGCCGTTCTTGCATGCCATTGGCACCCAAAACCGCTTCTCTGCCACTTCCAACGACCAGCTACCTCACATGCTCGCCAGCCTGGAAATGTTCGGGCATCAGATACTGTTCCCGATTCCGGACATCGACAATACCGACCTGTTCATCTGCATTGGCGGCAATCCGATGGCCTCCAATGGCAGCCTGATGACGGTGCCGGACGTACGCGGGCGGATAAAAGCCCTGAAACAGCGTGGCGGCAAGCTGGTTGTGATCGACCCCCGCCGCACGGAAACCGCCAAGCTCGCGGACCAGTTCCACTTTGTTCGCCCCGGCACCGATGCCCTGCTGCTGATGGCCATGGTACATACCCTGTTTGCGGAGAACCTGGTTAACGCCGGCGCAGCCGAGCGGCTGGTGAAAGACATGGACCTGCTGCGGTTGGCGGCGCTTGGCTTCAGCCCGGAATCGGTCGCAGAAGCCACGGGCATTGCCGCAGACGACATTCGCCAGCTGGCCCGGGATCTGGCGAACACCCGCAAGGCTGCCCTGTATACCCGAATGGGTACCAGCACCCAGGCGTTCGGTGCCACCACCACTTGGCTGGCCTACTGCCTCAACATCCTGACCGGCAAACTGGATATTCCCGGCGGTGTTCTGTTTACCCAACCCGCTGTTGACCTGGTGGCACTGGGGGCCTTGTCTGGCCAGAATGGCCACTTCGCCAAGCGGCACAGCCGGGTTCGCGGGCTGCCGGAGTTTGCCGGCGAGTACCCGGCCAGCACCATGGCTGATGAAATGCTCACCCCCGGTGATGGGCAGATTCGTGCATTCGTGACCGTGGCCGGGAACCCGGTTCTGTCGAATCCTAATGGACAACGGCTGGATGAGGCCCTCGAAGGTCTCGAGTTTATGGTGTCGGTGGATTACTACCTGAACGAAACCACCCGCCACGCCGACGTGATACTGCCGCCCACCGCCGCGCTTGAGCGCAGCCATTACGATCTGATTTTCAGTATGTTTGCGGTTCGCAACGTGGCCAAATACAGCGAAGCCCTGTTTGAACCTGTACCAGACGCTCGCCACGACTGGCAGATTCTTCTGGAACTGGCCCATCGCTTGGAGAAAGCTCGCAAAGGCGGTCGTTTGCCACTGCGCTCTGAGCTGGGCTGGAAGGCATTCAAAGCCTTGGGGCCAGACCCGATTCTGGACGCCCTGCTGCGCACCGGCCCCTACGGCGCCAACCTGGGCAAGGCAGGCAAGCTCGTCCAGCCGGCACTGGACCTGGCCATGGACAGCTTGCCCAAGCGCCACCCCCTGAAAGGCCTGGCCAAACTCAGCCCCCTGAATCGGCGCTGGCAGGAGTTACCCAAAGGTTTGTCATTGTCCTTTCTGAAAGACTATCCCAGCGGCGTTGATCTTGGCCCCCTGCAACCCTCGCTGCCAGAGCGCCTGTATACCCGGGATGGCAAGATACAGCTGGCACCACGCCGATATCTTGCCGATGTAGAACGGCTGAAAGCCTTGCTGGAGCCCTGCAAAGCCGATGACTTGCAGCTGATCGGCCGGCGCCATGTGCGCAGCAATAACTCCTGGATGCACAACAGTCAGCGACTGGTGAAGGGCAAAAGCCGCTGCACACTGATGATGCACCCAGTGGATGCCGAAACCCGTGGGCTGACCGACGGCCAGCAGGCGGAAATCGGCTCCGGCGGCCGATCAGTGGTCCTGCCGGTGGAAGTGACCGAAGATATTATGCCCGGCGTGGTGTCCATCCCCCATGGCTGGGGTCATCATCGCCCGGGCACCGGCCAGTCCACGGCGGCGGCCCATGCTGGCGCCAGCATCAATGACGTGCTGAACGACGCAGATGTGGACCCGGTTTCCGGCACATCCGTGTTAAATGGGCAGGTAGTGAGTGTCAAAGTCTGGCAAACTGAGGCGCAACTCAAGCAGGCCTGACACATTCACCACAGGGAGACACATCATGCCCAGAGGGCTCCAACTGGTCATCATCGTTATTGGCCTGGTGGCCATAGGCATTCTGCTGTTCTACATCTGGCGCCAGGCCAGGGCGATCTCGGAACACCGGTTGCGCCAGAAAAAGTCGGAGGAGTTTCG
This sequence comes from Marinobacter sp. NSM, assembly GCF_052380025.1. Classification (NCBI taxonomy): domain Bacteria; kingdom Pseudomonadati; phylum Pseudomonadota; class Gammaproteobacteria; order Pseudomonadales; family Marinobacteraceae; genus Marinobacter; species Marinobacter sp. NSM. Next base: position 62,895 of record NZ_JBQTCK010000002.1, read on the forward strand.
GGCCAAGCGCCGGGACGAGATGATTGAGAGCATCCGGATTATTGCAATGGCGGTGGAGGAAGACCAGGTGGAGTACTCCGAGGCTTGCCTGCGACTCAAGGGCTTGCTGGACCACGTTGCCCCGGACCTGCTGGAAAAATCACCTTTCCGGGTGTTTCAGGAGGTTCACGACAAGATTCAGCACATGCCGACTCATCGGGCCCGGCAGGCCACTGACACCCGCTTTGTCGAGAAAATGGATAAAGAACGCCATGCCGTCGAACAGGCCCATTCAGACGAGGTGCGCCGGGCAGCAACCGCCATACGGCACCATCGTTTCGATTGATCGGCGCCTATTTTGTAATTTTTTGTAACGGATGGCCGGGCGCCCAGAGAAATATAGCAAAGCAAATCAATAGTTTTGCTTTCCGTGCAAACCTGACGTTGCGCTCATGGATTGCGAAGCAGCGTTTGGTGCTTTCCTTTTCCAGTAGCTTGTCTAACTTTAAACAAGGACGCTGCCCCCACGCATCCGGGGCAGAAACCTGTGTTGTTGTCTCCTGATAAGTTTGGGCGACTCTGCAAAGCGGTTGAATTTGCCGGCCTTCCAAGGCCGGCTTTTTTACGAGCCTTGGCCCATCATGCCGGCCATGGCCATAATGCTGTCTTTGCTGTTGACCAGCTCATCGAACTGTTCCTCCACAGCCTCTCGATCCAGGCCCAACTCCTCATATACGGAAGCGTCAGCCAGCTTTCCTGCCCCCAGTGCAACCCCTCGTTCTGTCAGCAACTGACGCCCCAGCCAAAGCAATCGCGCGTAATCACTGTGGGGGCCATCGTAAGTGGGATTCTTTTGATACCGGATGGCCAGGGTTACTTCGTCGGGCATGCCCCAGTTTTCCATCAACTGGGCGGAGATTTGCTCACGGGTGATGCCCAGAAGGTAATGCTCGATCACGCTGGAATCGATATACGGGTTCACTTCCAGAGAGCGGCAAACCAGTTTGAAATGGGGAGGAAACACCTGGGCCAGTACCAGGTGGCCAAAGTTGTGCAACAGGCCAGCCAGATACGCCAGGCCAAACATCGGGCGCCGGCCCCTGGGCATCATACTCGCCAGAATGCCAGCCGATTGCGCCTGCCAGATAGCCTGCTGCCAGTAATCCACGTAGCCATCCGGATGGTCTTTCGGGTGTTTGAGTGCCCGCCCAAGGGCCAGGCCCATAGCAAGGTTCATCACCAGATCAAAGCCCAGCACCCGCGACACCGCATCGTGCACCGAGCGCACCTGCCCCGCCGCGGCATAAAACGAGGACGACGCCCAGCTTACTACCTGGGCTGCCAGGCTGGGATCGCTCTCTACCACATCCACAAGGTCGCCCATGACCGCGTTCGGGTTTACCCGAAGGTGAATAATGCGCTGAGCGGTCTCAGGCAGTGGCGGCAATTCCAGGGTATCCTCCAGCCGTTGCAGGATGCGCAGACCAGTAAATTTTTTCAGCGCAGAATGCAACTGGTCCCGATCAGCACCGTGATTGTCGAGATTCACAGAGATGGTGTCGGTATCCACCGCAAAGTCATGGCGTTCCGCCTTGGCGGTCAATTGGCGGAAATCCGCCGCTGGCATCATGATCGCCAGTTTCTGATCCGCCAATTCCAGGGCGACGGATTCCAGTTCATCCACCCTCCGGTCGATCACAGTCGGCCAGCCAGTTAACGATGGCAAGGCGGGCAACTCCTGTAATCCGGAGCGCTGGCGCACCCGGACCTGCTCGCGCCGCTGCATCATCCTCAGATCACGGCCAAGCTGTTTGTTCAGCACTTCCAGATCCAGCAAGTCATCCCGCCGGCAAATAGCCTGCAGATTACCTTCGCTGTCATTCAGCAGCACCATACGCAACAGGTGCTGCGGCTGAATCTGGTTCGCATTTCTCAGCGACACCCCTGCGGCGCTGTCGCCAAGCGCTTGCTGAACAGAAACAGGGAGCTCCATAACTTTCTCCAAAGAAGGTTTGATACCTATTTGGCTGCATTATGCAGCTAATTTCAAGCAAACTCTGGCAAAAAGTGGGCCAGGCCACAATGAGCCAACAGAGTATGGCCTCGGCCTCACACCTCGCCGTACCGAATATTCTCCCCGAGCCATCGCCTGATTAGAGCGGACACCACCGCTGGCTGTCGCATGAGCGCGGGCGCCATCGCTTTGACGGGTTCGATCCAGTCCTTGTCCCGTTCAAAATCCGCGAGCCTGAACTGCATCAAGCCCGTCTGGCGGGTACCCAGAACTTCACCCGGGCCACGAATCTCAAGGTCTTTTTCGGCAATAAAGAAACCATCTTGGCTGTCTCTGAGCGCCTGCAACCTTGCTTTTCCGTTATTCGACAACGGCGGGTGATACATCAACACACAGAAACTGGCCTGTTCCCCCCGGCCCACACGCCCCCGCAGCTGATGCAGTTGCGCCAGCCCAAGACGCTCCGGGTTCTCAATGATGATCAGCGACGCATTGGGTACATCAACTCCCACCTCAATCACGGTGGTGGCCACCAGCAAGTCCAGCTCGCCACTCTTGAACCGTTCCATTACGATGGCCTTATCTACGGCTTTGAGCCGACCATGGACCAATCCGATTTTCAGATCCGGCAATCGCTCCGCCAGTTCCTGCGCTGTCACCTCCGCAGCCTGACACTGTAGCGCTTCGGATTCCTCAATCAGCGTGCACACCCAATACGCCTGGCGGCCTTGACGGCAGGCGGTGCGCACCCGTTCAACAATATCATCACGGCGGGAATCCGGCAGCACAACGGTTTCTATCGGCTTCCGGCCGGGCGGCAGTTCGTCGATCACCGACGTGTCCAGGTCGGCGTAGGCACTCATGGCCAGGGTTCGGGGGATCGGTGTTGCGGTCATGATCAACTGATGCGGGGCCAACTGACCGCCGACGCCTTTCTCGCGAAGCGCCAGGCGCTGGTGCACACCAAACCGGTGTTGCTCGTCAACAATCACCAGGGCCAGGCGCTGGAACTGAACCTCGTCCTGGAACAGCGCATGGGTACCGATGGCCACCTGCGCCTGGCCGGAAGCAACCGCTGCCAGAGCCTCCTGCCGGGCCTTGCCCTTTACCTTGCCAGACAACCAGGCGAGTTCAATCCCTAAAGGGGCAAGCCAGCCCCGGAAGTTCCGGTAATGCTGCTCGGCCAGAATCTCCGTCGGTGCCATCAGGGCTACCTGAGCGCCCGAGCCAATGGCTTGTAGCGCTGCCAGAGCTGCCACCACGGTTTTTCCGGAACCAACATCGCCCTGAACCAGGCGCAGCATGGGCACCGGCTGACTGAGGTCTTGCCGGATCTCCTTCATCACCTGCTTCTGGGCGCCAGTCAGGCTGAACGGCAGTTGGTCAAGGAACTGCTCCGGCAAGTCACCGGTCGGCAACAGTGGGAGCGCCGCCCGGGCCTGAATCTGCTCACGCACCTGCAACAGGCTGAGTTGATGGGCCAGCAATTCCTCCATCACCAGGCGCTGCTGGGCCGGGTGCCGGCCCTCCATCAGCAAATGCACCGCCGCATCGGCAGGAGGAGAATGCACCAGTTTGACCGCGTCAGTAATACCAGGCAGTTGATAGTCTGATAACAGTGACGGCGGCAACCAGTCCTTGATCGGGAAACGGGCCAGGTAACCCAAGGCCTGCTGGCACAGGCCTCGCACCCGGGGCTGCTGAATGCCCTCGGTCAGCGGGTAGACCGGAGTCAGTGTCGCCTCACCGGCAGCTGCCATGGGTGGCGGATTAACCTGGTATTCGGGGTGATAGAACTCATAACCGGCCCGGCCGGGGCGAACCTCACCGAAACAACGAACCCGCGCGCCTTCAGTCAGCTGGTTTTTCTGGGCTGCGTTAAAGTGGAAGAACCGCATCACCAGAAAACCACTGTCATCCCGCAGGGTAACCTGAAGCGATCGACGGCGCCCCATTACCAGGTCGGCCTTCATGACTTCGCCTTCGACCACCGCCACGTCGCCGATGCGCAAACTGCCCATTGGGACAACGCGGGTTCGGTCTTCGTAACGATAAGGCAGATGAAACAGGAGGTCCTGAATGGAATGGATACCCAGCTTGGCAAGCGTTCCCGCGAGGGCGCTTCCTACGCCCTTGAGCTGGGTAACGGAAATGTCGTCCAGTGACGTCATAACAGCCCTCAGGCGCGCTCAGCAACCACCGGCGTTGCCGTTTTCGCCTTCTCCATTACGCGGCACTGGCTGGCCGCCAGCGACAACACATCAATGGCTTTCGGGCGGGGGAAGGTTACGCGCCAGGCCAGGGCGACTGTGCGGAAGGGTACCGGCGGCGCAAACGGGCGCACCGCCAGGATATCTTCCTGGTATTTGATGGCGGTGGCGGCAGACAGGGGTAACACGGTGATCCCTAACCCTGAAGCCACCATGTGCCTTATGGTTTCCAAAGAACTACCTTCAGTAACCAGTTCAGGTTGGCCGTTATCAGTGCGCTTGGTGATGGCATCAACCAATGGCGGGCAGGATTCCAGCACCTGGTCCCGGAAACAGTGGCCCGGCCCTAACAACAGAAGCTGCTCCTTGGACATCTCTTCCGCCGTGATCTGGTCTTTCGCCGTCAGCGCGTGGTCGGCCGGTAGCAACACCACGAAGGGTTCATCATACAGCGGCAGCGTGACCACCTCCGGCTCTTCAAATGGCAAGGCGATGATGATGGCATCGAGATCGGAATGCCGGAGTTTCTGGCGCAGGTTGGCGGTGTAGTTCTCTTCTATATAGAGCGGCATTTCCGGCGCGGCGCGGCGCAACTCCGGCAACAGGTGCGGGAACAGATAGGGACCAATGGTGTAGATGGCACCCACCTTAAGCGGCGAGTTGAGCTGATTCTTGCCGTCCTGGGCCATGTCCTTGATGACACCCACCTGGTCCAGAACCCGCTGGGCCTGTTCGATAATCCGCTGGCCCACTTCAGTGACGCGGATACTGCTTTTGCTCCGCTCAAACAACGGAATGCCGAGCTCATCTTCCAGCTTTTTAACCGCCACACTCAACGTGGGCTGACTGACGTGACAACGCTCTGCCGCGCGGCCAAAATGCCTTTCCCGGGCAAGCGTAACGACGTATCGTAACTCGGTGAGTGTCATGGTGAGCTCCGGTCACAGGGTGCAGGTCGAAGTTTCACATACTTTATCAGCGAAAGCATAAGGATTGAAATTGTCTATGGCAATGATGGATCGCAAATATTCAACGCGAATCCTGGTGGCGGGCTGCGGCAAGCTGGGTGGCGACATCGCCTCCTTGCTGGCGAAGACGGCTGACGTGTGCGGCTTGCGCCGGAACCCACACAAGGTACCGCCCGGAGTTACAGGTATAGGTGCCGACCTGACCCGGCCAGATACACTGAAAGGCCAACTGCCAGAAAATCTTGATGTGGTGATTTACTGCCTGACACCATCAAGCTACGACGAACCGGGTTACCGGGATGCCTACGTCACCGGACTACAGAACCTGATCAACACCCTGGGTCCGAATAAATTAACCAGACTCCTGTTCATCAGCAGCACCAGCGTGTACGCCCAGAACGACAACAGCTGGGTGGATGAACACAGTGAGGCCAGGCCAGACCGCTTCACCGGGCAACTCATTCTCGAAGGCGAACAGACCGCCCTGAACAGTATTCACCCGGCCACCGTGGTCCGGTTCAGCGGTATTTACGGCCACAGCCGGCAACGCTTTCTGGAGGAGGTTCTTGAAGGGCGAATGAACCCAGAGCCCCCTGCCCCGTTCAGCAACCGGATTCACGAGCAGGATGCGGCCCGGGCGGTCGCCTGGCTGACAGAAAAAGCCATGAAGGGAGAACCACTGGACGATCTCTACATTGGTAGTGATTGCGAGCCGGTGCGGCTGGATGACGTGGTAGCGTGGGTTCGGCAGCAGGTGCCGTGTAAAGATCCGGTGGAGGGTGCCCGTAAGGGCGGCAGAGCCGGCAGCAAGCGATGCAGTAATCAGCGCCTGCTGGCCACCGGCTTTGAGTTCCGGTACCCCGATTACAAGGCAGGATACCGGGAACTCATCGACGGCCTCAGCTGAGCACCATCACGGCTTCCATTTCCACAGGCACACCTTTCGGCAACGCTGCCACGCCCACGGCAGCCCGTGCCGGGTAAGGTTCCTGGAAATAGGTCGCCATGATTTCATTCACGGTGGCAAAGTTGGCCAGGTCGGTCATGTAAATGTTCAGTTTGACGATGTCTTTCAGCTCACCGCCTGCGGCCTCGCACACGGCCTTCAGGTTTTCAAACACCTGGCGGGTCTTGGCGGCGAAGTCACCTGCGACCACTTCCATGGTTTCCGGGTCCAGCGGAATCTGGCCAGACAAATACACGGTGTCCCCGGCTTTCACCGCCTGGGAATATGTACCAATCGCCTGAGGGGCGTTTTCAGTCTGGATGACAGATTTGTTGGTCATGACCTGTAATTTCCTCTCGTTCAAAACGCCAATCGTCACCCTTCGCCGTGGCCACTGTCAACCATACCTCGGTCTGGTCAGTGGCGAACCCGACTGATGTGGGTCACCGCCCGAATGTTGCGCACCCGGCGCATCACCCGTGCCAGGTGTTTACGGCCATTCACGTGAACCACCAGGCTGACAATACCAAACTTGGCATTCTGCTCTTCCACGTTAATCCGCTCGATGTTGCCATCGGCCATGGCAACGGCGTTGGCCATTTCTGCAATCACACCGCGCTGACGCTCCAGCTCTACGCGCAGCTCCACTGAGAACTCATCGGTGATGTCTTTGGCCCATTTCAGGTGGGTCAGGCGGGCACGGCCTTCGTCGTCTTCCGGCAGACGGGAGCAAGTGTCGGAATGAATGACCATGCCGTTGCCAGAATCCATCATGCCGACCACCGGGTCGCCCGGAATCGGCTTGCAGCAGTTGGCAAAGCGCACCAGCATGCCTTCGGTACCGCGAATGGTCACCGCGCCCTGTTTGTCGACCTCCACACTCTCCAGATTGGCCGGACCATCCAGCGCTTCGTTGCCAGATACCAGCTGCCGCGCCACCAGGTAGGCCATGCGATTGCCCAGCCCGATATCGCCGATCAGGTCATCAAAACTGTTGACTTGATTGTGGTTCACCACAGCCTGTTTCTGGGCATCGCTGATGTCAGCCAGTTTTGCACCGAATCCTTTCAGGGACTTCTTCAGCAGGGTTCTGCCCAGCTCGATGGACTCTGCCCGCTTGCGGGTTTTCAACACATGTCGAATGCTGCTTCGGGCCTTACCGGTGACCACAAAGCTCAACCATGCGGGGTTCGGCTTGGCGCCGGGCGCAGTGATGATCTCGACGGTCTGACCACTTTGCAGCGGCTGGCTCAGGGAGGCGAGGTTGCGGTTGATCCGGCAGGCAACCGCAGCGTTACCGATATCGGTGTGAATGGCGTAGGCAAAGTCAACCGATGTGGCGCCGCTGGGCAATTCCATGATGCGCCCTTTGGGCGTGAACACGTAGATCTCGTCAGGGAACAGGTCAACCTTTACGTGCTCGATGAACTCCATGGAGTCATCCGCCCGCTCCCGCATTTCCATCAACCCTTTCACCCATCGATCAACCCTGGACTGATTGATGCTGGTGACTCCGGAATCGTCGGTTTTATACATCCAGTGCGCGGCGATACCGTTATTGGCGATGTGCTCCATTTCCTCGGTGCGGATCTGGATTTCGATGTTCACGTGCATGCCGAACAGTGTTGTGTGCAACGACTGGTAGCCGTTGGCCTTGGGCATGGCAATATAGTCTTTGAAGCGGCCCGGCAGCGGCTTGTAGAGGCTGTGCACGGCACCCAGAATGCGGTAACAATCGTCTTCCGTGTCTGTGATGATCCGAAACGCATAGACATCCATGATTTCATGGAAGGATTTCTGTTTGAACTTCATCTTGTTGTAGATGGAGTTCAGGTGTTTCTCCCGGCCCTGAATGCGCCCGGGCAAACCCCGTTCTTCCAGTTTCTCCTGCAGCTTGCCCCGAATCTCATCAATGATCTCTCGATGACTACCCCGCAGCTTGTCCACCGCCTTGGAAATGTACTTGGACCGCATTGGGTACAGCGAGGAGAAGCCAAGATCTTCCAGTTCTGTGGAGATGGCATGCATCCCGAGCCGGTTCGCAATCGGGGCATAGATATCCAGGGTTTCGGTGGCAATGCGCTGGCGCTTTTCATAGGGCATCGGCCCCAACGTGCGCATGTTGTGCAGGCGGTCTGCCAGTTTGACCAGGATTACCCGGATATCCTTGGCCATGGCCAGGGTCATTTTCTGGAAGTTCTCGGCCTGGGCTTCGGCTCGGGAGCGGAATTCAATCTGGGTCAGTTTTGAGACACCATCCACCAGCTCGGCGACATCTTCACCAAACTGTTCTGTCAGCGCGTCTTTGGGGATTCCAGTGTCTTCGATAACGTCATGGAGCATGGCCGCCATCAGGCTTTGATGGTCCAGTCTCAGCTCGGCAAGGATGTGGGCTACGGCCAGAGGGTGGGTAATGTAACGGTCGCCACTTTTACGCATCTGCCCTTCATGGGCCTGCTCCGCGTAATAGTAAGCCCTTCGCACCTGATTGATGCGACTGGTATCCAGATACGAACTGAGCTCTTTCGCCAGTTCTTCAACCGTTGCCTCTTCCGACACCGCGCCTCCAGTGTTCTCTGTTCGCCAGGGACAAAAAAGCCCGAATGCATGCATCCGGGCCTTCCCTTGTCCTTCCAGCAAGTTTATATAGCTACACTATAAAACTGCGGTGACAGATTTCAATGGGTCTCAATCGCTGGCAGGTAAATCTACACACTCCTGCCGGCGATTTTACTCGTCGTCGTCTTCGGTCAGCAGATCGCGAGTAACTTTACCTTCGGCAATTTCACGCAGGGCGATAACCGTCGGCTTGTCATTCTCTTCAGCAACCATAGGCTCTGAACCTTTGGTGGCAATCTGGCGGGCGCGCTTGGTGGCCAGCATGACCAGCTGGAAGCGGTTATCAACGTTTTCCAGACAATCTTCAACGGTAACTCGTGCCATTATCTTCCCCGACAAAAAGAATCACTGATTTAGCAGACCGCGTAGTCTACTGCCCCCGGCTCAATTTGTATACAGGTAAAACCAGATTCAGTCCCGACTGACAAGACCCGCCAGCAGTTTGCCGTGACGCAACTGTTGCACCGACATTTTCAGCCGCTGGGCGCGGGTGATGGCCAGCAGGTCGGACAATGCCACGCCGAAATCGTCGTTTACCACCAGGTAGTCAAACTCGGCAGCGTGCCGGCATTCTTCTTCCGCCTCTGCCAACCGGCGCTCAATCACCTCCGGCGCATCGGTGCCGCGGCCAATCAGGCGCTCACGCAGCACCTCCGCGGAGGGCGGCACAATAAAGATACTGACGCACTCGGGAACCAGGCGGCGAACTTGCTCGGCACCCTGCCAGTCAATTTCCAGGATGACATCCTGACCTGTCGCGAGGGTCTCGCGGACCCACGCATGCGAGGTGCCGTAGTAATTACCGAAAACATCGGCATGCTCCAGGAAATCGCCCTCGGCAATCATCGCCTCGAACTCATCACGGCTGACGAAGTGGTAATTCACGCCGTCTTGCTCGCCGGTGCGCATGGGCCGGGTGGTGTGAGACACCGACACGCCCAGCTGCGAATCCTGACGGAGCATTTCCGCGACAAGGCTGGTTTTGCCCGCGCCCGAGGGAGCGGAAATTACAAACAGGGTACCCTGCTCACCGGCCTGGCTCATGGCTTACTGACTCCAAATACAGTTTGCGCAGCCCCAGGGGCCTGCGAGAAAACCGTGAATTATACGGGGTTTGACTTATATGCGCATCCCGAGCCGTGTTCTACTGATAATATAGCGCGTTAAACCCAGACACCGGGGCCATCAGCCCCTCACCCTGAATCTGCCGATTATTGGAAGCCCGGAATGGACAAACTCCTGATCATCATGGACCCGAAACACAAGCACCAGACCGCACTGAGCCGGGGCATTGAACTGGCCCGGGCGACCGGTGCCAGCCTTGAAATCGTGGCCTTCGTGCATGAATATCTGGACGCCCTCCCCTCCGTCCCGGTGGTTCAGAACAATGCACGCAAGGCACTGATCGAGTCACGCCAGGAATGGCTGGAGAAAATGCTGGCACTGGCAAACTGCGACGACCTGAACGTGGTCGCCCACACGGTCTGGGCCAAGCAGATTCACCAATGGATTAACGAGCATTGCGAACGCGAGAATATCAGCACCGTGGTGAAAACCGGGCATCGATCCGAGACGTTCCTGTACACACCCACCGACTGGCATCTGATTCGGGAGTGCCCGGCGCCGGTGATGCTGGTGGCAGACAACAAATGGAAGAAAGCACACCCGATTCTGGCCGCCATTGACCTGAGCTCGGAGAAGCCAGTTAAACGGGCCCTGAACAACCGGATTATTGATCATGCCTGGCGGCTGGCCAAGGCCATGGATACCGACCTACACCTGGTACATGCGCTCCACACATCGGTGGTGCTGGCTGATCTGGACATCATTGATACCGCCGCCCATACACGCAAGCGCGAGGAAGAACTGAAGCCCAGAATCGAACACCTGCGCAACACCTGGCACCTGAACCCGGAGCAGGTTCACATTGTCGCTGGCCCGGCACAAAAAGTGATCCCGAGTGTCGCCAACAAAATCAAGGCTGATATGGTGGTCATGGGCACCACCGGCAAAACCGGTCTGGCGGCCAAAGTTGTCGGCAATACGGCTGAGAAAGTGCTGACTCACCTGAGAACCGATCTCGTGGCCATTAAACCGGCCGAGAAAGAATAAGGCAGAAACGGGCCGGTCTACTCCGGCCCGCGACAATCATTCAAGGTTTTGCACCTGCTCCCGAATTTGCTCGATCAAAACCTTGAGGTCCACCGCCGCGCGGGTAACCGCCGCGTCAATACTTTTGCTGCTGAGGGTATTGGCTTCCCGGTTCAGCTCCTGCATCAGGAAATCCAGCCTCCGGCCGATGACATCATCGTTTTTCAGGGTATCGGTCACTTCACTGATATGAGCCTCCAGCCGGTCCAGTTCCTCGGCCACATCACTCTTCTGCGCCAGCATCACCATTTCCTGGGCCACACGCTCCGGCTCCAGCTCCACTTTTGCTTTATCGAAGCGATCCCGCAGATTCTGCTCCTGGGCGGCCAGCAGCTGCGGCATTTTCTCACGCACTTCTGTCACCAGCTTGCCCATGGTGGCCAGACGTTCCTCAAATAACGGCCGCAAGCGCTCGCCCTCCCGCTCGCGAACGGACATCAGCTCTTTGACCGCGTCTTTGAAAAGACCGGCAGCCGCCTCTTTCGCAGCGCTGTAGTCTTTCTCCGGCAAAGACATCACGCCTGGCCAACGCAAAATATCCAGTGCATTAATATGGGCCGGGTTATCGAGAATGCGGTTGATGTGGTTGGCCGCCTCGTTCACCGCCTTGGCCATTTCATCGCTGATTTCGAAGCTCTGCACCTCGTTCTCCGCAGACTGCAGGCGCATGGAGATATCCACCTTGCCCCGCTTTAACCCCTGACTGCGCAGCTCTTCTCGAAACCGGTTCTCCAGTTCCCTGAACGCCTCCGGCAAACGGAAAGACGGCTCTAGGTAGCGGTGATTTACGGTACGGATCTCACAGGTGAGCGTACCCCAGTCACCCTGGGTATCCTTGCGGGCAAAAGCAGTCATGCTGCGGATCATATTGGCTCCATAACCGATGAACAGAAGCGTCGAGTTTAACAGGGTATTTGCCCAGGCGGCGAACCCGACCAAAGATCACCCTGCAGGCCACCGCCCCGGGCATGCTACGTGTTATACTCGCCGACCTTTCAAAGATTCCGCCCGGCACCGCCCGGACATGTATTTTCATAAACAGGACACACTATGCGACCAAGTGGCAGAACGCCCGAGCAACCCAGAGACGTCCGCATCACCCGCAACTACACCCGCCATGCCGAAGGCTCGGTTCTGGTAGAGTTTGGTGATACAAAAGTCATCTGTACCGCCTCTGTTGAGAACAAGGTACCGCCGTTCCTGCGCGGCGAAGGCAAAGGCTGGATCACCGCCGAGTACGGCATGCTGCCCCGTTCTACCGGCAGCCGCATGGGCCGCGAAGCCGCCCGCGGCAAACAGGGTGGCCGCACCGTGGAAATCCAGCGCCTGATCGGCCGCAGCCTCCGCGCCGCGGTTGACCTGGAAGCCCTGGGCGAGCACACCATCACCATCGACTGCGACGTTATCCAGGCCGACGGCGGCACCCGCACAGCGGCCATCACCGGTGGCTGCGTGGCATTGGTAGACGCCCTGAACCACCTGGTAGCAGCCAAGCGGCTGAAAAAATCACCGCTCAAGCAAATGATCGCCGCCATTTCTGTGGGCGTTTACAAAGGTACGCCGGTAGCCGATCTGGATTACCCGGAGGACTCCGAAGCGGAAACCGATATGAATGTGATCATGACCGATCAGGGCGGTTTCATCGAAATTCAGGGTACTGCGGAAGGCGCGCCGTTCGAGCAAACCGAACTGGACTCCATGCTGGCTCTTGCGCGTAAGGCGATTAACGAGCTATTTGAAATCCAGAAAGAAGCTCTGGGCGCTGAAGCCTGACGACCTACTGAAAACTCGCGGGTTCGGAGGGGGAAGCCTTTCCGGGACCCTCTCCGGCCATGGATTGCCGGAGCGGAGCGCACAGGGATGTGCTCGTAGCGTGTCCCGGAAAGGCTTCCCCCTCCGGACACGCGGTCGACTATCTCAACGCTTAAAAGCCGATTTCAATATCATAATCCATGATCACCGGCGCGTGATCAGAGAAACGGGTGTCTTCATCAATCCAGCCATCACGGATGGTCTTGCGAATACCCGGCGTCAACAACTGGTAATCCACCCGAATACCCGCCTTCTTACGGGAGCCCTCGGTTTGCTCCGGCCACCAGGTAAACTGATTGCTATGTTTGTTGATTTCCCGGAAACCATCAATGCAGCCCATCTCATCAAACAGGCAATCAAGCCATGCACGCTCATGGGGCAGGAAACCGGAGAAATCCGTCTTGTGGTACAGCGGGCTGGCGTCCGTCACGTGATGGGCGGTCTGCAGGTTGGCGCAGAAGATGAACTGCCGGCGCTTACGCAGGGTCTTCTGCATATGCAGGCCGAAGGCTTCCATGAACTCGTCTTTGTGATCGAGCACGGTCAGGTCATCTTCACCAAGCAGCTCGTCTTCCCGGCCAAGGGCGCAGGGCGCCAGCACGCAAGCCACGGAGACCTTGTCGAAATCCGCCTGGATAAAGCGACCTTCGCGGTCTGCCTGCTCATTAGCAAACCCGTACATGATGGCCTTCGGAAAATGGCGAGTGTAGATACCCACACCACCGTGTTCGTTCAACTCACCATCAATAAAGTAGGCCTCATAGCCTTCCGGAATCAGGTTTTTGTCTTCTACTTCATAGGCACGCATGCGGTGGTCCTGCACACAGACGACATCAGCGTCCTGCTCTGCAAGCCAGTCAAAAAAACCCTTCTCAACGGCCTGTTCAAGACCATTGACGCTGATTGTAACTACCCGCATACATGTTCCCTGATTCGGTTTGTGTGTATGATACCGGTTTTACGCTTTAATTAAAGATCAAACCCCGCCAGAAGCCTTGCCATGCACGACTATCAGCAAAATTTTATCGAGTTTGCCATTGAGCGGAATGTTCTGCGCTTTGGAGAGTTCACGCTCAAATCCGGCCGAACCAGCCCCTACTTTTTCAATGCCGGGCTATTCAATACCGGAAACGACCTGTTGCAGCTAAGCAAAGCCTATGCCGCAGCCATCGAACGCAGCGGCCTGAATTATGACATTATTTTCGGCCCCGCCTATAAGGGCATTCCGTTGGCCACAGTGACCGCTATGGCCCTTGCAACAGACGGTAACAGCAAACCGTTTGCCTTCAATCGCAAAGAAAAGAAAGATCATGGTGAGGGTGGCAATATTGTCGGCGCCCCACTACAAGGTAAGGTACTGATTGTGGATGACGTAATCACTGCCGGCACCGCCATTCGGGAATCCATTGACCTCATTCGTGCCGCTGGCGCGGAGCCCGCCGGCGTGCTGATTGCGTTGGACAGGCAGGAGAAAGGCAATGGCGAGTTATCCGCCATCCAGGAAGTGGAGCAGGAATTCGGCATCCCCGTTGTCAGCATCATTCGTCTTGAGCAGGTACTGGACTACCTGAAGTCCAATCCGGAGTTTGCCGGCCACGCGGAAACAGTGGCCAGCTATCGTGACCGTTACGGAGTCTGACCATGCACCACCGTGTGTCCAAATCAACGGTTATTGCCAGCCTGGCCGCAGCAGGACTGCTGCTGTCCGCCAGTGTGCAGGCCAATATGTATCGTTACACGGATGACAACGGTCAACTGGTGATCAGCAGCACCATCCCGCAGGAAGCTACCAAACACGGCTACGACATCCTCAGTACCAATGGCCGGGTGATTGAAACCATTCCACCCGCCCCCACAGCCGAGGAAATCGCCGCCCGGGAAGCGGAAAAAGAGCGCCAACGTCAGGCCGAGATTCAACAGGAGCAGGATCGCCAGCTGTTGAAGCGCTTCAGCCATCCAGACCAGGCTGTTCGCGCCATGCATCGAAAGATTCGCGAATTGGAAGGGATCATCCAACTGAAACGGGGCAACATTTCCGTAATTTCCAGCCAGCTTGACAGCGAACAAAGCCGGGCAGCCGACATGGAGCGGGCTGGCAGGGAGATTCCGGCAGCAACCCTGGAAAGGTTTCGTCGGCTGGAATCACAGATCCGGGACGTGGAACGGGAAATTGCCGCTCAGCAGCAGGATATCGGTGCGATGAAGAAAGAATTTGAGGCCGATATTGAGCGGCTGGAAATCGTCACAGGCCAGGAGCGGACGCTACCGCTGGATCCTGAGTGACTATAAGGCTTAAAACAAAGAGGGCGCTCAGTTGAGCGCCCTCTTTGTTTACAGCTAACCCACCTGATCAGGCGGAAGCTGTTTCCTTCTTGGCTGCCGCCTTGCGCGCCGCAGGCTTGCGCGCAGCCGGCTTCTTGGCAGTTACTGCCTTTTTGGCATCCTGGGCAGCTTCCGCTACGTCTTCTGCAGCTTCGGAAACGGCATCAGCGCCTTCTGCCGCTTCTTTCTCCAGCTTGGCAACCAGTTCGGCCGCAAAATTGCCGAAACGGCTGTTCAGGCTGCGCAGCTGCTCGAACAGGTTCTCGGAGTAACCGGTGTAACGCTTGCGCAGGGTCTTTACGCTGTATTCGCGGGCTTCTGCTTCCAGCTTCTCTGCGTAATCAAACGGCTTGGAAGCCAGCTTCTTCTGCTGCTCTTCAGCAGCGTTGATGCCCTTCTCAACGATGTCCTGCAGTTGTTCCTGGTAGGATTTAAGTTTACCCATGGTAGTTCTCCTTGATATTAGGATCGTTTAGACACCACAAGCCCTTGCTTCTGCGTGCCTTTGGTAACTTTCACCTGCCAAGGTACGGATAAAAATTAGAATGTTCATACTAAAACCAATTTTCGGTTTTTACAGATAGTTCACTTGATCGAAAGGTAGTGGCTGGCATAATCGCATCTTGTTTCAGGTAGCCCGTCTCCCGGTTTTATTCAGGCTCCATACGATCAGTAACCAGAGAGCCCTCCACGGCTCCGTATGCGAGTTGACCATGAAAATTCTACTGCCACCACTACCCGGCCAGGCTGTGCTTTGCCTGCTGATTATTGCCCTTGCCTCCATGATCACTGGCTGTCAGGAAGACACTCGCGCCAGCAAACTCGACACACAGCGCGCCTCGGAAGTCTCAGATGCCCGGCTGAAACAGGCACAGTCAAACCTGCTGGCCACACTGGGGCAATCGCCCACGGCGAAGGAGAGCCAGCATCCTGCGGATAATACCGAAAGCCCCCTCACCCTGGCCTGGAATCCACCAATGACCCGCGAAGATGGCTCGTCACTGGCACCTGGCCAGATCTCCGGGTATCGCATCTATTACCGGATGAAGCACAAGAATGATTTCAATATCATTCCGTTGAACGATGCCAGCACAACCCGTTACCGCCTCGAGGACATGCCCCCTGGCGCCTACGAGTTCTCGATTACGACGGTCGATGTGGATGGGCTTGAAAGCCGACGCTCAGACCCGGTGGAAGTCAACCTGATCTGAGCGCAAAGGAAAGGTGCCAGGTTACCAGCGGAAGATCACCCAGCTTGGGATCAGCAGGTCAGACTCAGTGTCCTGAATCCAGCCGCCACCAGATGGCACC
Source organism: Marinobacter sp. NSM (assembly GCF_052380025.1). Lineage (NCBI taxonomy): Bacteria > Pseudomonadati > Pseudomonadota > Gammaproteobacteria > Pseudomonadales > Marinobacteraceae > Marinobacter > Marinobacter sp. NSM. The sequence goes on from NZ_JBQTCK010000002.1 coordinate 79,227, forward strand.
AGGTAGTATTCGGGCCCAACATTAGGCACCACCTTGATTTCCATAAGCTGGCCATTCACGCGGTATTCATAGAACACTTCATTCTCCCCCGGCCGGATCACAATTTCCGGCCCGCCTTCCGGGGGCTGGTAATCGGAGATAACCACAGGCTCCTGGGGCGTGACCACCGGGGTGGCATCCAGCGAGCCTTCTTGCTGCGCCATCACTGGCAACGCCACAAGCCCAGCCAACACGGTGGAACAGGCGATTCGTTTCATTTTCGTGGTACCCTTTCGTTCATCTTTCTGGCTAGAGTTGCACAAGCCAACCAACGCTTCAATCAGATTCCGGACCGGCTTTGATATGACTGAGAAAAAGACCCCACCCGTGGTTCTTGTTGACGGATCGTCCTACCTGTTTCGCGCTTACCATGCGCTGCCGCCACTGACTACCAGCAAGAACCATCCGACCGGAGCCATCAAGGGCGTTATCAGCATGCTGCGGCGTCTTGAGCAGGATTTCCCCGGCTCCAAGGTAGTGGTGGTGTTCGATGCCAAAGGCAAAACCTTCCGCCACGACATCTATGAAGAGTACAAGGCCAACCGGCCACCCATGCCGGAAGATCTGGCCGTTCAGATCGAACCGATCCACGAAATCGTCCGCGCCATGGGGCTACCCCTATTGATTGTTCCGGGCGTGGAGGCTGATGACGTCATTGGCACCCTGGCCTACGAAGCCACCAGCAAGGGTATCGACGTAGTGGTCTCCACCGGCGACAAAGACATGGCCCAGCTGGTGAGTGACCACGTGACCCTGATCAACACCATGACCGAAACCGCCATGGACCGGGAGGGAGTGGTCGAGAAATTCGGCGTAACCCCGGAACAAATCATCGACTACCTGGCCCTGGTGGGTGACAAGGTGGATAACATACCGGGCGTAAATAAATGTGGCCCGAAAACCGCGGTGAAATGGCTGCAGACTTACAACGATCTCGACAACCTGATCGAACACGCCGACGAGATCAAAGGCAAGATCGGTGAATACCTGCGGGAAGCCACCGGCACCCTGCCCCTGAGCCGGGAACTGGCCACCATCCGCCTTGATGTCGACCTGGACTTCGGCCTGGAAGATCTGCAGGAGCGGGAACAGGACGACAATTCCCTGCTGGAACTGTTCAAGGAATACGAATTCCGCAGCTGGATTGCTGAGTTGGAGAACAACGAAGGTTCCGCCAGCGACCAACGTGAGCGCTCCACCGAGCAGGAATCCGCAAAACCGCTAGAGAAACAGTATTCCGTGATTACCGAGCAGGGAGAGCTGGATACCTGGCTGCAACGCCTGAAAGCCGCCGACCAGTTCGCCTTCGACACCGAAACCACCAGCCTGCGCTACATGGACGCCGAAATCGTGGGTGTGTCTTTTGCTATCGAGCCGGGGGAAGCGGCCTATGTGCCACTGGGCCACGATTACATGGGGGCACCGGATCAACTGGACCGCGACGATGTGCTCGCCCAGCTTAAACCGCTGCTGGAAAACCCGGACGTGAATAAGATCGGCCAGAACCTGAAGTATGACAAGAACGTACTGGCGAACCATGGCATCCACCTGGAAGGCATTGGCGACGACACCATGGTGGAATCCTATGTGCTCAACTCGGTGGCCACTCGCCACGACATGGACAGCCTGGCCCGGGAATACCTGGGTGAACAGACCATCACCTACGAATCCATCGCTGGAAAGGGCGCCAAGCAGCTCACCTTCAACCAGATTGATCTGGAGAAAGCAGGCCCCTACGCCGCCGAAGACGCCGACATTACCCTGCGCCTGCACCAGGCTTTGAGCCCGAAACTGAAAGAAACCGGTAAGCTGGAATCGGTTTACCGGGATATCGACCTGCCGCTGATACCGGTGCTGTCGCGCATCGAACAGCGGGGCACCCTGATCAGCGCCAGCACCCTGCGCCAGCACAGCCAGGAACTGGCCGAGCGCATGGCGGAACTGGAGAAAGAGGCCCACGAGGTGGCCGGCGAAAGCTTCAACCTGGGCTCCACCAAGCAGCTTCAGGCCATTCTGTACGACAAGTTCGGCCTGCGGGTGATCAAGAAAACTCCGAAGGGTGCACCCTCCACCGCCGAGCCAGTATTGCAGGAACTGGCCCACGAGCACGAACTGCCCCGACTGATCGTGGAACACCGTAGCCTGAGCAAGCTAAAGTCCACCTACACGGACACCCTGCCAGAGCTGATCCATCACCGCACCGGCCGTGTACACACCTCCTACCATCAGGCGGTGACTGCCACGGGGCGCCTGTCATCCTCCGAGCCGAACCTGCAGAACATTCCTATCCGCACTCCGGAAGGCCGCCGCATTCGCCAGGCCTTTATCGCGCCGGAAGGCTACAAACTGCTGGCGGCGGACTATTCCCAGATCGAGCTGCGGATCATGGCGCATCTGTCCGGCGACAAGGGCCTGCTGAGGGCCTTCGAACATGGCGAAGACATTCACAAAGCCACCGCCGCCGAGGTGTTCGGCGTGAGCCTGATCGAGGTCAGTTCCGACCAGCGCCGAAGCGCCAAAGCCATCAACTTTGGCCTGATCTACGGCATGTCCGCCTTCGGCCTGGCCCGCCAATTGGAAGTCGACCGCAAGACCGCCCAGGAATACATTGATCGCTACTTCGAGCGCTACCCGGGCGTGCTCAAATACATGGACAATATCCGCAAACAGGCCCACGACGACGGCTACGTGGAAACCCTGTTCGGCCGCCGCCTGTACCTGCCGGAGATCAACGCCCGAAACAAACAGCTGCAACAGGCTGCCGAACGCACCGCCATCAACGCACCCATGCAGGGAACCGCTGCCGACATCATCAAGCGGGCGATGATTGATGTTGACCAATGGCTTCGCACCGAGCATGCCGACGATGCCTGTATGACCATGCAGGTGCACGATGAATTGATCATCGAAGTTCGGGAAGATGCCCTCGAGACGGTACGCAAAGGCCTGGTACAGCGGATGTCGGCTGCCGCCAAGCTGGATGTACCATTAGTGGTGGACGCCGGCACCGGAGACAACTGGGATCAGGCCCACTGAGGCCTCACCCTTTCCTGATAACGCCCTGTTATTGTTCATTTTCACCAGAAAAGCACAATGACAGGGCGCCCTTTCTCCATTTCTCGACCCTCCGGCTCCATTTGACCACCTTCCGGGCACGGCACGAAAACTGCAGCCATCTGAGGGTCTGGGCTCTCTGATGCCCTATGCCGTGACTGCAATGCGAGGCCTATTCCATGAATTCCGCAGTGAATGAACGCAACTGGTTATTCGACCCGTCCCACCTGAAGCTGGTGCAACAGTGCCGAAGGCTGATCCAGTCTGAATTCGGAGTAAAGCTTCATTTGAACGAAGACCACCTGGCGGAGCACCTGGCCGAGTACGCGGGTAAAACCCGATCAAAGCATCTGGTTCATACCTGGGAGGCACTGAAACAAAGGGTACCCCAACTCAGCGAGGTGGAGCACGAAAGCAGCGAAGCAAAGACGTACCGTGGCCAGGCCATTGCAGGCAGCGTCTCAAGCGATAAACAACACGAAGGCGGGGAGGAAGCCCGACCACGGAAGAAACAGGTTATCTACCGTGGCCAGGTAGTGGGCTGACCCGGGCGCGCCGGGCCAGTCATTCAGGAGGTCAGCCGGTTAGAAGGCCTTGCTGAACTCAATGGCGGCGCTCCAGGCGCTGAGGTCGTATTCGGCCTGGTAGTTAGATAGGCTGATTGGATCACCCGTTGGGTCGTCGTGACTATACTCATGGTCATCGACCTTGGCAGTGCCGTCAAAGATCAACGTTCCGACTGCAGCGTCGACTGTCCAGCCACTTGCAACATCTTTCCATTGCGCACCCAGCGTCAACCAATGACGATCAGTGGAAGGAATTCGGGCAGTTACATACTGATCAACAGGAGATTCATCGTAGGCGTAACCCGCTTTGAACGCCCATGCGGGTGTTGCCTGCCAGATACCCCCCAGATTGAACTGCCAGGTGTTCTTCCACTCTTCTGTCACGTGGTTGATTGGGTCAGGGGCCTGGCCACCATTGAGTGCGCCCAGAATTCCTGAGACCTGCCCGGTCTCCCCCTCGCGACTAACAATATCCAGTTCTTCAAAGCGGCTCCAACGTGAATAAGTAGCGCCAGCCAGAAGGGTTATGTCGTCAGTCAGCTTGTGCCTGGCACCAAATGAGATGCTCTCCGGAATCGCCAAAGGAACTTCAACCCTCTCGGTTGCTGTCGTCACTGGCGTGAAAGGGGCCCCAGGAAGACCAGTAACTTCCATATCTCCTTTCAGGTTAAGCTCCGTACCTGTTTGAGCGGTCAACCCGAATTGTGTACGTTTAGACAACTCATACAAAAAGCCCACCCGAAAAGTCACACCAATATCATCCCCTTCCACATCAGCGTATGGCTCTGCTCCAGTTGCAGCCAAAGGCGATGCGCTCAAGTCTTGATAACGGCTAAGGCGACCTTCTGCATATAGCACATTAAGTCCCAACCCCATCGACAACCCCTTGCCATTATTGAGAGCGATGGACGGGGTAAATGCGATCGCAGTCAACTCAGTCTTGTCAGCAAAAAAACGACCGGCAAAATCATTCTCGTAATCTGCAGCCAGTCCGTACGGCGCGTGAATACCAAAGCCAACGTCGATAGAGTCGTTGATTTCATGGGCCAGGTAGAAATTAGGCAATACTGCTGGGTCGGCGATATCTCCGCCATTCCTATAATCACCTTCATCAACCGGCTGCCCATCGGCACCAATTGCACGGATACTGGAGGTCTTCGCCTTTGCATCAATATCCAACACCGCCGCACCAAACGAGATATTGGTCCCAGACAGCTGGCTCATACCTGCCGGGTTAAAGAATACGGTAGTGGCATTCTCAGGATTAGCCGCAGCACCGGCATTGGCGGTACCCATAGCACTGGCGCTCTGTTCATTCAGGGCAAAGCCGCCAGCCATAACAGTAGCCGGAGCCGCAACGGCTGCCAGGGTGGCGAAGCGGATGGCCTTTACGAGTGCATTGGTATTCTTGTGCATGGTGTCTCCTTTGTTAGTCTCGCGCGGAGTATACGCAGGGCACCATCATGGCCTCAAATGCCAAAACTACTGGTTGCAGGCACTAACAAAGTACGACTTTGGTATTAAGGCGGCCCCGGACAGGGCCGCCTGGAAGGAGGATCGATGCTCGGTTTCGATCAATCGTCCTGAATGGTGAGCTTGTCGACCGAAGATGATAGCTTGTCGGCGCCCTGGGCATCGGCACCGAGCTTGATCATCAGGCGCAAATCGTTGGCGGAATCCGCGTGGGCCAAAGCGTCTTCATAGGTGATGGAGCCTTCGGCGTACAGCCGGTACAACGCCTGGTCAAACGTCTGCATGCCGGACTCGTTGGACTTGGCCATCAACTCTTTGAGTTTGTGCACTTCGGCTTTACGAATCAGGTCCGCCACCAGCGGCGTATTGATCAATACTTCGATTACGGCCTTGCGGCCTTTGCCATCCGGCGTCGGCACCAGCTGCTGAGCCACTATGGCGCGGAGGTTCAGGGAGAGGTCCATCCAGATCTGGTTGTGCTGTTCCGGCGGGAAAAACTGGATGATCCGGTCCAGGGCCTGGTTGGCGTTGTTGGCGTGCAGGGTGGCCAGACACAGGTGGCCGGTTTCTGCGAACTGTACCGAATATTCCATGGTCTGGCGGGTACGCACCTCACCAATCAGGATAACGTCCGGCGCCTGTCGCAGAGTATTTTTCAGGGCCACTTCGAAGCTTTCGGTATCGATGCCCACCTCCCGCTGGGTGACGATGCAGCCCTGGTGCTGGTGCACGAATTCGATAGGATCTTCGATGGAGATGATGTGGCCGCGGCTGTTACGGTTCCGATGGCCGAGCATGGCGGCCAGGGAGGTGGACTTACCGGTACCGGTGGCGCCCACAAACATGATCAGGCCACGTTTGGTCATGGCCAGGTCTTTGACAATCTCGGGCAGCGCCAGGTCGTCAATCTGGGGAATCTTCACTTCAATCCGTCGCAATACCATACCGCACAGGTTGCGTTGGAAAAATGCGGACACCCGGAAGCGGCCAATACCGCGGGCGCTGATGGCGAAGTTACATTCGTGGGTTTCTTCGAATTCGGCGCGCTGTTTGTCGTTCATGGCGCCGTAGACAAACTCCCTCGTCTGCTCCGGCGTCAGCGCGTTTTTGGTCACAGGGAGCACTTTCCCGTTCACCTTCATGCTTGGCGGTACACCCGCTGTAATGAACAGGTCCGAACCGCCTTTTTCCACCATCAGCCGTAACAGTTTTTCGAATTCCATTTTTTGTACCCAGTCTTCATTGTTTGGTGCCTGGGTGGAGCGGGTGCAGCTTCCCAGGACACGCTGTCAATACGTCCATGTAAGCTTGACTGCAGCATCCATGCTGCAGACAGTCCTGGGAAGCTGCACCCGCTCCACCCGTCAAACTGTATTCGGGGAGTCTGGTGAACTCCCCTTCCGCTCCTGGCACCAACGACACGGCCCGGAGCAATCCAATTAAAAGTTATCAGGCATCTTGGCCTTGGCCCGCGCTGCTTCGCGGGAAATCAGACCCTTCTGCAGCAGGCGCTCCAGGCACTGGTCGAGGGTCTGCATGCCCAGCGAGCCACCGGTCTGGATGGATGAGTACATCTGCGCAATCTTGTCTTCCCGGATCAGGTTACGGATCGCAGACGTACCGATCATGATCTCGTGGGCGGCAATCCGGCCGCCGCCCATCTTCTTCATCAGGGTCTGGGAGATAACCGCCTGCAGGGATTCGGACAACATGGACCGCACCATGGACTTTTCCTCGGCCGGGAACACGTCAACCACCCGGTCGATGGTCTTCGCAGCGGAGGTGGTGTGCAGGGTGCCGAACACCAGGTGGCCGGTTTCTGCGGCGGTCAGGGCCAGCCGGATGGTTTCCAGGTCCCGGAGCTCACCTACCAGGATGATGTCCGGGTCTTCCCGCAAGGCGGAACGCAGGGCTTCGTTAAAGCCCAGGGTATCCCGGTGCACTTCCCGCTGGTTGACCAGGCACTTTTTCGAGTCGTGCACGAATTCGATCGGGTCTTCGATGGTCAGGATATGCTCATAGCGGGTGTCGTTGATGTAGTCCATCATCGCCGCCAGGGTGGTGGACTTACCGGAGCCGGTGGGCCCGGTGACCAGGACCAGGCCACGGGGTACGGACGAAATATCCTTGAACACCTGCCCCATGCCCAGATCTTCCATGGTCAGAACCTTCGAGGGGATGGTCCGGAATACAGCGCCGGCGCCACGGTTCTGGTTGAAGGCGTTTACCCGGAAACGGGCCACACCCGGCACCTCGAACGAGAAGTCGGTTTCCAGGAACTCTTCGTAATCCTTACGCTGCTTGTCGTTCATGATGTCGTAGATCAACCCGTGCACTTCTTTGTGCTCCATCGGGGGCAGGTTGATGCGGCGCACGTCGCCGTCAACACGGATCATGGGGGGCAGACCGGCAGACAGGTGCAAATCCGATGCGCCCTGTTTCGCCGAAAAGGCAAGCAGTTCAGTAATATCCATAGGATTCCTCGGAGGGCTTTTTCTTTTAGTCCAGAAGCGGCAAACTCACACTATGAGCAGCATAGCAGACAACATCGGGAGCGTAACCCGACGCATACAAAAAGCAACATTGAAGGCAGGCCGGGACCCCGGCAGTGTGCGCCTGTTGGCAGTCAGCAAGACACGCCAGCCAGACGAACTCAGGGTCGCTGCCAGTGCCGGCCAGGTTGCCTTTGGTGAAAACTACCTTCAGGAGGCGATGGACAAGATTGAAGCCCTGAAGGATCTCAATCAGATTGAGTGGCACTTTATTGGCCCCATCCAGTCCAACAAAACCCGTCAAATTGCGGAGATGTTCGCCTGGGTGCACAGCGTTGATCGGCTGAAGATTGCACGCCGCCTGAGCGAGCAGCGACCTCCCGGTTTACCGCCATTGAATCTGTGCCTGCAGGTCAACATCAATGTCGAGGACAGCAAATCCGGCTGCACGCTGTCCGAACTGCCCGAACTGGTGGATGAGATCGGCGATTTGCCTAACGTGAAATTGCGAGGGCTAATGGCGATTCCCGATCCAGACCAGTCCGAGGCAGATCTGCGAATGAGTTTTCGCAAGCTGGCCAATACCCTGCGGGAGCTTAAACGGGCGTCTCCTGAGGCCGGCCCGATGGACACACTGTCTATGGGCATGTCGGATGATCTCGAGATCGCCATAGCAGAGGGTGCAACCTGGGTTCGCGTAGGTACCGCTCTATTTGGGGCAAGGCCATCCAAACACAGCCAGAGCTGAAACCGCTGGTTCCTGCTATCATCGCATTCAACGAATTCACTGACCAAAGCCCTGGAGTGACCCTTGAGCACATCACCCACGATTTCTTTTATAGGTGCCGGCAACATGGCCAGCGCCATCATCGGCGGCATGTTGGAGAACGGCTACCAGGCCGGTAATATCTGGGTAAGCGCCCCTGACGATGGCCACCTGCAATCCATCCGGAAGCGCTTTGGTGTCAGCGTTACCACAGACAACCGGTACTGCGCCCAACAGGCGGATATTGTGGTATTGGCTGTTAAGCCCCAGGTGATGGCGGATGTCTGCCACGACATCGCCCCGATGGTGCAGAACACCCGCCCGCTGATGGTTTCCATCGCCGCAGGGCTGACCGCTGAAACTCTGGACACCTGGCTTGGCGGCGGCATGCCGCTGGTTCGCGTGATGCCCAACACACCATCGCTGGTTGGCAAGGGTGCCGCCGGGCTGTTTGCCAACGCACAGGTCAAAGACGCTCAGAAGACATCGGTACAGTCGATGTTCGAAAGCATTGGCTCAGCGCTGTGGGTGGACGACGAAGAGCAGCTGCACGGCGTTACCGCGCTTTCCGGAAGCGGCCCGGCGTATTTCTTCTTGATGCTTGAAGCTCTGGAAGGCGCCGCCACCGAAGCCGGCATTGCACCTGAAACCGCCCGGGCACTCGCTATTCAGACCATGGCTGGCGCGGCTGAAATGGCGGCCCGAAGCGACGATGACCCGGCACAGCTCAAACGCAACGTCATGTCCCCCGGCGGCACCACCGAGCGTGCAGTGAATACCTTTGAGGACGGCGGCCTGCGGCAACTTGTGAAAAAGGCCTATGGCGCAGCGTTTGATCGCTCCCGGGAAATGTCCAAAGAACTGGCAGATAAACAGTAACCGTTAACGGAGACACAGCTACATGCTGGCAGATATTGTGATTACGATCCTGCTGATCGCGTCCACCTTCTACATGACCATCGTACTGCTGCGCTTCCTGCTACAGCTGGCTCGGGCCGACTTCTATAACCCGATTTCCCAGTTTGTGGTGAAGGCCACCAATCCGCCGCTGCGCCCGCTGCGCCGTTTCATTCCCGGCTGGGGCGGCATTGATGGAGCAGCGCTGGTACTTGCGGTCATTATCCAGGCCATTACCTTCTTCCTGATCCTAGTGGCCCTGAACGGCGGGATTCCCGGCATCAATCCGATTACCCTGCTCGTCTGGGCGGTTTTGAATGTGCTCAGCCTGATTGTCAAAATCTACTTCTGGTCAGTGATTGCCGTGGTGGTGGTCAGTTGGATTGCCCCGCAAAGCAGCCACCCGGCTATCCAGCTGGTAGCGCAGATTACCGAACCGGTCATGCGACCGGTGCGCAGCGTCATGCCTTCCATGGGCGGGCTGGATCTGTCACCAATCATTGTGTTCCTGATACTGAACGTCATCTCTGTGGTGATTGACCATATGAAGATCGCCGCGGGCCTCGGCTCCATCGGCCTTGGAATGTAACCTGCCTCACAGATATACATTCAGTTACAGTTTTATCCATTTCGCAACACCGAAGGCTTCAGCGTCAACAACATGATTCTGAAGCCTTTTTTGCATCAGAACCCGACCTACCGCAAAAAATGCCTACTGGCGCACCCCACCCAACTGACTAAAAAGGCTACTATTAACGTCATTTAATCTCGGAAGTCGCGCAGAAGGATTATCCAATGAATCAGCAGGGAACTCTGTCGCAGCAGGTTGAGGCATACCACAACTGGAAGAAAGAGCTGATACGGCAGATTGGCCGGTACCGGCTCTGGCTGCAAGATAACAATCTGTTCTCGGAAGACGTCAGCACCCGAATTCGCCATGGCCTTGAACTGCTCATTGCAGATGAGCTGACCATCGCCTTTGTGGGCGAGTACTCCCGCGGCAAAACCGAGCTGATCAATGCCCTGTTTTTCTCGGAGTATGGTCAGCGCATGCTGCCGTCCCAGGCAGGCCGCACCACCATGTGCCCCACGGAGCTGTTCTTTGATCGCAGTGCCAACCAGAACTACCTTCTGCTCCTGCCCATTGAGACCCGGACCGGCGAGCTTTCCCTGCAGCAACTGCGCAAGCAGCCTGAGCGCTGGGTAAAGCACGAGCTGGACGAGCGCAACCCGGAAGTCATGCGCGAGGTGCTGGCCGAGGTTGCCCGCATCAAAAGCGTGACCCCTGACGAAGCACGCCAGTTGGGCTTTGACGAAGCCATGCTGGAACACGATCGCAACAACCCCGGCAATGTACTGGTGCCTGCCTGGCGCAACGCCCAGATCAGCATTCGCCACCCGCTGTTCGAGCGTGGCCTGCGCATCCTCGACACGCCGGGGCTCAACGCGCTGGGCTCCGAACCAGAGCTGACCATCAGTATGCTGCCCCGCGCCCACGCGGTCATTTTTGTGTTAAGTGCGGACACCGGCGTAACCGCCAGCGATATGACGATCTGGAAAGATCATATCGATACCGAACACGCCGACCATCGGGCCGGCCGGTTTGCCGTGCTGAACAAGATTGATGTGTTGTGGGACGACCTGCAGGGCGAGCAACACACCGCCGATGCCATTGAGCGGGTACGCACCTATACCGCGGAACATCTGAGCATACGCCAGCAAGATGTGATTCCGCTGTCGGCAAAACAGGGACTGCTGGCCCGGGTGCGCAAAGACAACGAGCTGTTCAGGCGTTCCAACATCGGCCAGCTCGAGCAACTGATTATTCAGCGAATCCTGATGCACAAGGAGCAGTTGATTACCCAGAACCTGATCAACGATCTTCTGGGCATGCTTCAAAACAGTCAGGCGGCCATGCAATACCGGCTTGAATCACTGGAAGAAGAACGCCAGGCCTGTGCCGGCGCCACCATGGACAAGGCCGCCCTCAGCCGGCTGGCAGAGCGCGCCCAGAAAGACTATGACTTCTACTACAAGAAGCTGATCACCCTGCGTTCCTCCCGCCGGCTCATGGATTCCCAGGGAGAGATGCTGAAGAATCTGGTCGCCGAGGATCGTTTTGAAAATCACGCCGCCAAGGTTCGTCACACGATGTCCAAGAGCTGGACGACGGCCGGCATGAACCGGGCCATGGACCATTTCTTTGAACTGTTGGAAAGCGACCTGACCAACCTGCTGGCCGAAGGCAGGCTGGCGGAGAAAATGGTCGGAGCCATCTACCGCCGTTATAACGAAGACACCCGGGCCAGGCACCTGGAGCCCATCCCGCTGCGGGCGGGCCGCCATGTGATCGCTATTCGGGAACTGCGCAAGAAAGCCAAGCGTTTCCGCATCAGCCCGAAAAACCTGCTGACTGAACAATCGCTGCTGGTGCGTCGTTTCTTCAATGTCATGGTGGGCGAAGCCCGTACTCTTCACGGCCGGGTTCGCAAAGATGTGGAGCGCTGGCCCCAGGAAGCCCTGCTGCCGATCATGCAGTATTCCATGGAGCAGAAACAGCTGTTGGAGCACCAGATCCGCCGCCTGCGCGACATGGTCCGCAGCGACCGGGACAGCCGCGCTGAGCGCCAGCGCCTGGATAATGCCATTGTCGACCTGCGTAAACAGCTGGAACTGGCCGACGCCATGATGCGGCAAATCCGCAAGCCGGCCCCCACCATGATTCAGCAGAAAGTGGTCAATATCTCAGGCGCCATCTGAAGGACCGGGGCCCGCTCGAACATCGCGCGGGCCCCGAAAACGGCGCCGCAGCCACGCGCCGGTTGCAGCAACCCCCACCCGCCTTTAAACTGCGATGCTGTCGCGCTTTTCTGAACACTCCAAGGCCAATGGCCAGACACTTATGGACCGGACCAGGAACTCATCACCGCCATGCCTGATTCCCTGCCCTCGGACTCCGTGGGCCTTGTAAGCCCCCAAACCATTCACTTTGACACGCCGATCGAACTGGCGTGCGGCCAGATCCTGGACAGTTACGACCTGGTGGTGGAGACCTACGGCACCCTGAATCCGGACGCCAGCAACGCGGTGCTGATTTGCCATGCACTCAGCGGCCATCACCATGCCGCGGGCTATCACAGCATGGAGGACAAGAAGCCTGGCTGGTGGGACAGCTGCATCGGCCCGGGCAAGCCGATCGATACCAATCGTTTTTTTGTGGTCAGCCTGAACAATCTGGGAGGCTGCCACGGCAGCACCGGCCCCAATTCCACCAACCCGGCAACCGGCAAGCCCTATGGCCCGGATTTCCCGGTGATTACCGTTGCCGACTGGGTAAAAAGCCAGGCTTACCTGGCTGAACATCTGGGCATTGAACGATGGGCCGCGGTGGTCGGCGGCTCGCTGGGCGGCATGCAGGCGTTGCAGTGGAGCCTGGATTACCCGGAACGGTTGCGTCACTCGGTGGTGATTGCGTCCACGCCCCGACTCAGTGCACAGAATATCGCTTTCAATGAAGTGGCTCGCCAGGCCATTACCTCCGACCGGGAGTTCCACGACGGCCGATACTACGATTTTGGCGCGGTGCCCCGCCGCGGCCTGATGCTCGCCCGTATGGTCGGCCACATCACCTACCTTTCCGACGCCTCCATGGGTGAGAAATTCGGCCGGGAGTTGCGGGAAGAGGCCTACAAGTTCGGGTTCGACGCCGAGTTCCAGGTAGAAAGTTACCTTCGTTACCAGGGCGAGCGTTTCTCAGAAAGCTTTGATGCCAACACCTACCTGTTGATGACCCGGGCCCTGGACTACTTCGATCCGGCTTATGCCGCCGGCGGGGATCTGGCCAAGGCTCTGGCACCGGCAAGCTGCGAGTACCTGGTGCTGTCGTTCAGCACCGACTGGCGCTTTTCGCCCGAACGCTCCGAAGAGATGGTGAACGCCATGATCTCTGCCCGCAAGAAGGTCAGCTACGCCGAAATCGATGCCCCCTGGGGCCATGACGCGTTCCTGATTCCAACCCCCAGGTACACCGATATTTTCACCGCCTATATGGACCGGGTGGCACGGGAGGTGGGCGCATGAGACCAGACCTGGAAATCATCCAGCAATGGGTCCAGCCAGGGCATCACGTACTGGACCTGGGTTGCGGCAATGGCACCCTGCTGGACTTTCTTCAGCGGGAGCGAGGCGCCACGGGGTTTGGCCTGGAGATCAACCCGGACCACATCACCACCTGTATGGCGAAAGGGGTGAGCGTGATCGAGCAGAACCTGGACACCCAGGGGCTGGACAATTTTGACGACGGCATGTTCGACGTGGTTCTGATGACCCAGGCCCTGCAAGCCGTTCGGCGACCGGACAAAGTGATCGAAGAGATGCTCCGGGTCGGCCGCGAGGGCATCGTCACCTTCCCCAACTTTGCCCATTGGCGCCTGCGCTGGGGACTGGCTCTGAGTGGCCGTATGCCCGAATCCGACGCACTACCGTATAAATGGTATAACACCCCCAACATACGGTTATGCACCTTCAAGGATTTTGAAGCCTTGTGCCGTCAGAAAGGCATTCGCATCAAGAGCCGCCGGGTGGTAGACGGTCAGCACCAGAACAGCTGGCTGGCCAGGCTCTGGCCGAACCTGTTGGGGGAAATTGCCATCTATCGAATCACGCGGGAGAACCCATGATGATGACTCGTTCGATAACTCGCCTACTGACCCTGACCCTGGGACTGCTGTTATTCGCTCAGGCGCAGGCCGGCCAGGAAGACTTCGGTGACTACCAGGTGCGCTGGAGCATTTTCCCAAGCACCTTCCTTGACCCGGAAGTAGCCAGGGCCAACAACCTGCAACGCAGCCGGGGCATTGGCATCATCAACATTTCCATTATGACCGAAGGCGAACATGGCCAGATCCGGCCGGTTGGCGGGCAGGTACAGGGCCAGGTTACCAATGACATCCAGCAGGTGAATTTCCTGGCCTTCCGTCGTATTCAGGAGGGTGACGCGGTCTACTTCGTTGCTCAGTACCAGCACCGCCCCGGCGACCTGATGACGTTTAACATCACGGCCCGGCCCACTGGCCACAACCGGGATCTGCCAGTTCGCTTCTCCCATACCCTGTTCAATGACTGACACCATGAGCCAGAAATTCGTCATCGCCAGCAATAACAAGGGCAAGATCGCCGAACTGACAGAACTGCTCAGTCCCCTGGGGTTGCAGCCGGTTGCCCAGGGCGAACTGGGCGTGAGCGAGGCCGAAGAACCGGCGGTCACCTTCGTTGAAAACGCCATCCTCAAAGCCCGCCATGCCGCCCGGGAAACCGGGCTGCCAGCCCTGGCAGACGACAGCGGCCTGGCTGTGGATGCCCTCAATGGCGAGCCCGGCGTGCGCTCGGCGCGGTACGCCGGCGACGCCGCTTCCGACGCTGACAACGTGGCGGCACTTCTGGATGCCTTGAAGGACGTTCCCGACCCACAACGCACTGCCCAGTTCCATTGTGTTCTGGTGTATCTTCGACATGCCGACGACCCCACGCCAATCATCTGCCATGGCCGCTGGCCCGGGCAGATCCTGACCGAGCCCCGGGGTGACGGCGGTTTCGGTTATGACCCTGTATTCCTGGCGCCGGAGTTCAACTGCAGCGCCGCAGAACTGACCCGGGCACAGAAGGGCAAGATTAGCCATCGGGGCCGGGCCCTGGCCAGCCTGCTGGTACAACTCCAAGCGGAGCGGTAAACCGATGACCGCCACCCCGGTTGCGGTCTGCCCGCCACTGAGCCTGTACATCCACGTGCCCTGGTGCGTGCGCAAATGCCCCTACTGTGACTTCAATTCACATGCCATCAAGGGGGAAATTCCGGAAACGGCCTATCTGAACGCCATTCTGGAAGATCTGGATCAGGACCTGCTCTATATCCAGGGGCGCCCTATCAAAACCGTCTTTATCGGCGGCGGCACTCCTTCCCTGATGAGCGGCGCCTTCTATGAACAGCTGTTCGACGGGCTCCGCCAACGCCTGGCGTTTTCGACCGATGCGGAAATTACCCTGGAAGCCAATCCCGGCACGCTGGAAGCGGGCCGCTTCGAAAGCTTCCGTGCAGCCGGCATCAACCGGCTGTCCATCGGGGTACAGAGTTTTCACCCGGAGCACCTGCAATCCCTGGGCCGCATCCACGATCAGGCCATGGCTCACCGGGCCATCGAATCCGCCCGGGCTGCCGGGTTCAACAATTTCAACATCGATCTGATGCACGGCCTGCCGGGGCAAACTCCGGAACAGGCGGTCAGCGACCTGCACGCCGCACTGGCCCACCGGCCAACCCACCTGTCCTGGTATCAACTCACCATTGAGCCGAACACCGAATTCTTCTCGCGACCACCGGCGTTGCCGGACGACGATCGGCTCTGGGACATATATCAACAGGGGGCGACCCACCTTCGGTCAGCGGGCTTCGATGATTACGAGATCTCGGCCTGGAGCTTGCCTGGTCGGGAAAGCAGGCATAACCTGAATTACTGGAGCTTTGGCGACTATCTGGCGCTGGGTGCCGGCGCCCACGGCAAAGTCAGCCTGGCCGACGGCCGGATTCTGCGGTACTGGAAAACCCGGCAACCAGACGCCTACCTGCAAAGGATCGGCTCCCGCACCTCCGGTAGCGAAGAGCTGGCACCGGAGGACCGGCCGCTGGAGTTCATGATGAATGCGTTACGCCTGAAACGGGGCACATCGGAACAACTGTATCTTGAGCGTACAGGTTTACCCTTGTCGTCAGTTGCGGTACAACTTGAGCAATTACGCAAACAACATCTGCTGACCCCTGATCGCCTGCAGGCGACCGAGCAAGGACAGCGTTACCTGAATAGCCTGCTGGAGCACTTCCTCTGATGAATTCAGCTCAGCACACCGTGCCATCCGGGCCTCGCCCGATGAAACCGCCCATTAAGGTATCCATCCTGGTGGCGGTGGCGCTGTTCCTGGTTCTGATGGCCATCAACCAACCCCTGAAGACCGGCTCTGCCCCTCAGGGCATTGTCAGCTTCCAACTGGCAGGCACGGCGGACCAGGCCTACGCCATTATCCGCAGCTGGCGCGAGAACGGCCTGATCTGGGCAAAAGCGTCATTGTGGGTAGACTTTCTGTTTATCGTGGCTTACCTGGCCGCGCTGTTGCAGTTGACCAGACACTTCACCCGGGACAGGCCCGGCATCCGGGAGCGCAAGGTCGCACGCTGGGTGCGCGCACTGTTTATCACGGCAGGGCTGAGTGACGTGGCTGAGAACATTGTACTGCTGAACAACCTGAGCCCGCCCACAGACTCCATGAGCATGACCGCCACTATCCTCGCGTTGATCAAATTCACCGGGCTACTGCTCGGAGTGGCCGGACTCGTCATCATCCGGGCTGCCCGCCGGCATCCGCTGAGCCACTCCTGACACCATCCAGCCTCAATTGGTGCGATAGAACAACAAATCCCAGACTCCGTGGCCAAGATTCTCACCACGCTTTTCGAATTTGGTGATCGGACGATCATCCGGGCGCGGTGAGTAGCCGCCCTGCTCCTGAGTATTGGCGAACCCTTCCGAATCGTTCATCACTTCCAGCATGTGCTCGGCGTAGTTTTCCCAGTCCGTCGCCAGGTGCAAAATACCACCCACGCGGAGTTTGTGACGAATCCTCTGAACAAAGTCGTGCTGGATCAGGCGACGTTTGTGGTGCTTTTTCTTGTGCCAGGGGTCCGGAAAGAACACCATCACACGGTCAAGACTGGCATCTGGTAAGCACAAGTCGATGACGTCATTGGCGTCGATATTGTAAACGCGCACGTTCTCAAGCCCGCGATCCTCCACCTCTTTGAGCAAGGCTCCAACACCGGGCAAATGCACTTCCACACCGATAAAGTCCTGCTCGGGGGCCGCTTCTGCCATATCCGCCAGGGATTTCCCCATGCCAAACCCAATTTCCAGGTTCAGCATGTTGTCCCGGCCAAACACTTCCCTCGGGTCGATCATGCCGTTGTCACGGGTCAGGCCGTACTTGGGCCAGCTGCGTTCATAGGCTTTTTTCTGACCCTCGGTCATCCGGCCCTGGCGCAAGACAAAACTGCGAACACCGCGGCGGGTGGTGATCGGGTTGTCGCCGGAGGCATCGTGCGTCTCATGCTGGTCAGTCATCTGTGGTCCTCAACCGTCAATGCGGATCTGATTTAGGGAACGTTATCCGCCAGTTTACCAGAGTAGGCCGCCTCAAGCGGAGACAACCGAGCTTTGCCCCTGCTGACGGTCCAGTTGCCGGTAGCCGAGTGCTTCCATCAGATAGTTTCGGGTTACCGCTGGCTGGTCATCCAGGTCCGCCAGGGTGCGGGCCACTCGCAGAATCCGATGCAACGCCCGCGCAGATAAACCCAATTTCTCCATGGCTCCGGACAACAGTTTCTCGCTCTCCGCGTTCAGATGGCTGGCCTCGTGCAACGCCTTACCGGCAAGGGCCGCATTGAGCACACCCCGTTCTGACTGCCTGGCCCTGGCCCTTAGCACCCGCTCCCGGACGCTGGCGCTGGACTCTCCGGTTTCACCGGCCCCCAACAACACGCCCCCGGCCTGCACCGGCACTTCAACGTGCAGGTCAAACCGATCCAGCAAAGGACCGGAGATCCGGGAGCGATAGCGCATGACCTGTTGCGGGGTACACTGACACTCCATGGTTGGGTGGCCGCTGTAGCCGCAAGGGCATGGATTCATGGCGGCAACTACCTGAAATCTGGCAGGAAATGTTACTTGCCGGGCGGCCCGACTGATGGATATTTCGCCGGTTTCCATAGGTTCCCGCAACACCTCCAACACGCGGCGCTGGAACTCTGGCAACTCGTCAAGAAACAGTACGCCTCGATGGGCCAGGGAGATCTCTCCGGGCCTTGGGCTGCTACCACCTCCCACCAGCGCCACCGCCGAAGCGGTATGGTGCGGGGAACGAAATGGAGCCTGCCGCCAACCACCGGGCTTGAGGGGAAGGCCGGCGACCGAATGCACACTGGCCACTTCCATGGCCGCGGTGTCGTCCAGGGCTGGCAGTATGCCGGGCAGCCGGCTGGCCAGCATACTTTTGCCGGTGCCTGGCGGGCCAAACAGCAGAAGATTGTGCCCGCCGGCAGCCGCCACTTCCAGGGCCCGTCGGGGAACCTGCTGACCACGGACGTCCGCTAGGTCCAGCCCCTCGTCCCGGGGCCCGGCTTCTGGCTGGGCTCGAGCTACCGGGGATATCCGGGCGCGACCAGACAAATGCTCACAGACAGTCAGGATGTGGCTGGCGGCAAACACGTCGTCATTGCTGGCCAGCGCCGCCTCGTCGGCATTGTCCTGGGGAAGCAGCAGTACCCGAGCGGCCTCCCGGGCCGCCAGTACCGCCGGCAATACCCCCTTCAGGGGCCGTAATGCTCCATCCAGGGACAACTCACCAATAAACTCGAGGTCTTTGAGACTCTCGGCGGGAATCTGCCCGGAAGCGGCGAGGATGCCAAGGGCGATGGGCAGGTCGAAGCGCCCACCCTCTTTGGGCAGGTCTGCGGGGGCCAGGTTAATGGTGATTCGACGGGCGGGGAATTCGAACCCGGCGTTGATCAAGGCACTGCGAACCCGGTCTTTGCTCTCACGCACACCGGTTTCCGGCAAACCAACAATCGACAGGGCAGGCAGCCCGCCAGACAGATGCACTTCAACGGTAACGGCGGGTGCAGACACACCAATACTGGCACGGGAATGGACAATAGCAAGCATGGCAACCTTCCTTGGCAATCAGTTTCTTACAAGGCCCGGCCGCTGCATCCTGCAGGCCGGGCCAGACCGGTCATTATGAGGACAGTTTCTGCTCGAGTTCGGCAACCCGCTTCTCAAGCGCTTCCACTTTTTCACGGGTTCTCATCAGTACCGCCTGCTGGGCATCGAACTCTTCGCGGGTGACCAGTTCCAGCTTCGACATGACCGTCATCACCGTTGCTCTGGCCTGGGCCTCAAAATCGTCTTTCGCGGCCCGAGCCATATCCGGTACGAACTGGCCAAACTGGCCCTGTAACTGAGCAAAAAAGTCCTGTGGTCCTTTCATAAATCACCTCTGAGAGTCTCTGTTTCCCGACGCGGCAAAAGCCTTGGCTGAGTCGCTATCCGCTTTGGTGGGAGTGTATCACACCGCCGCCCCTGCCATACTGTGCCCTGTCCGCATTATAATGGTGGCGGATGGCTAAACCGGCCATGCTCTTTTTTGAGCCAAGGGCGGGCTCATCGCACCAAGTTGGTGCGCGTTATTGCGCCATTCTGGAACAGGATATAACCAACAAACTGATTTAAAACAATTTTTTTGCGTTGGCACACCCGATGCTAAAGCTCTCGTACGCAATCCGCACAATTGATGTGCGAGGTGGCAGCATCCCGAACTCAACAACCGGCCGCTGGCCCTCACTGTTGGGACGGCTTTACCAAGGAGAAAGCAATGAAACTTGTGACAGCGATCATCAAGCCTTTCAAATTGGATGATGTCCGTGAGGCACTATCCGAGATTGGCGTACAAGGCGTAACCGTCACTGAAGTCAAAGGCTTCGGTCGGCAAAAAGGCCACACAGAGCTTTACCGTGGCGCGGAATACGTGGTGGACTTCCTGCCCAAAGTCAAAGTGGAAATCGCCATTGGCGACAACCTGCTTGACCAGGTCATCGAAGCCATCACCAAGGCGGCCAATACCGGCAAAATCGGCGACGGCAAGATCTTCGTGACCGAACTGGCGCAAGCCATCCGGATTCGAACCGGCGAGACTGGCGAAGAAGCGGTCTGACAGCAGACTGACTCTGAAAAAAGCCAACGCAAAAAATTTATAACCTAAGAGCCTTGTGCGGAGGGCCTCCTATGGAAAGCACTGTTTTTGAAATACAGTACGCATTAGATACGTTTTACTTCCTCGTGTGTGGCGCATTGGTCATGTGGATGGCAGCAGGCTTTGCCATGCTCGAGTCTGGCCTGGTGCGCTCAAAGAACACCACTGAAATCCTGACCAAGAACGTCGCCCTGTACGCCGTTGCCTGCACCATGTACATGGTCTGCGGCTACGCGATCATGTACGGTGGCGGCACCTTCCTGAGCGGCATTACTGGCATGGGCGTTGAAGAAGGCTTCGAGTATGAGGCTGCATCAACCTACGCGCCATCCGCTGACTTCTTCTTCCAGGTGGTCTTCGTAGCCACGGCCATGTCCATCGTATCCGGTGCCGTGGCTGAGCGCATGAAGCTCTGGGCATTCCTGATCTTCGCGGTTGTGATGACCGGTTTCATCTACCCGATGGAAGGTGCCTGGACCTGGGGCGGCAACGATGTGTTTGGCATGTATAACCTGGGCGATCTTGGCTTCAGTGACTTTGCCGGCTCTGGCATCGTACACATGGCTGGTGCAGCTGCGGCCCTGGCTGGTGTCCTGCTGCTGGGCGCCCGTAAAGGCAAATACGGCCCGAACGGCGAGATCCGTGCCATTCCCGGCGCCAACCTGCCCCTCGCCACTCTCGGTACCTTCATCCTGTGGATGGGCTGGTTCGGCTTCAATGGTGGCTCGGTTCTGGCAACTGCCTCCGCAGAATCCGCGAACGACGTCGCCATCGTGTTCATGAACACCAACGCCGCAGCGGCCGGTGGCGGCCTAGCGGCTCTGATCCTTGCCCGACTGATGTTTGGCAAAGCTGACCTGACCATGCTCCTGAACGGTGCACTGGCTGGCCTGGTAACCATCACTGCCGGCCCGGACACTCCTACCCCGCTGCTGGCAACCGTTTTCGGTGCCCTTGGTGGTCTGCTGGTGGTGGTGAGCATTGTGAGTCTGGACAAACTGCGCATTGACGACCCAGTTGGTGCCATCTCCGTTCACGGCGTCTGTGGTCTGCTCGGCCTGCTGCTGGTGCCGGTTACCAACGGCGACGCCAGCTTCAGCGGCCAGATCATCGGCGCCATCACCATCTTTGTCTGGGTCTTCGTGACCAGCCTGATTGTCTGGGGCATCCTCAAGGCGGTCATGGGCATCCGGGTATCCGAAGAAGACGAGTACGAAGGTGTGGATTACTCCGAGTGTGGCATGGAAGCCTATCCAGAGTTTGTCAGCGGCAAGCAGTAAACCGGTCTGACAACCGCGGAAAACAAGAAGGGCGCCAAATGGCGCCCTTCTTGTTTCTGTTACTGGCGTCCCGTCACTAACAGACGCCCTGGAACAATTGGTCATCCGCGTGCCGCAGATACAACATCAATTCCATTTCCGCTTCGTGGACACTGTCAAATGGCCCCTGGATCGAGCCCTCGCGAGTCTGGAAAAACCACTGTCCGTTGACCAGCGAGAACCGCTCACTACGAAACCAGTGACGATCCTGTTCACCTTTGCGCGTTTCCATAACAACTCCTTTCACTCCGAACACAGCACGATGATCAACAAATGACCACACTGTTTCAGCATAGCTCAGAGTGCGAAGCTGTCTAATTTTTGTCAGGCCTCTTCGGGGCGCACCGCATCTTCCAGCGCATCCACCATAAACTGAGGCATCGCCAGGGCTCCATGGTGAATGCCGGCGTTGTAATAGCGGGTCACGAACGGGCGATTGTTGGCGTCTTCCTCACGGAAATACTTCAGCGGGTTATCCTTGCTACCCAGGGTGCAGCTCCACCACCCGGTCGGGTAGACAGGCTGAGGGAACGGCAAAGTCTGTACGTGGCCGAAGCCGGCCTTCTGCATATCGTTGTGGATGTCTTTGATGATGCTGTCCGTGTGCAACAGCGGCGATTCACTTTGCTGCACAATAATGCCGCCCTCCCGAAGCGCCGCCATGGCGTCCCGGTAGAAATCCAGGGCAAACAAGCCTTCGGCGGGGCCTACCGGGTCGGTACTGTCGATAATCAGCAGGTCGATGCTGTTGGGCTCAATATCCCGCATCCACTTGATACCGTCGCCAAAAAAGAAATTTGCCCGGGGGTCATTATTGGCCTCACACAGCTCCGGGAAGTATTTTTCCGACATGCGGGTAACCCGCTCGTCGATTTCCACCTGCCAGGCCTCCTCGACACCGGGGTGCTTGAGCACTTCCTTCAGGGTTCCGCAGTCTCCACCGCCCACTATCACCACTTTCTTCGGGTTCTTGTGAGTGAACAACGCCGGGTGGGTCATCATCTCGTGGTACAGAAAGTTGTCACGGGTGGTCAGCATCACGCAACCGTCCAACACCATCAGGTTGCCAAAGGTTTCCGTTTCATAGATTTCCAGCTTCTGGAACGGCGTCTGCTCTTCGTGCAGCTTGCGCTTGACCTGCAGGGAAAATGCCGTGCCCTGATCCTGAAATACCTCGGTAAACCAGCCTTCGTTCAATACCGTCATCTGTATCTCCCATTCATTGCGCCACCACGGGGTCGGGGCCTGTTCAAAGGGGCGTATTGTAGGGGGCCCAAGGCCATAGCCAAAGTACTATTCCCCCTCGCCGCCCCGTATTTTTCACATTTCAGGCCACTCGTGGCCTGGCAATGCTTTCGATCCGGCCTGTCAGGTCCTACAATGCAGCCTGACAACGGCCTGCGGGCCATTCCGGTTTCCTGACAGGATAGCAACAATGCCTGAAACCACAGCCTTACCTGCCCACAAGGTTTATAACATCGCTCACTGGAGTGATGGCTACATCGCGGTGACTCCCCGGGGTGAAGTCGAGATCTGCCCGGACCGGGGGCGGACCGCAGCCCGCATCAACCTTCCTGACCTGACCCGGTCTCTGGCCGAGTCCGGGATTGCCCTGCCGGTACTGATCCGTTTTACCGACATACTGCACGACCGGGTGAACAAGCTTTGTGGCGCCTTCAACAAGGTGACCGCCGAACAGGGCTACAAGGGCCGCTATACCGCGGTCTACCCGATCAAAGTGAACCAGCAGCGACGGGTTGTGGAAGAGCTGTTGGCGGCACAACCCGCCGCCTCGGCCGGACAGGTCGGGCTCGAAGCCGGCAGCAAGCCGGAATTGATGGCGGTATTGGCCCTTGCCCCCAAAGCGGGGTCAGTGATTGTCTGCAACGGCTATAAAGACCGTGAGTATATCCGCCTGGCCCTGATCGGCCAGAAGCTGGGCCACCGGGTGTTTATCGTGGTGGAGAAGCAATCGGAACTGCCTCTGATACTGGAAGAGGCCGAGCGTCTTGAGGTATCACCCCTGATTGGCGTGCGGGCGCGATTGGCCACCATTGGCAAAGGTAACTGGCAGAACACCGGCGGAGAAAAATCCAAGTTCGGGTTGTCCGCCAGCCAGGTTCTGGATGTGGTGAATACCCTTAAACAGGCTGGCGCTCTGGGTACCCTGCAGCTGCTGCACTTCCACCTGGGTTCACAAATTGCCAACATCCGCGATATCCAGACCGGCCTGAAGGAATGCGCCCGCTTCTACACGGAACTGCACCAGTTGGGCGCACCCGTCGGCACCGTGGATATCGGCGGCGGCCTGAGCGTGGACTATGAGGGCACCCGCTCCCGCAGCAGCTGCTCAATGAATTACAGCGTGTTTGAATACGCCTATAACGTGGTGCATGTGCTGCAAGCCGAATGCGATCGCCAGGGCATTCCCCACCCGGACCTGATCAGTGAATCCGGCCGGGCCCTGACAGCCCACCACTCGGTTCTGGTCACCAACGTGATTGATCGGGAATCTCCAGACCATCGGGAAGTCACTGAGCCTGAAGCAGACGCACCAGCACCACTGCATGACCTTTGGCGCGACTTTCTCAGCCTGCAGGATGATCACTCACCCCGGTCGCTGGCCGAGATTTACCACGATGTGCTGCATGCGATGAACGATGTCCACGCCCAGTTCGCCCATGGTCTGCTGTCACTCAGCGAGCGAGCGCAGGCCGAAACCCTCTACACCACCTGCTGCCGCCTGCTTCGGGTTCAGCTGGACAGTGGCAGTCGGGCGCACCGGGAAATTATCGATGAACTCAACGAAAAGCTCGCTGAAAAGCTCTTTGTTAACTTTTCCCTGTTCCAGTCCCTGCCGGATGTCTGGGGCATCGACCAGATTTTCCCGGTGATGCCGATCAATGGCCTGAACCGCCCGCTGAGCCGGCGCGCGGTGATTCAGGACATTACCTGTGATTCGGACGGCCGGATTGACCAGTACGTGGACGGCCAGGGCATCGAAACTACCCTGGCATTGCCGGAGGAGAAAGAGGGCGAGCCACTGCTGATGGGGTTCTTCATGACCGGCGCCTATCAGGAGATCCTGGGAGACATGCACAACCTGTTCGGCGATACCCACTCGGTGGATGTGCGGCTGAACAACCAGGGCGAGTATGACATTGGCAAGCCCATTACCGGCGACACCGTCGCCAAGGTGCTTCGTTACGTCAACTTTGAACCGGAGAACCTGATCAAGTCCTACCAGGATAAGTTTGCCGCCAGCAACCTGGATAAACCCACACAGGACCGATTACTGGACGAACTGAAAGCCGGTCTTGAGGGCTACACTTACCTGGAGGAGTAGCCCTCAATCATCGTCGGTCTGGTGCAATCTGCGCCAGGCCGAGGGTGAAATCCCCTCCCATTTGCGAAAGGCTCGGCCAAAATTGGATGGGTCGCTGTACCCCAGGTGTTCCGAAATGTCGTCGATACTCAGGGGAGAGTGTCGCCTTAGATAATCCAGCGCCCGTTGATGGCGCACGGTTTCCTGTAGCATCTGGAAACGAGCGCCTTCTGCCGCCAGCTGGCGGCGCAGAGTACGAGCAGACACATGTAACTGCCCGGCCACATCCTCCAGACTCAGCAGGCGGCCGTCACGAACCGATTCCAGCATCCTGACCACTCGTTCCGTTACTGAGGTGGATGCCTCCATCTGCCGCATTTCTTCCTCGCATTGAGCTTCAGCCACGCGACGAGCCACAGGATTGGACAAGGATAACGGCAGGCTCAAAAACTGCTTTTGGAAGCGGAGCTGGTTAACACCGGTGCAGAAACTCACGGCATTGCCAAACAGCGGCTGGTAAGGCCCCACATTGGCTGGTTGTTCGTAGTCCACCAGGCATCGCCCGCCCTCCAACAACCGCTGACCAAACAGCAAGTTGTTCACTTCCATCAGGGAAGCCAGGACGACCTCGATGTTGAAACGATGTAAATCCCGGGTGTCGTGCTTGATATCGAGCTGAATGACAGCTTCATCGCCTTCGATAAAAAACGACAGGGCCATGTAGGCAAAACGAATCCGAAAATATTTGATCAACACCCGCAGCGCCTGATCGAGGGTGTCGCAGCTGATGGCGGCCTGAGACAGCGCACCATGGGCGGTAAATTTCAGGCGCCGGCCAAACTCCAGCCCCAGGCTGTCGTCCTTGCAGCGAACAAAGGCTTGACGACACAGCTCCGTGAACTGGTCCAGGGTAATGAAATTATCCGGGTGACCCAGTTGTGGCTGGCGGATACCGGCAGCGCTGACCAGCTCTTGCTGGGCAACGCCCCGCTCCTCTGCCAGCTGGCAAAGAATCTCTGCGTAATGGGCCCGGATAACAGGCAGGGTGCCACCGGAAAGCAGTGCGTTCATGGTTTGAACTTTGAGTCGTTATTATGGTTGTCAGACTAGCGCCTGCTCTGGGATCCGGCAATCACTCCACTGACACAACTCCGCCGACAATGCGGCCAGATTTTTTTTCACTCAAGGAAATCCACTTCTTGCAGCCTCCCGTAAATAACCAGACTGACAAACCAGCGGCGAGTGCCTAGAATGATGACTGTAATCAGCTCAACTCATGCGACTGTCAAGGAGCGTCCGGTGACCACACTGGATCAGCAACCAGCGAAAGCCGAGGGCCGAAAGGACCCTTGGGGTGTCTTGCTGGAAAAAGTAGGCAAACACCAGGATAGAGCTGCATACCACGCTTTGTTCGAGCACTTTGCGCCGCAGATAAAGTACTACGCCATTTCCAACGGCATGGCCAGCCACGCCGAAGAACTGGTGCAGGAAGTGTTTATTTCCATCTGGCGCCGCTCCTGCCTGTATGACTGGCGTAAGGCTGCGGCGTCTACCTGGATTTTTACCATTGCCCGTAATCAGCGGATTGATATGCTGCGAAAGATGCAGCGAACCAGCGCTGAAATGGCGGTGGAGACCGAGGATTTGTGGCAAATTCCGGGCGACAACGAAGATGAGCCCGTGACTTCCTTGCATCGGCTGATGTCGGAACGCCGGATTCGGGAATCGCTCAGCCAGTTGCCAGAAGAACAGATTACCGTGATTGCCAAGGTCTACATGGAGCACAAATCCCACCAGATGGTGGCGGATGAACTTCAGATCCCCCTGGGAACCGTGAAGAGCCGGGTACGCCTGGCATTGAACAAGTTAAAAGTGATTTTGCAGGATCAGAACGTATGACACGGCACCACCCCGACAGTCTCAGCCTGATGGAATACAGCGCTGGCAATCTGACTGAGCCCCATGCTCTCTGCATCCGGCTGCACCTCGAGCAGTGCCCACACTGTAGGAGCCGGGTGGACACCCTGAACAGCCTGGGCGCGGTGATGATGGAACAGCAGCCCAAGGTCACTGTGTCGGTCGGCAGTTTTGAGCAGTTGATGGCGCGCATTGACTCAGTCCCCCAGGATGCTTCACCGGTTATGCAGGCACCGCGATTGAGCCCGCTGCAGAAGTTGCTTGGTGAGGACATCAACGAGCTTCCCTGGAAACGTCAGCTGGGCGATGTCAGCGTACTGGATATTTCGGAAAAGTTTCCCGGCCAGGGTGAGCGGGTGGTACTGCAGAAACTGGTGGCAGGCGGCAAGGCTCCGGCCCACACTCACCGCGGTGATGAGACAACGATTGTGCTGCAGGGTGCGTTCGCCGACCAGAAGGGCGTGTTCAACCAATGGGATTTTGTGGTGTTAAATGAGCAGGACGAGCACAGGCCCGTTGCCGTCGGGTGTGAAGACTGCATTACATTGTCTGTACTGAGCGCCCCGGTCAAGCTGACGGGCACCTTCACCAGGATGTTGAATCCGTTCATTCGGTAAGTTCAGTTGATCAGTCCAGTGAAAAACGGAGGCAGGTTGCCTCCGTTTTTTGTGGCGACCGAAGATCCGTTATCGCAATCCGGTAATGGTTTAATTGACTTGGGCGCCCATCGCCCTAAACTGATCCATAGTAGGTAACAACTCCAGCCCCATTCAAAACGCAATAGCTGACACATGCCCGACATCATCGTCATGTTTTTCCTGCTCGGCCTGGTAGCAGGAACCGTCAAATCTGACCTGTCCATTCCACGAGAAGCCTACGACATTCTTAGCCTGCTGCTGATGCTCACCATTGGCCTGAAGGGCGGAATGGCCCTGTATGGGAACCTGGCACCAGACCTGCTTCTGGAGATGCTTGCGATAGCAGGCCTTGGTTTTGCGTTACCCCTGCTGATGATCCCGATCCTGCGCTACGGCGTCGGCTTGTCGATCGCCGACACCGCCAGTTTTGCCGCCCATTATGGCTCGGTCAGTGCGGGCACTTTTGCCGTCGCCCTGGCTTGGGTTGAAACTCGCGGCCTCAGCTCCGGCGGCCAGGTCACGCTCTATCTGGTACTTCTGGAGTTACCTGCCATCATGGTCGGGCTTTGGTTCTACAGACGTTTTGGCAAACGCACTGGCGATGCCAAGGGCACGCCGCTCTGGCAGGAAACCCTGACCAACCGAAGCGTTATCCTGCTGGTGGGTGGCGTGGTCATTGGAGCGCTTTACGGGCCAGGACAGGGCACCGGGGTCACCGCCCCCCTCACCAGCGCCTTTTCCGTCATTCTGTCGCTGTTCCTGCTGGAGATGGGGCTGGTGGCCGCCGAAACCCTGCGCAACCTGAAGCTGATCCACTGGAGAATCGTACTATTCGGGCTTGCAATGCCCCCCGTGCTGTCGGTGGCGGGGCTAACGGTGGGCACTCTGCTCGGGCTCGACACCGGCTCTATCGTCATCCTCGCCACCCTCACCGCCAGTGCGTCCTACATCGCCGCACCGGTGGCAATTCGCCACGCCGTTCCCGATGCCAATATCGGCCTGGCCATGCTGGCTTCCCTGGGCGTCACCTTTCCATTCAATGTGCTCGTCGGCATCGGGCTTTATTACTCCATGCTCAGCTGGGCGGTGCCGCTATAGTGTCCCGCATGGCGCCGCCTACCAGGGTAACTCCGAACCATCCCAACTGAAGAATCGACCGTTACTGCTGTCGTCCAGGGCGCCCAATACCCGGATCAGGTTATCAGCCGTCTGCAAGGGCGTATGTACCGTCAGTTTGGACAGTGACTGGCTGAACGGTGAACTCAGGGCCGACTCGGTGGTCCCCGGATGCAGCGCCACGCAGGCAATGGGCTTGCACCGGCGAGGCAGTTCGATGGAAAGATTCCGCACCAGCATATTCAGGGCGGCTTTTGAACTCCGATAAGCATACCAGCCGCCAAACCCGTTATCGGATATCGACCCCACCTTGGCCGAGATGGCTGCCACGCGCTTGAACTCACGATGCCGCAGCCAGGGCAGCAGGGCCTGGATCAGCAAGGCAAATCCGGTGGCGTTGACCGCGAAAGCACGGGCCATGTTAGCAGCCGCCACGTCTTCCAATCGCTTCTCGGGAAAAAGCCGGTCGTCATGCAGCAGGCCAGCGGCGTAAATCACCGTGACGATCGGGCCGGAACCGTCCAATGCCGTTTTCAACTCGGCTTTATCAAGCCGCTGCTCATCGTCCGCATCCCAGGCCAGCAATCTCACACCGGGATGATTTCTGAGATCGTCCGGTGCCCACTGAGGATCTCGGCACAGACCAATGACGGCCTGTTCCGGGCAAGTCTCCAGATAGCGTTTTGCCAACGCCGCACCAATTGCACCGGATATACCGGCAATCACGATCGTCATTCCCACGCCCTTCCACTATCAATGGATACCATGACGGTGATACGAAAATTCAATGCCTTCGGGCCACCAGCCAGCAAACCAAAAAATTCAAACGCTCGTATGAAGAGACACTTCCGGATTGAAACAACGACATCCGGCAGTCATCCAGACTGCTATATCCAAACAGGAGAGTATCCATGCAATACCAGGCACCAGCGAACGATCTTCGCTTTCTGTTGTTTGATGTGTTGGGCGCAGACAAACTGCACGAACTGGAAAAGTACGCCGATGCGACTCCGGATCTGATTTCGGCGGTGATCGATGAAGCCGGCAAACTGGCGGCAGAGGTCATCCAGCCTACTAACCAGGTGGGCGATCGCCAGGGTTGTAGCTACGATCCGGAAACCAAATCGGTCAAGACACCTGACGGCTTCAAAGAGGCCTACCGGAAGTTTGTGGAAGGTGGCTGGACCGCCCTGGATGCACCACTGGAATTCGGCGGGCAGGGCCTGCCCCACACCCTGAAGTTTGTCGTGGACGAAATGGTGTGCTCCACCAACCTGTCCCTGGGCATGTACCCGGGCTTGACCCACGGCGCCATCAGCGCCCTGTACGCGCACGGCTCCGAGGAGTTGAAGCAGACTTATCTGGAAAAACTGATTTCCGGCGAGTGGACCGGCACCATGTGTCTGACCGAGCCCCAGTGCGGCACCGATCTGGGCCTGATCCGCACCAAGGCCACACCCAATGACGACGGCAGCTATGCCATCGAGGGCACCAAAATCTGGATCACCGGCGGTGAGCACGACCTGGTCGACAACATTGTACACCTGGTACTGGCCAAGTTGCCGGGCGCACCGGACACCACCAAGGGCATATCCCTGTTTGTGGTACCCAAGTTCCTGCCAGATTCCGGCGAGCGCAACCCGGCCTTCTGTGGTGGCCTTGAGCACAAGATGGGCATCAAAGGCTCCGCCACCTGCGTTATGAATTTTGAAGGCGCCAAAGGCTGGCTGGTCGGCGAGCCTAACAAGGGTATGAGCGCCATGTTCACCATGATGAACGAAGCTCGGCTGATGGTGGGCATGCAAGGCCTTGGCCTGGCTGAGATGGCTTACCAGGAAAGCCTGGCATTTGCCAGGGAACGCCTGCAGAGCCGTTCCCTGAGCGGCCCCAAGAACCCGAACGGTCCGGCTGACGCGATCATTGTGCACCCGGACGTGCGCCGCATGCTGATGCGCCAGAAGGTGCTGAACGAAGGTATGCGGGCGCTGGCGCTGTTCACTGGCCACCAGCTGGATCTTTCCGTGGCTCACCCGGATGAAAGCGTGCGTGAAAACGCCGACGACCTGGTGCAGCTGCTGACGCCTGTGGTTAAAGCCTTCCTGACCGACGAAGGCTATAACAACGCCAACTGGGGCCAGCAGGTTCTGGGTGGCTCTGGCTTCACCCAGGATTGGCCCCTGGAGCAACTGGTTCGCGACGGCCGTATCGCCCGCATCTATGAGGGCACCAACGGCATCCAGGCGATGGACCTGGTGGGCCGGAAGCTGTCCCTCAAAGGTGGCCAGCTGGTTCGCGCCCTGTTCGCAGAACTGACTGGATACCTGAAGGACAACCCGGAGGCGCCGTACCGCGAAGAACTCAAGGGTGCGCTGAAGAGTCTGGAGCAGGCCACCATGTGGCTGGCCCAGAATGCCCCCAAAGATCCGGAACAGGCCGGCGCTGCCGCCACCCCGTACCTGCGGATTATGGCCCTGACCGTGATCGGCTATCTGTGGTCCCGCATGGCCGGCGTCGCAGGCCAGCAGCTGCAACTCGGAGAGGGCATTAAGCCGTTGCTTGAGAGCAAGCAGGTATCCGCCCGCTACTATTTCGAGAAGCTGATGCCTGAAGTGGACTGGCTGCTGAAAGACATCCAGACCGGCAAAGACAGCCTGATGGCATTTGAAGACGAGCACTGGGTGGCTTAAACGGCAATACCGGTCTGGCCAAAATGGCTGGCCGAAAATGACCGACAGTTGGCAACTTCTGACCTTCTTAAAGACAGATCAGAACTTGATAATAGTCACGTTGATTAGTGTCTCTGAACTAGTCCAACCCGCCTCTTGCCGAGCCGGGTACCTTCTTGAAGCCGCGCTCTTGCGCGGCTTTTTTTATGGTGTTTTCCCGCCCGCCGCTGTCTCGGTTACAATGCG
Source organism: Marinobacter sp. NSM (assembly GCF_052380025.1). Classification (NCBI taxonomy): domain Bacteria; kingdom Pseudomonadati; phylum Pseudomonadota; class Gammaproteobacteria; order Pseudomonadales; family Marinobacteraceae; genus Marinobacter; species Marinobacter sp. NSM. The sequence goes on from NZ_JBQTCK010000002.1 coordinate 110,592, forward strand.
CCTTTGTTTTCTCCCCTGCATTCCGGAGGCTGCATGACCGCCGATGATTATCCGTTCCGCTTTGGCGGCATAGAGCGCCTCTATGGCCGCAAGGCCCTGAACGCTTTCCGTAATGCCCACATAGCCATCGTCGGCCTGGGCGGTGTTGGCTCCTGGGCGGCGGAATCCCTGGCGCGCAGCGGTATCGGCACACTCACCCTGATTGATATGGACGATATCTGCGTGTCCAACACCAATCGTCAGCTGCACGCACTGGAAGGCCAGTATGGCCGCACCAAGACCGATGCCATAGCCGAGCGACTGAAGGCCATCAATCCCCAGGCAGATATTCGCGTGCATTTCGGGTTTCTGACCACCAAAAACGTGGAGGAGTTGATTACCGAGGATATGACCGGAGTGGTGGATGCCATCGACAGCGTGAAGGCGAAAGCAGCGCTGATTGCCCATTGCCAGCGGCGCAAGATTCCGATTGTCTGTGCCGGCGGGGCTGGCGGCCAGATGGACCCAACCCAGATTCAGGTGGCAGACCTGAGCAAGACCACCCAGGACCCGTTGTTGGCAAAAGTGCGTAATATGCTGCGCCGGGAGTACGGGTTCTCCCGGAATCCAAAGCGGCGTTTTGGAATTGAGGCGGTGTATTCACTGGAACAGCTCACCTACCCAGCCGCCGATGGCGAGGTATGCCTGCAGAAACCAGCCACCGAGGGTCCGGTGCGGCTCGACTGCGCCTCCGGCTTCGGCGCAGCCAGCCCGGTAACCGCCAGTTTTGGCTTCTTTGCCGCCTCCCGGCTACTGAACCGGATTGCCCGCAAAGCCAATCAGGCCGATTAACGGCAATCCAGCACCAGCTTGCCCCGCACATGACCGCCTTCCAGCAGTTCGTGGGCTGCCTGTACCTGATCCAGGGAAAATACCTGCTCAACATGGACCTTCACATCACCGTCTTCAATCAACTCGGCGATTTCCTCCAGATGGAAGGCATCTGGCCGTGAGCGCATGCCGTGGGCTCGAACGCCCATGGCTTCTGCGGCGCTGACCACGTCATCGGCAGTCACCGTAGGGATGGTTACCAGCACGCCGGAGTCACTGAGGGTTTGCAGGGAGCGTTTGCCGGTCTCGCCCCCTACCAGGTCCAGCACAACGTCCAGGCCGTAGCATTCTTCGGTGAAGTCAGTGGTGTGGTAATCAATCACCTCATGCACCCCCAGCTCCGCCAGAAAATCCCGGTTACGGGAGGACGCCGTCACGATGACGTGGGCGCCCCGCTCCAGGGCAAACTGAACCCCAAAGTGCCCAACACCACCGGCCCCGGCATGAATCAGGATTTTCTGGCCAGACTCCAGCTCCGCCACTTCAAACAGGGCCTGCCAGGCCGTGAGTGCCGCCAGGGGCACGCCGGCCGCCGCGATCAGGTCCAGCTCTTCCGGCACAATGGCGAGATCTTCAGCGTCGGCAATGGCGTACTCGGCGTAGGCTCCGCCGGTGACCGGGAAGCCGATCATGCCCATCACCCGGTCGCCCGGCACCAGTGTGGTCACGCCCTCGCCCACTTCCACCACCTCACCGGCCGCGTCGTAACCGGGCGTCCAGGGCAGACTGTTTTCTATCTGGGTGGCGACGAACCCCATGCCCTTACGGGTTTTCCAGTCGATGGGATTGAGGCCAGCGCCGTGTACCCGAACAAGCACCTCGCCCTCACCCGGTTCCGGAATGGGCGATTCTGTCACGCGCAGCACATCACGCTCACCAAAGCGATCATAGACCACGTGGCGCATGGTGCCGGTTTCGGTCAGATCAGATGATTCCATGGGCGTCTCCAGACAGCAGTGAACGGTGCCGTTACCGGCCTGAACTCTCAGACTAGCAGAATTTTACCGGCCCGGCCTCAACCGGGCAGGCCCCGCCCGCCGGCAACCAGCGCGCTGCCAAGTATCTCGGCGAAGGCCTTGGGCGCCCGGGCTGGCCGCTGGGATTTCATATCGACACAGGCATGGGTAGAGAGCGCCCGCAGCAAGGTTTTGCCATCGGCCGGGCGAATCAGCTGAAACTGCCGGGCAGAGCGGAAACGGCCATCCCAGTCAGTGAGCCAGGTACCCAGCACCAGTTCATCCCCGGCATTGGCAGAGGCCAGGTAATCCAGCTCAGTGCGGGTAATCGCCATGGCCTTGCCGGTTTCTTCGTGCAGGGCCCAGGTCATGCCCAGGCTGTCGATGTGCTGCCAACTCACTTCTTCCAGCCAGCGCACATACACCACGTTATTGGCGTGCCCCAGGCGGTCGGTGTCCTCCGGGCGAACGGTGATGGTCATGGTAAACGGGTCAGGCAAGTCCCAGTTCAGTGCCCGTGTCATGGTTGCTCTCCAAGGCCAGGAATAGCGTGCAACGGTAGCCGGCCAATACGGTCATTGTGAAGTGAACCAAAGTATAGAACGCCATCATGGGGATTCACCGAGGTGATTTCCTGAAGGTGGCTGCCGCGGGTATCGTGCAGGCTGGTGATCATCTTACCGCTGGTATCGAAGGCAACCACCAGCCCATACTCCTGTGGCTGGGGCTTCAGACTGTCAGGCAACTTGGCCACCAGATTCTTCAGCCAGGGTTTGCGATGCATGCTGTCCACCTGGGCATTGCGCAGGGTTGGAAACGCAACCCAGTAGCGGCCCTGATCATCCACCGCCAGATTATCGGGAAATCCCGGCAGGTTGTCCGCAAACACTTCTGCCTGGCCGGCCCTGGGCCCGGTGATCCAGTATTTCAGGATGCGGTACTTCCAGGTTTCGTTAACCAGCACATAGTCACCCGCCGGCGACACCGCCACACCGTTGGCAAAGTGCAGATTGGCCAGCAGGACTTCGGTACGGCGGGTACGGGGGTTATAGCGAAGCAGGCGGCCGTAGGGGCGCATCTCCAGCAAGTCCAGAATGTAATCCGGCTGGCGAAAGCGGGAGCTGGCGTCAGTGAAATAGATACGGCCGTCCGGTGCTATGTCCACGTCGTCAGTAAAGCGGAACGGCGTGCCTTCGGCCTCGCGGGTCAGTACCGACAGGGTGCCGTCTGGGGTGATGGACAACAGGCCTTTCCAGGCATCAGCGACAATCAGGTTGCCCTGGGCATCGAATACCATACCCAGTGGCCGTCCGCCGGTTTCCAGCCAGTTCTCTACGGTGCCATCCGGAAACACCCGCACGATTTTGCCGTCCTGGGTGCCGGCGTAAAGCCCGCCGTTTGCATCAATGGTTGTATCTTCCGGACCATAGACCTGGCCCCGGGCTAGCAAGTCTGCCAGGCGCAGGCGTTCATTGGGCGCCAGCACACCGGTCATGGCCGGAGGCGATGGTGCCTCCCAGGCCTTGCTGTCAACCGGCGACGGCGTGAGCAGGAAACTGCCCAGCAGCAGAAAGATGACCAGCAGGCCTATCAACAACCATTTCATCATGAGCGCCCGATCCATTGGTGATTGTTAGACGGAAGGCAATATCAAAGCACCCTAACCTTAGCAGACATTACCGGGTTTCTGGCAACGCAGGACAGGCCGTCAGGATCCGAGAAAACGACGACACAAAGCCGCAAAGGTATCGGGCTTTTCAGCATGCAGCCAGTGCCCGGTACCCTCGATTATCTTCAGTTCGGCGGCTGGGAACAGTTGCCGGATGGTGTCTTGATGTTTGCTTTGGATATAGGCGGAATCAGCGCCTTTGATAAACAACACCGGACCATTGTACGGGCCCTCACCCTCCGGCGCGGCGGCCAGCTTCTGATAACAGGTGTCAATCACAGGTAGATTCAGACGCCAGCGGAACAGCTGATCCCCATTACCGGCCTGCTCTGCCGGTTTCCGCTCCAGGTTTTTCAGCAGGAACTGCCGCACGCCAGGGATTTCAACAAATTCAGCCAGGCGCTTGTCCGCTTCCTGGCGGGTTGTTACGCCAACCAGCTCCAGGTTTTTCATGCCGTCCAGAACCGCATCATGCCGGGCTTTGTAGGTGACCGGTGCGATGTCCGCGACTATGATCCCCTTGACCCGCTCCGGATAACCCAAGGCGACCTGCATCGCCACCTTGCCGCCCATGGAATGACCCAGCACCCAGGCCTTGTCCAGATTGTGGGCGTCCATGTAGGCCACCACATCGGCCGCCATGGCCGGGTAGTCCATGTCGTCAGTGTGGGGTGAGCTGCCATGATTGCGCTGATCGAGGGCGTGAATCTGCCAACCATCTTCCAGGCGGCGGGCGATACCTCCAAGGTTCTCAAGGGAGCCGAACAGCCCATGCAGCAGGATCAGGGGCTCGCCCTGGCCGGTAATACGATGATTCAGTTCAACGGTCATACGCTGACAGCCTCCAGTGATGGGGATGAACCGGATACACTACCATCGCCAGACTCGGGGGCAAGGAGAAATTAGGCAGGCAAACCGCAGGCACAAAAAAGCCGGGATGAACCCGGCCAGAAGGTCACAGACATTACGACGGACAGCTCAGCAGTAGAAGATGCTGTCCAGATACTCCGCCAGTGCCAAAACGTTTTTACGCTCGGCCTCGTTATGGGGTACAAAGATTTCCCGTTCCATACAACACCTCCATTTTGCCTGTTGGCTACTTCAACCTGATGAGTACCATGCTATCGTTGAAACTATGGCAAGCCGTTGACTGGCTGTGCCAATCGTTTGACATTTTGTATCACTCTGACACACAACCACCCGGAGCCAACCATCGGCATGCACGCGCAAACGGACCAAGCGGATACCCCGCAGGTTGCGGCCTCCAGCACACTGGCGCTCGTGCATTACCTGGATACGCTCGGGCTGTTAAATCGCTCCCGGATTGAACCCCTCATCGGCCTTAGCCTGGAAGCCCTGGAAGATCCGGATTTGCGCATTCCCGCCAGCACCCACTACCAACTTTGGGATCTGGCCGAACAGCTGACCGGAGACCCCGGTGTTGGACTGCACGCCGGGCAGGTGGTTGACCCTGAACGAATGGGCCTGGTTGGGCATGTTTTCTTCAATTGCGACACTCTGGGCGAGGCCGTCGTGCAGTATGTGCGCCTGCACCGGCTGATCAACGAATCGGTAACCCTGAGCTTTGAGCAAACGCCGGATCAGGCCATCCTGACCTGGCAGCCAGACCACCCCGATCACTACTGTCGTCAGGATATGGATCGCACCCTGGCGGCGGCGCTGTGTCGAACCCGTCACTTTATTCACCGGGGCATTGAAGCCGACTGGTTGGAAGTGGCCCATCCGGAACCCGGCTATGCCAGCGAGTACCGGAAACTGTTTGGCGGGCCGGTTATTTTTGGTACCGGCATCACCAGAATGGCGTTCTCCAGCCAGCACCTTGGGCACCCGATTCCCCATCGCAACCCGTATGTCTATTCCGCCGTGCTGAAGCAGGTCAATGCGGTGCTGGCCCGCCTGCAAACGCGGAAGTCTTTCAGCCGCAAGGTTCGCCGCCTGATTTCACGGCAAATGGCCACTGATCGCATTGATGCCGACACACTGGCCCGGCAGTGCCACATGAGCCGCCAAACCCTGTACCGCAAGCTGAAAAAAGAGGGCTTGAGTTTTCATGATCTGGTGGAACAGGTGCGCCAGGACAAGGCCCTTCGGTATGTAGCTGACGACCAGTATGCCCTGGGGGAAATTGCCTTCCTGCTGGGTTTTTCTGAACTCAGCGCCTTCAGCCGTGCCTTCAAACGCTGGACCGGCATGGCACCGGCCCAGTTTCGGGCAAACCATCAGGAAGGTAACGAATGACTCCGGATAACCTGTCATTGCTGGCCATCCCCCTTGCCGCACTGTACCTGGCAGCCCTGGCCTGCATTTATCGGATCCTGCTCAGCTATCGCACCGCCCAAGGGGCCATTGCCTGGATCATCGCACTGGTAGGCCTGCCCTATATCGCGGTGCCACTGTTTGTTCTGTTCGGCCGAAGCCGCTTTGGCGGTTATGTCAAAGCCCGCCGGATGGGGGATCAGTCTCTGACCACGCTGCTGGACCAGTTCGAGAAGCAGACCACGTCGATCTCCAACCCAGGCCACGAACATTTCAGCGATGAGCTTCAGGTACTGTGCAAGTTGAGCCGGCAACCGTTTACCAGCGGCAACCAGTGCACACTGCTGAAAGACGGAACCGCAACATTTGAGGCCCTGTTCGAAGCCATGGAGGATGCCAGGCAATACATTCTGCTGGAGTTCTACATCGTGCGCTCAGACAAGGTGGGGCAGCGCATCAAGGCGATTCTGGAACGCAAGCTGGCGCAGGGTGTCGAGGTGTGGTTTCTTTACGACGACATCGGCAGTGTGTTGCTGTCACGGCGCTGGCTTAACGAACTGTCAGCCGCCGGCGCGCGCATCGCTTCGTTCGGCAACGGTAACGTGCGCCGCCGGCGTTTCCAGATCAATTTCCGGAACCACCGGAAGTTACTGGTCTGTGATGGCAAGGTGGGCTTTGTTGGCGGCATTAACCTGGGCGACGAATACCTGGGCACGGCGATGGACCAGGAACCCTGGCGCGATACCCACTGTCGGATTGAGGGCCCGGCGGTGACCGGTTTGCAGCTGGCGTGGCTGGAAGACTGGCACTGGGCCAGCAATATCCGCCCGGAACTGGACTGGCACCCGGGCTTTGACACCGGCGGTGATCAACAGGTTCTGGTGCTGCCTACCGGGCCTGCAGACACCTGGGAAACCTGCACGCTATTCTTCCTGAACAGCATCAACAATGCCCGCACCCGAATCTGGATTGCATCGCCCTATTTTGTACCGGATTTCCAGATCATGAACGCCCTGCAGCTGGCGGCGCTGCGGGGGGTGGACGTTCGCATCCTGATTCCTGAAAAATCCGACAGCCGGCTTATTCGCCTGGCGGCCTATTCCTACCTGGTGCAAGCCAGCCAGGCCGGCATCGGGATCTATCGCTACCAGCCCGGTTTCATGCACCAGAAAGTGGTGCTGGTGGATGACCGTTATGCTGCCGTGGGCACGGCGAACCTGGACAATCGCTCCATGCGCCTGAACTTCGAGATCACGGCGGTGAACACCAACGAGGACTTCGTCCGCTCGGTCGACTCCATGCTCCGGGAAGACCTTGAGTACTGCCAGAGAATGACTGAGCGAGACTACCAGGACCGATCCATCCTCTTCCGACTCAGCTGTCGCGCGGTGCGACTGCTGGCGCCGTTGCTATAGCGGTTATTCTGGCTCCGGCAAAAACATTGTGCGACCATGGCCTTTCCGACGGTTCACCTGCTGTAAACAAATAACCCATGAACGCATTCAAGCCCAGAGAAACCCTGACCGAACAAGTCGCCCGCCATATTGAAAACCTGATTGCCTTTGAACAGCTTAGATCCGGTGAGCGCATCTACGAAAGCTCCATGGCCAAAGAGATGGACGTCAGTCATGGTTCCATCCGCGAGGCGCTGTTACTGCTGGAAAAACGGCACCTGGTCCGCAACGTGCCACGCAAGGGGGCGTTCGTTACCCCGCTGGACGAGCACTTTGTACGAAGTCTCTATGAAATTCTCGAACTGTACCTGACCCACACCGGCCAAAAACTGGTGCGACAATGGCAACCCGAGGACATGGCCCGGCTTGAAAATCTGTATCGGCAAATGAAGGACTGCTACCAGAAAAACGACCTGATGGCGTTTCTGGAACTGGGCATTGAATACACCAAGGCGTCACTGGTGTACGCGGACAACTACTTTATCGTCTCCGCCATTGATGACCTCTGGCCCTCGGCCAAACGCTGTGCATTTGTCGCCTTTCGCCAAGGCGGGGCACAAGTACTGGAGGACAATCTGGCACACATGGAAGAATCCATACGCGCCATTGGCAACCGGGACGAAGCGGCCCTGGCAAGCATCCTGCACCGATACGCCATCCAGCAATGCGAACAGGTTCTGGCCGCCATCAACGTGGGTTGAGACTGGCGCTGGCTGATGGGTCAGTAGAACAGCTGGGTAAAAGAGAAGCCAATGTTCAGGTAGGCGGTCCAGTTATCCTCGTTGTTGTAGGCAGCGGCCAGTTGCACCGGCCCGAGCAGGGTATCCACGCCAGCAAAGGCACTCCAGGACCGCACGGTGTCGCTCCAGCTGGCATCACGCATACTGTCCCACGCATTGCCGGTTTCAAAACCGGCGCCGGCAAACCAGGGCATGACCGGACCACCAAACTCCCGCCGACCGTAAACGGAAGCCAACACGGCGTCGTTGCCGGTAATTTCCCCCGGGGCGTAGGCTGAAAGCTGGCGAAAGCCACCCAAACGGGCGGCATTTTCAATACCGGCCTCGCCGCTGAAAATCTGGCGGGTATACAACAGCCCGGTCAGGTTAAATCGCTCCCAGGTGCCAGTGCCCAGCAGCATCGCCGTCACGCCATCAAAGTGCCGGTCTGAACCGAGATCTTCCCGCTCAATCCGCCCGCGGATCCCGGCAAAAGCACCGGATTTCGGGAAGAAGGCATCGCTCAGGGAATCGTGCACCAGCTGCAAGCTGACATGCCCCTGATGCACATTGTCGGTGGGGGCGACCGGAACACCCACTTCGTCGTCAACCGAGGCATACCCGCGCACATAGGCCAGACGAACTTCTCCGTTGCCTCCCAGCTCCATGCCCAGGGCCAGGTCCACTTGCCGGAAGGTGACATCCACTTCCGAGATGCGCCGCCCCTGATCGTAAATGCTGTAATCGTCCCGGCGATACTCCACACCGACAACGGCAAACCGGTCATAACCGTAGGTCAGCGGCTGGTACCACTGGCTTCGGACCCAGGGCTGGGTACCCAACTGAACGCCGGTCAGCCATTCGGCACCCAACCGGTTCAGCTCGGTCATGCGCAGGCCGGCTGCCAGGTTAAAGCGGGTATTTCCCTCGAAGTTATCTTCATAGTTGAGCCCGAACGACAGGTAATTCGGTCCCCAGCTTTTCTCCCGCGCCTGTATCACAAGGACCGGCCCCGCTTCCGTGGGCGCCAGTGACCAGCCGACGGATTCGTAATAGCCAAGGCCATAGATACGCTTCAGGTCTGCCTCAAGCTCCGGTACGTCCAGCTCTTGCCCCGGTTGCTGGCGAATCCGCTCCCTCAGGAAGTCCGTCGCCAGACGCTCGCCCTGGGCGATCTCCACCCGAACCACAGGCCCGGGCACCCAACTGCCTGCGGCACGGCGCGACTGGTACGCCACCCACTGCTCCTCAGACACCGACAGCCGGTTCAGGGCAACCGCATGCTCACGGGCGGCGGTGGCACCCAGTTCAAACAGCACCGGCGCATCGTAAAAATCGGCGGAGCCAAAGCCTTCGAGGTCCGGGTGCACCAGCACGTCCTGCTCGGTCAGCAGCGCCAGTTGGGCATCGGTATTCCTGCGGGTTATCAGGGTAGTCAGTTGCCCCACCACCGAGAAAGCCTCTCGCAATTGATCGGCGCTCATCATCGGATCGGTGATATCCACGGCAATGACCACATCCGCGCCCATCTCCCGAGCCACGCTGACTGGAAGATTGTTGGCAACCCCTCCGTCCACCAACAGCCGACCATTGCGCTCAACTGGCGCGTAAACGCCCGGAATGCTCATACTGGCCCGAATCGCTTCGGCAAGACTACCGTCTCCGATGACCACCTCTTCCCCGGTTTCAAGGTCGGTGGCCACAGCTCGGTAGGGAATGGGTAACTGGTCGAAATTTTCAACCAGGGCGGCATTGCGGGTGAGTTCATTGAGGATGAAACCAAGATTCTGCCCGGTCACCAGGCCGCCACCCAGGTGCACACCCTGCGTGCTGACCCCCAGGCCCGGCACCAGTGGCAAACGCCAGTCGTCCTGTTTGCGCCGGACCGGCTTGAACGCCCGGCCGGGATCGTCGCGGAAGCTGGACAACCAGTCCAGTTCCAGAAACCGCTGCTCAATCTCGGATACCGACATGCCCGAAGCGTAGAGTGCGGCCACGGCGGAGCCGGCACTGGTGCCCACCACCACGTCCACAGGCACCCGCATTTCTTCCAGCACCCTCAGAACACCCACATGGGCCATGCCTTTGGCACCGCCACCGCTGAGCACCAGCCCAACTTTCGGGCGTTCTGAGGGCTCCGACGCCAGTACTGGCGCCCACAACAGGGGCACCAGAATGAACAGCAGACACAGATAATACCGCCGGTCAGGCAAATCCCGGTCAGCTCTTGTCGCGGTGTTTGTCATCGTCGGCCAGGGAAAGGTGGGAAACGTCCGGAACCATCGGCGGTGGCAGATCTCGTTTTACACCCAGATCGGAGCCAGGAGGCGCCAGGCTCCAGTCATCCAGGTGCTCGAACATCGGCGCTTCCGGGTCTTCATGTTCCACAAGGGTGACACCCACCGGGTCCAGGGTCAGGCCCGAGCCCGCGAGGATATCATCCACTTTGTCACCGGCCACCGGTAGGCGATCTCCGGGCTCGGTCGCCGGCACGTTGCCCTCAGAGGCCGATTTCGGCGGGGCCGATGGTGCTTCAGTCTCGGCTTGCTGATCAGCCTGGGAAACCGGCGCAGGTTTCGGTGCCGGGTCCGCAGCCTGAGCAGCCCCGGCCATCGGTTGTACATGGGCAATCATGCCATGCTTGCGCAGTACCGCCTGGTACTTCTCTGCCTGAACCTGTTCCAGCTTGTTACGAATAACAACGGGCTGGCCACTGAACATGCGGTCCAGTTGCTCCACGCTGGCCTTGAACAGGGCCCGGGCGTTGTTACGGGCAGTCTCAACATCAGTGCCTGGCGCGCACTCACCCTTGAATACAAGCTGGAACATGGCTATCCCTCTCACTTTCCCAATGGTTCTGGCTCCATAATAGCGGAAAACCAGCTCTGCGACAGGCAGGCAAACACCCCGCAGCGCGGAATTATGTCCAAAATGCAAACAATTGAAAAATACCGGGAATCAATGACGAAATTTTCAACACTCTCTGCAATAATCAACCGTAACCAAACTTTACACTTGGTAACATAGAAGTCATCTCATCCGTTTTCGGGAGTGCTCGTTATGCGCACCAGACTATACGCCTTCGCATCCGCGGTTGCGTTATCGATCCCACCCAGCCAGGCACACGCCGAAAATCTTGACGTTTTGATGAGCCAGGTTTTTTCGAACCAGGAAGCCACCTACATCGGTTTTGAAAGCGTGGAACGGGAAGACATCCCGGAACAAGCCGCCGTCGACCGTAAATATCTGATCGTCGACTTCCGACTCGCTGAGCAGAATCCGGAAAGTGAGCAGCTTCAGGCCAGCGTCCACAAAGTCTGCATGACCCTGCTGAAAGACAGGGCGCTGGTTCGCTCCCTGTCAGACTCAGGGTACGACATGGTGTCAGTGGCGTTTGACCGCAAATCCCAGTTCGACTGCCTCTAAGCCGCTGGTCAGCTCAACGCTGGCCCAGCAATTTGGGGAAGGCTTCAAGGGCCGTATTAACCGCATCCAGATTGAACGCCTCTACATCCGCCAGCAGTTTTTCGCCGTAGCTAGTCACCGACGGCGAACGATGACGCTGCCCCCATTCAACAATTCGTAGCGCAAAGTCCTTCATCTGTTCCGGGTCGCCGCTTTCACGAACATCCTGCCACTGGTCACCAAAGTCCTCCGCCAGCTTCTCCCGCAGCCAGCCTCGCTCCTGCATACTCATGGTCTGGGCCAGCAGCCGCTCGGCTTCCTCCGGAGTCCCGTCATCTTCCGCCTGCTCTACGGTAGCCTCAACCCGGGGCAACACGAGAGTAAAGGTGGACCCAACATCCGGTTCACTCTTTACCGTCAGCTCACCGCCCATCATTTCCACCAGCTTCCGGCTGATGGCCAGACCCAGGCCGGTGCCCCCGTATCGCCGGGAGCTCTGACCTTCCTGCTGCTCAAAGGCATCGAAAATACGGTCCTGCTGATCCGGCGCAATGCCAATGCCGGTGTCGGCCACGGTCACTTTCAACCGGTAGTAGCGGATATCCGCGTCCTTACCGGTCGATTCCTCCAGTTCTTTGGCCACGGCCCGCACTGTCACTCCACCCTCATGGGTGAACTTGATGGCATTGCCCACCAGATTGAACAACACCTGGCGCAACCGGGTTTCATCCAACATCATTGCCGAGGGCATGCCAGAGCCTACGCTCACCTCCAGGGTAATGCCCTGCTCGGTCGCTCGCAGATCAAAGATATGCCGGACATCGCTGAGCAGCCGGCGAACCGAAACCGGGCCGAAGTCCAGGCGCATCTTGCCAGCCTCTATCCGTGACAGGTCAAGAATGTCGTTGATCAGCATTAACAGGCTGCGGCTGCCAGCGCGGATGGCGTTCAAATAGTTGCGCTGCTGGGGATCAGTCACCGAGTTGTAGAGCAGATCGCTGTAACCAATGACCGCATTCATCGGGGTTCGGATCTCATGGGACATATTGGCCAGGAACTCACTCTTGGCCCTGCTCGCCGTTTCCGCCTCCCGGGCCAGGCGTTCGGCCTCAAGCTTGGCCGCTCGCAGTTCATCTTCACTGCGACGCAAGGCATTCTCGGACCGAATCCGTTCATCCACTTCCAGCGACAGCTTGCGGTTCCAGTAGAGGAAAATCAGTACCACCACAATGGCAATCAAAATGATGCGCCTGACCACCGTGTAGTCGGTTTCCTGTTCGATATCCAGGTGTATCCAGCGGTTATACACCGCCTCGGTTTCCGATGCTGGCAGGCTGCTCAGGGCCTTGTTGAGGATGCGGTGTAAAACCGGGTTGTCCTTGCTGACCGCCAGCCGCAGGTCATATTGATAGGGCGTGATGCTGGTAATCCGCAGGTTCGACAGGCCCAGTCGTGCAACCGTGTAACTCACCGCCGGAATATGCGTGACCATCACATCCAGGTCGCCGTTGGACAGCGCCAGAAGCCCGTCTTCCACGGTTCTTTGCGGGTAAAGGTCCAGGTTTGGATGATTGATTAACAGATAGTCATGGCTGGCCTGGCGATTGACCACACCGACCCGCTCATCCCGCAGCTCCCTCAGATCACCAATGAACCGGCCATTATCCCGGATGGCCAGGGCAATCGGTACCGACACATAGGCCCGGGTGAACAGGAATTCCTGTTCGGTTCGGGGGGTGCGCGACATGCCCGGCAGAATATCCACTTCACCCGCCTTCAACATGTCCTCGGCCGACTGTCGGGAGCTCGCAATCACCCGGTTGAAGCGAACATCCAGGTTCTCCTCCAGGCGTTTGACCAGGTCAGAGGCAAGGCCCGCCGGGCGGCCGTCCTGCTCGAATTCAAACGGTGGCCAATCGCCACGCATACCCACTTTCAGCCCGGGATGACGCTTCAACCACTCAAGCTCCGAAGCGGTCAGGGCCACGCCACGTCCCTCAAGGGCTGGCATATTCGCCTGCAACCAGGATTGGCGAATATCCCGGTGTTCGTTGTGGCTCAAGGCCAGAATGGCCTGGTCGAACACCCGGAATAAACGGTCTCGGCTGGTCGGCACTTGCAAAACCACGTCCACCGGGCGATTATCCAGCAGGACCGCCAGGCCAATGCCATTGATCATCGCCGACTCCAGGTAATCCGAGACCACCGGTACCGGTCCAAGGAAGGCGTCGGCTTTGCCGGACAAGACCAGGCTGATGGCCTCCCCCAGACTGGCGACGGGCACCGGAGAAAAGTTATCAATCGGGTCCAGCAGTGGGAACTGGTTGGGATCGCCACCAATAATCGCGACGTTGGCAGATTCCAGATCCGACAGCGTCCGGTAGGCGGCATCACCGGCATTCACAAAGATCCCATAGGTCAGCGACATCATCGGTGAGGTGTGCCGAAGGCCCGGGATCACCGGCGATCCCGGAATGCGGGTGGTCAGAACCAGATCGGCATCGTCGCCCTGGTCGACCGCCATGAAAGGCTCAACCGGCACGCCAAGCTTATCTGACACGCGAGCGAGATAATCAATCCAGATACCCGCCAGCGCACCCTCACCGGTATCGAACACCAGCGGCACCTGGCTCTGCCTGACAGCCACCCGGAAGCCTTCCTGCTGGCCCAACCACTCCAGATCTGCAGCGCCCAGAACCGGCGCCGGCGACGCCTGGGGCGGTTCCGCCCAAACGACCCCTTGAATCAGGACAAACAAGAGGCCACACAATAATTGTGGAAGAGACTTCACTGGATATCCTCGGTGGTTCCACTACATTTCAGGGAACAATACCTGCAAATGTGGAAGATTTCATACTGCCTCACCGTACAAAGGAGAAACCTGTCTTATGGATACCAGCAAACACACACTCAGCGTCCTGTTTGAGCAACTTGGCTTGCCATCGGAACAGAACAGCATTGAGAGTTTTATTGCCCGGCACTCCCCACTGCCTTCGGAAATTGCCATTCAAGACGCACCCTTCTGGTCCGAAAGCCAATCGCAATTTCTTGAGGAGGGGCTAGAGGAAGACAGCGACTGGGCCGAAATTATTGATGAACTGGACGCCCTGCTGCGACACTGATCGGTGCCGTCAATCCACCGCCACCTGATTGCGGCCAGCATCTTTGGCCTGATAGAGGGCGCGGTCGGCACGGTCGAACACGGCATCTTCGGCATCACCATCCCGGAACTCCGATACCCCGGCAGAAAAGGTGATAGAGACCGGCTTGCCGCCAAAATGGAACGGCAGTTTACCGACATGTTCGCGGAACTGTTCGACCACTTCCCGGGCAGCCTCCAACCCGGTCTCCGGTAACAGCAAAACGAATTCCTCACCACCGAACCGGGCAATGAAGTCGGTGCTGCGCAGGCGGTTTTTTATCTCCCGAGCCACCAGCTGCAACACCCGGTCACCGGCTTTATGGCCAAACGAGTCGTTGATCCTTTTGAACAAATCAATGTCGATTACCGACACACTTAACGGGTGCCGATAGCGCTGCCAACGGTTGTATTCGAACGACAGCCGCTCCTGCCAAGCTTCCCGGTTGGGCAACTGGGTCAGCAGATCGGTCATTGCTCGTTCCCGCTCCCGACGGACCTGCGCCTGCATCTGCTCCGAGTGCGCCTCCATGGCAGCGACTTTCTCCTGCATGACATTGAGTTGCTGCGCCAGCATTTCTTCCCGCTCAGAATCGCGGGTGCGGAATCGCTCCAGGGCGCCGCCAATGAATTCCAGGCGCTCGCTCACAGACTGCTTGAGGCTCTGCAGATCCTGACTGCTCTGAATATCCTCGGATACTCTACCCAGTTCTTCCCGAATTTCCCGATCCAGGGTTACGGTGTCATCCTGCCTTGAAGCCTGGGCATCGGACTGCTCCGAAAAATGCTGGCGCAGGTTTTCCAGGCGCTCGTCCAGGCGTTTTAGAAACACCTCAAACTCCCTCTGGCTCCGGGTAACCGCCTCAATCACCAGCTCAGCCACCTGATTCAGACCTTCCCGAAGGATCTCCCAGTCATTACTGGATAACAGGGTTTGCTGAAGCGTTCTGGCCTGGGATTCAGCCTCTGGCTCCAAGCTGACCTGATTCAACAGCTGTCCCAGCAACTGGCCGACGCGGCGGGCGATTCTCAGCCGATGACCGTCTTCGGCAATATCATTATCACCACCAACCCGCTCCGCCGGAGCAGCTGGCTGGGCAGGGGCGGCAGCGTTGTTCGGTCCAGCTTCATCAAGCCGAGTGATGGCTTTATCAATCTGATCCTGCAGGGTTTTCCAGGCATCGATATCAAACCTCTGCTTGCGCAGATCGGATCTCAGGCGATTAAGCAGGTTATCAAGTTCCGGAGTCTGGCCTTCCGAGGCCAGGCTGGTTCGCACCAGCATGCGTTCGAGCACATTGCGCTCAGCCAACCACTGTTTCTCGCGCTGCTCGGCTTCGTCCAGTTCCCGAAGATACTTATCCTTCCAGGACTCCTCAGATGCCATGAATCACTCCCTCAAGAACCGGTAAGATCATTGTCGTTGCGGTTGGTATTGTTGCTGGAACGGCGACGCGCCCGAGGGTGGCTCTGATCATAAACCCGGGCGAGATGCTGAAAGTCCAGATGAGTATAGACCTGGGTGGTGGCGATGTCCGCATGGCCAAGCAGTTCCTGAACCGCACGCAAGTCACCGCTGGACTCCAGCATGTGACTGGCGAAGGAGTGCCGAAGCAGGTGCGGGTGCAGGCGCTGGTCGGCCCGCTGGACTATACCCCAGCGGGCCAGGCGGGCCTGGATACTCCGCTGGCTCAGCCGACCACCCCGATGGCCGACGAAAACCGCGGCTTCACCCTCGTTGGCCATGGCTGTACGGTGGGCCAGCCATTGATTCAGGGCCGCGACGGCCTTTCCTCCGACTGGCAGAATACGCTCCTTGTTACCTTTACCCAGAACACGCACCTCCCGGCCTTTCAAGTCCAGGGCGGACAGGCTCAGGCTGGCCAGTTCTGCCAACCGCAGTCCCGAGGAATACATCAGTTCAAACATGGCGAGGTCGCGAACTTCCAGAGGATCGTCCGGATTGACGTCCAGTAGTTGACTGATCTGGTCAACGTCGGCCACTTTCGGCAGCCGGCGGCCGCTTTTGGGGGCTCGGACATCCAGGGCGGGATTGTCCCGGGCGAGACCTTCCCGAAGCAGGAACTGATAGAAACGGCGGATGGCAGACAGGTGCCTCGCAATGCTCCGGCCACCCAGCCCGTCTATGCTTAGCCGGGCTACGTAACGGCGGACATCGTGGATGGTCAAGTCTGACCAGGTCGGGATATCGACCTCCATCAGCCAGGTAATCAGGCGATCAAGGTCTCTTTGATAGTGATCACAGGTGCGGGGGGAATGGCGCTTTTCCGTTGCCAGATGACGAACAAACGCAACCACCGGGGCGGCAATCACCTCCGGTGGCCGGGTGTCCGTCGCCGGTCCGGTCACCCCTGGCCGCTCTCCACGGCCAGGTCAGACACCGGGGCATCAGTCCGGTAACGGTCAAGCATGGGCGGCAACAGCCGGCTCAGAGTATCGCTGATGTAGCTGAGAAACAGCGACCCCATGCTCTGATCAAAATAACCCTGCTCGCAACTGCCGACAGCAAATACGCCAACCAGCCCCTCATGACGCAGCGGTACCAGGGCCACCGAGGCAATCGGTTCATCCCGGTCCGGGAACAGGAACTCCCGCTCGCTTTCCCGGAACTGGCCGCACACCGCACGGTCACCCTCCAGCAACGAGCCCAGACGCTCCCGGGCCTGGACGGCGTTGACGATGTGCAGGGCGCCCTCGCCTTTCTCCGGCTGCGCCGAATCACTGAACAGCAGCACCGAGGCAGCATCCAGGCCAAAATCGCCGCGGATGCTGTCATCAACGGCGGCGGCTATATCGTTGAGTGACCTGGCTTCAATCACCTGCATCAGCAACCGTTTGCTTTTCTCGAACAGCCGGTCGTTATGACGGGCGATCGATACCAGCTCCACCAGTTCACGGCGAAGGGTATCCCGCTGCTCACGGAACAGATGAACCTGGCGCTCCACCAGCGAGATGGCCCGGCCACTGTCGTGGGGCAGAGTCAGGCTGCGCAGCAGTTCATCCTGATCAAGAAAAAAATCAGGATTGGCGCGAAGATAATCGGCCACCTGCTCCCGGGTGAGTTCGCCGGCCTTCTGGCGGGCCGTTTGTTCTGTCATCGTGTTCTCCTGAGCCGTCAGGACCTTGTTTTAGTGGTTCGGGAACTTCTGCGACGCCGGGGCTGGGGATCGCCCGGCAGACGAAGCTGCCCTTCAAATACCGTTTTAGCGGGACCTTCCATCATAACAGGGGACCCATTCCCCTGCCATTCGATCACCAGCCGGCCACCCCGCAGCTCCACCTCCACCCGGGTATCCAGCAGGCCTCGCAGCTGACCGGCCACCACCGCAGCACAGGCTCCACTGCCACAGGCCAGGGTTTCTCCCGAACCACGCTCAAATACACGCAAGCGGGCATGGCTCCGGTCGACGATCTGCAGGAATCCGATATTGGCCCGCGCGGGGAACCGGGGATGCTTCTCCAGCATGGGCCCAAGGGTGGCCACCGGCGCCGTGTCAACGTCGTCCACCACCAGTACACCGTGGGGATTGCCCATGGAAACCGCCGACAATTCCACGCTCTGGCCATCGACATCGACGGTGTACACGGTCTTCAGACAGTCCGCGGCGAAGGGAATGGCGGGCGGATTGAGTTCCGGCACGCCCATATTGACCATTACCAGGCCATCCTTGCCGATTTTCAGCTCGATCACGCCCTTGGCAGTCTGTACCCGGATCACCCGCTTGTTGGTCAGGCGCTGGTCACGCACAAACCGGGCAAAGCAGCGGGCGCCGTTACCGCACTGCTCTACTTCCGAACCATCGGCATTAAAAATACGATAGCGAAAATCCACATCAGGCAGACCCGGCGGTTCAACCACCAGCAATTGGTCGAAGCCAATACCAAAGTTCCGGTCCGCCAGCTCCCGGATCAACTCCGGGCGCAGGCGGAAAGGCTGGCTGATGGCATCCACCACCATAAAGTCGTTCCCCAGCCCGTGCATCTTGGTAAACCGGAGCAACGGCCCCTGGCCCCGTCTTTGCGGATTCATTTCTTGCTCCCCGTTCATTCCGGCAGGCAACTTTCAGGGCCAAGCTGATCGTCCAGAGTCTCCCGGCGGCGCACCACATGCACCTGATCGCCGTCAACCATCAACTCGGGCGGGCGGTTACGGGTGTTGTAATTGGACGCCATAACGAAACCGTAGGCACCGGCTGACCGAACCGCAAGCAAATCGCCCGCCTTCAGCCGGAGTTTACGATCCTTTCCCAGAAAATCGCCGGTTTCGCACACCGGCCCGACCAGATCCCAGGCTTTTTCCTCGCCATCCTGATGAGGCTGTACCGGGATGATGGCCTGCCAGGCGCTATACAGTGCCGGGCGGATCAGGTCGTTCATGGCGGCATCGATAATGGCGAAGTTACTATGCTCGGTGCACTTCAGAAACTCCACGCGGGTCAGCAATATGCCGGCGTTGGCGGCAATGGAGCGGCCCGGCTCCATGATCAGTTCCAGTTCCCGATCACCCAGCCGCTCGGCCAGTGCCTTGACGTAATCCGCTGGCTGCGGGGGCTGCTCCTGATCGTAGGTCACGCCGAGGCCACCGCCCATGTCCAGATGGCGAATGTGAATGCCCTGGTCCGCCAGGGTATCGATCAGCACCAACACCCGGTCCAGGGCATCCAGAAACGGCGAGACTGACGTCAGCTGGGAACCAATGTGACAGTCCACCCCATGGACATCCAGATTCGGTAACGCTGCGGCACGGGCGTAAACCTGAGGGGCCTCGGCGATATCGATACCAAACTTGTTTTCCTTCAGTCCGGTGGAAATGTAGGGGTGGGTGCCGGCATCGACATCCGGGTTCACCCGAAGCGATACCGGTGCCCTCACGCCCAACTCTCCGGCCACTTTGTTCAGGCGGTCCAGCTCGGTGTCAGATTCAACGTTGAAACAGCGCACGCCCACTTCCAGCGCCCGCTTCATTTCCCATTCCTGCTTGCCAACGCCGGAGAACACCACCCTGGCGGCATCGCCACCGGCGCGCAGCACCCGCTCCAGCTCACCGGCAGAGACAATATCAAAACCGGCGCCAAGTCGCGCCAGCACATTGAGCACCGCCAGGTTGCTGTTGGCCTTCACGGCATAGCACACCAGGTGCGGGCGGCCATGCAGGGCGCTGTCATAAGCCCGGTAGTGGCGCTCGAGGGTGGCCCGGGAATATACGTAAGCCGGAGTGCCAAAACGCTCAGCGATTGACGCCACCGGAACCTCTTCGGCGTACAGTTCGCCATTGCGGTAATTGAAATGATCCATGTTGATCCTGACTATCTGGATGGGTTACTGCCAGGGTTGGCCGCTCAGCCTTCCGGCGACTCATCGGTGTCGGCGCGCTCATCGACCTGACCGGACCGGGCCGGATCTGCCTGCGGCACATCCCGGTACAGTGGCCCCTTCTGGCCGCAACCGGAAAGCAGCAGCAACAATAGCATCGAGAGCGCCCACGGCCGGCGAGATGGTCCAACCTGCATACCCATACCCCTGAGTGAATAATGGCCGAAGTATACCCGACACCCGCCCCTGATCGCGAGGGACCCGATGGCTTACGGCAGATAACTGTTGAGGGCGTCCTCGAGCCTGGTACGGTAATACAGTGACTGACCGGTCTGGATATCCCGTTGATACAATTGCGGGTCCAGATCATGGGGCAGATGCAGGTCGGTGAGATACACCGGATAAGACTCACCACTTTGGCGCAGTGAACGGATGTAGTGGGCGACGGCGGGAATCAGCCGGTCCCCGTATTCCTGCACACTGAATTCCTGATCGTTGCAGTAGATATCGAACCGCAGTGTGCTGTCGCCCTGCTGAACACCGACGGCCTGAACCTCCAGGCCCGAAAGTGGCACCATGGCGCCCTGATAGGGTCGGAGTTCAGCCATCCAGCGGCCGTCGCGGCGCACCATTTCATAACAACGGATACCGCCCGCCGGGTCCAGGTTATCTGCCTGGCGCAACAGGCGCCGTTCCACCAGGTTCTCCAGGAAACGCATTAACGGACCAAGCAGGTGGTTGCGGTGCCCTGCCCGGACCGAACGGGTCCACAAACTGCCATGCTCATCGACAACCCAGAGCTGGCCACGGTCACCCTGAAGCAACCAGAACACCTGAATGTTCCCTGCTTCGGCCGCCGCGCAGACCGCCTTTAACACCGGCTCTTCCCGCAGGGCATGGCGGTCCGGCACTATTGGCAGATACCGATCCTGCGGCTGCAACAGCGCTGCCAGCAGAGCTTCACGACTGTCCAGGGCGACAAACCCCGGTTCCCGGCCGCTGAACTGCAGCAGGAAATAGCGATGATCCATCTCGATGATGTAACGCAAGGGGTGCGGCCCGGTGCCGCCGGCAAAGAACTGGCGCAATACATCTGCGAACAACTCCCGTACCCGGCGTGCGATGGCGCTGCCGTGCCCTCTGCTGGGGGCCGCCACGCGAATTTCAGGCAGATCGGCCGGGTTGATCGCCACCTGAGCCAACACGTTTTTCAGGCACTGGATCAGGGTATCGCCGGCGGCGTAGTGCTGCAGACTGATCTCATGCCAGCTGTTCAGGGTAATCTGATCAATGGTCAGCACCAGGTTATCGCGACCGCCGCTGAACCCCAGTGAATCGGAACGGGCACTGAGCTTGTGCAGCCCACGTTCGGTCAGGTGGGCTTGCGGGTCCACAGCCACGTTAATCAGCAGCAGGTTTTTCAGCGGGCGCACGCCTCGGGACAGCGCTTCCCGGGGTGCCGGAGCCATGGGCATGGGCAGAAAGCCAGACAACACCTCCACAATGTCTTTCAGCTCGGCCACTGAGGCAACACTCTTGCCCGCACGCACGTTGAGACGGGTAGAGCGGCGCAGCAGGCCGTTGCAATAACACCACACCAGCAGCTCCGCCAGATTGCCTGCACGGCGTATCACCGGTTGCCAGAAGGCATCGGAGGGATCTTCAAGATCCCGGTACAGCAACCAACCGTCGCCTTCCCCGCCCTGCTCGGACTGGTGATGAAACGACAGGTTTTCCTCGGCCAGCGACGGCACCAGGCCCGGGTTCACCAGTTCGATCTTGCCTGCCTTGCGCTGAAAGGCGGCGTAGAGTTTGCGACCCAGCAGGTTGATGTCATTGGCGCTGATGGCCGCCCGGGTCTGCTGCTCCCGGGCCATGCGAGACAACAGGCGGTAACTGTGGGTAAGCTCCGCCACGATGTTCCGCCTGAGACCGGTCACCTCTTCAGCCCGCCAGCGCTGGCGATCATCCAGGGCACTGAGGCGGCCTTCGCCCCATTCCCACTGCTGCACCAGCTGTCGTAGCAGATCGATTCGCCATTGGTCACCCGCCATGCCAGCCCGCGTGAGGGGCAATCCCGCCTTCAGGTACAAGCTCCGGCGCACCAGGTCCAGGCGTTCCGGAGCACCACTGGTCAACAACCATTGCTCCAGGCGCTGATACAGCATGACGTAGGGGTCCAGTACATCGGCACTGGTTTGCCCCTGATACACCGCCTGTTTGAAGCTGGCAGACAATAACGGCTGGGCGGTATCGGTGGCGTAACACTCAATCAGAAACAACTTGAGAATGGCCTTCCAGGGAGCATCAATGCCTTTGTAGAGCTGCCAGATACCGGCACCGGGGAACTCCTCATCCGGAATCGACGGCACGGCGCCAAAATCAATGTACTCGCTGGCCTTGATGAACCGGCACTCCAGCAAACGCCGGCGGCACTCCCCATAGTCCGCCTCGGCCTCCGACGGAATCAGCCACCAGAGCGGATACCGCCCAGCCAGATGGATGCTGGTCCGGTAGAATTCATCCAGCAACAGAAAGTGCTGGGCACTGCCACAGTTCTCTCCGGTGACCTCGGCCCGCTGCCGGCCGGCCCGCCAGTCAGCGGCCGAGAAGACAAATACGTGAAGCTCAACGCCCAGCGTTGCCGCCCATTGCGAGAGTTTTTCGGCCTTGCGCTCCAGGCTGCGGATGCCCTGTTCAGGCAGATCATCCCGATGACAAAGCCAGGCATCCAGATCACTGGCAACCGAGTGCCCAAGGGTGCCGGGACTGCCCATCAGGAACAGACTATCGAGATCGGCCTTGCGAAGCCCTTGGTCGCGAACACTGAAACTTCGGGCAAAACGGCGCGCGGAATCCAGCACATCGTTACCCGGCGTATAGCCGGCCAGGCCCTGGGGGCAGCTGCCATCAAGATAGCCAGGTAAAGCGGGATGATTCAGGTGAAACGCCAGCGGTAACAGTTCAAGTACCACCTGCTGCCGGTAAGTCAGGGCGGAACATGCCCGTTCCCAGCGCTGACGATTGACCAACAGAAACCGGTCCCGCAGCCGCCGCAGGGTTTTTCGGTCAATGCCGTCCTCAAAGTCGAGAACGATGGGCGGTGCGAGAACAGTCAAGAGGGCTCCGGCAAGTGGTTATTTTCGGTCAGACAGTCAGTATGATGAATGAATCGTGGCAAAACCGGTAAAAAAATAAAAGGATGACCCGTTTTCGGTAAACATCGGAACCGGCACCTCCTGAAGAGGCACCTGCGCTGTGAAAGAATTCATTATTCAACGTTATCGGCCGGATCTGTCCGGACCTGTCATTCAGCCAACCCTGCTGCGGGTAGACGACGATGGCCGAATCGCCCACGTCGACCGCCATGCCGAGGCCATGTTCGGCTACGACGCCGGGGCGTTGATCAGACAGCCGGTGCAGCGCATTCTCGCCTCCCGGCAGGACGATCCCTTTGCCCCGGCCCACCGACACCATCTGGACAACGGCCAGACGGTGCTGGTGACCTTCCGCCACAAGGATGGCTTCTTTTTTACCGCCATTCTGGGCTTGCGCATGGAAATGCGTGATTCAGACCAGGCCGCCAACGCCACCATTTCCCTGAAAGACAGCGGCGACATGGACGGCCGCCTGTTACGACTGGCAGAACAAGGCGCGGGTTTCGGGCTCTGGGAGCTGGATATGACCTCCAATGAGATTAGCTGGTCCGAGGGCATGTACCGCTTGCTGGAGTTGCGCCCCGGGACGGAGTTGTCACCCGAACAGGCCTTGTTCTACTGCCAGGTCGGCCAGAACCGCGTGCGTGCCCTGTTCCGCCGCTGCATGCGCACGGGCCGCCCGTTCAGTATGGAGCTGTCGGTATTAACCAGCCGGCAACGTCTGCAACGAGTCATCCTGTCGGGCCGCGCCCTGAAAAGCGGCGGCCGGATTCAGAAGCTCGGTGGCGTGATGGTCAACCACAGTGAAGCCATGCTACACGACCACGCCCGGCAGCAGGCCCAGAGGATTCTGGAAGCAACTGCCAACGCCACGCCAGACCTCGTGGTCGCTGTCGACACCAGCCTGAACCTGTTGCATTTCAACGCTCCTTGGGCAGAACAGTTCCGAAACGCCTTTGGCGCCGAACCAAGGCCCGGCGACAACCTTAAAAACCTGCTAGCCGACTTTACCAACGAACGGCGCATGATTGAGCGCCTGTGGCAACGGGCCTTTGACCGGGAGCACTTCGTGGCGGAGATGCCCCTGAACCGCCAGGGCGAGGGCCTGCCGGTCTACGAATTTCATTTCCAGAATATTCAGGGCCTGCAAGGCGAGGTGGTCGGTGCCGTCCATGTTGCCAAAGATATCAGCAATCGTGTCCAGCACAGCGGCAGCGGCGACTACCGGATGCGCCATGACCCGGTGACCGGATTGATGAACCGGCGCTCCTTTGTCGAGCATCTGGAACGGGCCATGAAGCATAAGCGCAAACGCCAGTCGATGGACGGCTTACTGCTGCTCGACCTGGACGGTTTTGAACAGTTCAACGAACAGGCCGGCAGTGGCACCTGCGATCGGTACCTGCGTGAACTGGCCGGCATGCTCGGGCTGCGGGTGCGCCAGCGGGACGCCCTGGCCCGGCTGTCCGGTGACACCTTTGCCCTGTTCATAGAGAACTGCCCCGAACCCAGAGCCCGCAAGATTGCCGAGGAGATCCGGGAGCAGATTGCCCAGTTCCAGTTTGAATGGCAGGGCAGACAGTTACAGACCACCGCCAGCGGCGGCCTGCTGATTCTCGGAACCGACGCTCCGCTCCAGCCTGAACAGCTACTGACCCAGGCCGCCGACCTGTGCCATACCGCCAAGACCTCCGGGCGCAACCGTATCCACACTACCCAGGCCCTGCCCGGCGAGTTGGCCAATCGGGGCACCGACCGCCAGCTTGAACAGCTGCATCAAGCCCTGGATAACGGCCAGCTGATTCTGGAGTTTCAATCCCTCAAGCCGGTGGCCAGCGTCACCTGGGGTGACCACATTGAAATCCTGTGTCGCATTCCGGGTACAGGCGACGACTCGCCCCTGCTGCCAGAACAATTCCTGCCGGTGGCAGAGCGGTTTGACCTGGCCAAGCGCCTGGACCGCCAGGTTATCCGGCAAACTCTCCAGTGGCTGAGCCAGCATCGACTGTTGGAGCCAAGGCTGAAGTACTGCGGCTTCAACCTGTCGCTGGCCACCATTCTGGATGACACCTTTGCTGATTTCATGGAACAACAGGTGCGCCAGACCCCGTTCCAGGCCCATTGTTTCTGCCTGGAGATCAGGGAATCCCACGCCACCCAGTATCCGGATGAGGTAGCCGTATTATGTGACGCCCTGCACCGGGCGGGGTGCCGGGTTGCCCTGGAAGGGGCAGGGGCATCCGTGGAAAGTTACAGCCTGGCCGCCAACCTGCCGGTGGATATCATCAAACTGGACCGACGCATCATGAACGACCTGGAACGTGATCCGGTGCAGCAGATCATGGTGGACGCCCTGCACCGTATTGCCGAAACCGCCGGCAAGGAAACCGTCGCCACCTTCATCGAGAACGATGAAACCCTCAGGAAAGTCCGAACCCTGGGCATTCACTTCGGCCAGGGTTACCGGTTGTCACGGCCGCGGCCACTGGACGAGCTCAAGCCAGCAGAGGTAGAACTCAGCACCGGCCGGATTGGCGGGTAAGCGGTTGCCGGGAGCCGCCTACCAGCCCTCCATCGGGATGCCATGTTCCCTGAGGTAGTCGCCGTGCTTCTCGAGATAATTCCTGGTTCCTACCTCAAAATCATCCGGATCACCCGGCACCTCCGTGGCCTGCATGCGCATTACCTCGATTTCGTTGCCAATCTGGTTCGAAATCCAGACCACCACGGTACCGCCGGGGGCCAGGCCAATGGTCATAAAGTTCCGGGGGCCGGAATACACACCCATCGGCGTCTTGTAGGTTGCCGACTCCCGCATTCGGTCCAGCAGGTCTGGCGGCACCTTAATTATTTTGGTGTAGTACTTCTGCTCTGCAAAAGAGAACCAATTGACGAGAATCAGTTCCGGAAAGGGGTCAACCCGGGCCCCTTTGCCTACGGGGCCGTATGGCCCCTGCCAGCAGCACGACACGATGCCGATCGGCTGGCGCCAACTCCGCTCACCCGACTTCTCCAGAAACATATCGGTCACCCACACTCCATAGTGTTCGGGGGCTGCAACGTCGATGTACCAGTTTACGGTGTCTTTCGGCAACGCCGAACACCCGCTGCCCAACAGGGCCATGGCCACTATGCCCATGGCCAGAATTCTCTTAATCATCGTTCGCCCTCTGTCTGTGGATAAACCAGGCGCTCCCCGGAGAGCACCGGTGCGTGGGGATGCAATCCCTCTAACTTCGCAGGTGTTCCCGCCACCAGGGTTTCGATGCCGTTGTAGTGGGCGGAGTAATGGATATAGCGCTGGAGCAACAGGTGTTCATGTTCCGTGGTCAATGAAGGGGCGTCGCTCCCTTGTTCAACCTGTTCCAGGATTTGTTGCAGGATGGGGTTCAGTTCATTTGGCAAGGTATTGTCAGTTTTCCTGGTATCGATATCTTGTAGCGGCGCACCACTATCGGTGGCCAGCCGATGCATCAACCTCAAGGCCACCTGCGAATACTCCCCCCGCACCTGGCGCAACATTCGCAACACCAGTTCCACTCGGCCATCCGGCGCCGGGTGCTCCTGGCGTCGGGTAACAATTTCCAGCCGGGCTGGCCCTTCAGGGCCCAGGTCTTTCGGCCAGGCCTGCAATTGTTCGGATTGCCGTACCGGCAGACTGTAGGGGCCTATCCAGCCTTCTGCCTCTATCTGTCTCCTTCTGGCCTCCAGGTTGTCCCACTGCAGGGTTTTGTCCGGCCAGCGCAGCCGGTCGCGAGGTATCGGCAACCTGGGGCTTAACAGCACGTCCTCGCGCTGGCTGTCGCCGTAACCACCGCCAATATCGGAATGAACTCCAGGCAGGGAGATTTCCCGGATGTTGGCCGGCAAGCTGCCGTCGCGGCTTCGCAGACTGTTCAGAGCAAAGTTCCTGCGGTGCTCATGGGCGGCGGTCAGGTGCACTGCATGGCGCACCTTGTCCGAACTCAGGTACAGCTTTACCGGGTAGTTGCGGTTGTTATGAGCCGATAAATCACCAGCGGCCGGGTTAACGATGGCGGCCACGGAATCGAATAGTCCCACGAAGCGAATTTCTACCGTCTCCGGCCAAGGAATATGGTTCTGAGCCAGTATCTCGGCGAGCAGGCCGCTTTCCCCCTGATTAATCTCATGCGCAGCGTGGCGGGCCGCAGCAGCCCCCCGACTGAAGCCGAACAGATCCAGGGTCAACCGATTAATAGGTTTGCCTTGCGATGAGACTTTGGCCCGCTCGGAGAGTCGTGAGAAAGCTAATGTCACCTGTGGGACTATACCAGCCTCTCCCATACCGGTCGCTGCGCTGTACAACGCATCATCCTCACTGGTCTTGGTGCCCGCCCCAGGGGCATAGATACTGAAGCGATGGGTAATGGTGTTGCCCGACTCAATTCGACCCTCATCGTACAAATCCCACAACTTCGCCACATTGCTGGCCGCGTTGGCATAACTGTCCCCCATCATCAGGCCCATCCGCCACTCACACTCTTCCCGGCTGATGGTGTTGTTCTCGTAGGGAATCAGGCACTCCCGCTCCAGCTGCTCTTTGAAAGCCTGGGTATTGGCGGCATTGTTCATGGTGCCGTCGGTAAACAGGCCAACTTCCAGGTGGATCTTGGGGGAGGGTTCCTGAGACGAGTCCTCCTTGGCGCCTTCGGCGGCGGATGCGGACATCAGAACGGGAGCCACCAACGCGGATGCCCCTAAGGGCAGGCTCAGCCGGTGGTCATCTTCGCTGCCCTGAGCCGCCTGCTCGTGACGCTGGCACTGCCGGTAGTGCATCGAGAACATGTTCACTTCCAGCGCCCCAACCCCCCAGGGGTCGGATTGGTGCAACTGATCGGGGGTCACGCCGCATTCGTTCAGTTGCGCCACGGCGCTCTCAATCGCCGAAGGCGTGTATATCCAGTTGTCATTTACCCGCCACCGGCCGCCGGCAGGCAGGCTGTCGTCTGGCTGCCAGGTCACCAAGGGGGAGAAGGGTCCATCCCAGCCTTCACAGACCAACATCAGCTCACCGTTTTTCACAGTCCGTTGGACAGTCTCGGCTATATTGCCTCGGTCACGGTAGTCGTACCTGAATAACGAGTGCATGTTTGAACGAACATGGTCGTTCTCTTCAACCAGGCGCCTGGCCTTATCGGCGGCGAAAAAGGGGGTTTCAACGAGGGGGAGATCACAGGCTCTCAGCTCCGAGGGCCTGACCAGTTTCATGAAGCTCATCGTCAGCATTCCTTGTTGACGGTAGAAGACGGGTAAAAATGTATCGGAAATCCTAGCCGATATTTCGTATTTATGACAAAACCGCACTTCACGGTTTTGTCATAAATTTTCTACGCTGATCAGTCTATGACACACCCATGGACTACACCAGCCTTAGCCCCTTCCGAGCGCGGGCCACCGCCGCACGCACCTGGTTCGGTGCAGTGCCGCCCAGGTGATCACGGGCCTGCACGGAGCCTTCCAGGGTCAGCACGTCAAACACATCCTCACCAATCACGTCGGAGAACTGCTGCAGCTCTTCCAAGGTCATATCGGACAGGTCACGGCCTTCGGCCACACCAAAAGCCACGGATTTGCCGACGATCTCGTGGGCATCCCGGAATGGCACGCCTTTCTTAACCAGGTAATCGGCCAGATCGGTGGCGGTAGAGAAGCCCCGCTTGGCCGCTACCCGCATGTCATCGGCCTTGGCTTCGATCGCCGGAATCATATCGGCGTAGGCCTTCAGGCAGCCCTTGATGGTATCGACGGTGTCGAACAGCGGCTCTTTATCTTCCTGATTGTCCTTGTTGTAGGCCAGCGGCTGGCTCTTCATCAGGGTCAGCAGGCTGATCAGGTGGCCATTGACCCGACCGGTCTTGCCGCGCACCAGCTCCGGCACGTCCGGGTTTTTCTTCTGGGGCATGATGGAGGAACCGGTGCAGAAACGGTCCGGCAGGTCGATGAAATCAAACTGGGCCGAAGTCCACAGCACCAGCTCTTCACTGAACCGGGACAGGTGGGTCATCAGCAGGGCGGCAAAGCTGCAGAATTCGATGGCGAAGTCCCGGTCAGACACCGAATCCAGGCTGTTTTCAGTGGGCCGGTCAAAGCCCAGCAGTTCCGCGGTAAGGTTACGGTCGATCGGATAGGTGGTACCGGCCAGGGCGGCAGCGCCCAGAGGCATCACATTCACCCGCTTGCGACAATCCTGCAGGCGATCGGCATCGCGCACCAGCATCTCGTACCAGGCCAGCAGGTGGTGGCCGAAGGTGACCGGCTGGGCGGTCTGCAGGTGGGTGAAGCCGGGCATGATGGTGTCCGCTTCGCGCTCGGCGAGGTCCAACAGGCCAGCCTGCAGGCGGGCCAGTTCCTCGGCAATCACGTCGATTTCATCCCGCAGGTACAGGCGGATGTCAGTGGCTACCTGGTCGTTACGGCTGCGGCCGGTGTGCAGCTTTTTACCGGTAATGCCGATGCGGTCGGTCAGCCGGGCTTCGATGTTCATGTGCACGTCTTCAAGGCTCACAGACCATTCGAAGCGGCCTGCCTCGATGTCATCTTTAACGCCTTTCAGGCCATCAATAATCTGGTCTCGCTCAGCGTCGGTGAGCACACCCACTTTCGCCAGCATGGTGGCATGGGCGATGGAGCCGGTAATATCATGGTGATACAGGCGCTGGTCAAAACCGACCGACGCCGTAAAGCGTTCAACAAAGGCGTCGGTAGGCTCGCTGAAGCGGCCACCCCAGGGTTTTTCGGAGGATGTGGTCTGGTCAGACTTTTTCTGATCCGTCATGGTCTATCTTTCCTGCTGACAGCCCGGCATCATCACGCCGGCAATGGATAAGTGAAAATTTGCCGCAGTATAGCATTCTGACCACGGTTAAGGAGACTCCCCTGGCAACCGACAAAGGCATCAACAAGAAGTACTCCACCGACTTCTACGTGCCCGATCTTTGCCGGGTGCGGGCGGTGTTCCTGCTGCTGGTCACCAGTGAACTTTTTGTCCTGGTGTTGTCCATCGTGCAGGCCGAGCGCGGCTGGATAGACTGGAACTACTTCGGCTTGCTGTCCCTGTTCGTGCAGTGGACCACCCTCACCAGTGCCGCACTGATCTGCCTGCTGCGGCCATGGCTGGCGCAGATGAGCGTGGCCCGCGCCACCCTCGCCATTGTGGTCATTGTGCTGCTGGATGTGCTGGCCTTCAGCCTGTTTGCCGACAACGTGTTGCACTCGCAGCCGGGGGTTGCGCTGTGGCCGGGTATTGCCAAGAAACTGTTGGTGGCGCTGCTGATCGTGCTGATGGTGTTGCGCTACTTTTACCTGCAGCACCAGTGGCAACAACAGCGGGAAGCGGAAATGCAGGCCCGGCTGACGTCGCTGCAGGCCAGGATCCAGCCCCATTTCCTGTTTAACAGCATGAACACCATTGCCAGCCTGATTGCCAGCAATCCGGACCAGGCAGAAGAGGCGGTGCTGGATCTGTCCGAACTGTTCCGGGCCAGCCTGCGCACCGATGATCAACTGGTGCCACTCAGCCGTGAGCTGGAGCTGTGCCAACGCTATCTGGCCATTGAAGCCCTGCGCCTGGGAGACCGGTTAACGCTGGACTGGGACATACAGCCGGGCCTGGAGCATCAGGCCATTCCTCCGCTGACCTTGCAACCGCTGGTAGAGAACGCCATCTACCACGGCATTCAGCCCAGGCCCGAGGGCGGCACAGTGCGGATCGAGGTGTACGGCAAAGGCCATTTTGTATACTTGATGGTCCAGAACCCGAAACCGGAGTCCAGCAACCGCCAGCACCAGGGCAACCAAGTGGCCCTTGTTAACATTCAGGCCAGGCTCCAGGCTTTGTTCGGCGAGCCAGCGGTTCTCAAACACAGCCATCAACACAACATCTACACTGTTACCCTCAGGCTGCCCGCAAGGACAGCAAGCTGACAAAACAGACCAGGCGACCGCAGGAGTACCATGATCCAACAACCGCAGCGCATTCTGATCGCAGACGACGAACCCCTGGCCCGGCAGCGCATTCAGCGCCTGGTGGAAGAACTGCCGGAATACCGGGTGTGCGGTGAAGCGAGCGATGGCAATGACGCCCTGCGCAAGGTGGCCGAGCTGGAACCGGATATCCTGCTGATGGACATTCGCATGCCGGGCATGGACGGCATGGAAGCGGCACACCAGCTGAGCCAGCTCAGCAACCCGCCGGCGGTTATTTTCTGTACAGCCTACGACCACTATGCCATCCAGGCGTTCGAGGTTCGCGCCATTGCCTACCTGCTCAAACCGGTGCGACGGGAGGCTCTGGCAGACGCCCTGGCAAGGGCAGGAAAAGTAAACAGGGTTCAGCTCCAGGCCCTGACCCACAACAGCGACCTGACCACCGAACAGGTTGCCGTGCGCACCCACCGGGGAACAGAACTGATTGATCTTACAGACATCCGCTACTGCGAAGCGGACCAGAAATACGTCACCCTGCACCACAGCCGGGGTGAAACCGTCTGTGATTACACCCTGAAAGAACTGGAGCAGGCGTATCCGGAAAAACTGTTACGCATTCATCGGCATACCCTGGTCGGCGTGCGTTTCATCCAGGCCCTGCGGCGCAACAGCGATGGTCAGAGCATGCTGGCACTGAACGACTCAGACACCCTGCTACCGGTCAGCCGCCGCCATGCCAGCCATGTCAAGCAATGGTTGCAGGAGCACCAACCCTCCCCCTGACGGGGTACACGGTCGTCTACGGCGGGACTTTTTCACTGCCACAAGGTAACCTTGGGGCACATTTTTTCCTACGACTGTGAGTGCCATGTCAACACGAACCCTTCGCATTGCAACCCGCAGCAGCGCCCTGGCGTTGTGGCAGGCGGAATTCATCAAATCCGAACTGGAAAGGCTGCACGATCACATCACCGTGGAGCTGGTGAAGATCAAAACCCAGGGCGACAAGATTCTGGACGTGCCTCTGGCCAAGATTGGTGGCAAGGGCCTGTTTGTGAAGGAGCTGGAAGAAGCCATGCTGGACGGCCGGGCCGACCTTGCGGTGCATTCCATGAAAGACGTGCCCATGGAATTCCCGGAGGGCCTTGGCCTGGTGGCTATCTGTGAGCGCGAAGACCCGACCGATGCGTTTATCAGCAATCAGTACGGAAATCTGGACCAACTGCCCCAGGGTGCCGTGGTTGGCACCTCAAGTCTGCGCCGCGAAACGCAGCTCAGGGCCAACCGCCCTGACCTGGAAATCAAGATGCTGCGAGGCAACGTCAACACCCGACTGGCCAAGCTGGATGCCGGCGAGTACGACGCCATTGTCCTGGCCAGCTCCGGCCTCAAGCGCCTGGGCTTCCACGACCGGATACGCTACTGCATGCCGGATACGGTCTCGCTTCCGGCCGTTGGCCAGGGCGCGCTGGGTATTGAATGCCGCCTCGATGACAGCGAGCTGCGGGCATTGCTGGCACCACTGAATCACGACGATACTTCTGACCGGGTGAAAGCAGAAAGGGCCCTGAACCGGCGCCTAGAAGGGGGTTGCCAGGTTCCCATTGCCGCCTATGCCCTGCTGGAAGACGACAAAACATTGTGGCTGCGTGGACTGGTCGGTGCAGTCGACGGCACCGAGATTTTTCGGGTAGAAGGCCGCGCGCCCCGCGCCGAAGGCGAACGCCTGGGCCGTGAACTGGCTGAGCAACTGCTGGCTATGGGTGCTGACAAGGTACTGGCTGAGATCTATGGCCACACCCCAAGCTGATCGGAATAGCCAGGCCCTGCCCTTGCAGGGCCGGCGCATACTGATTTGCCGGCCAGAACCCGAGGCAAGCCGCCTGGCACAGGCTTTTCATGCCGCCGGCGCCGAGGTTCGCCGGATGCCCTTGATGGCCCGGGAGCCGCTGCCTGAAACACCAGAGCGCCGGTCGACTCTTCAGGATCTGGACCACTTCGCTCACATCATTGCCGTCAGCCCCTACGCCGCCAGCTTGCTGCTTGGTGAGATCGATCACTGGTGGCCTCAGGTGCCCATGGGCATCCAGTGGTATGGCGTGGGGGCCGGCACCGCCGCGGTTTTCGCCCACCACGGTCTGAGCCCGAACAAACCAGACAATGGCTGGACCAGTGAAGCCCTGCTGGCCCTGCCGGGTTTGCAGAATCTAAACCATGAAAAGGTGCTACTGGCACGGGGAGAAGACGGCCGCGAGCTGATCCGGGAGACCCTGGAGCAACGAGGTGCCCGTGTAACGGTTCTGCCGCTGTACCGACGCTTCCGGCCGTACTATGCTGCCAACGACTTAGAAGACAATTTCGCTGGGTTCCGGCCGGAGGTGATTATTGCGCTTTCCGGTGAAACCCTGAACAATCTGGTAGAGGCCAGCAGCGCGTTCCTGGCGACTCTGAACAATGTGCTGTTGGTGGTTCCAGCGGAACGAGTCTCGGAGCAGGCCCGCAAGGTCGGCTTCAGGAACGTACTGGTTCCGGACGGCCTGGCTGATCAGGATCTGGTGACCAGTGTGGCTTCCTGGTTAATGCAGGAAGCCGGTGACAACGGTAAACCAAGTAAGGATGCCCGTGACTGAAACAACAAAGCAACTGCCCGCTCCGGTTAATCCGGCCAATCCCGCCCCCGTGCGCCTGTGGCCCGTATGGCTGATTGCCATTGTGGCGCTAATTATTGCCCTGGCTCTGGCGTTCTGGAACTGGCAACAATGGCAAACCCACCAAACCACCATGCTGGTCATCCAGGAATTGCGCCAGGATACGGCACAACTGGAAGACCGTTATGGCAGCCGTGGCAGCGAGCAAAGCCAGCGCCTTCAGTCACTGGAGAATAAGCTTTCGGCCCAGCGCGAGCTGATCGCCACCCAGCAGCGACAGATTGACCACAACGCCCGGGAACTGCTTGAGGCCGGGAATCGTACCCGGACCGACTGGCTGCTGGCCGAGGCAGAATACCTGCTACGCATCGCCAACCAGCGCCTGTTGATTGAGAAAGATATCCGGGGCGCCCTGTCTGCCCTGGAATCTGCGGATGAGGTTCTGCGGGAATCCGATGACATCGGGGTTTACCCGGTTCGCCAGCAACTGGCCCGGGAAATTCTGTCACTGCGTGGCATCCAGGGCGTCGACCGCACCGGGCTGTACCTGAAACTGGAAGCGGCCATTGCCAGCATTCACGACCTGACCGACCAGGCCCTGATTCACGATCAGGCCCCCGGCTTCCAGATGACCGAAGACCCGAATGCCCCGGCCGATGGCCGCAACATGTTTGTGCGGGGCTGGAATCATTTCCTTGATACCCTCAAACAGGTGGTCGTGGTCCGTCGCCTGGACGAACCGGTCAAACCCCTGTTGTCGCCGGACCAGAGCGCCTGGGCTCGCCTTAACCTTCAGTTGATGCTGGAAGAGGCGGAAATGGCCGTCCTTCGGGGCAACCAGCCTTTGTATGAACGGGCCCTGAACAAGGCCATCACCACCGTCAATGACTGGTACGATGCTACCAACCCAGCCATCCAAGGACTGGCCGATACGCTGACGGAACTGGCGGACCGCGATGTGGACCCAACCCTGCCGGATATCAGCCAGTCTCTCGGCTTGCTGAAAGAGCGGCTGGCCGGTCGGCTGGCGACCGGTAATGATGACGCTCCCGAAACCGAACGCGGGGGCAATGACTCATGATCCGGCTTCTGCTGCTCCTGCTGGTCGCGCTGCTGGTTGGCACCGCATTATCCCTGGGGCTGACCTATGATCTAGGCTATATTCGCATCAGCCTGGGCCATTACCTGATTGAAACCAATTTCTGGGTGGGCCTCGGGCTGTTCATTCTGCTGGTGGTCCTGGCGGTTTCTCTGATCAATACCTTCAGGCACCTGCGCCAGGGCACCGGGATGGTGGCCGGCTGGGTATCCCGGGGTAACGAACGCCGGGCCCGGCGCCGCACCACCCAGGGTCTATTGGCACTGGCCGAGGGCAACTGGCCGCGGGCCCGCAAGCTGCTGGCCACCTCGGCAGACAAAGCCGACACACCGCTGATCAACTACCTTGCTGCCGCCCAGGCGGCCTTTGAAACCGGCGACCACAAAGCGGTGGATGAGCTGCTGCGCAAAGCCTATGACAGCACCCCTGGCTCCAGCATGGCGGTAGGGCTGACCCAAGCCCAGCTGCAACTGGCGGGCAATCGGTTGGAGCAGGCCCTGGCCACCCTGCTGCGCCTTCGCAAGGAGTCGCCCCATCATCCGTTTGTGCTGAAGCTGCTTAAGAAC
Source organism: Marinobacter sp. NSM (assembly GCF_052380025.1). NCBI lineage: Bacteria > Pseudomonadati > Pseudomonadota > Gammaproteobacteria > Pseudomonadales > Marinobacteraceae > Marinobacter > Marinobacter sp. NSM. The sequence continues at coordinate 145,833 of NZ_JBQTCK010000002.1, forward strand.
ACCTACCTGCGTCTGGAAGACTGGCGCGAGCTGTCCCGGCTGATACCGGAGCTTCGCAAGCGCGATGTATTGCCCGGCAAAGAGCTGGACGAGCTTGAGCTGCAGGTGTGGCATAACCTGCTGGAAAGAGCGGCAGAAGATACCCTGAAACTGCGCAAAGACAACCCGGAAGCGTCTCTGGAGCCGCTGACCCGGTTATGGGACGAACTGCCCGGCTTCGTTCGCCGGGACGAATACACCATCCGGGATTACGCCAGCCTGTTGGCCAGGCTGGGCGACGAAGCCCAGGCCGAAACGCTGTTGCGCAAAGTACTGAGAAACCACTGGAGCGATGAGCTGATCAACCTGTACGGTCGTATCAGGGGCCACCAGCCCGAAGAGCAACTGCTGATTGCCGAGCAGTGGCTGAAAGACCGGCCCAATAACGCAGAACTGCTGCTGGCCCTGGGCCGCCTCAGCCTGCGCAACGAGCTCTGGGGCAAGGCAAAAGAGTACTTCCAGACCAGCCTGCACCTGCGCCGCAGCCGGGAGACCTTGGCCGAGTTGAGCCGCCTGAATGCCCACATGGGTGAGGAAGAAGCCAGCATCAAGCTGCTGATGCAGGGCCTGGAAAGCGATAACAGCCTACCAGACCTGCCCATGCCAAGGGCCTGACACCCGACAAAAAAAGAGGCCGAATGGGTAACCATCCGGCCTCTTTTTTAAGCGTGTTACGCGTGGTGGCGCTCAGTCCCTCGGTGCGTACTCCAGCACATCCGAAAAGAACGCCTGCTTCGGCAACCCCTCAGCCATCAGGGCATCCATCAGGGTGTACACCATCGCCGGCGAGCCGCTGGCATGTACTTCAACGTTTTGCCAGTCTGCCCCGGACGCCAGCACCGCGCCCACGAGCTGGTCGTGATGGCCACCCCAGTCGTTGTCCTCGTCATCACCGACCACCGGGAAGAAACTGAACGGTGGCCAGACGTCATGCCATTGCCGGGCCAGCGACCGCAGGTACATATCCTCGTGCTTGCGCACCCCCCAATACAATTTGACCGGGTGCTGGAAACGGGTTTCCTGCAGGAATTCACACAGGCTTTTCATCTGTGCAAAACCGGTGCCTGCCGCCACCATCAGCACCGGCTTGTCCGGAGCGGCGGCCAGGCACGCCTTGCCATGGGGCAACTCCACGGTGACATCCCGCCCGGAGGTCAGGGCATCAATCACCTTCTGGGCAGACACCCAGTCTGGCGAGGCCTGGATGTGCAATTCGATATTGGCGGCTGACGGACTGCTGGCAATCGAAAAATAGCAGGGCTCGGCACCTGGAAGATTCACCGACAGGTACTGGCCGGCGTGAAAAGCCACCTCGCGGCGCTTCGGCAACTGCAATTCAACCCGATACACATCGTGACTGATGGAGCGCACGTCCACCACTTTCGCCAGGTATTGCCGGGGTTGATGATTTCCTGATGCCATAACGGCGGGTATCTCCAGTTTCAGGTCAGTCAGCGCCAAGGTTCGACACATCATTAAACGCTCACCAACCGTGATTAGTTTCTGATTACGGGTATTCAGGGCCTGGCCGGACACCAGCCGGGCCTCACAGATTTCACAAACGCCATTTCTGCAGGCCGCCGGCACCTGAATACCGGATTCAGCAGCGGCCAGCAGCAAGTCTGTCTCGTCAGCTACATGAAAACTCAGGCCGGATGGCTGAAGCTGAATCCAAGGCACCCGGTGCTCCTGTCAATCGGGGCGGGCAGCGGGAATTTCAATGCCGAGACTGTCCCACAGCTCATCCACCCGCTGCTTTACCTCATCGGTCATGGTGATCGCGGTGCCCCACTCCCGATCGGTCTCACCGGGCCATTTGTTGGTGGCATCGAGGCCCATTTTTGAACCGAGGCCTGACACCGGCGAGGCGAAATCGAGATAGTCTATCGGTGTATTTTCCACCATCGTGGTGTCCCGGACCGGGTCCATCCGGGTGGTCATGGCCCAGATCACATCTTCCCAGCTGCGGGCGTTCACGTCGTCATCGGTGACAATCACGAACTTGGTGTACATGAACTGTCGCAGGAAAGACCATACGCCCATCATCACCCGTTTGGCATGGCCCGGGTACTGTTTTTTCATGGTAACGATGGCCAGCCGATACGAGCAGCCTTCCGGCGGCAGATAGAAATCCACGATCTCCGGGAACTGCTTCTGCAGGATCGGAATAAACACTTCGTTCAACGCGACCCCGAGCACCGCCGGCTCATCGGGCGGCCGGCCGGTGTAGGTGCTGTGGTAAATCGGGTCTCGGCGGTGGGTGATTCGCTCCACGGTAAACACCGGAAAATGGTCTACTTCGTTGTAGTACCCGGTATGGTCTCCGAAGGGCCCCTCGGGAGCCATGTCATCCGGGTAGATAAACCCTTCCAGTACGATCTCGGCACTGGCTGGCACCTGCAGGTCACTCAAGCCAGCCTTTACCAGCTCGGTACGGGCACCCCGTAACAGCCCGGCGAAGGCGTACTCGGACAACGAATCCGGCACCGGGGTGACAGCGCCGAGAATGGTCGCCGGATCCGCGCCCAGGGCCACCGCCACCGGATAGGGTTTGTCCGGGTTGGCCCGGCGGAATTCCTGGTAGTCCAACGCCCCGCCCCGATGACTGAGCCAGCGCATGATTAACCGGTTGCGGCCAATCACCTGTTGCCGATAGATACCCAGATTCTGGCGCTCTTTATTGGGCCCACGGGTGATCACCAGCGGCCAGGTTACCAGCGGGCCGGCGTCACCGGGCCAGCAGTGCTGCACCGGAATCTGGTACAGGTCGACCTGATCCTTTTCGATCACCACATCCTGGCAGGGTGCCGAGCGGAGCACTTTCGGGCTCATGCGCATCACTTGCTTGAAGATCGGCAGTTTTTCGATGGCATCCTTGAAGCCCTTGGGGGGATCCGGTTCTTTCAGGAACGCCAACAGTTTGCCGACCTCCCGCAACGCCGCCACGTCTTCCTGCCCCATACCCAGCGCCACCCGCTTGGGGGTACCAAACAGGTTGGCCAGTACGGGCATGTCGTAGCCTTTCGGGTTTTCAAACAACAACGCCGGCCCACCGGCCCGCAGTGTGCGGTCGCAGATCTCGGTCATTTCCAGGTGGGGGTCGACTTCTACGCTGATGCGTTTCAGCTCACCCAGCTTTTCCAGCTGGCTGATGAAGTCTCTGAGGTCGTTGTATTTCATGGTGTGCTCCGTTTCTGATCTACGGTACTACGGAGTTGGGGCCGATCCGGACTGCTCTTTGGTGGTATGTCCTTGAGCACGCGTAGTTCTGGAGTTGGAACGAGGCCGGGAGGAGGTGCCAAAACGGAAAACGTGGTTTCCCTGATTGTTTTGGCAACTCCTCCCGGCCTCGTTCTTCGAACTTCGGGAGTGTAACGCTCCCCCATGTTCAAACGAGCAGGGGAACCGGCATCAACGACGCTTCATGGACTGGAAGAACTCGTCGTTGGTCTTGGTGTCACGCAGCTTGTCCAGCAGGAACTCCAGTGCACCGGTATCGTCGTCCATGGAGTGCAGCAGCTTGCGCAGAATCCACACCCGCTGGATGTCTGCTTCGCTCATCAGCAGGTCTTCACGGCGGGTGCCAGAACGACGGATGTTGATGGCCGGGTAGACACGCTTCTCGGCAATCTTGCGGTCCAGGTGCACTTCCATGTTACCGGTGCCCTTGAACTCCTCGTAGATAACCTCGTCCATCTTGGAACCGGTATCCACCAGCGCGGTCGCCAGGATGGTCAGGCTGCCGCCCTCTTCCACATTCCGGGCCGCACCGAAGAAGCGTTTGGGCTTTTCCAGGGCATGGGCGTCAACACCACCGGTGAGCACCTTGCCGGAAGACGGAATCACCGTGTTGTAGGCACGGGCCAGGCGGGTGATGGAGTCCAGCAGGATGATGACATCCTTCTTGTGCTCGACCAGGCGCTTGGCCTTTTCGATCACCATTTCCGCTACCTGCACGTGACGGGCCGGCGGCTCATCGAAGGTGGAGGCTACAACCTCGCCGCGCACGGTGCGCTGCATTTCAGTCACTTCTTCCGGGCGCTCGTCAATCAGCAGCACCATCAGGTGACATTCCGGGTTGTTGCGGGCGATGGACTGGGCGATGCCCTGCATCAGCAGCGTTTTACCGGCCTTGGGCGGGGACACGATCAGGCCACGCTGGCCTTTTCCGATCGGGGCTACCAGGTCGAGTACCCGAGACGAGAGGTCTTCGGTACTGCCGTTGCCCACTTCCAGGGTCAATCGCTCCTGGGGGAACAACGGGGTCAGGTTTTCAAACAGAATCTTGTTGCGGGCGTTGTCCGGCTTGTCGAAGTTAATCTCGTTAACTTTCAGCAGGGCGAAGTAACGCTCACCATCCTTGGGAGGACGGATTTTACCAGAGACGGTATCGCCGGTACGCAGGTTGAAACGGCGAATCTGGCTGGGTGAAACATAGATATCGTCCGGGCCTGCCAGGTAGGAGGCGTCGCCGGAGCGAAGGAAGCCGAAACCGTCCTGCAGAATTTCCAGTACGCCGTCGCCGTAGATGTCTTCGCCGCTCTTGGCGTGTTTCTTCAGGATGGTGAAGATAACATCCTGTTTGCGCGAGCGAGCCAGGTTGTCCAGGCCCATTTCTTGCGCGATATCGAGCAATTCGGGCACAGATTTCTGCTTGAGTTCAGTAAGATTCATAATTTGTAGGATTGTCAGGAATGGAAGTAAACGACTGTTGGAATGACAGGGGCGCCCCTGAACGCATTGATCAAAAAAGCTGAAACATGGTGCTGGCTAGATGGAGCAACCGGTGCAGATGGAAGCCGGATTTGTTTGCTGAAGCCAGAGAGTGGGAACAACCGTTCGCCGGGCAAGCCGCATAATCGACCACCTTGAAGGCGTCTGTCAAGACCTCTGCCCAAAATTAAGTCAGTTTCATGATCTTCCGCCACCGGCACACCTCCCTCTGATGGGTTACTCCCTTCCCATCTGCGGCCCGTATACGGATACTGATACTACTATGACTGATGAACGCATCTCGAATGCAGTAGAGCGGAGCCAAGCCATGAGCACTGAGCTTACCAATGAACTCAAACCTCTGAATATTGCTATTTTGACGGTATCTGACACACGGGGTTTCGAGCAGGACACTTCCGGGCAATTCCTCGAAGACAACGTGATTGAGGCCGGCCACCGACTGGTGTCTCGCCGGATTCTTCCGGACGACATATACCTGATACGCGCTATTATTTCACAATGGGTTGCGGACCAGGACGTTCAGGCGATCATCATCACCGGCGGCACCGGCTTTCACGAACGAGACAGCACGCCGGAAGCGGTCAAGCCCCTGCTGGATAAGGTCATTGAGGGTTTTGGCGAGGAATTTCGCCGGTTATCGGCGCTGGAAATCCATTCTTCCACGATTCAGTCCCGGTCATTCGGTGGCATGGCCAACAATACCGTCATTTTCTGCCTGCCGGGTTCAACCGGTGCCTGCAGGACTGGCTGGGAAGGCATTCTGAAAGACCAGCTGGACAGCCGGCACGGCCCCTGCAACTATTCCGGATTGGTCATGCGCAAGCCAGAGCGTGCTTTCAGCCGGCTTCAGGAAGTCATTGGCAACCGCGCAGAAAAATAACCGGGAGGTACCATGGCAGGTTCTGACCTGATCTCTGTTGACGACGCTCTCAACTACATATTGAGTCGCGCCACCGCTGTGACACAATCCCAGGCAGTGCCACTCAGCGAGTGTTTGGGGCGGGTCCTGGCCGAGAACCAGTATGTGCCAGCGGACGTTCCCCCAGCTGACAACAGCGCCGTGGATGGCTATGCGGTGCACCACTCAGACGTCGCCCCCGGGCGGGCACTGGCGGTCTCTGACCGGGTGCCAGCGGGCACGGCTCCCAAACCACTGGCGCCAGGTACCGCTGTGCGAATCTTCACCGGTTCGGAGATTCCGGAGGGCGCGAATGCGGTGGTGATGCAGGAGCGGGTGGAACGTACCGATGACAACATCCTCATCGTGTCCGAAGTCAACGCCGGGCAGAACATCCGTCGTCGCGGCCAGGATCTGACCCAAGGGGAGCTGGCATTGCCCCGGGGCACCCTTATTCGCCCCCAGGAAATGGGCTTACTGGCCTCGATGGGCATCGCACAGGTGCCAGTACTGGACCGGTTGCGGGTGGCCATCCTGAGCACCGGTGACGAACTGGTGCAACCCGGCGAGCCACTTGCCCCCGGCCAGATTTACAACAGCAATCGCTATACCCTGCTCGGGATGCTGGCGCAGGCAGGATGTGAGGCTATTCTCTGCGAGACCGTTCGGGACACTCGCGACGGCACCCGCCAGGCACTGCAAGAGGCGGCGAGAAAAGCCGACCTGATCATCACCAGTGGCGGCGTGTCGGTGGGTGAAGAAGACCACGTGCGCGCGGTGCTCGAGGAGTCCGGCCGGCTGTCTTTGTGGCGGATGGCCATCAAGCCTGGCAAACCATTGGCGTTCGGCAGCATTGACGACACGCCGGTGCTTGGGCTGCCCGGCAACCCGGCCTCTGTGCTGATTTCCTTTATGGTCATCGTGATGCCCTACGTTCGCAAACGCCAGGGGCGACCCGACGCGCTGCCGATCGGGGAATGCCTGCCCGCAGACTTCACCACCCATTCACCGTCCATCCGACGGGAGTTTGTGCGCGCCCGCAAGACAGGCAACGGGGCCACCGCTTCCGTGTCTGCTGCCCCGAACCAGAGCTCCGGCGTGCTGAGTGCCGCTTGCTGGAGCTCCGGCCTGGCGGTGGTGCCGGAAAACAGCACCATCAATATCGGTGACCCGGTGATGTATTACTCTTACCCTGAACTGATGAGCTGATCATGACTGACCAGAACCTGACTGTTCGCTTTTTCGCACGGCTTCGGGAGGAGCTTGATACCGAGAGCCTTGAGTTGCCGGCAACTCCGGGCCAAACCGTTGAGGGTTTGTTGTCACAACTGGCCGCCCGGGGCGGCCCCTGGGCTCAACTGCAGGGTGACCAGCCGCTCATGGTGGCGGTCAACCAGGCCATGGCCAAGCCGTCAACTCCGGTCACGCCGGGCGATGAAGTGGCCTTCTTTCCACCGGTGACCGGAGGTTGAAATGATTTCTATCCAGACGGAAGATTTCGATGTCGGCGCAGAATACGAGGCGCTGCGCGCCTCCGGTTCCGGCACTGGTGCGGTGGCGACCTTTTCCGGGCTGGTGCGGGACTCCGGGGACCTGTCCGGGGTGACCGGGTTATTCCTGGAGCATTATCCCGGCATGACGGAACAGGTGATTCAGGGATTGATTGACTCCGCCTCCCAGCGCTGGGATGTCCGCAAGGCGAGGGTGATTCATCGGGTCGGGCGGCTGGCGCTGTCGGATCAGATCGTGTTTGTCGGCGTTTGCAGTGCTCACCGGAGGGATGCATTTGCAGCCTGCGAATTCATCATGGACGCCCTGAAAACGTCAGCCCCGTTCTGGAAAAAGGAAATCACCGGAGACACCGAACACTGGGTAGAGCAAAAAGACTCGGACCTGGACCGTTCCAAGGCCTGGGAATAAAGCTTACTTTTCGACTGGCGGCCAGCGAGGGTGATTGAGGCACAAAAAAACCGCCCGTGAACCATGTTCAGGGGCGGTTTTTCTTCAACAGCGGATCAGAGGTTGCTGTCGAGGAAGGCGGCGAGCTGTGACTTGGACAAAGCGCCAACTTTGGTGGCGTCCACGTTGCCGTTCTTGAACAGCATGAGGGTCGGGATACCACGGATGTTGAACTTGGGCGGGGTCTGTTCGTTTTCGTCGATGTTGAGCTTGCAGACCTTGAGCTTGCCGTCGTATTCGTCGGCGATTTCTTCCAGAACCGGGGCAATCATCTTGCACGGGCCGCACCACTCAGCCCAGTAGTCGACCAGTACCGGGACGTCGGACTTCAGTACGTCCTGTTCGAAAGAAGCGTCGGTGACATTAACGATATTTCCGCTCATTACCTTTTCCTGATTCAGGCGCTCCGGGGCCTGTAACGCAGCCGCGTCGGAGTCGCTGTTGACTGTAGCAGGCTGTACAAACCGTCATCGGAATGTCGCCTGCCCGGATTTCGTTAGACGAATACTTTACGCGATTGCCGACCTCAATGTGAAGCGAGATCTGTTTCCGTCGGCGACGATCCGCATCCGTATTCACCGCAGACCGTTACTGACAGCGCACCGCGCTTTCTTTTATAGTACGGCCATTGTATCGACAAGTTCACACCATACAGGACGCCAACCCACGTGACGGCCGCATCCCCCGCCGAGAACACCGCACCCTCCCCGGATATGCTGGCAGCCATTGATATGGGCTCCAACAGTTTTCATATGGTCGTGGCCCGCCTGGTCCATGGTGAAATTCGTACCGTCGAAAAGATGGGCGAAAAGGTCCAGCTGGGCGCGGGGCTTGACCCCTATAACCGGCTGACGGAAGAAGCCCAGCAAAGGGCCCTGGAATGTCTCAGCCGGTTTGCCCAGCGCCTACAGGGCATGCCCGCCGAGGGGGTTCAGATTGTCGGCACCAACGCTCTGAGGGTGGCCCGCAACGCCCCCGAGTTCATTGCCCGGGCAGAAGAGGTCCTCGGTTACCCGGTTGAGATCATCGCGGGACGGGAAGAAGCCCGTCTGATCTACCTTGGCGTTTCCCACACTCTGGCCGATGACGAAGGCAGGCGACTGGTCATCGATATTGGCGGCGGCAGCACCGAGTTCATCATCGGCCAGCGATTTGAGCCCCAGGAGCTGGAAAGCCTGCATATGGGCTGTGTGTCGTTTCGCAATCGCTATTTCCCGGACGGAAAAATTACCCGGCGGCAGATGGACAAAGCGATCACTCACGCCGAACTGGAGCTCCTGAACATCCGCCAGCACTACCGCTCGGTTGGCTGGCAAAGTGCCGTCGGTTCCTCAGGATCCATCAAGGCGATCTGCAGTGTGCTGGCCAATCTGAAGATCACCGATGGCACCCTCACCCGTGACGCAATGGAAGAGCTGCGTAAACGGCTCGTCGACATGGGCAAGGTTGAAAAACTGGCAGACCTGGGCGTTCGTCAGGATCGGCAAAGCATTTTCCCGGCCGGATTTGCCATCCTGCTGGCGGCATTCCGATCACTGGATATTCAGGCGATGACCTTCGCAGATGGGGCTCTCCGGGAGGGGCTGCTGTACGATATCGTTGGCCGTATCCAGCACGAGGATGTGCGGGAGCGCACCATTGCCGCGCTGCAGGAGCGCTACCACGTCGACCAGGCTCACGGTGCCGCCGTTGAGCAGACGGCCATTGCCGCCTGGCAGCAAGTGGCCGATCAATGGGGCCTGCATACGTCAGCGGACGAAGATGTACTGCGCTGGGCCTGCCGGCTACACGAGATTGGCCTGACCATCTCCCACAGCCAGTACCACAAACATGGTGCTTATCTGCTGCGTTATTCCGACCTGCCCGGCTTTACCCAGCAGTTTCAAAAAGACCTGGCCACTCTGGTGCGTGGCCATCGACGGAAATTCTCCTCCACCGTGTTCGAGGGCATAGAGCCGGAAGATAAGCCGCGCCTGCGCTACCTGTGCGTTTTGCTTAGGCTAGCCGTACTGATCCAACACCCCAGGAATCTGGAGCAGCCACCCGAATTCGTCCTCCATGGCCATGAAAACAAGCTGGTGGTGGAGTTTCCGGAAGGCTGGCTGGATAACCGGCCACTGACCCTGGCAGACCTCGAGAACGAGCGGGATTACCTGTCCAAACAGGATTTCGCGCTGGAAATCGGCACCCGGTAAACCCGATGGGGCACTAGCCGGCCAGTTCGGCCTCCAGATTTTCCACCGTTTCGCTGACCTCCAGCCATTCGGCCTCGGTCTCCTCCAGGGCCCGCTTGAGTTCGGTCTGCTCCGCCAGCAGCGTCTTCAGGCGCACTTTTCCGCTGTCTTCGTACACCGCAGGGTCGCCCAGAGAAGCTTCCACGCCTGCCAATTGCTGCTGCAGCTGATCCATCCGGGCTTCCAGAGATACCTGTTTTTTCCGCCATGGGCTTAGCTTCTGGCGAAGTTCCGCCTCCTGGCGCTTTCTGGCCTTGCGCTCGTCGGCCGTCAATGCCTGGGCACTGCCGGCTTTCTTTTCAGCATCGGAATCCTCAGCTACCTGGCGTTTGGGGGGCTCGTCCTCATCCTTCCTGCGGTCTGCCAGCCAGCGTTCATAGTCTTCCAGGTCGCCGTCGTATTCCTGGACTGTGCCATCCGACACCAGCCAGAACTCGTCTACGGTATTGCGTAACAGGTGCCGATCATGGGACACCACCACAATAGCACCATCAAAATTCTGCAGTGCCATGGTCAAGGCCTGGCGCATCTCCAGGTCCAGGTGGTTGGTGGGCTCATCCAGCAACAAAAGGTTCGGTTTCTGCCAGGCGATCACCGCCAGGGCGACCCGGGCTTTTTCACCCCCGGAGAACGAGCGAATTGGGCTCAGGGCCTCGTCGCCATGAAAATCAAAGCCGCCCAGAAAGTTCCGTACCGATTGCTCGGACGCACGTGGCGACAATCGCTGTAGATGCAGGAACGGGCTGGCATCCAGGTCCAGGGCTTCCAGCTGGTGCTGGGCAAAGTAGCCGATGGCCAGGTGCTCGCCACAGGTACGCTCACCCGACAGCAGGGTACCGGTGCCCCGCAGGGCATCCATAAAGGTTGATTTGCCCGCACCGTTGGGGCCGAGCAAACCAATGCGCGAACCGGGCAGCAAAGTGACGTTGATATTATTCAGGATAGCCATCTGGCCATGGCCGGCCACACCGTTGCGAATGGACAACAACGGGTTGGACACCTTGTCTGCCATCGGAAATTCAAAGCTGAAGGGCGAATCCACATGGGCTGGCGCGATTCGTTCCATGCGTTCCAGAGCCTTGACCCGGCTCTGGGCCTGGCGGGCCTTGGTAGCCTTGGCCTTGAAGCGGTCAATGAATCGCTGAATCTCGGCAATACGGGCCTGCTGGCGCTCGTAATTGGATTGTTGCTGGGCCAGGCGCTCGCTGCGCTGCACTTCAAACGCCGAGTAGTTGCCGGTGTAGAGTTCCAGCTTTTTGTTATCAAAGTGCACCAGGTGTGTGGCCACCCGATCCATGAAATCCCGGTCATGGGAGATAAACAGCAGGGTGCCCGGGTATCGACGAAGCCAGTTCTCAAGCCACAGACAGGCGTCCAGGTCCAGGTGGTTGGTGGGCTCATCCAGCAACAGCAGGTCCGATGGCCGCATCAGGGCCTGAGCCAGATTCAGGCGAATACGCCAGCCCCCGGAAAACGCCGACACCGGCCGGTCCACATCGCTGTCGACAAACCCCAAACCCCGCAACAACGCCTCGGCTCTTCTGGGCGCCGACCAGGCTTCGTGCACGTCCAGTTCCCCGTGTAACCGAGCGATGGCGTGATGGTCATCCCGGGCTTCGGCATCCGCCAGCTCACGTTCCATGCGGCGCAATTCAAAGTCGCCGTCCAGCACAAAGTCTCTGGCAGATCGCTGACTGGCCTCAACTTCCTGCGCCATGTGGGCGATGCGACAGCCCCCCGGCAGCGACACACTGCCCTGCTCAGGTGCCAACTGGCCCAGTAAGAGCTGGAACAGGCTCGATTTTCCGGCACCATTGGCGCCAACAATCGCCACCCTTTGGCCGGGCTGCACCGTCAGGCTGACGTTTTCTAGCAACCAGACGCCGCCTCGTTGTAAACTGAGATCGGTTATCGTTAACATAGACTGTCTTTATCCATGGATTTCAGCCAGGGAAGTGCCCTGCCATGACCGTTCCGCAGACAGAATCATTGAATCTGCCCGTAACAATGGAACCGGATAATCCCCTGTGGCGTTATGCACTGGCCTGCTGGCAAAACCCGGAGCTGGCCGAGGCCTGCCTGACGTTGCAGGCCTGTGACTGGAGCGTCACCCGAATTCTCTGTGCCGGCTGGCTAGGGGTGAACGGGCACCTGTTCACTGGCGTTGAGGACGCTAAGGTAACAGAGTGGCGAGCCCGTGTAACCGGCAGCATTCGTTCGGCCAGAAAATCCATTCCCCGGCATCATATTGGTTGTCGTGATCTCCGGGAAGCGCTGGCCCGGGCCGAACTAGAGGCCGAGCAAACCGAACTTGCCCTGGCCTGGCACACACTGACACCCAGGTACCCGGAGACTGGCAACATGCACAATCGCAAAGCCGCCATCCAGCAAAACCTATTGGCTGCAGCACCGCGTCGGGAAGCAGACACCCGGGCACCCATATTACTGGACACGCTGGCAGGCCTCCTGGCTGCTGCGGCAGGAGAACCACAGCCATGATGATGAAATGGCTTATTCGGCTATCGTTTCCGGCCCTTGGTCTGCTGTTGTTATTGATTTTCTTTGGCCTGGGGGACCCGGGCAAGGTCTCCGAGCCTGCGGCTGAGGAAAAGCCCGAAGCCATCCCCTCGTTTGAAGGTTTGCTGCCGGCCCCTATCCCCACCGAGGGCCCGGAAATTGTCTTCAAATGGCAGGATACCGAAGGTAACTGGCATTATGCCGACCAGCCACCGGCCCAGGGCCCCTGGAATACGCTGGCCATCGAGCGGCCAGGCAAGAACCTGCGCAACGAGCGCCGGGCCGACAATGACAACGACTGGCGTTCGCCTTATCGGGCACCCTTCTCCCTTGCCCCATCCCCCGGGGATAACGAGACCTGACGCCAACAGCATCACACTGTTACCACAGTTTCAGTGGCATCCTGCCGCTGAACCCGTTACCTTTCCTGTTTGCCAAATCCAAGTGGGCCGTCAGGCCCTGTTACACGCGCAAAGGATACCAGTATGAAGAAAACCCTGTTAGCTATCGCCATGACCGGCCTGGTTGCCGGCTGCTCTACCGCCCAGGATTCCGCAAAGGACCCCGCTCTGGACACGACGCCGGAGAAAGTCAGCTACGGCATGGGCCTGGTGCTTGGTGAGCGCATGAGCAACGACCTGCCTGACCTGCAAATGGATCAGTTCCTGCAGGGCATCCAGCACGGCCACGCCGGTGACGAGGAGACCAAGCGCCTGACCCGGGAGCAAATTCAGGAAGCACTGATGGCCTACCAGGAGGAGCTTCAAAGCCAACAGGAACAGCAATACAACGAACTGGCCAGCCAGAACCTGGAAGCCGGGGAAGCCTTCCTGGCCCAGAACGCTGAACGGGAAGGCGTGGAAACCACCGAGTCCGGCCTGCAATATGAGGTCATCGAGGAAGGCGACGGCAACAACCCGACAGCTTCAGACCGTGTACAGGTACACTACACCGGTGAGCTGATCAACGGCGATGTGTTCGACAGCTCCCGTGATCGTGGCCAACCGGTTACCTTTGGTCTAAACCAGGTGATTCCAGGCTGGACCGAAGGCCTGCAACTGATGAGCGAGGGTGCCCGCTACAAGCTTTACATTCCTGCCGATCTGGCCTATGGCCCCGGTGGCAATCAGGCGATCGGGCCCAACGAAACCCTGATTTTTGATGTGGAACTGCTGGCAGTCAACCCGGAAAACGAATAACTCCGGGTAATAAAAAACGGCCTGAGAGTTCAGGCCGTTTTTTTGAAAAGCGCTTTTGTCTGGCCGGCTTCAGGCAGAGGCCATTTTTCCGGCATGGGCATTATGCAAATGCTCGATCAGGAAATCTTCCATCTCGAACCGGCTTTCCAGCACTTCACCCAGCTCTGACAACTCTGAGAACAGCTCCCTGACGTCGTCTTCGGTCAGCAGTCGACCATCAACGCGATCGTTGAAATTGAGAGCCACACCGGTCGTCTGCTCAATCCGGGGATAGACCTTTGCCGCCAACTCCAGGCCGCCATCGTTAAACTCACGGGCTTCCTGGATCAATTGTTCGTAGACTTCGAAGTGCCCGGCAGACACATAGTCGACCAGCACCTCACAGAGGCGGACAAACTTGTCTCGCAGCATCTCGGTCTGGGAGAAATCGGTCTCGGTCGACAGATCGCAGTAGCGCACCAACAGCTCCTGGCGCTCTTTCAGCCAACGGTCGATCAGCTCGCTGACTCCGCCCCAACGCTCCCTAGCGTTTCTGCAGTTCTCCAACATGACGTCTGTCTCCCCTCAGTCAGTCTGCCTGATAAATGGCCGTTCACTTGATTGTCGTCATGACTGGATCAAGTTACCCCAAGGCCATGGTGGCCCGCAACCGTTTCAGCCCTGCAACCAGTTTTTCGGCCGATACCGGCGGAACATCATCACCAGGCCAACCAGCACCAACAAGCTGAAGAACACGGCTGTCCAGCCAGGAATGCTCAATCCGAGAAAGCGCCAGACCACTTCGGCGCAATCACCGGTGCCTTTCAGGGCCGTCTGCAGCACCTCAAACCAGGGCAACACCTCAAGCATGTAGTCCACCGACGGCCCACAGGCGGGTACCTGATCTTCCGGCAGGCTTTGCAGCCACAGCTGCCGACCAGCAATGCCCAGCCCGGTGCCGGCGGTCAACACCAGAAAAAAGCCATACACCCGGTTACCAAAACCGGCGGGACCATGGAGAAACGCAATCAGGGCTACCAGCCCTGCGCCCATAAAGCCAAAACGCTGCAACCAGCACAACGGGCAAGGCTCCAGGCCCATGACGTGCTCCATGTAAAAGGCCACGGCCAACAGAGCTGCGCACAGAAGAAAAACGACGCCGAACACCCATCTGCTTGTCAAATCAACACCCCGGAATCATCATGTAAGCTGATGCTGCCAATCCTAACCCATGAAGAACATTGCGCCTATGACCTTTCACCGAAAATACGTCCTAACGCTGTTACTCGCTATCGCTTCCCTGATCGCCTGGCCGGCCATGGCCGAGGAGGAGACAGAGGAACGGGGGGTAACCGACTACATCGCCATGGAGCCGGCATTTGTGACCCATGTGGGCGAACCCGGCAACAAGGTCATTTACCTGAAGGCATCGGTAACCCTTCGTGCCTCGCAGGAGACAACGAGAGCCGCCGTACAGGCCCATATGCCGCGATTGCGGCACGAACTAGTGATGCTGTTCGGTGAGCAGACGGACGTTGACCAGCTCACTACTCAGCAGGGCCAGCAAGCGTTAAGAGGGGAAGCCGCACAGCGGATCAATACCGCCCTGGAAGAACAGAAAACCGGTGAGCGCATCACCGGCGTGCTGTTTACGGAATTCGTGGTGCAACGGTAGGTCAGGCGATACGGGAGAACAGGTCGTCGCTGGAGGGCTGCTCCGCAGCCACCTGGCCGGCATCATCCCAACCCGCTTCCCAGGCGGCGATGATCACCTCACCCCGATACGGGCAGCGGTTTTTGTCCATGCCCATGGAGCCCGCCATGTACCCCTGGCGATACGCCTTGTTGAGGGCTTCCACATTCCATCCGAGCTTGATATCTCTTGCCATGGCGCCGTCTCCTTACCTGTTGTAAACAAAAGTAACAGCAGGTAACGAAGCCGGCAAACCCTTCTGTGGTTTCTGTGCGTCACGTCCCTTTCGGGTTGTGACTCAACCAA
This sequence comes from Marinobacter sp. NSM, assembly GCF_052380025.1. Taxonomy (NCBI): domain Bacteria; kingdom Pseudomonadati; phylum Pseudomonadota; class Gammaproteobacteria; order Pseudomonadales; family Marinobacteraceae; genus Marinobacter; species Marinobacter sp. NSM. The sequence goes on from NZ_JBQTCK010000002.1 coordinate 161,391, forward strand.
GGCTCACGAGCGCAGATACTGTTCCAGGAAGGTGGCAAACGGAAGGTTATCCGACTGTTCCTGGGCTTCCTGTTCGGCCAGGGATTCCCGTGACATGCGCTGGTAATCCGCCAGCACGTCCGGAGCCAGTGGTTCGTTTCTGAGGGTTTCCTGGTGCTGCCGGGACAACGCCAGCACCCAGTCCCGGTGACCCAGCCCGGAGGCTTCCATCGACGCCAGTACGCGGGCCGATGGCACAGACCATTCCTGCCCCTGCAACTTTTCACGCTGGGCTGCCAGGGCTGAACGGTAGGTCTCGTGCTGACCCCAGCTGTCCAGCAACTCCGCCAGCGGCTGCAAGCGATCCAGCAACTCACGGGCAGCATTACCCACCGGCACCCGCTGGCCACCCTGGCACACCCCCAGCTCCTGCCAGCGGCCTGATGCCACCACATCTTTGTAGTTGTCATCCAGCCGCTGACATTCGTCATCTCCGATGCGGGGAGAATCGGTCAGCAGGCAGTCAAGCAGGAACAGATCCAGAAAATCGATCTGCGCCCGGTTGACCCCTACCGGCGAGAATGGGTCCAGATCCAGGCAACGTACCTCGATGTATTCCACCCCACGAGCATCCAGCGCCTGGATAGGCTTCTCAGCACGCTCGGTGGTGCGTTTGGGACGAACGGCGCTGTAATACTCGTTCTCAATCTGCAACACGCTGGTGTTGATCTGAATAAACTCGTCGTTACGACGGGTGCCAATGGCTTCATAGGCCGGCCAATTGGTATGGATAGCCTGATCCAGGGTACGTGTGTAAGTGTCCAGCTCGTTGAAACAGATGTTGAGAGAGGCCTGGGCATTGTTGTGGTAACCCAGATCACCCATCCTCAGCGACGTGGCGTGTTTGCCATACCAGGTTCTCTCGTCAAACCGGCTTAGGTCATGCTTCACGCCGGCAACGAAACTGGCGTCCAGGGCTGGGGATGCACCGAACAACAGCATTAACAGCCAGCTTCGGCGGCGGAAATTGCGGATCAACCAGAAATACTGGTCGGATTTGAAATCCTTCAGGGCATCCTGATTACCGGTCAGTTGCTGCCATTTATTCCAGAAACTGTCGGGTAACGACAGGTTGTAGTGGGCCCCGGCAATACTCTGCATGATGCGACCGTAACGCACAGCCAACCCCTGCCGATAGACATGCTTGAGCTGACCAATGTTGGAGCGGCCATATTCAGCGATGGGAATGCTCTGATCGCCATCAATCTCACAGGGCATGCTGGCCGCCCAGAACACTTCGTCACCGAGATTCTGCTGAACAAACCGGTGGGTGTCTCGCAGCGATGCCAGCATGGCCTCAGTGGAGCTGAATACCGGGGTGATAAGCTCCAGCAAGGCTTCGGAATAATCGGTGGTGATCCGTGGATGGGTCAGGGCCGAGCCCAGCGCCTCCGGGTGCGGTGTCTGGGCAATGAAACCATTGGCATCCACGCGAAGGCCTTCTTTTTCGACCCCTTTGAGAAAACCGTCCCAATCGCTGGCCGCAAACTGGTGAAACAGGGAGTGGCGGGATTCAGCCATGGTGAGCTCCTGTTGGCGCGATTGCCCCCTCGTGAGGAGCAATCGCGTTGAATCGATAAGGTGATTTAACGACCGTTCTTGCGGGCAGAGGCCAGCGCCTGCGCCAACGCACCCGCCATGGCGCCCTGCGCCTGGCCCTGACCACCCTGGGGTTTGCGACCACCGGAGCGACCTGCGTTGCGGTCGGCGCCCCGGGCTGGCTTGGCCTGGGTCTCGGCACCGGGCTGGTCATCCATACGCATGGACAGCCCGATGCGTTTACGGGGAATGTCCACTTCCATCACTTTGACCTTAACAATATCACCGGCCTTGACCACTTCGCGCGGGTCTTTTACGAAAGTATGAGACAGGGCGGAGATGTGCACCAGGCCGTCCTGATGCACGCCGATGTCAACAAAAGCGCCGAAATTGGTGACGTTGGTTACCGAACCTTCCAGCACCATGCCTGGTTTCAGGTCATTCAGGGTTTCCACCCCTTCCTCGAAGTTGGCAAAGCGGAACTCGGGGCGCGGGTCGCGGCCCGGCTTTTCCAGTTCGGAGATGATGTCTTTGATGGTTGGCAGGCCAAACTGTTCAGTAACATAGTCCTGAGGGTTCAGGCTGCGCAGAAACGCCGAGTCGCCAATGATGCCTTCCACCTTGCGACCATTACCCTTCGCGATGGCCTCAACCACACCGTAGGCTTCCGGGTGCACCGAGGAACGGTCCAGCGGGTTGTCGCCGCCAGCAATACGCAGGAAGCCAGCCGCCTGCTCAAAGGTGCGCTCACCCAGGCGGGAGACCTTCAACAGCTGCTTGCGACTGACAAACTTGCCGTTCTGGTTGCGGAAATCGACGATATTCTGGGCAATGCTCGGGTTCAGGCCGGATACCCGGGTAAGCAGAGGCACGGAAGCCGTATTCAGGTCGACCCCAACGCCGTTTACACAGTCTTCAACCACTGCATCCAGGCTACGGGACAGCTGCACCTGGGAAACGTCATGCTGGTACTGGCCAACCCCAATGGACTTGGGTTCGATCTTTACCAGTTCCGCCAGCGGGTCCTGCAGGCGGCGGGCGATGGACACCGCACCACGGATGGTAACGTCCAGGTCCGGCAGCTCCTTTGAGGCAAATTCCGAGGCGGAGTAGATGGACGCACCAGATTCGTTCACCACAATACGGGCCAGCTTCAGTTCCGGATAGCGTTTGCACAGGTCGCCCACCAGCTTCTCGGTTTCCCGGGACGCGGTGCCGTTGCCGATGGCGACCAGCTCAATCTGGTATTTCTGGCACCAGGCCGCCAGCTGGGCGATGGAGGGCTCCCATTTGTTCTGGGGCGCATGGGGGAAGATGGCCCCGTGGTCCACCACCTGGCCGGTGCCGTCGATCACCGCGACTTTCACGCCGGTACGCAAACCGGGGTCCAGGCCCAGGGTTGGCCGGGGGCCGGCCGGGGCCAGCAACAACAGGTCTTTGAGGTTGGCGGCAAACACGTTGATGGCTTCGGCCTCAGCAGCTTCTCTTACCTGAGACATCAGGTCGGTTTCAATCTGGGTAGAGAGCTTCACCCGCCAGGTCCAGCGCACCACTTCCGACAGCCATTGGTCGGCGGCCCGGCCGTTATCCCGAATACCCCAGCGCGCGGCTATCCTCTGCTCGGCAGGATGGGGCTGGCGGCGATCATCTTCGACATCCCCCACCACCAGCGAGTAAGTCAGTATGCCTTCGTTACGTCCGCGCAGAATGGCCAGGGCCCGGTGTGACGGTACCTTTTTCAGGGGTTCCACGTGATCGAAGTAATCCCGGAACTTGGCGCCTTCGTTCTCCTTGCCGTCCACTACGGTGACTTTCAACTGACCTTCCTGCCAGATGAAGTCACGCAGCGAACCCAGCAACTCGGCGTCTTCGGCAAACCGCTCCATAAGGATGTGGCGGGCGCCTTCCAGCGCGGCTTTGGTGTCTGCCACGCCAGCTTCCGGGTTCAGGTAACCGGCGGCGGTGGCTTCCGGGGCCAGCGTGGGGTCGCCAAACAGGGCGTCAGCCAAGGGCTCCAGCCCGGCTTCACGGGCAATCTGGGCCTTGGTGCGGCGCTTGGGCTTGTAGGGCAGATACAGATCTTCCAGGCGGTTCTTGGTGTCTGCCTCCTGGATGGCTGCGCGCAGCTCATCGGTAAGCTTGCCCTGCTCATCAATGCTGTTGAGGATGGTGCCGCGGCGGTCTTCCAGCTCGCGCAGGTAACGAAGACGCTCTTCCAGGGTTCGCAGCTGGTTGTCATCCAGCGAGCCGGTTACCTCTTTCCGGTAACGGGCAATAAACGGAACGGTGGCCCCTTCATCCAGCAAGGCAACGGTGGCATTAACCTGTTGCTCGCGTACGCCGAGTTCGTCGGCAATGCGCCGGGAGATACTGTTCATGCAACCTCTGTGTATTATCGCGTTCGGAATTAATGCGCAAAGGTACAGCGGCTTACTGCTGCAGGCAAGCGGACTGGTTACGGTGGTTCAGGAATTGTACAAGGTCATTCCAGGGCATGGGGCGGGCAAAGTAATAGCCCTGGATCTCATCACAGTGCTGCTGGCGCAGGAATTCCAGCTGGCTTTCGGTTTCAACACCCTCCGCCACCACGCTGATCTGCAGGCTGTGGGCCAGGCTGATGATGGCCCGGATGATGTGCTCGGCATCCGCCGACTGCCCCAGTTCCTGGACGAAGGATTTGTCTATTTTCACCAGGGAAATGGGCAGGTGTTGCAGATTGCTCAGGGATGAAAAACCGGTACCGAAGTCATCCAGGGCAAAGCTGATGCCTAGCTGATTGAGTTCCCGCAGGCATCGCTGGGCGTAATCCGGATCATGCATCATGGCGCTTTCGGTCAGTTCCAGCTCCAGCAGGCTGGTGTCGACATTGGCGTTGAAGATGATTCGGAAGATGGTTTCGGTCATTTTGCGGTCGTGGAACTGACGGAACGACAGATTGACCGCAAACACCAGGCCGGGAAAGCCCATTTCGGCGCTTTCCTGCAGGCGCTTGCAGGCCTGCTCTATAACCCAGTAACCAATGGGTACAATCAGGCCACTGCGCTCCGCCACCGGTATGAACTCGTCGGGCCCCACCAGTCCTCGTTTGGGATGATTCCAGCGCAGCAGACACTCGACGCCACGAACCTCTTCGGTCGCCAGATCGATTCTTGGTTGATAGTAGAGCTCCAGCTCTTTACCGCGTAAAGCGTTGCGCAAATCCGCTTCCAGCCGGAGCTGGTAGCCAGCAGAAATATGTAACTGCCGGTCATAGAACCGATAACTGGTACCCGGGTCCCGTTTGGCCTCGAACATCGCCCGGTTGGCCCGTCTCAGCAGTTCTTCGGGGCTGTCGCCCGCCTCGGGATAGGTGGCCACGCCCAGGCTGGCGCTGACCACAATCATCTGACCGTCAACCGTCAGCGGCTCATCCAGTGCAACCACCACCTTACGGATAATCTGGGTAATATCGAGCGAGTCTTCCACCTTCTCGATAATAATCGCCAACTCGTCGCCGCCGATGCGCATCAGCGAATCCACCCGGCGCATCTTCTGGCGCAGCCGCTCCGCCAGCCGGAACATTAACTGGTCGCTTTTCTGATAACCGAAGGATTCGTTGATACTGCGAAAATCATCGACATTGAGGTGCAGTAGTGCCAGCCGGTGGCCAGCTCTCTCCGCCCGCAACAGGGCCTGCTGCAGGCGATCAAAGAACAGGTCCCTATTGATAAACCCGGTTGCCACCTCACGGCCCAACTGGCCGTGGGCCGACTCGGACAGCTGCACCCGATACCAGAGATACTTCACTGCCCGACGGAAGTTCCAGCGATCCAGAGTCTGCCGGCACAGATAATCGGATGCACCGTCACGCAGCAGCTCTCCTGCACGCTCGTTACAGGGTTCCGCGCTCAGCGCTAGCACCGGTTTGTCTTCACTGGATACGGACAGGTACTGCAGAAAGGCCTGTTCGTCACCACCGTGAAAAATGCAGTCCCAGACAATGACATCGAAACTGGCGTTGCGGATAAGATCATCACAATCCACCAGGTCCGGGCACCATATGGCGTCCGGACTGATTTCCGGATCGTCGTCCAGCAGCGCAGATAACCACAGAAAATCCGAGTATTCCGGGGTCAGCACCAGCAGGCGTAGACGATCAGGTCTGGTGTCCAGAGACAGTGTCATCGAGCAAAATCCATGTGTCGGCCAACAGCAAAGTCCATTCTAGGAAGCATAGCTGATAGATCGCCAAGGTACAGAAAGTCTGGCTGGTGTAGAATAGCTCCACGCTAAAAACCTCTCCAGGGTTCCCTATTTGGTCTCTACATTGTGAACAAGCTCAACCCGAGACAACGCGAAGCGGTTCGCTACGCCGAAGGCCCTCTGCTGGTGCTGGCCGGAGCCGGTAGTGGCAAGACCAGTGTGATCACCCGCAAGATCGCCTATCTGATTGAAGAGCTGGGCATTCCCGGGCGACACATTGCGGCAGTGACCTTCACCAACAAGGCGGCCCGGGAAATGAAGGAACGGGTCAGCCGGATTGTTGATCGTGGTATGGCCCGGGGGCTGATCGTGTCCACCTTCCATAACCTTGGCCTGAACATTATCCGGGAGGAACATACTCATTTGGGCTACCACCCCGGTTTTTCGATCTTCGATGCCGAAGATGCCAAGGCGCTGCTGCAAGACCTGATGATGCGGGAAGCCAGCGCCGAGGCCGGCGACGAGCTGAACGATGTTCAGATGACCATCTCGTCCTGGAAGAACGCCATGCGTAGCCCGACAGAGGCCTACAGCAAAGCCGCAGACGAGCGGGAACAGCGGATAGCCATTATCTACAAACACTACAACGAGTATCTGAAAGCCTATAACGCAGTAGACTTTGACGACCTGATCCTGCTGCCCGTGCAGTTGTTCCGTGACACCCCGGAAGTACTGGCCAAGTGGCGCCGGAAAATTCGTTACATGCTGGTAGATGAATATCAGGACACCAACGTGTGCCAGTACGAACTGGTCAAGCAACTGGTCGCAGAGCGGGCGGCGTTCACTGTGGTGGGCGATGATGACCAGTCCATCTACGCCTGGCGCGGCGCCCGGCCGGAGAACCTGGCGCAGCTCAAGGAAGACTTTCCGAGCCTGAGGATCGTCAAGCTGGAACAGAATTACCGCTCCACCGGCCGGATTCTGCGTAGCGCCAACACGGTGATTGCCAACAACCCCCACGTGTTCGAGAAGGCCCTGTGGAGTGACCACACGATTGGTGAGGAAATCCGCATCATCCGTTGCCGTAACGAAGACGCAGAAACCGAGCGGGTGGCCACGGAGATCCTGGACCAGAAACTGAAGAACGGGCTCGATTTCAAAGACTTTGCCGTACTCTACCGGGGCAACCACCAGGCCCGGTTGCTGGAAATGAAGCTGCAGGCGTATCAGATTCCCTACCGGATTTCCGGAGGACAATCGTTCTTCTCCAAGAACGAGATCAAGGATGCGATGTCGTACCTGCGCCTGATGATCAATCCGGATGACGACGCCGCCTTCCTGCGGGTGGTGAACGTGCCTCGTCGGGAGATTGGCCCGCGCACCCTGGAACAGCTGAGCCATTATGCCCGCGCTCGCAACGTCAGCCTGTTCAAGGCACTGGGCGATATGGGCGCGGAAACCCATGTCACCGAGAAAGGCCTGGACAGGCTGCGCCGCTTTGCCCACTGGGCGGACAAAACCTGCGAACGGCTGTTTTCCGAAAATCCGATACCGGTGATCAAGCAGCTGTTCACCGACATTGAATACGAGGAATGGCTACACCAGCATTCCGGCAGCCCGAAGCAGGCCGAACGGCGGATGGAGAACATCTGGTACCTGGTGGAATCGATCCAGCGTATGCTGGACGACGGCAAGGGGACCGCCGATGAACTGGGCATAGAAGATGCCATCGCCAAACTCATTCTGCGCGACATGATGGAGCAGCGGGAGGAGGAAGACGACAGCGACAAGGTGCAATTGCTTACCCTGCACGCCTCCAAGGGCCTGGAGTTCCCCCATGTTTTCATCATGGGCCTGGAAGAGGAAATCCTGCCGCACCGTACCAGCATTGAGGAGGGCAACATCGAAGAAGAGCGTCGCCTGATGTATGTGGGTATCACCCGGGCCCGGGAAACCCTGGCACTGACCTATGCCGCCTCACGCAAACAGTACGGCGAGAAACTGGAAACCATTCCCAGCCGGTTTCTGGACGAGCTGCCGGAAGACGATGTTCGCTGGGAAGGTCTCGGGGACCAGGACGAAGAGGTCAACCAGAAGAAAGGCAAGGCAACCCTGAGCGCCCTGCTGGGCGACCTCCGCGAGTAATACTGTCAGACAATATTACGTCTTTTGAAACTTTACCCGCTCCCCTTCGTATACATAGATTGTGGTCGTATAGACCACCGCATGCCAAACAAATACAAGACAAGGGAGCATACGATGAGTAGAACAAGAATCGGTTTATACCGGGGCATCCCCATTTTGTTGGGCGCCGCCTATCTTTCAGCCTGCGGCGGTGACGGTGCTGAATCGGGCGATACCGCCAACCCAAGCACCGAGGCGCCAGCAGTCGCAGACGCGGCCCAACCGTCGCCCAGGCCGCTGCCCGCCATCCCGGAGAATTACTCACCTATCGGCGTGTTCAGCGCACCGTTCGCCGAACCCACCATCGTGGTGGATGGGGAAGTGGTCGAAACCGACGAAAAGTGCATCACCACCGAAGACGGCCTGCAGGAATGCAAGCCGGCGGCCGGCACCATGGCGCTGCTTCCTGACGACCGTATTCTCTACCTGAATGCACTGGAGGGAACCGAGAACGTTGAGCTGTCCATTGTCGCGGAGTTCGGCGAGGTATCGGTAAACGACCAGACACGCGTGCTATCACTGGGTAACGACGATCGCCCTGACTGGCTGAAACCCTCCCCGCTGCGAGGTGGCGCCAACCCGGACGGAAACGACAGCGAGACATTGCTAGGCGGAACACCATTGGACGGTTTGCTGGATACCGCCGACAACACTGACCGGAACGATGGGGCCTTGTTCTGCTCTGATGTGATCGGGTTAGCCGATGGCAGTGTCATGGCCGTCGGCGGCACCGACTATTATTCCGAACCGGGCATTGATGGCTTACCCCTGGGGGTAGCTGAGCTGGAAGGCATCAAGAATTCCCGTATCTTCGATCCGACCACCAATACCTGGCGGCAAACGGGAGACATGAACTTCGGCCGCTGGTATCCCTCGATGGTCACGTTGCCAGACAGCAAGATCTTTGTTGCCAGTGGCGTCACCAAACTGCTGAAGCCGGTCTATCCCGAGGAGCCCCTCAACTCCGGTCGCAACGTGGTGCAAACGGAAACCTTCAACCCCTGCACCGGCGTATGGAACCAGAACCCCAGCACCGCAGACCGCTCACTGCCGCTATACCCCCGCTTGCACCTGCTGCCTAACGGCCACGTGCTCTACAACGCCGGCGGGCAGGCTTTCAATCCCTTTGGCCAGGGCTATGACCAGGCGCTCTGGAACATCGTTGCCACCTTTGACCCTGCCAGCCAGCGCTGGAACGACATTGGCTACGCCGGCCTGCCGTTGCGGCTGGATGAAATCGGGTTAGGGCAGCTTGCCAGCACGCTCAACCTGACCAACCTGACGGCAGAGCAACTCCAGTCGTTTACCGAAGACCTGTTATCCAGTACGGATGGACTGATCAGCTCTGTCACAGATCTGCTGACCAGCCCGGACGATTCCGTCCTGACACCCGACACGCTGGTTAAAGCCATCGGCGGCGGCATGCGAGGGTCCACCTCCTCAACCATGCTGCCATTGAAACCAGACGAAAACGGCGAGTACAACGACGTTGAATTACTCACAGCCGGCGGTGTGCCCAGTTACGCACTGCTGACCAGCCCCGGCGGTTACCTGCCCACGGATCAAAGCCGGATTGACCGGATTGAAACCAATGGTGACCAGATTGACTACGAATCACGGCTGACCGGCGCCCTGAACCAGCCACGCTGGTATGGCACCAATGTGGTAATGCCCGATGGCAGCGTAATGGTATTCAGTGGTGGCACCCGAGACGGCGTCGTATTACCGGGGCTTGAAGGCGCCATCATGACCGCGGAGCGATTTGATCCGGACACCGAAACCTGGACCGAAATGGCCAGCGGCCATCGCCCAAGAACCTATCACAACACCGCGGTGTTGATGGCCGATGGCCGGGTGATGATTGGCGGCCACGCTCCGATCAACACGGCGTATTTGTCTCACATCAGCCTGGAAGACTTCGGACTGTCCCCAAACGATGGCCGGGACCCAAGCTTCGAGATCTACACACCGCCCTACGCCATGCGTAACGATCGGCCGACCATTTTGTCTGCACCGGAGCAACTCAGTGTTGGCGATAGCTTTACCATTCAAGTGGACCAGGCCCAGAACATCGACAAGGTGTTGCTGATCCGGAGAACCGTGATGACTCACCTGATCGATGGCGATCAGCGGGCCATTGAGTTGCCGGTTAAGGCTCGCAACGGACGTAACCTGCAATTGGAAATGCCAAGCAAACAGAGCGTGGTGCCTGCCGGGCAATACATGCTGTTTGTCAGCAAGTCTACGCCGGAGGGTCGGGTACCCTCGGTTTCCGCACCGATTTCCGTGATGAACGACGCGCTCCAGTGCCAGGGCGATACCACCATGGCGCAGCTGGGCCGGGACATGCTTGAGCTGTTGCCTGGCGCATCCAGCTAAGGAGGCGATCATGCAGATGACGAAAAAGGCGCTGACATTGGCTAAGGCCGCAATGTTTGCACTGCTAGGCTCAGCTTTACCCTCAACCTTGCTGGCGCACGGAGCCGTTGAGGTAGACAACGCGCCCGAACACATCATTCAGGCGAGCATCAGGCAGTCTGCAGCGATTCCCGGGCTGTCTGCGGTTATCCTGGATGCGCCACAACCGGGCATCCTGGTGTCTTACCGTGGGAGCAATGTTCTTACCGTAGAGGACACACAAGGCCAAGGTTTGCTGAGGTTCAGCCCGGAAGGCGTGATGGCGAACCGTTCGAGCGCGGACTGGCCCGGCCTGAGCGAGGCAAGACCGGGCATGGTCAGCAGCCGCAACAAGGACAGCTCCTGGGTAAAGGTGTCTGCAACGCCCAGCTTTGGCTGGCTGGATCCACGCCTGGGCGTTGAAGACGGGGAGCGACTCTGGCGAATTCCCGTTATGACTGATTCGGGCGCTCAGTCTGAGATCAAGGGGCGGCTAACCAGAAACCCACTACCCAAGGACGACCACCACTGACCTGCATAAAATAAAACAGCCCCTTTGTAAGGGGCTGTTTTATTCAACCAGAGATTCTCAAGCCAGATTACTGGCTCTGATCGATGATGTGCTCAATAGCAGCAACGATTTCCTCATCGGAGCAGCTGGCACAGCCGCCTTTGGCCGGCATGGCGTTGAAGCCGTTAATGGCATGATCAATCAGGGTGTCCATGCCCTTGTCAATGCGAGGCGCCCACTGATCGGCGTTGCCGATAACCGGAGCACCGGCGGCACCGGTGGTGTGGCAAGCCATACAGGCTGCATCGTAAACTTCGCTACCGGAGCGCGGGCCGGAGCTGGCGGCGGCCGGAGCAGCTGCTGCTTCACCACATTCCTCACCCTGCAGGCACACCTGGCCTACCGGTTTGATGCGGTTACGGATCTCATCTTCAACACTTGCCAGTGCAGCACCAGCGGCCAGGCCAAAACCCAGAACAACAACAGCCAGGACTCTCTTCATCTTCACAATGCACCTCGCATTTGAGCGTTATAATCTTTCGGTGGCAGCATTATAGCGGTTGAGCCCCCGCAAAAAAACCAAAGGCCAGAAACAGAATTTGATTTCAACCATTTTAGTGACAGTTTCGTAGGCTATAACGGAACTATCTCTATTTGCGGTTACCATACCTACTAACCGTGTGGTTTAACATTATTTCGGCCAGAACAGGGAGTCGCATGTCTTACAACAACCCCCACCGCCTGCGCAAACCGCTGTTGATCGTTGAGTTTTCGAGCCTGGCGATCCTGTTGGTTTCGATGGCCTGGTTTGGCAACCAGTCCACCGCTGAGACGCCGGTCAGCGCTGTCTGGCTGCTTGTTCCGGCGGTGGCCAGCCTCGGCGTGTTTTTGAGCTTTATCGGCCTGATGTACCTGCGCTGGGTGGCATCGGCCAGCAACGAAGGCAACACCCGGCACAAGCTGATTTTTGTTCTCCTCGCCCTGAGCCTCCTCGGCGTCTGGGTTTACAGTATTGCCAATACCTGGCTCAGCCTGACCACCACAAACTGAGGCGCTCTGATGAAAAGATATGGACATGGATTGTCAGGCGCTGTACTGACCATGGTTCTTCTGGCGGCCAGCTCGTCAGTCTCCGCCCAGGCAAACTCCGGGGATGATAGTGAACGGGTCAACTGCGCCCTTATCCGTGATGGCATCCAGCGCTTGGCCTGCTACGACGCCCAGAATGATCCGGAGGCGGCCAGAGAGTCTGCTGACGACCAGGCGTTACAGCAGGCAGATGAGGAAGCAGCGGCCCTGGTCGCCGATGATGTCAGCCGGGAGGAGACGGTCAGCGAAGCCCTCGGCGATGACCCAGATGCCGGCGTGATGGCCGCGCTGGTGGATAATTACCTGACCGCCGAGAAGGCGATTTTTTCCTTCACAGGCAGTTTTGTTACTCACCGGCCAAACTATATTCTGCCGATCACCTATGTAGACGACCCCAACCCGAGGCCGGTCAGCCCGCGACTGGGCACAGGCGGGTATGACTATGGTCTGGAGCAGGAAGAAGCGAAATACCAGATCAGCTTCAAGATTCCCCTTCTGACCGGTATCTTCGACGACCGCACAACCTTCTGGTTCGGTTATACCCAGCAATCCTACTGGCAGGTATACAACACCAAAGATTCGGCTCCGTTCCGGGAAACCAATTACGAGCCGGAGATTTTCTTCCGTCACCGCCTCAATTGGGATATCGGCCCGGGAACGCTGAGCGCGGTTTCCCTTGGTTTCAATCATCAGTCCAATGGCCAGTCAGAGCCTCGCTCCCGCAGCTGGAACCGGATCACCGGTGCGGCGGCCTACAGCTACGACCGCTGGCTGTTCATGGTAAACCCATGGTACCGGCTGCCAGAAAGCAGCAGCGATGACGACAACTCAGATATTGAGAAGTATCTGGGGCATGCCAGTTACCATGCGGTTTATAAGCTGACGGAGGATCGCACGTTCTCGCTGAAGCTTTTGAACAATATGCGCTCTACCAATCGGACGTCGGTGGAGTTTGGCTACAGTTTCCCTATGGGGGATACGTTGAAGGGCTTTTTCCAGTACTACAACGGGTATGGGGAGAGTTTGATTGATTATAATGAGCGTATTGAGCGGTTTGGGGTGGGGATTATGTTGAACAACTGGCTGTAGGTTTAGTGCAAGACAGGGGGTATGGAGTAAGGCTTCCAAAACGGAAACCTTAGGGTTAGGAGTCAGGCAAGATAGAGGGGGAGCCTTCCAAAACGGAAACCGTGGCTTTCCTGATTGTTTTGGAAGGCTCCCCCTCTATCTTGCCCCAGAGACTTTCCCTGGTTTCCTGCTTGCGCTTTAGTTGGTGTTCAACCTGTCCATTTCCTGCAACAGTTCTTCCGTTTTTTCTTCCATCAACGCTTTGTCTGCCCTTGATTCCACGTTCAGGCGGACCACCGGTTCGGTGTTTGACATCCGGAGGTTGAAGCGCCAGTTGTCGAATTCGATGCTCAGGCCATCGACGAAGCTGACGTTTTTGGCGCCGGGGCTGTATTTGGCTTCGATGGCGGCGATGACTTTGGCGGGATCGTGGATGGTGCGGTTGATTTCGCCGCTGGCCGGATAGGCTTCTATTCTGGCGTCGATCAGGGACGACAGGGGTTTGCCGGAATGGCACAGGCGTTCGGCGATCAGTAGCCAGGGGATCATGCCGCTGTCGCAGTAGGCGAAGTCGCGGAAGTAGTGATGGGCGCTCATTTCGCCGCCGTAGACGGCGTCTTCGTCGCGCATTCTCTGCTTGATGAAAGCGTGGCCGGTTTTGCTTTCGATGGCTTGGCCGCCAGCGGCTTTGACCAGGTCCAGGGTGTTCCAGGTGAGGCGGGGGTCGTGGATGACTTTGCCACCGCCGGTCTTGCGCAGGAACTGGTCAGCCAGCAGGCCCACGACGTAGTAGCCTTCAATGAACCGGCCGTTTTCGTCGAAGAAGAAGCAGCGGTCGTAGTCGCCGTCCCAGGCGATGCCCATGGCGGCGCCATGTTCGATCACGGCGTCGGCGGTGGTGGTGCGGTTCTCCGGCAGGATCGGGTTGGGTACGCCGTTGGGGAACTGGCCATCCGGCTGATGGTGCACTTTCACGAACTCGAACGGCAGGTGCTGTTCCAGTTCGTCAATCACCAGTCCCGCACCACCGTTACCCGCGTTGCAGACGATGGTCATGGGCTTGAGGCTGGCCGCATCGATGTAGCCCAGAAGGTGGTCTACGTAGGCACTCATCACTTCCAGCGTTTCGTAACGGCCTTGTTCCGGGGCGTTGGCGAAGGGCTCGAGAACCCGGTCCCGAATGTCGTTCAGGCCGTTGTCGGAGCTGATCGGCCGTGACTCGGGGCCAACCATTTTCATGCCGTTGTGATCTTTCGGGTTGTGGCTGGCAGTGACCATGATGCCACCGTCCATGCCGTAGTGGCTGGTGGCAAAATACACCTGCTCGGTGCCACACAGGCCGATGTCATAAACATCGGCACCCGCGGCCATCAAGCCGGAGCTGAGAGCCTCGGTGATATCTGGGCTGGACAGGCGGATGTCGTAGCCGACGATCACTTTCTTTGCGCCGGTGATCTCCACATAGGCGCGGCCGATTTTCTCTGCCAGGGTGGGGTTGAGTTGATCAGGTACTCGGCCACGAAGGTCGTAGGCCTTGAAACAGGACAGGTCCATTGCAGTCTCCCGGTCAGTGGTATCCGGCAGGATCCGGATGATTCAGAACGCCAACCGGAACATTCTAACCGTTATCAGGCGATTTCGGGGACTCAGACCGAAAAAACCGGGCAAATGAAACCCGGCACGCGCCCGTTATGGCGAGTGCCGGTCGGATGTTACTCAGATGCACCGGACTGCAGCTGAATATAATTCTGGATGCCCATCTGGGAAATCATGTCCAGCTGGGTTTCCAGCCAGTCGATGTGCTCTTCTTCGCTCTCCAGAATACGGCGGAAGATTTCCCGGGAGGTGTAATCCTTGACCTGATCACAGTAGGCAACGGCTTCGACGTAGTCTGCATGGCCAGCCAACTCCAGTTTCAAGTCGCACTGGAGCATCTCTTCCACGTTCTCACCGATAAGCAGCTTGTTCAGGTCCTGCAGGTTAGGCAGCCCCTCAAGAAAGAGAATACGCTCGATCAGCTCGTCGGCGTGCTTCATCTCGTCGATGGACTCTTCGTATTCCTTTTCTGCAAGCTTCGTGATGCCCCAGTCCTTGTACATTCTGGAGTGCAGGAAATACTGGTTGATGGCAGTCAGCTCATTGGCAAGAGCCTTGTTGAGGTATTGGATGACTTTCTTATCGCCTTTCATAACCGGGTTCCTTGTGTGTTGAATGCCTTACCACACAAGAATAGACCGTTAAGTGCCGATAAAAAACCGCGACTGTAAAAAGGTCGCAATTGAAAATACGGGGGAATAACGAGACAGTCAGGCCGGTTGGGCAAGCATGTTCGCCAGCGAGAGGTAATCCGGCGACCGGCTCTCACGGAGTATTTCCCGGGCCGCACAGGCGCAACGGCCACACTGGGTACCCACACCCAGCTGTTTGCCAAGTTGACGCATAGAGGATACCCCTTCTTCAGCGGCTTCCCGGATTTCTCGATCTGTTACCCCGTGGCAAAGGCAGACGTACATAGCTGTCTCTCACTAACGCCATAAAAGTTAGTAATAATTATTGTCATTACAAACGAGAATTGCAACCATTTGTACTTAACTTTTTGCTAATAAATGTATCAGATCATCCAGAAGGCCAGCGGCAGGAACAACGCCGTGAACACACCCGTCAGCCCCATCCCCAGAGACGCAAAGGCGCCAGCAGTATGACTGATCTCAAACGCACGGGCCGTGCCAATGGCGTGACCATTGAGGCCAAGGGCAAAACCGATGATTCGGTGGTCGGTAATCCGGAGCCAGCGGGCGCACCAGTCCACGAACAACGAGGCCAGCACACCGGTGATCAGCAGTCCGCCCAGTGTGAGCGACACCGACCCGCCCAACTCCTCAGTGATTCCCATCGCAATGGGCGCCGTAACGGATTTCGGCGCCAGTGATGCCAACACCATTGGCGCCGCCCCCATCAACCAGGCAATAGCCAGGGCATAGATCGCCGCCAGGCTTGCGGCCAGGGGCAAAGTCACCATAATCGGCCGCCACAGCGCCCGGATGTGATGCATCTGCTGATACAGGGGAATACCAAGTGCAACCGTTGCCGGCCCAAGCAGCACCGTTAGCCAGCGCGCACCCGCCTCGTAACGTTCAAAGCCCAGGCCACTGGCGGCAACCACCGCCGCCAGCAACAGCGCCGCAATCATCACCGGCGGCAACCACAACGGGCGCCGCAGCCTGGCAAACAGCCACTGGGCCACGATAAAGGCGCCCAGGGTAAGACCAATAGACAACATGGGGCCAGCCGTCCAGGCCGCCAGCAAAGCGTTGAATCCGCCCGGTTGATCAGTCATGTTGATCACCTCGGGCTTGCTCTGTCGTCAGTTTCTTCATCAACAGCAACGTGGTGAATACACTCAACAACGTGCCTACGACCAACGCCACAACCACGGCTGTCCAGTGCCCGGCAAACTGATCAGCAATAAAGAACACACCAACAACACCGGGCGTGATCAGTAACACCAGAACCGATATCAGCCCCTGGCTGGCTGCCGCCAGCTCGTCAGTTACCCGACCGCGAAGCATCAGGGTAAACGTTGCCATCACCATACCCAGAACACCGCCGCTGATGGGCAGCCCCACCAGTACCCGCACCGCCTCACCCAGCAGAAAAAACACCACCAGAACCAGAAAACCCCGCAACACCAACATGCCGCCATGCCCTGCCAAGTCAAAATTGCTCTACACTATTGCCCTGCCACCCAAACACAGGACGCTCAATGGCACTGAAAGCCACTATCTTCAAAGCCACACTCCATATCGCGGATATGGACCGGCATTACTACGCCGACCACCATCTGACCATCGCCCGCCACCCGTCAGAAACCGACGAGCGAATGATGATCCGACTGCTGGCCTTTGCCCTGAACGCCACAGATACGCTGGAATTTACCAAAGGCCTGAGCACCGATGACGAACCGGAGCTGTGGCAGAAATCCCTGACCGATGACATCGAACTCTGGGTAGAGCTGGGCCTGCCAGACGAAGACCGGGTTCGCAAAGCCTGCAACCGGTCGCAGCAGGTGATTCTGTATACCTACGGCGGCCGTGCCGTGCCGGTGTGGTGGGAGAAACACCATAACAAGCTGGAAAGATTTGGCAACCTGACCATCGTCGATCTTCCCGCGGAGAACACCGCTGCACTGGCTCGCCTGGTGGAGCGCTCAATGACGCTACAGGTGTCGATACAGGACGGCGAAGTCACCCTCAGCAATGACACTGATCTGGTCAGTATCACACCGAAACAGAAACTGCCGAAGGTGTGAAAACAGAGTTACCGCGAGGGGCTGGACAGACGCCCCCTGCGCACGTAAGATTGCGCACTCGAAATTGACGAGCAACCAACAGTTTCGAATGCGCCCGTAGCTCAGCTGGATAGAGCGCTGCCCTCCGGAGGCAGAGGTCAGAGGTTCGAATCCTCTCGGGCGCGCCATATTTTAAAAGGCCTGCGTGAAAACGCAGGCCTTTTTCGTTTGCCTGTGTCCAAATTGTATCCGTGGTATGTTTGCACTGACTCAATGACTTTAGATACACCTTCGTGATCGAAGCCTCTTCGACAGATTCAAATATCCAGGGTTGAAATGACAATTGAATTCGTATCCGCAAACTCAGGACACCCTCAACCTCTCAACGCTCCGGAAAGACGCGAGGCATGAATAGCTGTGCCGTCATTCTTGCTGGAGGCCAGGCCAGTCGCATGGGAGGGGGCGATAAAGGCCGGCTGATGTTGGGAGGCCGATCGTTAATTGATCGTGTTATCGAGAGAATCACACCACAGGTGGCCGCCGTTGTGTTGAACGCCAATGGGGACTTGATCCGGTTCGATGACCTGGGACTGCCCGTCGTCGCCGATTCTATCCCCGACCATGCTGGTCCTTTGGCCGGCATTCTTGCTGGTATGGACTGGGCTTCAGAACATGGCCATGAATGGCTGATCACCGTGGCAGCGGACACTCCGTTTTTTCCCATGGACATGGTCGAGCGATTATCCGCATATGATAACCCGGTGGTGTTGGCGGCGACTCCGGATCCGAAGCTCGGCTTGATGCGCCAGCCAACCTTTGGTCGTTGGCATGTCGGGCAACGGCATGACTTGAGATATGCTCTGAATAAGGGCGTACGCAAAATCCGGCAATGGGCCGAAGCACAGGATGAAGTTCTGGTGGTGTTTGATGAAGCCGATTTTTTCAACATCAATACACCTGAAGATCTGGCTTGGGCTGAGCGTCACCTGGCGTGACCAAGGGCAGACCGGGACGATCACTGCAGCCTCATTCCACTACGACGATACTGATCCGGTGCAACGCCAAACCACCGTTTGAATGCCCTCCGGAAATTGGCGCCATCGTGGTAATTAAGTAGCTCCGCAATGGCTTCAACAGATACCGAGCTGTCGCGGAGATATCCGATCGCCTGCTGCGACAGGATGCCGTCCCTGAGCTGTCGAAAGCTGGTGCCTTCCGCTTTCAGTCTTCTAGCCAGTGTGCGCTTGCAGATAAACAGCGCGGCGGCTGCCTCTTCCTCGGTCAAAACGCCCGGCGGATGGGAAAGCATCATTTTCTGTACCTGGTATTTGCAGCTCTCACGATCTGACCGCAGTTGCGCCAGCATGCCTTCGCACTGCTTTAGCGCCATCATGTAGTTCTCATGATTGGCGGACGCATTGGGCTCCTTGCACACGTCGAGCGGGATGTTCAGCGCCAGGGAGGTTGCACCAAACGTAATCGCACCGGGAATGTAGTCAGCGTAGCAATCACGGTAAGCCGGCGCCTCATGCAGGAAACCACACGCCACCTCGGTCACCGGCCGGCCCACGATAAACTCGGCACAATCAAAAAAGATCACCGCAAAGCTCTCACTCAGCACTCGCAGCAGCCGCTCGGGCAGCGCCATATAAAAATGACAGGTCAGCTCCAGCCAGCCATCCCTGGTGGCCATCTCCAGCCGGGCGAGGTTCATCCGGGTTGGCAGGAAGACTTGAAAAGCCCGAATGGCCGTCAGCAGGTCCGGGCTGCTGTTGACCAGAAACCCCATGGCACCGTGGGTGGGCGACGTCAGGCGCCGGCCCAGGCGTAACCCGAAGGTGTCGTCGTTCGCCAGCTGCAAACTGTTTTGCAGTATCTGCAGTTGCTGCTGCGGGGTCAGCAAGGTGTCTTCCTGCAGGAGCTGATCAACCGACAACTGAGTCATCGCCAGCAGGTCTGACACGCCTCGGGCCTGCAAGCCCAGCTCCCGGGCAATCAAACGGCTGTAGTTCGAGGGAATACACGGCTGACTCAGGTCAATGTCGCGCATCATTGTTCTTGTATCCATAAGTTAACGCCTGAAAACGGGTTGTCCGTGCTGAACGACGCAACTTTGAGTGTCTTCAAATGACCCCACCCTGTCAATTAATGACCTGCCACCCACCGCTCACTGAACGTAATCTGGCCTTAACTGAGCTAACCCCAAAAACAACAGAGGTAAAGCACCTATGGGTCAGATCACATTTATCGAGCACAACGGCACCACCCATGTGGTCGAGATTGCCGAGGGCCAGACACTGATGCAGGCCGCCGTTGATAACGGCATCCCAGGAATCGACGCCGATTGCGGCGGCGCCTGTGCCTGCGGCACCTGCCATGTGATTGTTGATCAGGACTGGATTCAAGCCACCGGCAACATCAATGCCGATGAACAGGGCATGCTCGGCCTCACACCGGAGAAAACCGACACCTCCCGTTTGTCTTGCCAGGTCACCGTCTCGGAAGCCCTGGATGGCCTGATCGTGCGCCTGCCCGAGTTTCAGATGTAAGCGGCCAACAGGGTTGTAGATGCCGGCGCCGCAAATCCGGCGATGACCAAACAACGGAGTTAAACGAGGTATTGTATGAGTCTTCTGAGTTCACTGATTGAGCCCGCACTGAAGCCGGCTATGGATAAGGCTGCGGCGATTATTCCTGTTCACTGGCAAGTCCGCGGCGCTCACGCCGTTCAGAACGTCAAACAGCGGACCGGCAGGAGCCGGGCCGTGCCGGTATTCCAGGAGGTTCCGCTGCCGGATGTGTCGACCCTGGCAGTGCAAGACATCGATGTCAGCAACCCCTTCCTGTATCGGCAAGGCCTGTGGCGATCCTATTTCAAGCGGTTGCGGGATGAGTGCCCGGTGCATTTCCAGAAGCACAGTCCGTTCGGCCCGTTCTGGTCGATCACCCGCTATGAAGACATCCTGTTTGTGGACACCCGCCATGACCTGTTCTCCGCGGAACCCATCATTTCCATCGGGCCTCAGCCCGAGGGGCTTGAGATTGAAACCTTTATTGCCATGGACCCGCCCAAACACGACGCCCAGCGCCAGGCCGTGCAGGGCGTGGTGGCGCCGAAGAACCTGGCACAAATGGAAGCGCTGATACGCAGCCGCACCGCCGACGTGTTGGACCACCTGCCGGTGGATGAGCCTTTTGACTGGGTCCAGCGCGTATCGGTTGAACTCACGTCCCGTATGCTGGCTACCCTGTTCGATTTCCCCTTTGAGCACCGCCACAAACTCGCTTATTGGTCCGATGTGGCCTCCGGCGCGCCGGAATCCACCGGGGGGAATGCCAACAACGACGAGTTCTTCAAAGCCGCGGCAGACATGGCGCAGCAGATGTCCTCACTGTGGCGGGAGAAAGAAGCACGGAAAGCCGCTGGCGAAGAAACCGGGTTCGATCTGATCAGCTTGCTGCTGGCCAACGACGACACCCGGGATATGATCAACCGCCCCATGGAGTTCATGGGCAACATGGTGCTGCTGATCATTGGCGGCAACGACACCACCCGCAATTCCATGACCGGCGGCGTGCTGGCACTCAATCAGTTCCCGGAGGAATTCACCAAGCTCAAACAGAAACCGGAACTGATTCCCAACATGGTCTCGGAGATCATCCGATGGCAAACGCCGTTGGCCTATATGCGCCGTGTTGCCAAAGAAGATGTAACCCTGAATGGCCAGACCATCAAACAGGGCGACAAGGTGGTGATGTGGTATGCCTCTGGCAACCGGGACGAACGAGCCTTTGAGCAAGACCCGGACCGGTTCATCATCGACCGCAAGAACGTTCGAAAACATCTGTCTTTCGGGTTCGGCGTGCACCGCTGCATGGGCAATCGCCTGGCAGAAATGCAGCTGCGGATACTCTGGGAGGAGATTCTGAAACGCTTCGACGGCATTGACGTGTTGGCGGAGCCCGAGTACGTACAATCCAACTTTGTCCGCGGCTACAGCGCAATGACGGTAAAACTTTCCGCCAGACAATAGCCTGGAGGCGATCAAGCACTTCCCCCCTGCGCCCCGATACCGCTGTCAGAACGCGGGGGTTACCACCCTATTGCTATCACCTGTTAAACTGCCCATTGAGTACGCTTGCGCGTGCAGTATGCAATCCGATTGACGACTTGCCGACCACTCAGTCGATTGATGACAGGGCAAGCAGGGACTATTGAACAATGGCAGAACACCAGGCATTCACGCCAACCCACAAAACACTTCTTGGCATCACCGTTATCATGGTGCTGGTTGCCAGTTTCTGGTCTACTCAAAGTTCCTCAGCGAAGATACCCGCCCTACCGATTGAGCCTCTGGTGACTCCGGCGGATTCCGCTGCCACCACCGAAACGCTGCCCGATGGGGTTGCCGAATCGCGGCCAGACACCCGCACCCAACGCCATGAAGTACAGCCGGGCGACACCCTGAGCAGCATTTTCAGCTCGGCAGGTGCGCCGGGCTCGGATCTGAACAAGATTCTTGAAGCCGATGTGGAATACCTGGCTCTGGAGACACTGCAGCCGGGTACCCAGCTGCGGCTGACTTTTGATGATCAGGACCGGTTCATCGAACTGGCTCTGGAGATTGATGCTGCCCGCACGGTGTTCTTCACACGAACCGACGACGACCAGTTTGAGTACCGCAGAATGGAGGCGGACACCCATTGGGTGTCGGAAGTGCTCAGGGGCTCCATTGAGGGCAGTTTTTACGTTTCCGCAGTGAAGGCCGGGCTGACAGCACACCAGATTGCCTCGGTCAGCCAGTTACTGGAGTACCGCCTAAATTTTCGGCGTGATTTAAGGGCCGGCGACCAGTTTGCCGTGATCGTCAGCCATGAAATGACGGACGACCAGACCACCGGCAAAAGCCGGGTTGAGGCGGTCTCCCTGAAACGGGGCTCCCGCACCCATACCGCCTTCCGGTTTGAAGACGGCAACTATTATGACCAGGATGGCAAAAGCGTGCTGCCTGCCTTCCGCCGCTGGCCCACCAAAACCCCTTACCGGGTCAGCTCTCACTTCAACCCCAACCGGAAACACCCGGTTACCAAGCGCATCGCACCCCATAACGGCGTTGACCTGGCCACACCGACCGGCACGCCCATTTTCAGCACCGGTGACGGCATCGTTCAGAGAGTGGGTAACCACCCCTTTGCCGGAAAGTACATCGACATCGACCACGGCAACGCCTATAAAACGCGCTACCTGCACCTTCATAGAATTCTGGTTAAGAAAGGGCAATCCATTCAGCGGGGCGACCGAATCGCATTGTCTGGCAACACCGGACGCAGTACCGGCCCTCACCTGCACTTTGAACTGCATGTGAATGGCCGGCCAGTGAATCCTCTCAAGGCTGACATTCCCACCGCCGCAGACATCCCCGGTGAATACGCCAACACATTCAAAGAGGACGCGTCGTACAAACTGGCAGTGATGGAGCGGGCGGGTAGTCGGTCTAATCTGATGTTGGCGGGCGCTCGGGTTTCGTTTGAGTAATCAGTTCTCAAACTCGGCAACCACCGCCATACCTCGCTCGCACCCACCAAGGTAACCTGAACCAAACAGATTGTAGTGATTCAGGTAGTGATAGAGGTTGTAGATCTCCCGCTTGGTGGCATAAACCTTCGAGCGGGGATAAACGCTGTCATAAGCACGATAGAAGGCGGCACCGAAGCCACCAAACATCTCCGCCATGGCAATGTCCGCTTCCCGGTCACCCTGGTACACCGCAGGGTCAATTAACCAAGGGCCGTCTTGATCGAACAACACGTTGCCATTCCACAAATCACCGTGCAGAAGGCTGGGGTGCTCGCAGTGGCTGTCCAGCCAGCGGGTAAGCGCAGCGCCGCCTTGGTCAAGAACGCGCTGAAATCTGTCCCTGATAACAGGGTCTGCAATCCGGCTGATCTGGTAGCCGAGCCGATGGACCACGAAGAACTGCCCCCAGGAGTCCATATACTCATTGGGTTGCGGTGACAAACCGATGTAATTATCCCGGCCCCAGCCGTAGTGTTCCCGCTGTTGTTGGTGTAACCGGGCCAAGCCTTCACCGAGCAGGGTCAGGCGTCGGTCGTCCGGGGCAACCGGTACGATCCGGGTCATCACCAGCTGATGCTGATCGACCTCAGCCACTTGCGGAATTCTCAGGTGCTCAACACCAACCTGCACCAACGCGTCGCGAAGGCTTTCCAGCCCCTCTGCTTCGCGGGTTAATGCATCTGCAAAGCCAGTGGTGTTGGTTTTGACAAACATATCGGTGCCCTATTGCTGCTGGCGCAGCAAGGCATTCACGGTAAACGTATACTGCGCATCGACACCCAGTTGTTCACACCGGCGCAGCACCGCCCCGGCAATGCTGTCCAGCTCCAGCGGGCGGCCTTTTTCCTTATCCACCAGCATGGAGGTTTTGATGGCGTTGAAGTTGCTGATCAGCTCGAACATGTCATCCAGGTCTTGCCGGGTCAGGTTGACACCATCCGCTTCCGAGGCTTTAACGGTTTCCGCCATCATGCCGTACACCACCTTGCCGAATTCCGGGTGATGAGTCAGGCTGCGGGTATCCAGATGAGTGAGCGCTGACAACGGGTTCACCCCGTTGTTGATAACCAGCTTGCGCCAGAGTTCATACCGAATGTTCCTGGTCACGGTGGTGGGAATACCGGCTTCGTTGAAAGCCACTTCCAGAACCTTGAGAAGATCCGCACGCGGGTCGTCTTTCGGTTGTTGTGCGGGCCAGGCGCCCATCACGATCTGGGCCACGCCTTCGGCAAACACCTTACCCGGTTCGGAAATATGGCCACCAATGCGCACGGCGAGGCCACCAAGCACACGCGCTTCACCCACCATTTCGGCAATCAGGGGTTCGTTATCAACGCCATTCTGCAATGACAGCACCGGTACGGAACCGGCACGCAGCCAGTCGCAAAGTTCGGTCATGACGGCACCGGTCGCCGTGGATTTGAGGGCAATGGCAACCAGATCAAAATCATTCGGATGGTAATCCCGAATGAGCTCTTGATGATTACAGGCAGGAAGAACATGCGGAGCACCTGCCCTTCATAATCAACGGTCAGGCCATCTGCTTTCAGTGCCTCAAGGTGACTACCACGCGCCGTCAGCACAACCGGGTGACCAGCTTCAGCCAGCCTTGCTGCGTAGTAGCCTCCGATGCCGCCGGCACCGATCATCAGAATCTTTAAAGCAGGCAAGGTAACCTCGATACGTCATGACGTTGGTCAGATATACTTCAGGGACAACTGCCCAAGTATATCAGGCCCTCAGCGCCGTCAACTTGCCAGGACCTGCGCTGCAAAACGGGCGCATTCGATGTCTTCATCTTCGCTGCCACCCGACACCCCGACGCCACCGACCAGAATGCCATTCCGGTATAGCGGAACACCGCCGCCAATCACGGTGAAATCACCGGCCTGGTTGAGGCCTTCCAGAACCCTGGGCGGGGCTGACGCCAGCACGTTTTCAAGATCTACCGTGTTGAGGCCCATACCTGCGGCGGTAATGGCCTTTTTCCGCGCCAGTTCAGAAGACACAAGAAAGGAGCCCGCCATTTTAAGGAAGGCCAACTGACGCCCTGAGGCATCGACAACCGACACCGTCGCTTTGATGCCCAGCTCTGCCGCCTTGTTAATGGCGGCCTGAAGCAAACTTAGCGACGCTTGTTCAGTCAACGAAAACGAGGGTTGTACGAGTGTGAGTTCCTGGTGGTTATCCATGGTTGCTATCTCATCCAGCCAAACCCGGACAGCATCTGTGCCGCGTTGTTCATTCCACTGCTGAACATCCGTTGCGGAAACTGCGAGCCCCCCAGGGTAAACGCGGCATTCAGCAGGCACACCGTTGGGTCGTCCAGGCGTCTGGATTGGGCCGGGCCGGCGGCGTCACCTTTGAACGACATCACCGCGCCCCACTGCTGATCCTGAGCCCAGGCGCTGAGCAGCTCCCGTAAATGCCTGTCGTGCAGGGAGATGCCATCAGTTTCTCGATGGCAGGCTTTGTCATCGAGACAAATCACAAGCACATCCTGCTCCCGCAACACCTCCAGGCATAGCCCCACACGCCGGTACTCCAGCTCGCTCATACCGGTATTGAGTACAAGCTCCGTCAGCTCGCCGGGTTCCTCAGCCAGAAGGATCCGGAACAGGTCATGCCGACTCGACACCTCCCGGGTAGACACTTCCGGCGCCAGTCCCTGCGAAGACAACAGCGCCCGCACCCGACCGGCGGTTTCACCGTTCCCCTTCAGTCGCAGTATTTCCGGGGCTGTTTGATCCGCGCTCGTACTGATCACCACCACGCTTTTGTACTGCTTGCCCCAGATCATCCGTGCAGGCCCTGAGCCGGCCTGTTCCCGGGACTGGATGTTGTCCGCATCGCAGGAGACAAATAACACCGGAAGTTTGCTCATGTGCCTTCTCCAAAGAAAATCCGCAACCATAGCCGGGGCTTATCGCCCCAGCTTTTCCGCCGACTGCCCGCCGATGCCGAAATGTTGCTTGGGCATCTCGTTGAGAATGACACGAACGCTTTCAACCGGCGCTCCGAGGGAACGGACAATGGCGTCTGTTACCTCGTGGATCAGCATCTCCTTTTGCTCGTCGGTACGACCTTCCAGAATGTTGATTTGGGCAACGGGCATAAAGCCTCCTTATTCGAACCGGGCCGTGACAGTACCCAGGCCCTGGTAGCGAACGCTGATGTTATCGCCCGGCTCCACCGCGATGGCTGCGGTAATGCCGCCGGTCATGATGAAGGTACCGGCCGGGATGTGTTCGCCCCGCTCGGCCAGCAGGTTCGCCAGCATGGCCACGCTGGAGGCCGGGTGGCCCAGCACCGCAGCACCGGCGCCCACGTCCACCACTTCACCGTTCTTTTCGACCACCACACCGAGGGTTTTCAGGTCCAGGTCGGCCACATTGGCCATGGTGCCACCGGTGATGAAGCGGCTGGAGGAAGCGTTGTCAGCCACCACGCTCACCAGGTCGAACTTGAAGTTCTCGTAGCGGGAGTCGATCACTTCCACCGCCGGGATCACGAAGTCGGTCGCCGCCAGGACGTCACCGATATGACAGCCCGGGCCGTGCAACGGTGCCTTGGTCACAAAGGCGATCTCGGCTTCGATTTTCGGGTGGATCAGCTCTTTGGTGTTGACCACACCGCCATCCGGTACGCTGAAGTAATCCGCCAGGAAGCCGTAGATGGGGGTTTCCACACCCATCTGAGCCATCTTGGCCCAAGAGGTCAGGCCCATCTTCATGCCAACGACCTTGTTACCACGAGCTTCCTTACGACGGCGGATTTCCCACTGCACGTCGTAGGCGTCTTCGAAGGTCATATCCGGGTAATCGTTGGTGACCTTGGTGATGTCGTGGGCTTTCAGCTCGGCGTTTTCCACGTGCTCGGCCAGGGCCAGCATCTGTTCATTCGTCAGGGTCTTGCTCATGCCTTTTGCTCCTCTTGCGCCTTCAACAGGTCCAGCGCCACGTCCACAATCATATCTTCCTGGCCTCCCACCATCCGGCGTTTGCCCAGTTCAACGAGAATATCCACGGTCTTCAGGCCATACTTCTGCGCCGCCACTTCCGAATGACGCAGGAAGCTGGAGTACACACCGGCGTAGCCAAGGGCCAGGGTTTCGCGGTCGACCCGCACCGGGCGGTCCTGCAGCGGGCGTACGATGTCGTCCGCCGCATCCATCAGGGCGTACACGTCGGTGCCGTGGTTCCAGCCCAGCTTGTCGAAGGCGGCAATGCACACTTCCAGCGGCGCGTTACCGGCACCGGCGCCCATGCCGGAGAGGCTGGCGTCAATGCGGTCACAGCCTTCTTCCACCGCCACGATGGAGTTGGCCACGCCCAGGGCCAGGTTGTGGTGGGCGTGAATGCCGGTCTGGGTTTCCGGTTTGAGCACGTCTTTCAGGGCGCGGAAGCGGTCACGAATGTCGTTCATGTTCATGGCACCGCCGGAATCCACCACGTACAGGCAGGTGGCACCGTAGTCTTCCATCAGTTTTGCCTGTTCGGCGAGGCCCTGCGGGGTTTGCATGTGGCTCATCATCAGGAAGCCGACGGTGTCCATGCCCAGTTTACGGGCGTGTTCGATGTGCTGCCTGGAGACATCGGCCTCGGTGCAGTGGGTGGCGACACGCACGATTCTGGCGCCGGCCTTGTAGGCGTTGTCCAGGTCGTGGACGGTGCCGATACCGGGCAGCAGCAGGGTGGCGATTTGTGAGTGTTCAACCACTTCGGCCACCGCTTCGATCCACTCCAGGTCGGTGTGGGCGCCGAAGCCGTAGTTGAAGCTGGAGCCTTGCAGGCCGTCGCCGTGGGCGACTTCGATAGAATCGACTTTCGCCTTGTCCAGGGCACGGGCGATGTCCTGCACGTTCTTGATGCTGTACTGGTGACGGATGGCGTGGCTGCCGTCGCGCAGGGTCACGTCGGAGATGTAGAGTTTCTTGCCAGGGTTAACAGTCATGGTTCAATCTCCTCAGTGGATCAGTGACTCGGCGATGCGCTCGGCGGTGCCGAGGGCCGCGGAGGTCATGATGTCGAGGTTGCCGGCGTAGGCCGGGAGGTAATGGGCGGCGCCTTCGACTTCCAGGAAGATGGAGGTTTTCAGGCCACTGAAACGACCCAGGCCCGGGACGTTCATGGGCTGGTCTTCCGGGATCACGTCAAACTGCACTTTCTGCTTGAGGCGGTAGCCAGGCACGTAGGACGACACGGCTTGCACCATTTCTTCGACCGAGGCTTCCACTTCCGCCTGGTCGGCGGCCTCGGACAGCACATACACGGTGTCGCGCATCAGCAGCGGGGGCTCGGCCGGGTTCAGGATGATGATGGCTTTGCCCTTCTGGGCGCCGCCGACCACTTCGATGGCCTTGGAGGTGGTTTCGGTGAACTCGTCGATGTTGGCGCGGGTGCCGGGGCCAGCGGACTTACTGGAAATCGACGCGACGATTTCGGCGTAGTGCACTTTAGCTACACGGGAGACAGCGGCCACCATCGGAATGGTGGCCTGGCCACCGCAGGTGACCATGTTGACGTTACCTTCCTGCAGGTTCTGCTCCAGGTTCACCACCGGCACACAGTAGGGGCCGATGGCCGCCGGCGTCAGGTCGATGATCTTGAGGCTTTCCTTGTGGCCCCGCAGAAACACTTCGTTGTGCATGTGGGCACCGGCGGAGGTGGCATCAAACACGATGTCGATGTCGGCAAATTCCGGCATCTTCACCAGGCCGTCCACGCCTTCGTGGGTGATGGCGACGCCCATGCGGTTGGCACGGGCCAGGCCGTCGGATTCCGGGTCGATGCCGACCATGGCGCCCATTTCGATGTGCTTGCCGTTACGCAAAATCTTGATCATCAGGTCGGTGCCGATGTTGCCCGAACCGATGATGGCGGCTTTCAGTTTCTTGCTCATAATGTTGTCCTCTTTCGGTCCGGATCAGACAAAGCGCACAGAGGCGCTGCCAATCCCGCCAATGTCCACACGCATGGTGTCACCGGCTTTCACCGGCTCCAGCGGTACCAGGGAGCCTGACAGGATGACTTCACCTGCCTTCAGGGAAATGCCGAACTCACCCAGGGTGTTGGCCAGCCAGGCCACGCAGTTCACCGGGGAGCTCAAGGCAGCAGCGCCGGCACCGGTGCTGATGATGGAGCCGTTCTTCTCCACCGCCATGCCGCAGGTCACCAGGTCAACGTGCCGCGGGGAAACGGCGTTGTCACCCAGCACAAACAAACCACAGGAGGCGTTGTCGGCGATGGTGTCCTGAATGGCGATCTTCCAGTCCTGAATTCGGGAATCGACGATTTCGAAACAGGGCATGACGCATTCGGTGGCCGCCAGCACATCGGCGTTGGTCACGCCCGGGCCGGTCAGATCTTTCTTCAGAATGAAGGCGATTTCGCCTTCGGCCCGGGGGGCAATCAGGCGGTCACTGATAGGCACCACTTCACCACTGTTGAACACCATGTCGTCGGTCAGGTAACCGAAATCCGGCTGGTGTACGTTCAGCATGTTCATCACCGCCTTGCTGGTGACGCCAATCTTCTTGCCGATGACTCTGGCACCAGCGGCCTGCCGGCGCTCAAGCATGCGCAGGGAGATGTGGTAGGCATCGTCAATGCTGATGTCTTCGCCACGGCTGGTCAGCGGCGATACGGCTTCCCGCTTGACCATGGCTTCATACAGTTCGTCGCCAAACTGCTGGATCTTCTGCTTATCCATTACTTGTCTCCGGCAGCGGTCTGATCCGCTTCGTTCAGGAAATCGTTAACCAACCGGGCAAACCGATCAGCGTGTTCAATCTGGGTCCAATGGCCGCAGCGGCCGAACACATGCAACTGGGCACGGTCAATCAGTTCAGCCAGCTTGTAGGAGGCCTCCAGGGGAATCACTTCGTCTTCGCGACCGTGGATGATCAGGGTCTCGTGATTGAGGGCCCGGATGTCGTCTTCGTTGCTGGCCAGGTTGGCCACCCAGCGCTGGCGCGGCGCCGGGAACATGGCGGCAAAGGACTCCTGGAAACCGGGGCGAATGCTGGCCTGGTAACGCATTTCTGCCAGTTCGTCGGTCAACAGCCCCTTGTTGAAGGCGAATACATCCATCAACCGGCGCATGGTTTCCAGCGAGGGCTGATAACCCCAGACTTCGTCCAGACCTTGGGTGATCGGGAAGCTGACACCTACCGAGCCCATCAATACCAGCCGGCGAACCCGTTGCGGATGCTCGATAGCCAGGGCCAGGGCCAGGCCACCGCCGAAGGAATTACCCACCAGGTCGACCTGTTCCAGGCCCAGCTCATCCAGCACGCCAATGGCGTGCTTCACCCAGCGCTCGCGGTTGTAGATCTGGTCTTCCGGGCGTTCGCTGTAGCCGAAGCCCAGCATGTCCGGCGCAATCACGCGACGGTGTTTGGCCAGCTCGGGAATCACCAGGCGCCAGTTGGCCCAGGCGGTCACACCGGGGCCGGAGCCGTGGATCATCATCAGCGGAAATCCGCCCTCGCCATGATCGTGCAGGTTGGTCCGGTAGCCGGCAGCGGTGATCTCGCGCCCGATTTCAGGGCTGTCTACAGGTGCGTTCATGGCTACCTCAGAGTTTGATACAGACGTTTTTCATTTCGGTGTAGAACTCCAGGGAGTGCACACCGCCCTCACGGCCGATACCGGACTGCTTGCTGCCACCAAACGGCGTGCGCAGGTCCCGCAGGAACCAGCTGTTCACCCAGATAATGCCGGCTTCAATCTGCCCGGCTACCCGGTGCGCACGGCTGACGTTTTCGGTCCAGATCGCAGACGCCAGGCCGTATGGCAGGCTGTTTGCCAGCTCAATGGCTTCTTCCTCGGTATCGAACGGGCGAATGTGGCAGCAGGGGCCGAAAATTTCATCGGTCACCACCGCAGAGTCATCCGGCAGACCGG
This sequence comes from Marinobacter sp. NSM, assembly GCF_052380025.1. Classification (NCBI taxonomy): domain Bacteria; kingdom Pseudomonadati; phylum Pseudomonadota; class Gammaproteobacteria; order Pseudomonadales; family Marinobacteraceae; genus Marinobacter; species Marinobacter sp. NSM. Next base: position 192,173 of record NZ_JBQTCK010000002.1, read on the forward strand.
TCCAGATGGTGGGCTGCACCCAGGCGCCACCGGCGTACTCCTCCGGCATATCGGGCACTCCACCACCAGTCACCACCGTGGCACCGTCGTCGACCGCTTTCTGGTAGTAGGACAACACTTTTTCACGGTGCTTCAGGCTGACCAGTGGGCCGAAATTGGCCTTGTCGTCATCGGGCGGTCCGATGCGCAGCTTCTCAGCCTCTTCTTTAAGGCGGGAAACGAATTCGTCAAAGATGGAACGTTCCACGTACACCCGCTCGGTGCCAAGGCACACCTGGCCACAATTCACAAAGGCGGAACGCATGGTGCCTTCGATAGCCTTGTCCATATCGCAGTCGGCGAACACCAGGCCGGCATTCTTGCCTCCCAGCTCCAGGGAAATGTCCCGAATGCCTTTGGCGGCCGCTTTCATGATCACCTCGCCGGTGCCGGTTTCACCGGTGAAGGTGAAGCCGTCCACATCCGGGTGGGCCGTCAGGAAGGCGCCGGCGGAGTCGCCACCGAAGCCGTGCACCACGTTGTACACGCCGTCCGGTACGCCGGCTTCCTTCATGACTTCGCCCAACAGGGCTGTGTTGGTCGGGGTTTCTTCAGAGGGTTTGACCACCACAGTGTTACCACAGGCCAGTGCAGGACCCACTTTCCAGGTCATCAGCAGCAATGGCAGATTCCAGGGACTGATCACACCGATCACACCCTTGGGGCGGCGTACCGCGTAGTTCAGCGCGTCGCTACCGTCAGGCGTGGCCATTTCAAAGGTTTCCGCCGCCACGTTCTTGACCATGTCGGCGAAGACTTTGAAGTTGGCGGCACCCCGGGGGATGTCGATGTGGCTGGCCATGGACTTTGGCTTGCCGGTGTCCAGGCACTCCGCCTCCAGAAACTCGTCAAAGCGCTCGTTAATACCGTCGGCCACTTTGTGAAGAATCCGGGTGCGCTCGTCCAGGGTCATCTTGCCCCAGGGGCCGTTCAATGCGGCTCTTGCCGCTTTGACGGCCGCATCCACTTCATCGCGGCCAGCCTCGTGAACCTTGGCAATGACCTTGCCGTTCACCGGGTTGACGTTGTCAAACAGCTTTCCGTTGGCGGAGCCCACGTATTGGCCGTTGATGTAGTGCTTGATCTCTTTCATTGCTGCCTAGTCCTGTAAAGTTGAATCCTGTTTGGTCGTTCTCAGATCAGGTCAACACCGTCAAGAAACGCTCGTTCAGTACCCGGTCGTGATAGAAAATGGCCTTGCCGAGCTGTTCGGCCTGCCAGGTCACGGGTTTGTGGTCCGGGTAGAAGTAATCACCACCACAGAACACTTCGTTGCGGTTGCCAGACGGGTCGAAGAAGTAAATGGTCTTGCCGTGAGTCAGGCCGTGACGGGTCGGTCCGATATCAATCGAGGTGTCGGTCATGGAAATCAGGTCGGCTGCCCGCAACACGTCTTCCCAGGTTTCCAGGTAGAAGGATGCATGGTGGAACTTGCCTTTTTCCTCGTGGTGAATAAAGGCAATGTCGTGCTCCTTCATGGACACAGTCAGGAACTGGGCTACGCGAGTACCTTCGGGGTCCAGTACCTGTTCGGCCAGATGGAAGCCCAGAACATTCACGAAGATGTCGTATACGGCCGCCAGTTCGGGACCGTAGAACAGGCAGTGGTCAAAGCGCACGGCTTTCATGCCCTGCAGCCCACGGGGCCAGGCTTCCGGGTTAACGCTGGATACGCCCCACTTGCCGGTGTACTTCTTGTCGGCATAAAGCTCAAAGGCATGCCCGGAGGGCACGGTGAAGCGAACGCGGCGACCGCAGTCTTTCAGTTCTTCCGCCGGTACCTGCTCTACCTCTACACCGTAGGCCACCAGGTCTTTTTCCAGCTGAACCAAGGCGTCTTCATCCACCACCTTGAAGCCCATAAAGTCGCAGCCCGGCTCGTCTGCTTCACGCAGCACCACGGAAAACTTGTCCACCTCGGTCCAGGCTTTGAGATACACCCGGCCCTGGTCGTCACGATCGGTTTCGATCATGCCCAGCAGCTCGGTGTAGTGTTTAACGGCTTCACCCATATCGAGAACCCGGATCTGTACGTGGCCGGGACGCATTACACCTTTTTTCATGACAGTCACCTCAACGGTTTTGTTGTTGTTTGCTTGGCGAGCGCCACCTCAGGCAGAGGCACGCACTCGATGGTCAAGTCAGTCAGCGGGTAGATCCGGCAGGCCAGAACTTCCCCCTTTTCAACGGCTTCGGGCGGGGCATGCACCTTACTCATCTTGCCGCACTCAAATTCCCCTTCCAGAACCCGGATCTTGCAAAAGCCGCAACCACCACCCCGGCAGCCCACGGGCACACACTTCACGCCCAGTTGCTCCATTGCCTTGAGCACACTCTGGCCGTCCTGGCAGGTAAACTGGTCTCCCGTTGTACGGTTGAACACCTGGAATGCCACCATGGCTCCTCCCGGTCAGATCTTCTTGAACAGAGCTGAACGCTGGGTATCTTCCGCCCCGTCAGCTGCTGTCAGGAATTTCTCCATGAAGATGTCCCGCTCGAACAACCGACCTTGCATCAACGCGGTAATAGCGGCATCGATCATCGGTGGCGGGCCACACAGGTAGGCCTTGTTGCCGGCAAACCGTCCGTCAAAGTGTTCCTTGGCCGCCTCATGAACGTAGCCCCGGAACCCTTGCCAATCGGCGTCGTCAGCTGCGTCGCTCAAAGCCGGTACGTAGGTGAAGTTGGCGTGATCCCGATCCAGCGCCTCGAACAACTCACGGTTGTAGAGTTCGGCCTGGTTGCGGGCACCCTGGAACAGCACGATCTTGCGTTCGTCGTTCTGCTCCAACAGATCCAGAATCATCGATTGCGGGCTGGAAAGCCCAGACCCACCCGCGATGAACACCAGATCGCCGGGCTGGGAACTACGAACAAAGAACTGGCCATAGGGGCCGGACAGATTCAGCTCATCGCCCGTTTTCAGTTGCTCGTGGATGTAGGTGGTTGCAGCACCACCCTCAACCAGGCGAATGTGCAGCTCCACTTCATCGGGTTTGCCCGGCGGGTTTGCCAGGGAGAATGCACGGGCACCCTCAACTCCGGGCACTTCGATGTTGATGTACTGGCCGGCCTGGAAGGTCATCGGGCGGTCCAGTTTCAGGTGCAGGCCCTTGATGGTGGGCGACAGGTCAACAATGTCCGTTACTGTCGCAACATAGTCCTCCACCGGGTAGCCCTCGAAGTCCGGGTCTACATCAATGTCGGCTTCGATGGTGACATCGCTTTCAACCGTGGCGCAGCAGGCCAGCACCTTGCCTTCGTCCCGTTCAACATCCATCAGGGCAAAGGGTGAGGCGTCGCCAACGTCAACGTCGCCTTCCAGTACCTGAACCTTGCAGGTAGCGCAGGTGCCATGGCCGCACGCAAAGGGCAGCCAAACGCCCTGACGAAGCGCGGCCTGGAGGATGGTCTGGCCATCCTCGACTTCAATCTGCTCGCCAATCGGCTCGATAGTAACGGTATGACTCATAGCTCTGCCCTCAGTATCCGGCGTTAGCCATGCCTTTCAGGCCCGGCGTGGTAACCGTCAGCATGCTTTTGTGATCAATGCCCTGATCTTTCAGGCTGGTATCCGCCTTGGGTGTGAACGGCTCGTCGTTCAGCAGCCACTCGGCGTTGAGGAAATCGGCCTTGGCTGATTCCGGATGCGCGGCGGTGGCGGGTTTGATCATCTCGTCCACCAGGGCGCGGAAGGTCATGTCCGGCTGAACCAGCAACGCAAACGGCGCGCAGAACAGCAGGTGGTCGGGCCAGTAGACATACAACAGTTGCATGCCGTGGAAGTTTTCCACCTTGTCTTTCGGTTCAAACTTGTAGTCGTAAAGTGCATTTACACTCATGATGGTCACCTTGTTGTTTTTGTGGGTGTGTCATCCGGCGCCCCTGGCCGCCGGATGACTCCCGAATCAATGTCAGGCGGCGTCCTGGTTTTCGTCCGCAGGCTTCTCGCCCTTGATGGTCATCCAGTGCTTCTGGTCCGGAGAGCCGACATAGTCGAAATTGTCCTCGCCGATGTTGATGTGGTAGTACTTCTGCACCACGGTCTCGACATCACCACCTTCACAGTTGCCCTGGTAGATCTGGTGCACTGGCAACCAGGCCTGCACGTACTTCTCAGGCTCGTGCTTGAAGATGTCGCAGCAGGCTTCGGAGCAGAAATGATAGCGCTCGCCCTCATGCACCAGCTGGCGATGGCTAAGCTTCGTGGGCGCCCCCATTTCGGTGAACAGGGTGGGCACCTGGCACACCTGGCACAGCTGCGGCAGGGTGTTGTTGTAGAAGCGACGGCCAGCAGCAGCCTCTTTCGCCAGGTACTCGTAGCGCGGGCGGTAGTACTTGTCGAAAGACTCCGGGTACTTCTCGGACATCCAGTCCATCTCTTCCTTCTCCGGAATCCAGGTGTGGAAGTTGGTGGCCTGGCTGTACTGGTAGAAGGTGGTCCACAGCTGGTGACTAAGGTGATGCTTGGCATCGTTGGCCACGTCCTGGTACTTGGGCGGGCGAATGCCGTAACGCTCAAGATCCTTGAACAGGGCGCCACCGTTCTGCTCGTAATACACTTCCCAGGCTTCGGCCCAGCTCATCACCTTGTTCGGCAGCATGTAGTCCATCATCATGCTGACCAGGCTGAGCAGGCGGAAACCACGCCAGAACCACTTGTCGATCCAGCGCTGAACAATGGGCACGTTGTCTTCGTGCTGTTCCAGGATGAACTTGATTACCTCCAGGCCCAGGGTCATGTGACGGGCTTCGTCAGACTGTGCAGAGAAGCCGAAAGTCACGGTAGCCATGTCGCCGTTATAGGCAGCACCCGACATGAACGGTACAAACAGCAGGTTGGTCAGCACGTACTCGAACGAGAACGAGATGGCGGTCAGGAACTCGAACGGGCCGGCGGTGCGGGCATCGTCAAAGAACGACTTGGGTACGGACAGGAACCACACCCGGTCGTGCATGTGCGGGGCATCGTGCAGGCCGTTGAAGTGCTTGTTGTAGTGGCTCATGGCGTGCTGCTGGGTCTGGGAATGACGCAGCTCGTCGATCGCCTGCATCTGGCAGGCCACCCGGGCACCGGCACCACTGAACTGGCGGCCAACCTTCGCATACCCCTGGAACGCAGCGTGCTCGAGCGGAGAAACACCGCTGAGGAACAGTTTCAGGGCGTTCACGTAACGGGCATCGGAAATGTTCTGATGGCCGTTGTTCTGGGCAAAGGCGTCGAAGATGGCATACAGCTTCTTCTCTTTCTCGGCCTGGTACTTCCAGTAGGCGTCCATGGTCAGACGGAACGGATCTTCCCACTGGGACCAATCGACAATCTTGATGCCTTCAAACCGCTCGTCCGGATAGATGTCTTCCATCTTCTGGTAAGTCGGCTCCCAGGCCATATCCCGGGTCAGGTACTGGTATTTGTCTTTAAGGTTCAGCTTTTTATTTTTAACAGCCATTGTGATTCTCCCGATTATTTCCACTCAAGGATGAAGTGGTCATCGTCTTCGTCGACGTTGCCGCCAATACTGATGACATCGATAAGCATTTCCTGAACGTCCCAGTCACGCCCGAGTTTCTCTTCCATAGTTTCCCGGTTGATCACCAGGCGCTTCTCGGCCTGGATCCGGATCATGGCCGGCTGGTGCTGCAGCTCTGCCTCCGGGTTATCTTCCATCACGGCTTCCGCCAGATAACGGGCGTTGTCGTTGTCCTGAAATACAATGAATACGAGCTGGCTCATGCGGATACTCCCTGGCTCTGCAGACCGACTTTCTTCAGGCGGGTAGACAGTTCCGCCCGGGCTTCGTCCAGTGCTTCAACGCCAACCGAGGCCTCTGCCAGTGGTTTAAGCGCGCTGTAAACCTGGGGCTCCCAGTGGTCGACCCACTGCTGGAGCTGTGCAATGTTGGCGTCGCTTTCACCGGCCACGGCTTTCATCATGGCGTTGGTCCAGCGCAGGGTGTCCTTGTACCAGTCACGCATGAACTCGGTGAGCATGGAGACGTCCTCGGCACCCTGGCTTTCCAGCCACTCATCCATTTTGTGATAGACCAGCGGGAACATCAGGCCGTCCATCAGGATGTTCTGCAGCAGGGTCAGCTCGAACCAGTCCTGCACCACCAGTGAGTCTTCCACCAGCTTGCGCAGGGGCTGCCACAGCTCGTCGTCCATCCAGTAGCCCTTGGATTCGTCCAGGGCGGTGCCGGTGCTGCCATCAATCATCAAGGCTATGCGGGACAGATACTGGCCAATCCCAAGGCGGTCCATGGCCTGATAGATGTGCATCTGGGACACAGTTGTTGCAGTGGCCTCACCGGCAATCTTGCTGTTGTTCATGTTGGCGCCCAGTTCAACATGGCGCAGCGGCACCATCAGGCGCAGCAACAGCTTCTGGGTTTCTTCCGGCAGGCGGGTCAGCAGGTTGCGCTTGTCACAGAAGCCGTAGCTGGTTTCAGCCTGTTCCTGCATCTTGGCGCGGTTGCCCACATAGGCGCCGTAGTAGAACTGGCGGGGATCAGACACGGCATACCAGTCTTCCATCCGGATTGCGGTGCGGCGCTCGTCATTGAGCTCATAATTCGCATCCCACTGTGGGCGGTAATGGAAGTTGGTTTTGGCTTCCAGGTCGTAGCTGGCTTCCTGGTAACGGGTAGCCGGCTTCTCGCCGAAGCGACGGGCAATGTGGCTGTAAGTCTGGCGAATAGGTTCCACCGAAGTGGTTTTGATTTCGATACTCATATCAACCTTTCCGTTTTGTTTTTGTGGATCAGATTGTGGGTGTTGCTGTTGTTCAGTAACGATGTCCGCGTTCGCCGAAGCGCCACTTGATCATGTCTTCATCAATCTCGCGGATCATGTCCGAATCCATATGGACCACGTTGTTGTGCTTGCAGAAGATCTCGAAAGCTTCCCGTGGCAGCACAAGCTCGACGAACAGCTCCGGATAACCAATGGCAAAATCGAATTCCACGAATTTGTCACCCGGCTCGCTGCGGACCCGGATGTAGCGGGTCATTTCGTTAAAAGTCTTGGCTTCTGGTTGGTTCGTCATACTGAGCCCCGTTTATGTTTGTGGTCGGCTTGCAGAGTACTGAGCAACGGCTGTGCCACTTTGGCCAGGCCGGTCAGGAGACGAAGATTAGGGCACTGTTTTGGATAGGTTTTTCAGGCCCACACGAAAGCCCGAAGCAGGCAAAATGGGCGACAGGTTCCGGCGCGAGAAGGGCCTATTTTTACCAAATGATCAAAATCAAGGGTGATCTAATCAAATGCTCAGACCAAGGCCCAATTCAACGATTACCTCCGTTTTTTTACTATTTGGTTGATTTTTGACTTTGATCAGGTGTTAGATGATCAATTAGTGAGCTCCCAGTGAGCCGTTCCCCGCCTACAACTATAAAAGGGGTCTCCGACCATGGCTGTCAGTTACAAGCCACAACTGAATTACACCGATTTCAAGGATCTGACGGAGCAGATTCATTTCCAGAGCTCGGAAGGCAAGATCTGGTTTGGCGAGCAGCGGATGCTGCTTATGAACCTGACCTCACTGGGTGCGTTTCGCCGTGAGATCGTCAACAGTATGGGCGCCGAGAGGGCCAAGGGCTTCTTCCTGCGACTAGGTTATCTGTCTGGCCTGAAGGATGCCGAGCTGGCCCGGAAACTGCGCCCCCATTGCAGTGAGCTGGACATCTTCCTGGCCGGCCCCCAGCTGCACTCGCTCAAGGGTATGGTCAAGGTGATCCCGCTGGAAATCGACCTGGACCAGGAAACCGGCGAGTTCTACGGCCGCTTTGAGTGGATTGACTCCTGGGAAGTGGAAATCTGCAAAACCGAGCTCGGGCAAATGAGCGAGCCAGCCTGCTGGGTTTTGCTGGGGTACGCCTGTGCCTATACATCCTCGTTTATGGGGCGGGAAATTATCTTCCGGGAAGTGAGTTGCCGCGGCTGTGGCGACGAGAAGTGCATTATTGAAGGCAAGCCGGCGGAGGAATGGCCGGATGCCAAAGAGTTCTCCCGACACTTCAAAGCGGACCCGATCATTGAAGAGCTTTACGACCTGCAGGAACAACTGAACTCCCTGCGCAGCACCCTTCAGCGACAGCAGGGCCAGTATTACGGTATTGGTCAGTCGGCGTCCTATAACAAAGTGTGCAAGATGATCGATAAGGCCGCCCAGGGCAAAGTGTCTGTGCTGCTGCTCGGGGAGACAGGTGTCGGCAAGGAGGTCATCGCCAAGAGTGTTCACCTGCGCAGCGAGCGGGCCGATGCCCCGTTCATTGCCGTCAACTGCGCCGCAATCCCGCCCGATCTGATTGAGGCCGAGCTGTTTGGCGTTGAGAAAGGCGCCTACACCGGCGCCAACCAGGCCCGGGAGGGCCGCTTCGAGCGAGCCCACGGTGGCACGATTTTTCTGGACGAAGTGGTTGAGCTGACCCCTCGGGCCCAGGCCACCCTTTTACGGGTTCTGCAGGAGGGCGAGCTGGAGCGGGTGGGCGACAACCGCACTCGAAAGGTGAATGTCCGGGTAATTGCCGCCACTAACGAAAGCCTTGAGCAAGCGGTCGAGGAAGGCCGGTTCCGGGCCGACCTGTTCTATCGCCTCAACGTGTTCCCGGTACAGATTCCGGCCCTGCGGGATCGCCTGGAAGACCTGCCTCTGCTGGCAGGGCACTTTCTTGAGAAGTTCCACGCCCAGTATGAGAAGCGCACGCTTGGCCTCTCCGACAAGGCATTGTCGCTGTGCATGAGCTACCACTGGCCGGGCAATATCCGGGAACTGGAGAACGTGATTGAGCGGGGCGTGATCCTGACCGACAACAACGAAACCATCAGTCAGGATGCCCTGTTTGTGACTCCGCCCGCGACGGACAAACAGCCAGGTGAGCGCATTGATGAAGAAGGCAATATGCGCTCCGGCCCACCGGAGGGCGGCACGGGCAGCTGGTCCGATACGATTCTGGGTTCCGGAATAAGCCTGGATGAGGTGGAAGAAACCCTGATGCGCCAAGCCATGGAGCAAGCCAATCAGAACGTATCCAAAGCCGCCCGACTGCTGGGCCTCACCCGCCCTGCGCTGGCTTACCGCCTGAAGAAATCCGGCATTCTTGCTGAAAGCTGATCAGCAACCTGACTCTTGCAGCAACAGGGATGTTGCAGCGCCTGACCGCCGCCTTACGAAATGGACAACCCGCCAGATCACTTGATCATTTGATTAAAATCAAACCCTGAAAATCCCCCTCCGCTGTTCGATCAAACCACTCGACGTTTTCCATTTATATCAATTATTCAAGAACTTAATTGATCAATAGCCCAAATGGCACAGCCGTTGCTGATGGCATTGTCAGTCGCTTTTCACAAAAACAAAGACGGTGACAAAACAATGCAAAACGCTTTCCTGCGCTCAACGCGCAAAACGGCGGTGGCTGTCGCAGTAGTCGGCGCATCGTCGCTTATCCTGACCGGGTGCGAAGCACCGCTGAATCTGGAATCCGTCAGGGCGGTTTCAGAGCAATCCTCCAAACGCACGGACTTCTATCAGGCCATGGCCAGCAATCACGAGGTGATTGTGGTATCCGGCAATGATGGGGTTTTATTGACCAGTGAAGACCAGGGCGGCACCTGGAAACGGATACCGGTAAACGCCGCCAGCAGCTTTCTGGCGATGGATGTGTGCCCCGACAATTCCTTTATCGCCCTCTCCTTTGACAACCAGCTCTGGCACGGCACCGCCGACGCTGCCGAGTGGACCGCCCATGCCATGCCCAGCCAGGAGCAGATGATGACTGCGGCCTGCGGGCCCGATGGCAGCTGGCTCGCCGCAGGCAGTTTTACCACCGTTCAGTTCAGTACCGACCAGGGTGAGAGCTGGGAGGAAACCTCCCTTTACGAAGACGCCATCATCAACAACCTCCAGTTTGTCGGCGACGAGCAGGTCATCGCCACCGGCGAGTACGGCCTGATTCTGCGCAGCGACGACAGTGGCATGAACTGGGACATCGCCGGCCGTGCTCCGGACGAATTCTACATTCACGCCAGCTATTTCGCGTCTGAGTCTGAAGGCTGGGTAGGGGGACTGAACGGTTTCATCTACCACACCATCGACGGCGGTGAGAGCTGGGAACAGGTGCCCGCCGAGACCACCGCTCCGGTGTTCGGATTCATTCCCGGAGCCGGCGCCGTCTTCGCGCTGGCCGATAACGCCACGGTGCTGAAACTTGGCGATGCAGGCTGGAAAAAAATCTCCGAATCCAGCCAGCCACTGTATCTGAAAGCCGGACTGTCCCTACCAGACCACCGCTTGCTGGTGGCCGGTGGCCGGGGCCTGCTCTTTGACCTTGAACTCCCCACGGCCCTTGCCGCCAGTAAAGACTGAGGATTCCCACCATGTCCCAACTGCATCGTTTCACGCATTTGCTGCACCTGTTGGAAGTGTGGATCTTCAATAATCCACGCAAGGTGTTGTCGTTAATTGCCATCCTCACCCTGGTGTTTGCCCTGCGAATTCCGGGGCTAAAGATTTTCACCGATTTCGCGGACCTGTTGCCGCAACAGCACCCCTACATAGAGCTGCACAACAGCATCAAAGACAGCTTTGGCGGCGCCAACGTACTGGTGGTTGGCGTTGAGTTCGAAGACGGGGACATTTTCACCAACGAGAACCTGGCGCGGATTGATCGCATCACCCAGGCGGTGGACAGCCTGCCGGGGGTGAACCACAACCTGGTGTCCAGCGTTACCCACCGCAATTCCCGCAAGGTCTGGCTGACGGAAGTCGGCAGCATCAACTCCGAACCCTACTACGACTCCACCCGGGGCCAGTATTCGCCGGAAGCCCTTGAAGCCATGCGAGCCGATGTGGCCGCCAACCCGCGGGTTTATGGCCCCCTGGTGTCACCCGACCTGAAGATGGCCCTGGTGAAAGCCCAGCTGATTGAAGGCCAGCTGGATTACGAAACAACCTTCGCCCAACTTCAACAATTGCGAGCCGATGAGGCCGCCGAAGGCGTCAACATCTACGCCACCGGCCAACCGGTACTGGTGGGCTGGGCTTACACCTACATGGATCAGATCCTGCAGATTTTCATCTTCACCGTTCTGACCATGCTGGCCCTGCTGATCTTTCATTTCCGTAAAGCGTACGGTGTGCTCATCCCCCTTGGAGGCGTTCTGGTCTCAACCATTTGGGGGCTTGGGATTATCAGCCTGCTGGGCTACAACCTTGACCCCCTCGGGCTGGTAATCCCCTTTTTGATCGCCGCACGGGCCATGAGCCATGGTGTTCAACTGGTCGAGCGTTATTACGCGGAAACCCTGGTTCTGGGCAGTGGCCCCAAAGCCGCCAAAGCCACCTTCGACAGCCTGTTCCGCCCCGGCTCCCTGGGCGTGGTGTCCGACGCGATCGGCCTGTCACTGATTGCCATCGGCTCGATTCCGCTGAACACCCACCTGGGTATCTACGCCTCATTGTGGGCAATCACCGTGGTGTTCACGGTGCTGATCGGTGTGCCGTTACTGCTCTCCATTCTGCCGACACCAAAGAATCCGGAAATCCGGGAAACCGCCCTGCGCCACATCGGTTCTACCTGCTCCCGCACGGTTACCAAGCCAGGCTCTGCCCGGGTGATTCTCGCGTTTGCAGCGGTGGCCATGCTCGGCGGCTTGCTGGCCGCCTCCAACGTGCAGATTGGCGACTCCGAACCGGGCTCCCCCATTCTTTACCCGGAACACGACTACAACCTGTCCTCCCGGATAGTGAACGATCGCTTCCCCGGTTCGGAAGAGCTGTACATCGTCGCCGAAACCAGTGAGAACGGCGGCCTGAAACGGCCCGAAGTGCTCAACGCACTGGCAGACCTGCAGGCCCACATGTTGGTGGACCCCGAGGTAGGTGGCACCAAGGGCCTGCCAGACCTGATCAAGCAGGTTAACCGCCTGATGCACAACGACGATCCCCGCTGGTACCAGATTCCCCACGATGCCGGCTACGTGGGCGGCCTGATGTTCACATACATGGCTTCCAGCCCGGTTCCCGGCGCTTTGGATGAGTTCAACGATACCGACGACCGCGTCGCTAACCTGGTGTTTTATTACAAGGACCGCCAGGGCGAAACCATTCGCCGCGCTATTCACATGGCCAAGGAGTGGATTGCCGAGAACGGTGACAGCGTGGAGGGCCTGACTATTCGCCTGGCCGGCGGCACCCTGGGCGTGGCTGCGGCTATGAACGAGTCCGCCTTCGAGACCAACGTGATCGTGTTGCCCCTGGTGTTCTTGCTGATCTTCATTTTCGTGATGCTCTTTTACACCTCCTGGCATGCCGGTTTGATGATGCTGCTGTCGATGCTGTTCGCCACCACCCTCACCTACGCCTACATGGGCATCAAGGGCCTGAGCATCGATATCAACACGGTGCCGGTGATTGCGGTCGGCATTGGCGTCGGCATCGACTACTCCATTTACATGATGGATCGCATCCGGGAAGAAATGGCCAAGTGCCAGGATCTGCGAGAGGCCGTGCGCCGGGCCATTTCCACCACCGGCATGGCCATCAGCTTCACCGCGGTGACTCTGATGGCGGGCATCGTGATGTGGGTGATCTTCTCGGACCTGCGTTTCCAGTCCGACGCGGCGCTGCTGCTGTGCGTGATGATCGTGATCAACGGTCTGGCGGCCATGCTGCTGGTGCCTTCCTGGGTGCTCAGCTTCCGGCCACGGTTTATCACCGATGTCTATGCCGATGAAGACGGCATCCTGCATTCCGACCACAGAACCCCGAAATCAACTCCCTCTGCCGCTTCGGCCACGAAGCAGGAAGATGGATTTGTGCCAGGAGAGCCGTACCGGGCCTGAGCCCGGTACCAACTCCCAAAAACCTGTAACGAGGACAAGCCATGCAAATAAAAACAAAAGGCCTGAGATTCTGGTGCTACACCCTTGCCGGTGGTGCCAGTCTGGCGCTGTTACCAATGACCACCACCGTGGCCGCGGAAGACACCCGCTTCAATGGCTACGTTGAGAACGCAACCTACGGACGGGAAGGCGTTGGCCTTTCCAAGTTCCGCAATACCCTCCAGCTGGAAGCGCAGAAGCGTGCCGGTGATATGGGCATTTTCAGCAATGTGCGCTTTAACGCCATCCTCAGGGGTAGTTACGATGGTGTCTATGATCTAAATGATGATGAGTATGGTCGCAATGCCGGCGGGCCGATTCAATTACAAGATCTTGCCCAGGGCTCCGTACCCCATGGCAGCGGTGTTGGCAGTCCTGCCAGCGCGATCCCCTTGCCCCCCGGGAACACCTTCGGCTTTGACACCACCCAAAATCCCAATGACGGCATGGAGGTGCTGGGCGAGCGCCTGCACGGACAGGACAACGGCGTTGCCTTCGGGGTGCCGGTGCGGCCCTGCGACAAGGACGACCGGGGTTGTATCCAGGGCTATCTGGACAAAGACTCTAACGAGCTCCGGTTCCAGGAATTCAATGATCGCGCGGACTTCATTCGTGAACTCTACGCCGATTTTGACATCAACTTTTCCAACGGCAGCATCCTCAGTACCCGTCTGGGCAAACAGCAGGTGATCTGGGGCCGGACGGACCTTTTCCGGGTTCTTGACGTGATCAACCCGGTCGATTTCTCCCGCAATAACATCTACGACGAGCTGGAAGACATCCGGATTCCGATGTGGATGTTGCGTGCCGACTACCGCATGGGCCCCACCGAAGTGTTCGATGGCCTGGCGTTTGATGACCTGAACTTCCAGGTGGTGTGGAACTTTGACAAGTTCCGCCCCCATGACATTGGCCAGTGTGGTCAGCCCAACGTTATTCTGGATGCCGGCTGCTTTTTCCGGGGTATGAACAACCTCTGGGAGAATGGCGGCACCGTAGCCAACTTCGCAGGTGCGACGCCTGACGGAGGTCTCGCAACGGACTTCGGTCCCGGCCAGATCGGTATCCGCAAGGCGCACATGCCCAGCTGGAGCCTGTCCAATACCCAGCTCGGTCTGAAACTGGAAGGGGTCTATGGCGACCTCGGCTTCTCGCTGAACGCTCTGACTTACCGCTCACAACTGCCTTCGCTCCGTGGTGGCATTCCCGCCCAGAATGCGTTCACAGGTGAAACCGCCGTTTGGCCAAGCCTGATTGCCTTCGATATCCACTTCCCGCGGGTCAATCTGGTGGGCGGCTCCCTTGATTACTACTCGCAAGGCATCGACACCGTATTCCGGGTCGAAACCGCGTACACCTCCGGTGAAGAGTTCGCCAACACCCTGCGTGAACGGCTCTACTCGGAATCCGATGTGCTGCGTTACGTGATTGGTGCAGACAAGAACATCTTCATCCCGGCCCTGAACGAAAGCCAGGCGTTCCTGTTCTCCGGCCAGATCTTCGGTCAGCACATTCTTGACCACGAACGCGAACAGCGCACCTACGGCGAAGCCGGTATTCCCGACTGGGAACACAACTGGACCGCGACGCTCCTGATCAAGGGTTTTTACATGAATGGACGGCTCAGCCCCCAGCTCATCACTGCCCACGATTTCCGCGCTCAGGCCACCGCCCTTGCCCCGTCTATTGAATGGCTGGTGACCGATCGCTTCAAGCTGACTGCCGGCGGCAACTTCAAGGTGGGCACCGGTGCCCGCAAATTCGACGACTGCCGCTCCTGTAACCCCTGGGATCCGTTCACACAAACCCCGGGTGTTGTCGGCCATCAGCCGGGTGAATCTGCAGGTCTTTCCAGCTATGAACCCCTCGGTCGCTTCCAGTCTGGCCCCATCGGTATGGCCCAGAAAGAAGACGAGCTTCAGCTGACCGCCCGTTACAGCTTCTGATAACAAGAGGAAAGAACCATGAAAACCATGACCAAACCAACGCTGCTTTCACGGTGTCTGGCCGCAGGCCTGGCGACCGGAATGCTGGCCTCAATGGCTCACGCCAGCGACGACGTTATCGAGAACTCCTTCTTCCCGTATAACGAGTCAGTGCCCACCAAAGAGGGTCTGAACACCGGTATGGTGATCGACCAGTCCAATGTCGCCCAATTCAAAGATGTGATTGACCCTGCGTTCTACACCTTTATCGAGAACGGCTGGACCTCCATCACCGTGGGCGATACCACGTCCTTCGGGTTGAACGAAGGTTACATTGAGGCTACCCGCACCGCCCTTGGCCAGGTGTCTCTGGGTGACCAGGTGGGTGAAATCAATGGCTGGCAGGCCGGCCGACCATTCCCGGAAGAGCCAGACGCCAACGACCCGCGTGCTGGCGAGAAGCTGGCCTGGAACTACAAGTACGGTTACAACTGGGGCGACAGTGCCGCCATTTACCCGTTCTACTGGAAGTACCGGGATATGAATTCCGGCAAAGTTGAACGCACCATCAAGTTCAACTTCCACTTCCTGAATTTCAAGGGCCGGGTGAACCAGGAGCCAACCCCGGAAATCACACCCAACCCGTCGGATTTGTTCCGAGCCATCTACGTGCAGGTTCTGGACCCGGCCGATGTGCGCAACACCCAGTTGTTGATCCACCGCGCCTCAGACGACCTCAAGCGCGATAATTCGTGGCTGTATCTGGGCTTCCAGCGCCGGGTGCGCCGCCTTGCTACCGGCCAGGTGACCGATGCGTTCCTGGGTTCAGACCTGATGATCGAGGACTTTGAAGGTTACAACGGCCGGATTTCAGACATGAACTGGACCTACAAAGGCACCCGTAACATGCTGATGCCGTTCTACAACCACAACGATCTGGAACTGGATAGCGAGACCCACCAGGACAGCGATGGCTACCAGGTAGTGGCCTTCAGTGGCCAGGGTGGCTGCTTCCCCAACATTACCTGGCAGCTGCGCAAGGTTTACGAAGTGGAATCGGTACCGGTGGATGAAAGCCATCCGTTGTCTCGTCGGGTTCACTACATAGACGCCCAGACGTTTACCATCCCGCGCACCGTGTCTTATGACCGCAAGGGCAGTATGTGGAAAACCTTCACCATCGGCCAGGCGCATCCGGACCACCATCTGCCCAAGAACAAGGGTAGCGGCGTTTCCATCGATGACAGCTTCAGCATGATTGATGTTCAGGCCAGCCATTGCACCACCGGCCAGTTCAAAGGCCAGGTTGACCCTGAGCTGTCCAAGCCACAGATGTTTAACGTACAGCACATGCGCGCAACAGGCAGCTGATCGGCAAATCAGAGTTGCTCTCCTTTGGGCCCGCTGTGCGGGCCCCTTTTTTATTTCGGAGGATGGGAAACAATGTCCCGATATGAGCCATTACCGGGAAACCCGCGGGAGCAGGATCAACTGCTGGTTCTGACGGATCATGAAGGCAGGATCACCTACGCGAGTACCTCTTTTTGCCGGCTGTGCGGCTACGATGAAGACACGCTCAAAGCGGATGGCTTCAGCCAACTCAGACACCCGAACATGCCCAAAGGCCCCCTGAACGACCTTTGGGAAACCCTGGGTCGAAACGACTCCTGGATGGGCATGATCCGGAACCGCACCGCCCGCGGCAACGATCTCTGGCTCGATACCTTTGTGACTCCGATTTCTGACGAGCATGGCCAGGTAATCGAGTACCAGGCTATTTACCAGATACCGGACAACGCGACGGTCCAACGTACCCAGGAGGTTTACCAGGCCCGCGCCAAGGGCAAGCAACCGCTGGCACTGAGACTTCCCAGGCTGGCGCCGGCCACCCAGCAATGGCTGCTGGCAACGCTGTGCTTCAGTCCCCTTTTGATTGCCGGGCTGCTGACACAACCCGTGCTTTTCGCCACGCTGTTTACCATCAGCAGCGCGCTGGGTGGTATTGCATTTTTCCTGCTGAACCGCCCTCTTCAGGCATTGGCCCGGCACTGCCAGGGCATTGTTGACCACCCGATCAAACAACTGGTTTATACCGGCCACGCAGGCACCGTCGGGCAGATTAAACTGGCTATGCGACTGGTAGAAACCCGCCTGAACGTAATGATCTCCCGGGTAAGGGACAGCGGCGGGCAGATCGAAGGCTATGTGGGTGAGGCCAATACCCTGCTGCAAGCCAGCACTCAGGCATCCGAACAGCAGCTGTCCGGGTTGAGCACCGTGGCGGCCTCGGTGGAAGAGTTCAGCGCCACTATCCGGGAAGTGTCTGAAAGCACCCAGCAGGCGGCTCAGCTGAGCGCCCGCAACCGGGAATCCGGCAACGACAGTGCCCGTTCCGCGGCGGCGGCCCAGGACAGTATCCGCACCCTGGCCCGGGAGCTGGAGCAGGCCGGAGACATTGTCCAGGAGCTGGACCAGAACAGCCAGGCCATCGGGCGTATACTGGATGTGATCAATGCCATCGCGGAGCAAACCAACCTATTGGCGCTGAATGCAGCGATTGAAGCGGCGCGGGCGGGTGAAAACGGACGAGGGTTTGCCGTGGTGGCCGACGAAGTGCGATCCCTGGCCAAACGAACCCAGCAATCCACCGACGAAGTCCGCGAGATGATCACCGCCCTGCAAGAGGGTTCTGCCCGGGTGGTGGAGTCGATGGAACAAGGCAAGCGCCAGTCGGCGGCCAGTGTTGAGCAAGTCTCCGCCAGCGCCGAAGCGCTTCAGGCCATTGTCGCCGGCATTCACGAAAGCGATGGCCTGAACCAGCAGATTGCGGCGGCCACTGAACAACAGAGCCAGACGGTCAGCCAGTTAAGTCAGGAGATCCACACCATCCACCAGCTTGCCAGCCAGACCTGCCACCAGCTGGCAGACACGGTCAACGCTGGTGAATCCGTGGGTCACCACGTATTCCGGCAGAAATTCCTGATCAAACACCTGATGCCCACCGGTGCTCACAATGCCCGGCAAGTACAGCTCAAGGAGAAGGTATCATGACTGAGCAGACAAACCAGGACGCCCATGCCCCCCTTACGGTGGTGGTTTCCCGCCGGGTAAAAAAGGGCGAGGAGTCGGCCTTCGAGCAACTCAGCAGCCAGATGACCGAGAGGGCCGCCAGGTCTCCCGGCTATCTGGGCGCCGCCATGTTCCGGCCCTCGTCTCCGGACGATCCGGAGTACCGGATTGTCTTCAAGTTCCGGGACCGGGACACCCTCACGGCCTGGGAAGAGTCGCCCGAAAGAGCCGAGTTGCTTGAACAGATTGAAGCATTACTGATAAAGCCCAGTGAACGGGAAGTGACCTCTGGCATCGTGACCTGGTTCACCCTGCCCGGGCAGAACCCGGTCAAACCACCACCCAAGTGGAAGATGACCATCGTGAGCTGGCTGGCCCTCTACCCCGCCGTGACTCTGGTGTTCCTGCTCTTTGGCGATCTGCTGGCGCAGATCCCCCTGCTGCTGCGCACCATGGCGGTCACCATCGTGGTCATGCTGCTGATGAGCTACGTACTGATGCCACGGATGACCCGGTGGTTTGCCTTCTGGCTGTTTCCGAAGAAAAACCAGGATGTCCGTTAACGGCGAGAGGGGCCTTATCCCGCAATGACCAATCTGCCCATTAACCGGTCCCAGTGGCTTGCGCTGGCCCTGATTCCTTTGTTGTCTGCAGCCTTGCTGTTCAGCCCGGTAGCGGGCTGGTTTGAAGGCCCGCAACGCCTATCGGCCTTGCTGGTGATGGCCGGTCTAGTACTGTTCGCCACAGGCGCCGTGCCGGAATTTGTCACCGCCCTGCTGGTGCTGACCCTGGCCATGCTGTTGTCGCTGGCACCAGCCGAGGTGGTGTTTTCCGGCCTCACCTCGACCGCCTGCTGGCTGATTGTTTCCGGGCTGGTGATTGGCATTGCCATCTCAGAAACCGGCCTGGCCCAACGGGTGTCCGACCTGTTTACCCGCCACCTGGATACCAGCTATACCCGGCTAATCGCTGGCATCGTGGTGATCGGCATCCTGCTGGGCTTT
Source organism: Marinobacter sp. NSM (assembly GCF_052380025.1). Lineage (NCBI taxonomy): Bacteria > Pseudomonadati > Pseudomonadota > Gammaproteobacteria > Pseudomonadales > Marinobacteraceae > Marinobacter > Marinobacter sp. NSM. The sequence continues at coordinate 211,092 of NZ_JBQTCK010000002.1, forward strand.
GTGATGCCCTCCTCGGTAGGGCGCATTGTGCTGATTATTCCCATCGCGCTGACCATCGCCCACAGCTGTGGCTTTGAGCATGGCAGCAATGGCCAGAAAGCCGTGGGTCTGGCGGCAGCCTTTGGCAGCCATCTGCCCACCTTTGCCATTCTGCCTGCCAATGTGCCAAACATGATTATGATCGGCTCTGCTGAAAAGATTCATGGCTGGAGCCCGATGTTCGGGGAATACCTGCTGCTGCATTTCCCGGTGCTTGGCATTCTGAAGACCATCCTACTGGTCGTTGTGCTGGTGCGATTGTATCCGGACAGCCCGAAACCCGTTCCAAAGTCCGGCCCCCGACAGCCTTTCGATGCGATGGAATCGCGGCTGATGCTGATTGTGCTGGTGACCCTGGGCTTCTGGCTGACCGACACCTGGCACCAGATCTCGGCCGCATGGATCGGCCTGGCGGCCGCGACCTTACTGCTGATGCCCGGCATTGGCATGATCTCCACCCAGAGTTTCAACCAGAAGGTGAACATCAGTTCGATTCTGGTGGTAGCCGGCCTGCTGGGCATTGCCGGGCTGATCAACCATCAGAACATCAGCGGCATTCTCGGCGGCCATGTGTTGTCCTGGCTGCCATTAGAGCCGGGGCAGGATTTCGCCAACTTTCTCACCCTGTCACTGGCGGCAACCGCGACCGGGATGGTCACTACCCTCGCCGGCATTCCCGCCACTCTCACGCCCCTGGCCGGCCCCATGAGCGAGATGACCGGTTTCAGCCTGGAAGCGGTGTTGATGACGCAGGTTCTGGGTTTCTCCACCATCATCTTCACCTACCAGTCGGTACCGCTGATGATGGCCATGCCGCTGGCCGGCATTCCCATGCGCCATGCCGCCCGGTTGTGTCTGATCCTGGCCGCACTCACCATCGTGGTTCTGTTTCCGCTGGATTACCTGTGGTGGAAATGGCTGGGGTGGATCTGACACCACCGGCAAACGCCTCAGCTCCGCGTGCCCCCTACAGATGGTTCATCAAGGCCCTCAGCCGGGCATTGTCAGGGTAGCGTTGCAACATGGCCCGGGTCACTTGCCGGGCCTTGTCTTTCTGATCCAGCTGAAACAGGGCAACCGCGTATCGGTAGCCAAACAGCCACTGATCGGGAGCCAGCTGATGGGCGCGTTCCAGGTCCGCCAGCGCCGCCGGGTAGTCTTGCAGACGGATACGGATCAGACCGCGCAGGTGAATCAGCTGTGATTCCTCAGGGCTGTGCACCAATGCCTGGTCAATGGCCCGGACCGCCTCAAGGTTGCGGTCGCCGGAGCGGAGAATATCAGTGAGCAGTATGGTGGCGGGCACGTAGCCCGGGTCTTTGGCCAGAGCACGGCCGAGTTGCTGCTCGGCCTTGTAGACATAATCCCCGGCCATCAGGTATCGGGCTTTCAGCACACTGCCCGCGGGCAGGTCTGACTGCATATCAACATAGTGCTCGTATTCTCTCTGAACGTCGCCCCAGCGCTCAGGGTCCGGCAGGATGCCCGACCACACCATGGATTCAAAGGTGCCTCGAGCAGGCGAATCTTCCAGTCACCCATGCGCACCGCAGAGCGGCCATACAACTCCCAGCCAACAACCCGGCTCTTCGGGGCATTGCCGTTCAAACCAGGGATCATGGACACACCCTGAATCTCGAAAATTTCACGGCCGTTGTATGGGCTCTTGGGCAACTCGACGCCAGCCAGTTCGAGGAACGTCGGCATGATGTCCATCACATGGAAGAACTCGTGGTTGATCTTGTCTTTGGCCTGGTCACCGGGCAGATTCAGAATGGCCGGCACCAGCAGGCCGCCCTGGGTGGGATAGCCTTTCCACATCGGCCACGGAGTGGCGCTCACCTGGCCCCATTGGGCGCCATACCAGATGTAGGAATCCGGACGGCCCATATTGTCGAAGCTGTTGTCGTACTCAGCGGCAATCCACTCCTTGTTGCGGGGCAGCACTTCCGGGCTGTTGCCATCTGCGCCGTTATCCGACATGAACATGACCACGGTGTTGTCGAGCTTGCCGGCTTTCTCCAGATGAGCCATTACCCGGCCAATGTTCTCATCCATGTTGTCCACCATGGCGGCGTAGATTTCCATCTTGCGGGCTTCGATCTTGCGCTGCTCATCGGTCAGCTCATCCCACGTCGGCAGCTGGTCAAAGGGCACGTTGGCGGCCAGCTTGTGCCCTACCAGTCCCATTTCCTGCATCTTGCCAAGGCGCTGCTGACGAATGGCTTCATAGCCTTCGTTATAACGGCCCTCGTATTTCTTGATGTAGGAATCCGGAGCCTGCAGGGGCCAATGGGGTGCCGTGAAGGACAGCACATGGAAGAAGGGTTTGTCGCCGGCTGCGTTTACGTACTCAATGGCTTTGTCGGCGTAGAAATCCGAAGAGAAGAAGCCTTTGGGCACCTCTACCTGCTTGCCGTTCTCCAGGTAGATGGCTTTCGGATCAACACCGATAATCGCCCGGCCATCATCAAAGTGGCTGGCGCCGCCCTGAACCAGCACCCAGGACTCGTCGAATCCACGCGCATTGGGGCTCAGCTCACCGGTGCGGCCGAGATGCCATTTGCCGGTGGTGGAAGTGTGGTACCCGTTATCCCGCAGCACCTCAGGCAGAGTCACCACCAGGCCATTCAGGTGGCCCTCATAGCCTGGCTGCCCCTTCTGTTCCGGAGTCAGCAGCTCGGCCATGTTGCCGATACCGGCGCGGTGGTTATCGGTGCCGGAAAACAGCATGGACCGGGTCGGGGAACAGGTGGGAGCAGTGTGGAAGTTAGTCATCCGGATGCCTTCGTTGGCCAGGGCATCCAGGCTCGGGGTTTCAATCTCACCCCCGTAGGCGCCAATGTCTGAATAGCCCAGGTCATCGGCGATAATCAACAGGAAGTTGGGTTTCTCAGCCTGGTTGGCCGATGCCAGCGTAGACGCTGCCACCAACCCCAGAGCCAGCCCCAACCGACGAAGCAGCGTGTTGTTTTTGTACATGCTATGCCCTCAATCAGTTCGTGGTTGTGCCACCAGTGTGTGGTCAACACCATTCTGCTGAGGGTTTGCGGGTAGGGGTTATCCCGTATGCGCAGGGGGTGTCATAAATGCGCAACAAAGATGCCTCAGTCAATCATTCCACACCGCGAGGGGGATCGCCGATTTCCTCAGTACCCTCGATAGTGATAGCTGCCAGTCAAACGCAAGGAGCCTCCATGGAACTGCCCGCCTACCTGAAAGTCATGGCCGATAAAGATGCCTCTGACCTTTACTTTTCCACCGGTGCAGCGGTCATGATGAAGGTGGAAGGGAAAACCGCTCCCCTGACCCAAAATCCACTGCCCCCTGGCGCTGTCAGGCAGTTAGCCTACTCGGTGATGAACGACAAACAGCGGGCGGAGTTCGAGAAAAACCTGGAACTCGACATGGCGGTCGGCGTCAATGAAGTCGGGCGTTTCCGGGTGAACGTCTTCTGGCAGCGCGGCGAAGTCAGCATGGTGATACGCCACCTGCGTAACGAGATTCCCTCCATCGAAAGCTTGGGGCTCCCGCCGGTGCTGAAAAAGCTGATTATGGAACCCGTGGTCTGATACTGGTGGTTGGCTCCACCGGCTCCGGGAAATCCACCACCCTGGCCTCGATGATTGACCACCGCAACAGCAGCCAGTCTGGACAGATCCTGACCGTGGAAGACCCCATCGAGTACACCCACAACCACAATAAAAGCGTGGTCAACCAGCGCGAAGTGGGGGTAGACACCCGCTCCTATAACGAAGCCCTGCGCCGCGCCATGCGGGAAGCGCCGGATGTCATCATGATTGGCGAAATACGCGATCGGGACACCATGAAGCACGCCCTCACCTATGCGGAAACCGGCCACCTGTGCATCTCCAGCCTGCACGCGAGCAACGTGGACCACACCATGCGGCGGATTGTGAATTTCTTTCCCGAGCACGCCCACAAAGAACTGTTCATGGATATGAGCATGCATCTGAAGGCGGTGATTGCCCAGCGCCTTCTGAAAGGCAAGGATGGCAAGCGGGTGGTGGCGGTGGAAGTGATGCTGGCCAGCCCCTACATCCGTGACCTGATCAACAAAGGGGAGATTGATGACATTGCAGACATCATGACCCGGGGCATCGAACACGGCATGAAGACGTTTGACCAGGCCATTCTGGAGCTGTATGACCAGGGCAAGATCAGTCAGAAAGAAGCCCTGAACAACGCCAACTCCCGGCACAACCTTGAGGTCAAGATCCGCCTCGCCAGCGGCGGCCTGCACTCTCCGAGCGACCTGCTCAGTATTGAGGAAAGCTGATGAACACAACGAAAAACGCCCCGATCAACGGGGCGTTTTCAGAACCGGAGATCTGATCAGATCTTGGTCATTCTCAGGTAAGGACGCAGCTCGTTCCAGCCCTGCGGGAACATGTCCTTGGCTTTCTCATTGTCGATGGACGGCGGGATGATGACATCGCCACCCATGCGCCAGTCGGCCGGCATGGCACAGCTGTTGGCGTCGGCAAACTGCAGTGCGTCGATGGCACGCAGGATCTCGTCGAAGTTACGGCCAACCGCCATCGGGTAGGTCATGGTCAGTCGCACTTTCTTGTTCGGGTCGATGATGAACACGCTGCGCACGGCGGCGGTTTCGCTTTCACCCGGGTGGATCATCTCGTACAGCTGAGCGATCTTGAAGTCTTCATCGGCAACAATCGGGAACTGCAGGTCACAGCTCTGGGTGTCGTTGACGTCGTCAATCCACTTCAGGTGCTCTTCTACCGAGTCTGTAGACAGACCAAGAGGTTTGACGTTACGGGCGGCGAATTCTTTCGCCAGCTGGGCAGTACGGCCCATTTCAGTGGTGCATACCGGGGTGAAGTCAGCCGGGTGGCTGAAGAAGAACACCCAGGAATCGCCTGCCCACTCGTGGAAGCTCATCTTGCCTTTGGTGGTGTCTACGTTGAAATCCGGGGCGGTTTCGCCGAGTCGAATGGTCATGTCATTTCTCCTGTCGGGGTTTCACATCAGTGGTTTTATTAGCAACGGGATCAGGTTATTCGACCTGATCCGTTATATCAATAATGATATATCTATAGATCAATTAGTTTTATTTAAACTACCACGGTTCAGCTTGTTAACCTGCTCTGCCTAACAGTTCGCTGATGGGCTGGGGGTCGTGCCCCGCCTCATGAGCCGCTTTAAGCAGCATCGGGATGTTGCACTGAGGGCTTTGCGCCCGGCTCTGAGCCCACATATGAACAGCCCTTCGCCCGGTGCGGCAAAAACCCAGCACTGGCGTCGGCGCGTTATCGAGCGCCTTACCAAAGGCCTCCACATCGGCCTCGGTATACTCACCGGATGCCACCGGTACGCAGAACCACTCTAAGCCTGCGCGCTCGGCTGCCTGGCGGAAAAGGCTTTCACTCTCATAGCCATCTTCGCCATCGCGCCGGTTGCAAATCACAGCGTTGAAGCCCTGCTCCCGAATCGCGGGGAAATCCTCCAGAGTTACCTCATCAGAGATTGCAAACTCAGGCTCCAGAAAATGCACTTTCATGACTGCCTCCTTTATCGGTATCAAAAACGGTTGACTGGAACTTTCAAATACACCTGTCCGTCTTCATCTGCCTCGGGCATCTCACCGGCCCGCATGTTTACCTGTACCGAAGGCAGAATCAGCCGGGGCATATCGAGCGTGGCGTCACGCTCGGTTCTCAGGCGCACAAACTCCTCCTCCACCATGCCTTCGCGTACGTGAATATTGCGCTCGCGTTGCTCAGCGACGGTGGTCTCATGCTGGAACTCATCCCGGCCCGGGGCTTTGTAGTCGTGGCACAGGAAAATCCGTGTTTCCGCCGGCAGGGCCAGCACTTTTTGGACAGACTGGTAAAGCACTCTGGCATCACCACCGGGGAAATCGCAGCGCGCCGTGCCAGAGTCTGGCGCGAACAGGGTGTCGCCAACGAAGGCGGCATCACCAATCACGTAGGTCAGGCAGGCAGGCGTGTGGCCGGGGGTATGGAGCACGTAACCTTCCAGACTGCCAATCCGGAAACGATCGCCTTCTTCGAACAACTTCCCGAATTGACTGCCATCCCGGGCAAACTCGGTGCCGGCGTTGAAGGCCTTGCCGAAAATCTCCTGCACTTCAATGATGCGGGCGCCGATACCGGTTTTGCCACCGAGCCGTTCCTGCAGATAAGGCGCAGCGGACAGGTGATCGGCGTGTACGTGAGTTTCCAGAATCCATTCCACCACCAGATCGTTCGCCTGCACGTAGCGGACGATGTCATCGGCCGACCGAACATCCGTTCGCCCCGCGGCGTAATCGAAATCAAGAACGGAATCAATGATGGCGCAGGCATTGCTGTCCGGATCTTCCAGAACGTAGCTGAAGGTATTGGTAGCTGCGTCGAAAAAGTGGGTGACTATTGGCTTGTACATAGTCTGATCCTCCCAAACATGGTGTTGATGTCTCAGCCACCAATAGAACACACCAAAATGAATAAGCATAGACCCTATAGAAATATCAATTTTCATCGGATCGATAGCGCCTGACAATCAACATCAGAAATGCAATAGAAAAGACCTGAAAAACCGCCATATGACGCTATTTCAGGCCGAAAAGGAGGTAGGGCTAATGCAATCGATTGGCGGAGGCTTGAATCTAGTGGGGAGAACGTCTCGCTGGAGCGGCCATCCACTCATGCCCCTTCAGCATAACATGCCAATAAAGAGTGGGAAGCTGTTTTGCTTTCAACCACCAGGCGGCTCTCGTGGCTTGGGTGCCATCGTTAATCCATTTGGGAAAGCTGGGCTGCAGCACTCCGTTGTAACCAAATTCCGCCAGCACGATGCGGCCATTCTCAACCGTCAGGGGGCAAGAACCATAGCCCAGATAAGCTGCCGTCATTGGCGCCTTACGCAGCGTGGAGATCACGTTTTCAGCGACCACCGGCGCCTGTTTGCGGACGGCAGCCGCCGTTTTTGCGTTCGCGGTGCCACTGACATCCCCCAGCCCGAAAATATTGTCAAAGCGTTTGTGGCAGAGGGTATCGTCGGCCAGGTCCAGCCATCCGCCATCATTTGCCAGTACAGATTCCCGGATAAACGCGGGGGCCCGCTGCGGTGGAACCGCGTGCAGCATATCGAACTCGACCTCCCGATCCTCCGATTGCCACTCACTGGTTGTAACCCGGAACGTTGCCTTTCTGGACGTGCCGTTCACCGCCACCAGAGTGCTCTGGAAATGAGTAGCAATCCCGTACTTTTCAACGTAGCGCTGCAATGCCGGTACGTAATCGGCTACCCCGAATAACACAGCACCGGCGTTATGGAACTGGACGTTAATATCGGAAAGGCAATTATTTTTTTGCCAGTAATCTGACGACAGATACATGGCTTTTTGTGGTGCGCCGGCACATTTGATCGGCATGGGCGGCTGACTGAACAGGGCGGTTCCTTTTTTCAACTTCTGCACCATTTCCCACGTGTAGCTTGCCATACCCTGTCGGTAGTTCGAGGTTACACCGTTAGATCCCAGCGCCGCCTCCAGGCCATCAATACCCCCCCAGTTCAATTCCAGACCCGGTGCCAGTATCAGGACCCGGTAGCCGATCGTAGAACCATCCGCCAGCCTGACTCGGTTTATTTCAGGCTCAATGGCGGTGACTGCATCCTGGTACCAGGAACAAAAACGGGGTATGACCCCGGCCATAGGCTTGGCGGTGACCTCAGGTCGAAAGACACCGCCCCCGACCATCGTCCAGCCGGGCTGGTAGTGGTGGGTCGTGGATGGCTCAACGATTGCGATGTCGGTGTCCCGATCCCGCTTGTGAATGCTGGCCGCTACGGAGATACCTGCCGCACCACCACCGACGATGACCACGGTATGCTGCTTTTCGGATCCCGCTTGAGTTGTTGAATGGTTCATACCTCAGACCTCTTGTCGTTATTTGGTTGGCTAGTGGATGCTTGATGTATATCAAATCCTATCACCAAAAAAGATCTAAGGTTATATCGATATAGAATAAACGAGGTCGGCGACAGTATTCCGGCAAGGCTTAGACACGGATCGTTGATCCTGAGGGGGCGGTAAACAGAGAGGTAGCCAACGGGATCAGGAGCGGACTAGTGCCGCTCCTCAAGATCTTCGTAACCGGTGATCATGGGTTTGATATGACTGGTGACGGTTTTACCCATGGTAGCCATGTAGACATGGGCAATCACGAACACCAGCATGGCGAAGGCCGCACCAGTATGCACCAGGGCGACGGCTTGCAGCGACAGGGCGCCGTCCAGAACCGCAGGCCAATCGTTATAGAACAGGTACAGCAGGCCAGAGGCCCAGATAACCGGTGAGATCACCAGCTTGAAGAACAGATACGCCAGTCTCTGCAACGGGTTATGTTTGGCCTGACTGGTTTTACGATACGGGTGAGGCGCCCCGGTAAAGGTGCCGACCAGGTAGTAATGCATCACCGCGAACAGGCCCGTTCGGGTAGGGATATACTGCCGCCACTCGCCCGTGGTGAAGTGCCAGAAGATGGCGAACAGCCACAACACGATCAATGCCCAGGCAGCCAGGGTGTGCACCTCCATCGCAGTGCTGAACGTCAACACACCGAGACTGCCGTGGATATTGAAACCAGTGAACAGCAACACGAAGATCAGTAACGCCTGGCTCCAGTGCCAGAAGCGTTCAAACCGCTTGAAAATCATGACCCGGCTCATTGGCCTTTCCTCCCGCGGACGATCACTCTGGCAATCCCGTGTGCCAGCACACCCACCAGGGTCACCAGCACCAGCAACCAGCCGATTCGGTCGAGCCACGGGTTGCGGTCGTGGCCCGGCATGTAGATGCCTCCCAGCCCGGCCAGCCGGCTATCAACGCTGTGGCACGCACCACACCCGAGAGCCTGCTCCGCCGACGGCACCATGTGGGTAATGGGCCAGTGCATGGTGGTTTCAATAAAGTCGAATTCTCCGCTGTACGGCATGCCAGACATCTCACTGGCCGCCTGCAGGGCTTTCTCCCAGCTGTAATTACTCCACAGAGAGGTGTCGTCGGCACCAAACACATGGGTCGCCAGCAGGGTCTGGCGCTGGGTATCAAAGGGTTGCTTGCCCCGCATGACCTTGAACGGCCAGATGCGCGAAGCCGGATCATCGGGACTGCCTTCCACCCGGTTCACCGCCACCGGTGGGTTATGAATATCCAGGGCATCGTCCACCATGGTGTACTTCACGGTACCGTCAAACCAGGCATATTCGGGCACCACGTTCTCACCATGGCGGAAGTCGCCCTTTTCACTCAGGTAAGACGGATGCCCGTGTTCGTCCAGAATTTCTATCGGTTTTCCGGCCTCATCAAGACGGCCCGCCGTCGACCAGTCCCACCAGGTTTTTGTCGGTACGCCACCCCGGGCAAAGGCCGGCACGTGGCAGGTCTGGCAGGCCAGCGTGTCGACATGGTCATTCAGTTTCTGGGCGTTATGGGGCTCAAGCCCGTGGCAGGATTCACAGCTGGCCCGGGTGAAGTCGGTATGCCCCGGCACATCAATGCCGAGCTGGTCCTTGGCGGTCATCTGGTAACGACTTCCGGTCACTGCATGGCCCCAGGTGCTGTGGCAGTCGGAACAGGCAAAGTTGAGTCCCTCCGGGGACATATGAACATCCAGCGCTTTCGGCGGATTAACCAGGGAAGAATCCAGGTCGCCGTGTTTCACCCCATCACCACCCCCGCCGTAGAAGTGGCAGCTGCCGCAGTTGGCCCGGCTGCTCGCCCCCACATTCTGAGCAATGCGCTCCAGGTCTGGGGGCTGAACCATCTTGCCACTGCCCTTGGGCCATTCACGGGGTATGTAGGAGGGGTGGCCGGCCAGGGTCGGGAACTTCCAGTACTCACCGATGGTGTCATGGCACACCAGGCAATCCACCGCGTTGTCCGCGGTAGGCGGCGGCTGGCTCATATCCTCCCAGCCGTAACCCACATGGCAGGAGGTGCAGCGGGGCTCGTTGGTTACCGCCATTCCGCAGAAACTGTTGATAACCCTGTTTTTACCTAAAGTCTGGCCGGTTTCCTGATGGCGATATAACCAGGTCCAGTGGGTCGTCTGGCGGATCTGTTCGCCCGCCTCGGTATGGCATTCCAGGCAGGCGGCGGTGACGTCTTCTGCTCGCTCGAAGGGCCCCTGAAGCGCCTTGAACCGGGTGTGATCCGCCGTTGTTGATGACCGCAGGTTGGCCTCGGCTTGGGGCAGGTTTGCCAAGCCAAGGCACATCAACACCGTCAGCAATGCAGGCAGTGCGCTAAACGTCTTGCTCGTAGGATCCATGTCTCTCACCACCGGTCCCGTATGGCCTGATCCAAAGTCTAGTAGGCCAATCCCGGATTCGCAGGATTGGCTGACTATATTTTGAGCAAGATCAAGTTAATCACCATGGGTTCACCCGACAGTGACAATGTCACTGAACTCAAGCTCATCCAGCCTCTATATTGGAAAGTGACAACCTCATATATGGAGCTCAACTAATGACGAACATTCTCAAGATATTCACCCTGGCATTCCTGGTTGCCGTTGCCCCAATGCAGGCCCTGGCCGACAAACACTCAAACAAAGGCAACACCGTTGACGAAGTTCTGGTGATTCTGTCCAGCGATTCCCTACAGACCCAGGGCATGGCTATGGTGCTGGCCAATACCATGGCGGAGAAAGGCGCCAAGGTTAATGTGTTGCTGTGCGATGAAGCCGGTGACCTAGCTCTGAAATCCTATGAAGGCGAAGCCCTGGCACCCCGTAACGTGACGCCCGGTCAAATGCTGCGTGGACTGTTGAAAGCGGGTGGCTCTGCACACGTGTGTGCGCTTTACCTGCCTAACAGCGACCATGGAAAAGACGACCTGATTGACGGTGTTGGTGTTGCCATGCCGCCGCAGATGGCTGACCAGATGCTGGATCGCACAATACGCACTTTCACCTTCTGAGGGGATCGGTTAGCCGCGTTATTGCTACAACGCCAGCCTCCGGGCTGGCGTTTCAGGTTTCACACCAGACGTTCGAGGTAATCGATGGCATCTACTGAATCCTCCCGCCTGCAAAATTTTCCTGTTTCTTGGTTTGCCATGGTGATGGGTCTGGCCGGCCTGACCATTGCCCTGCATCGGGCCGAAGCGGCCTTCAGCCTTCCCTCAACCGCCAGCTTCGCCGCGCTGGTTCTCACCATAACGGTGTTTATCAGTCTGGTCGTACTCTATGCCCTGAAGGCGACCCGATACCCCCGGCAGGTGGAGGCAGAGCTGAACCACCCGATCAAACTCAACTTTGCCCCCACCATTTCCATCGGGCTGATCTTGATCAGCATTGCCATGTTCCCCCACCACCAGGGTACCTCTCTGATCATCTGGGGTGTGGGCACGGCACTGCATCTGGGCTTCACCCTGTACGTGCTTTCCGCCTGGATTCACCATACTCACTTCGAGATCAACCACATGAACCCGGCCTGGTTCATTCCCATCGTCGGCAACATTCTGGTGCCCATTGCCGGGGTGCAGCATGGCTTTACCGAGCTGTCGTGGTTTTTCTTCAGCATCGGGCTGGTGTTCTGGCTGGTATTGCTGACCATCATCTTCAACCGGATGTTTTTCCATCACCCGCTACCGGGCAAACTGCTACCAACCCTGTTCATCCTGATTGCACCGCCAGCAGTGGGGTTCGTTTCCTGGCTTCAGCTCACCGGGGAACTCGACAGCTTTGCCCGGGTTCTGTACTACAGCGCCCTGTTTCTAACCCTGATGCTGTTTACCCAGGTGTCGCGCTTCCTGAAGTTGCAGTTTTTCCTGTCCTGGTGGGCTTATTCGTTTCCGATGGCCGCCATCACCATCGCTACATTGACCATGTATCAGCGCCTGGACAGCCCTTTCTTCAAATGGCTGGGCGTTGCCCTGCTGGGCCTTCTGATGCTGCTGATCTCGGGGCTTGTTCTGAGAACGGCGATTGCCGTGCGCAGGCGGGAAATCTGTATTGAAGAATAATTGGAAAAGAACGGGTGCCTGTCCTCGCAGGCACCCCAACTATCAAGGACGATAGATTTTTTCCGGGTTGGCTTTGGTGGACCAGGGCATTCCGGAGTTCTGCCAGCCATTCTTCAGGCGCATGCCCTTCTGGGGACCGTCTTTCAGGGAGTCACCCTGGAAGCCGTGATCCACGTACTTCACGTTGGTAAAACCGCGCTCCAGCAAATAGTCCGCGCTGGGCTTGCCACGGGCAGAGCCGGAGCGGCACATGGTGATAATCAGCGCATCCCGGTCCAGCCCTTTCTCAGCCAGCGCCGCATTGACCTCCTCGACAAAATTTTCGTTGATGTCCATGGCGAAGACGGCTTTTTCGTCGTTGAACCGGGTGCGGTCTACCAACTGGAACGGAATGTTCAGGTCCACCGCGTCGGTGAAGCCGATGAACATGATTTCCACCGGGTCACGCACGTCAATGAACAACACCTGGTCGCCCTGTTCCTGAACCATATCGAAGGTTTCCTCTGGCGTGACTGAGAGCGCTTCCTCTGCCTGAGCCGTGGTCATCAGGCCAAAACTGAACAGCAACATCACGAGTAACGATTTCATGGCAATCTCCTGTATTGGATATGAAATTCTCGCTTCGAGCATAACGATATAACGAATAATTTTACAGCCGGCAACCCGCTTCGTTCAGCGGCGAAATGTCGCAGCAAGCCTCGATAACCCCCAACAAAAAAGGAAAATTGACAGGCATCAATTATGCGCCCAACTCTAAACAGTTTTCCGTGCAGTTCCCGGTGCGTTTGTTAACTTTAGTTCAGAGAGACCAGACTGTCTCATAAGGAGAAAGCAAGATGACCAAACGTCCGTTAGCCAAAGCCCTGATTCTGAGCCTTGGTTTCATGGCGGGTTCCGCCGCCGCAGATGACCTGCTGGACCGGGCCAGAAATACCTTCGAACCGATTCCCAAATACCCACCGGTGATCGACGGAAATGAGCTGACCCAATCCAAGGTGGAGCTGGGCAAAATGCTGTTCTTCGAACCGCGCCTGTCTTCCAGCCACCTGATCAGCTGTAATACTTGCCACAACGTGGGTATGGGTGGCGACGACTACCTGCCGGTATCCATCGGTCACGGCTGGCAGAAAGGTCCCCGTAACTCCCCGACGGTATTCAACGCGGTATTCAACGCAGCGCAGTTCTGGGATGGCCGCGCAGCTGACCTTGCCGAGCAGGCTAAAGGCCCGGTTCAGGCCGGCGTGGAAATGAGTAGCACCCCGGAGTGCGTGGTTTCTACTCTGAAGAGTATGCCGGAGTATGTTGAGCGCTTTGGCGATGCCTTCCCGGGGCAGAATGACCCTGTGACCTTCGACAACATGGCCATTGCCATTGAAGCCTTCGAAGCAACCCTGATTACACCGGATTCTGACTTTGACAAGTATCTGCGCGGCAACTCCGCCGCCCTGAACGACAAAGAGAAGGAAGGTCTGGCCCTGTTCATGGATCGTGGCTGCGCTGCCTGCCATAGCGGTGTGAACCTGGGCGGCCAGGAATACTATCCATTTGGTCTGGTCGAACGCCCAGGCGGTGCCATTCTGCCTGAGGGTGACCGCGGCCGCTTCGAAGTGACCCAGACAGCCACCGACGAGTATGTATTCCGGGCTTCGCCACTGCGCAACATTGAACTGACTGCTCCGTACTTCCACTCTGGCGCTGTCTGGAGTCTGGATGAAGCCGTCGCTGTGATGGGTACTGCGCAGCTGGGCACTGAGCTGAACGACAGCGAGGTTCAATCCATCGTTGCCTTCCTCAAGACCCTGACCGGTAACGTGCCGGAAATCCGGTATCCGATCCTGCCGCCGAGCACAGCCACTACCCCACGGCCAACCGATATGGTGCCGTGATCGTTTGATCTGCTGACATCATTTACCGCGCGCCTCCGGGCGCGCTTTTTCGTTCAACGCCCGGGCCATACGAACAAAAGCCCACCTTTGTCCTGTTGTGTCCGTCCTGATAAGCAAGCTATCGTCTACCTTTACCTGCAGCAGACGAGGCCCTATGAATCCGACCATCGAACTCCTGAAATCCCATCGCTCCATCCGAAAATTCAAGGATCAGCAGATTCCCCGGGAACTGTTTGAAGACCTGATCCGTGCCGGGCAATGCGCAGCTACCTCCAACCACGTCCAGGCCTACACCATTATTCATGTGGTCAATCCGGAAAGCCGTCGGAAACTGGCAGAACTGGCCGGGGGGCAGACCTATGTGGAAAGCTGCTCGGATTTCCTGGTGTTCTGCGCCGATATGAAGCGGGCCACCGAATCGGCAGAGAAAGCCGGAGCGGATGTGATTCGTGGTATGACCGAGCAACTGCTGGTGGCCAGCATTGATACCGCCCTGATTGCGCAGAATGTGGTGGTAGCGGCTGAATCGGAAGGACTGGGTATCTGCTACATTGGCGGTATTCGCAACAACCCGCAGGAAGTGAGCGACCTGCTCAAGTTGCCGGAACATGTGTACCCGGTCTTTGGTCTGTGCCTGGGCTATCCGGACCAGCAACCGGAAGTGAAGCCGCGCCTGCCACTGGCAGCCATTCTCAAGGAAGACAGCTACGACGACTCAACTGACGAGCGGCTGGTGGCCAGCTTCGACGATACAATGGCCCGCTATTACCGCGAGCGCACCGGCGGCAACAAAGACACCAGCTGGTCCGAACAGCTCAAGCCGCTGTTTACTAGCAAGCTCCGGCCGCACATGAAGGAGTTCCTGAATAAAAGAGGCTTCGGCCTGAAATAGGTCGTTTTTTTCGATCCTTTAATACCAAGAAACACGATTTTTACGAACCAGACGTTCGACTAAAGTATGTACCCTTTTATTCGTTTGCTACCGAAAGGGTCATACTATGGCGAGCTTCGATACAGATGTACTTCTGATTGGCGGCGGCGTAATGAGCATTACGCTGGCGTCTCTTATTTCACAGCTGGACAGCTCGCGCTCGATGACACTGGTCGAGCAGGGCCGGCAATTGGCCGGCGAGAGCTCCGACGCCTGGAACAATGCCGGAACCGGTCACGCCGGCTACTGCGAGCTCAACTATACCCCGGCACAGGGTGATGGTAGCGTCGCCATTGACCGAGCTCTGGCCATCAATGAACGGTTTGAAATATCCCTTCAATTCTGGAGTTCACTCGTCGAAAAAGGCCTGCTGCCGGGGCCTGACGACTTTATCCGCAGCGTTCCTCACCTCAGCTGGGTGCAAGGCCAGGACGACTGCCGGTTCCTGCGCGCCAGGCACCGCGCATTGCAGGCTCACCCACTTTTCCAGGGTATGGAATTCACCGATCAGGATTCGACACTCTCAGAATGGCTGCCTCTGATCCACGGAGCGCAGCAAACATTCACACCCTCGGCAGCCACCCGCGTACCGCATGGTAGTGATGTCAATTTCGGCTCGCTGACCCGCCTGCTGGGGCGTTCACTCACCCAGTCCGGGGCCTGCGATATCCGCCTTCAGCGCCGGGTGACGGGACTTGAACGTCACAACCGCGGATGGCGGGTGACGCTTGCCAATCATGAGAGTGGCGAACAACAGGTTCTCAAGGCCCGCTTTGTCTTTATCGGCGCCGGTGGCGCCGCGCTGCCCCTGTTGCAAAAAGCGGGGGTTCAGGAAGCCCGCGGGTATGGCGGCTTCCCCGTTTCCGGACTATGGCTGGCTTGCAATGACCAGAGCCTGGCGCTCCAGCACAACGCCAAAGTCTACAGTCAGGCCCCGGTGGGTGCTCCGCCCATGTCTGTTCCGCACCTCGATACCCGTTTTATCAACGGTAAGGCTGCTCTGCTGTTCGGTCCCTTCGCCGGTTTCACAACACGCTTTCTCAAAGAAGGTGGCGTGATGGATCTGGTTCGGTCAGTAAGACACCACAACCTGAAGCCGCTGCTTGATGTGGCTATCCACAACTGGCCACTGACCCGCTATCTGATCAAGGAGTCGCTCAGCCCGAAATCATCGCGCCTTGAGCAGCTGCAGCGTTTTATCCCGGACATTGATCCCGACGCCTGGAAGCTGGTGAGAGCCGGGCAACGGGTGCAGATCATTAAACCCGATAGCCAAGGCCGCGGTTCACTGGAGTTCGGCACGGAAGTCCTGAGCACCAGCGATGGCAGTCTGGCAGCGCTGCTGGGCGCCTCCCCCGGCGCGTCCACCTGCGTCGCCGCCATGCTCGATGTGATAGAGCGCTGCCTGCCCGAACTGGTTCAGGGCGCCTCCCTACAAACCCTTCAGGCACTGATCCCCAGCTACGGCCAGTCGCTGCAGCAGGATCACCAGCTTCTGGCAGACATCCGCAAGCACACCCTCAGTACCCTGGCATTGGGCAATGGCATGGAAAACACTCAAACTGAACGGAGCCTTTACGCATGATGATTGGCATACCCCGAGAGCGAGTCCCGAATGAGAACCGGGTCGCTATCATACCCACTGGTGTTTCGACGCTGCTCGAAGCTGGCTATGAAGTCATCGTCGAGAGCGGCGCTGGATTGGCCGCACACTTTACCGATGACGATTATCGCCATGCCGGCGCAATCATCGCTGACGATGCCAGTGCCCTGTATCGGCAAGCATCCGTCATTCTGAAAGTGCTGGCCCCCACCCTCGAGGAAGCCGATCTTATTCAGGAAGAGAGTACGATCATCAGCTTGCTGAACCCATGGTTCAACAAGCCACTTCTGGAGCGGTTTGCGTCCAGAAAAGTACAGGCATTTGCGCTAGATCTCGTGCCCAGAACAACCCGGGCGCAGCCGATGGATGTGCTGAGTGCCATGGCCGGCATCAGTGGCTATCGAGCCGTGCTCAGCGGCGCCATGGCACTGCCACGATACTTCCCGATGCTGATGACCGCCGCCGGCACCATTCACCCGGCCCGGGTGCTTGTCATCGGTGCCGGCGTCGCCGGATTGATGGCCATCGCTACCGCGCGGCGCCTGGGCGCCGTAGTCGAGGCTTACGATCTGCGACCAGAAGTAAAAGAGCAGGTACAGAGCCTGGGAGCCGATTTTATCGAAATTCAGGTGCCATCATCGGAGACCACCGGCGACAGCGGCTATGCAAAAGCCCAGAGCGAAGCCTTCTATACAGCACAGCGTCAGCAACTGGCAGATTGTGTTGCACGGGCGGATATGGTGGTCACGACCGCGGCTGTTCCAGGCAAACAGGCACCGAAACTGATTAACAGCGACATGATTCATCGCATGAAGAGTGGCTCGGTGATTGTCGACCTGGTGGCCGATAAAGGTGGCAACGTAGAGGGCACCGTGCTGAATAAAAAAATCGTGGTGGATGGGGTAACACTTGTCGGGCACGCCAACCACCCTTCCCGGGTGCCGGTTCATGCCTCCCAACTGCTGACCAGGAACATAACCGCCTTCCTTCTCAACATGACCAAAGCCGGGCAGCTTGTCCCCAACTTTGACGACGACATTGTGTCCGCAACCCTGGTCACCCAGGGCGGACAGGTGCTTCACGGCGCTGAGCCTTCCGTCCCAAAAAACGAACCCACCGAAAGCAAGGAAACCGCCTGATGGAACTGTTTGTTCTCAGCTTCACCATTTTCATTCTGGCACTGTTTGTTGGCATTGAACTGATCAACAAGGTGCCACCAACACTCCACACGCCATTGATGAGTGGCACCAACGCCATTTCCGGGATCGTCATCGTGGGCGCCATCATCAGCGCTGGCAGCTCGGACCTCTCTCCCAATGTTGCCGGCGTACTCGGTTTTATCGCCGTGACTCTGGCAAGCATCAACATTGTAGCCGGCTTTATGGTTACAGATCGCATGCTGAATATGTTTAAGCGAAAGGGATAATCATGTTTGCACTAATCAACCTGTCTTACCTGGCTGCGGCGGTTTGCTTCATTCTTGGCATTAAAGGCATGACCCGCCCGAAAACCGCGGTTCGCGGCAACCAGATCGCCGCCATCGGCATGCTGATCGCCGTTGTTTCCGCCCTCCTGCACCAGGGAATCATCAACTACACCGCTATCCTCGCCGGTATGATTCTGGGCGGCGGCATCGGTGTCTGGCTGGCCAAACGCACCGCCACCACCGAAATGCCGGAATTGGTGGCCAGCCTGAACGGTATTGGCGGGGGCGCTTCTGTCGCCGTGGCCGCCAGCACCTGGATTCAAACAGTTGCCTCGTCTGGTGCGGGCAGCAATGGCTGGACGGCAGCGATTCTTGTCTCAATCATTATTGGTTCGGTGACATTGACCGGCTCAGTGGTGGCCGTGTTGAAACTGAAAGGCAACATTGGGGACAGCCGCAATAACCGCCTGTGGCACAGCGTCACACTGATCACACTGGTCGCAGCTCTGATTGGTGCCGTTCTGTTCACGACCGAAGCCAGCACCAGCCCGCTGGCACTGGCTGCACTTATCGGCCTTTGCCTGCTGCTCGGGGTTGGGCTGGTCCAGCCGATTGGCGGTGCCGATATGCCGGTGGTGGTGGCACTTTTGAATGCCTACTCGGGGCTTGCCGGCGCCGCAACCGGTTTTGTGCTGGGTAACCAGGGGCTGATCATCACCGGTTCTCTGGTGGGTGCATCGGGGCTGATCCTGACGGCCATCATGTGCAAAGCCATGAACCGTTCCCTGCCCAACGTGCTATTCGGTGGCGTCTTCGGCGCCACTGGCAACAGCGCCAGCAAGCAGGACGAAGGCGAGTTCTATGATGGCAAGGTGAAATACGCCACGCCTGACGATCTGGCCCTGCTGCTGGACGGCGCGCGCAATGTGGTCATGGTGCCGGGTTATGGCCTGGCGGTGGCGCAGGCCCAGCACGCGGTCAAGGAACTGGCCAACCAACTTGAGGGCCGTGGTGCGAAAGTCAGCTACGCCATTCACCCGGTTGCCGGGCGCATGCCGGGGCACATGAATGTGCTGCTGGCGGAAGCTGAGATTCCCTATGATCAGCTGAAGGATATGGAGGCGATCAATCCGGAACTGCCTCAGGCCGATGTGGCCATCGTGCTGGGAGCCAATGACGTGGTGAACCCGGCCGCCGCCGAAGATCCGAACTCACCGATCTTCGGCATGCCGATCCTGGATGTTCACAAGGCAAAAACCGTGGTGGTGGTCAAGCGAAGCCTGTCCGCTGGCTTCGCGGGCATTCCCAACGGCCTGTTCATTCGGGACAACAGCCTGATGGTGAAAGGTGATGCCAAGGAAGTACTTCAGGCAACCACCACCGCAATCAAAGATCTCTGATCAGGCGTCCTCAAGGATGAGGACAACCAGTTCCTTCGGGCCATGGGCCCCGTACGCGAGCACCTGCTCAATATCTGCCGTCTTGGACGGGCCGGAGACCAGCAACAGGTTCGTCGGTAAACCGGCGGACCAGTTGTGCTTCTGCATCATGCCGTACAGATTGTCTTCCACCTCACTGGCCTTGAGCAGGGCGATGTGCAAGGGCGGCAGCAGACTCATCAGGCGCGGTTCATGACGGTCCGGCCAGAGCACCAGAGAACCGGTGGCTGCAATGCCGCCCACAGTGCCGGTTATGCTGGCATCCACCTTCCAGAACAGCTCATCTTTCCATTCCTCGATGGGCCGGTCATAGACCATCAACTGAACTTTCGCACTGCTTCTCTGCCAATGCTCCGCCAGCTGTCTGCCATGGGCGGTGCCTGGGGCGTATAGCAGATTGCCCAAAACTCGGCTCTCCAGCAATTCCTGCACTTTGGCAGGCCACTGGGCACTGGTGACCTGATGAACCTCGGTGTGTACCGCTTCCATCAAAGAGCGCAGGCGGGTAATCCGGTCTTCCGGGGCATACTGCCAGGGGTTGGTAACCAGACCCTCGTCGAAATCATCAGGCCGGGGCGTGGTGCCGGCCAGGCCGGCACGAAGTTTGTTCAGAATATTGCTGCGGGCGCTCATCACCGATCCCCCTGATTCAGATGGGCTTTGGCCAGATCGTGCAAAGACCGGCGGGCCGGCACCGGTGCTGAGTGGTTCTCGGTCCACGGGCCGACGTTTTTCGGTGCCAGCTTGCGCAAGCGGGTCGCGCCCCACAGGAACAACCGGTAGAACATCGGCGAAGTGTTCAGTCTGGCCCAGAAGCGCCAAATCACACGCTCTTTGCCGGAGTATTTGGCACTGCCGTCTTTCAGTTTCGGCTGCTCCGCCGGGCTTTTAACGTTCTCCTGCCGCAATCGCTGTAGCATCTCCGGAATCGGAATCTTCACCGGGCACACTTCGCCACAGGCACCACACAATGACGACGCGCTGGGATGATCCGGCACCTTGTGCAGGCCCACCATGTGCGGCGTAATGATCTTGCCGATCGGCCCCGGATACACCTCGCCATAGGTATGGCCGCCCACCCGGGTATACACCGGGCAATGGTTCATGCAGGCGCCGCAGCGGATACAGTTCAGGGTCTGGCGCAGCTGTGCATCGGCAAAGGCGCCGCTGCGGCCGTTGTCGAGCAGCACCAGGTGGACTTCTTTCGGGCCATCCAGCTCATCCGCCTTGCGGGGGCCGGAGATCATGTTCACGTAGGTGGTGATCGGCTGGCCCAACGCGGAACGGGTCAGCAGCGACAACAGGGGCACCACGTCCCGCAGGTTTTCCACCACCTTTTCAATGCCGGTGACGGCAATGTGCACCGGCGGCGCGGTGGTACTCATGCGGCCATTGCCTTCATTTTCCACCAGCAGCAGAGTGCCGGTTTCGGCGACGGCGAAGTTAACACCAGACACCCCAACGTCCGCTTCCAGAAATTTCTGGCGCAGGGTGCGCCGGCCGATCTGGATCAGCTCGTTCACATCCTCGGTTTCTTCCACGCCCAGCTTGTCATGGAACAGTCTGGAGACCTGGAAACGGTTCTTGTGAATGGCCGGCATGATGATGTGGGAGGGCTTTTCGCCATCCAGCTGGACGATGTATTCGCCCATATCGGACTCCAGGCACTCGATGTTGCGCTCGGCCAGGTAGTCGTTCATCTCCATTTCTTCGCTGACCATGGATTTGCCCTTCACCACCTGAGAGCCCTTTTTGGATTCGATGATGGCATGGACTATCTGGTTGGCTTCTTCGGTGGTCTCCGCCCAGTGGACCTTTACACCGTTGTCAGTCAGCTTCGCTTCCAGTTGTTCGAGCAAATCCGGCAACCGGGACAGCGCCCGGGCCTTGATGTGGTTACCGAGCTCCCGAAGGCCTTCGCGCTCTTCTTCGTCCGGGAAGGCATCGGCGCGCTTTTTCATCAGCGAATCCATCGCCACCCGGAAGTTGGTGCGCAACTGGTCGTCCGCCAGGGCGCCCACCGCACGGCCACGGAAGCTGTCGGTCAGTTCTTTGACCGGTATGCGCTGGCTCATGATGTCACCTCACCGCTGACCCGCTCCCACAGGAAACTGGCCAGATGCCGGCCCCGGAAGGCCTGTTGCTGTTTTTCCAGGAAACCATTGATGTTGAGCAGGCAGCCGCCATCGGCGGTGATCATTTCCGCCGCGCCAGACTCCCGCAGCGAACGGGTTTTATCCAGCACCATGGCGCCAGAGACTTCCGGCATGCGCACGGAGAACGTCCCGCCAAATCCGCAGCATTCGCTTTCGTGGTCGTGGTCCAGACGCTCGACGTTCGCCAGCTTGCCCAGCAGCTCACGGGCATGCAGGTGGGTGTTCATTTCCCGACGGGCAGAGCAGGAGGTGTGCAGTGCTATCTGCGTGGGCTGGCCCAGGTCCTGCCAGTCTACTTTACAAACGTGCAACAGGAATTCGGTCAGCTCGAACGTGCGCTCGGCCAGGCTTTCCACACGCTTGAGGGTATCCGGCTCTTCGGCAAACACTTCATGATAATGCTGCCGGAACATGCCGGCACAGGAACCGGAAGGCACCACCACCGGCAAGCCATTATCCAGCAGGTTGAGTTGTGCCCGCGCCACCTCCCGGGCCTCGTTCACGTAACCCGAAGTCCAGGCGGGCTGGCCACAGCAGGATTGCGCCTGAGGAAAGTGCACGCGAATACCTTCCCGTTCCAGCAGGCGGATGGCATCCAGCCCGGCTTCGGGGAAAAACAAGTCCACCACGCAGGTACCAAACAGCGTGACCTCCGTTGGCTTGGCCGGGTAGCTCCGGGGCTTGGGGCGCTCCGGGGCCACACGGGTAGCGTTCGGGGCAGCATCGTAGAACAGCTCACTCATCAGTCATTGCCTCCGGGCGATAAGGCCACCGGCCGCTCGCCCGTCATCGTTATGTCAGCGTTACCGGCCCATTAACGGGTCCATCACACCCAGGCCATAGGCCGCCAGCAATGCAATCAAACCGGTCGCCAAGAGGTAGTATAGGGTCGGCCACACGGTCTTGCGCAGGGTCTGTCCTTCACGGCCCAACAGGCCAACCGTGGCTGAGGCCGCCACCACGTTATGGATGGCCACCATGTTACCGGCAGCAGCACCCACGGCCTGCACCGCCACCATCAGGGCGGTGGACAGGCCAAGGCTTTCAGCAACACCAAACTGGAACTGGCTGAACATCATATTGGAGACGGTATTCGAGCCGGCCAGGAAGGCACCCAGCGCCCCCACTGTCGGAGCCAGTAGCGGGTAGATGCCGCCAACCGCGTCGGCGGCCCAGGTGGCCATGGCCAGCGGCATACTGGGCAAATCGGACATGTTAACGCCCGAGTTGATCAGGATCCGCACCATCGGCACCGTAAACAGCAGAACAAAGCCTGCACTCAGCAACACACCGCTGGATTCCTTGACGGCATTCCCAAGGGCACGAGCGCTCATGCGGTGAATGAAGAACGTTGCCAGAACAACCATCACCAGGATACCGCCCGGCAGGTACAGAGGCTGAACACCGGCATTGATGCCTGCCTCACCCAGAATATTTGAGAACGATACACCAACGCTGGTAAAGGCCTGTTTGATCGGGTCGACGGTCCGGCTCAGTACCAGCACGACGCCCACCAGTACATAGGGCACCCAGGCGCGGAAACCGCTCATCGGCTTGGCCGCGATGTCTTCGAGCTTCATCTCGATACTACCCAGCCACTCGGAGGGCCAGTCCTTGCGGTCGGCAAAATCCCAGGCGTTTTTGGGCATCAGGAAGCCCTTCTTCGCCGCCATGGTCACGATCGCCAAACCAATCAGGCCGCCCAGCAGAGACGGAAATTCCGGCCCCAGAATCACACCGGTCAACGCGTAGGGCACCACAAAGGCAACGCCGGCAAACAGGGCAAACGGCAGCACCTCCAATCCTTCCTTCCAGCTTTTGTTCCTGCCGAAGAAGCGGGTCATCATGGTCACCATCAGCAATGGCATAACCACACCGACAATGGCATGGGTAATGGCAACTTCCGAGGTGATCAGCTGCAGGTAGGCCTCCCAGTTGGAGCCCACGGCCTCAAGCCGCTCGGTAATCGTGGCCCGGTCGAGACCGGTGGTTACCCCAACCACCACCGGAGTGCCCACGGCACCAAAGGATACTGGCGTACTCTGTACCATCATACCCAGCATCACCGCCGCCATAGCCGGGAAACCCACCGCGACCAGCAGGGGCGCAGCAATGGCCGCCGGCGTACCAAAGCCGGAGGCGCCTTCAATAAAGCTGCCGAACAGCCAGACAATGATAATCGCCTGAATACGGCGGTCCGGGGTGATGTTGGTGAAGCCCGCCCGAATGGTGGTGATAGCCCCCGAATGTTTCAGCGTGTTCAGCAGCAAAATAGCGCCGAAGATAATCCACAGCAGACCAATGGTAATCACCAGACCCTGCAGGGTGGAGGCCAGAATTCGGTTCAGGGTCATATCCCAGGCGCTGTAACCGATCAGCGCAGTAACCAGGAACACCACGGGCATGGCGCGGCGGGCAGGCCAACGCAGGCCAATCAGGAGGATTCCGGCCAGCAGAATCGGGGCAAATGCCAGCAGGGCGAGCAATCCGGACGACATGATTTTCTCCAGGGTATTGTTATTGGATACTATTTTTGGATAATTGGTAATACCAATTTACAAGTCTATCCAAGTACGTTATTTGAACACCCTTTGGGCTGTCAAAAGCACGGCTTTCGACATTCGTCTAATTGCCTATGGGTTTTACTGGGAAAACAAGGACAAAGAAGGCTAATATTTATTGGTAAGACCAATTAATTTATCAACCGGAGCCGTACATGGCCATCAATCAGGTGGCGCCCAGGCGCCTCGCCGACACCATCGTTGAGCAACTGGAAACCATGATTCTGGAAGGCACATTGCAACCGGGCCAGCGGTTACCTCCGGAGCGGGTGCTGGCAGAGCAATTCGGCGTGTCCCGGCCATCGTTGAGAGAAGCAATCCAGAAACTGGCTGTCAAAGGCCTGCTCCACAGCCGCCAGGGAGGGGGCAACTTTGTCACCGAAACGCTGGGTGCCAGTTTCAGTGACCCACTGATCAAGTTGCTGGAAACGCACCCGGAAGCCCATCGCGACCTGCTGGAATTTCGCCGCACGCTGGAAGCAGACTGCGCCTTTTACGCAGCGCAAAGAGCCACCGAAGTTGACCGCCAGTGCCTCACTCAAGCCTGGACCGCCCTGGATGCCTGTTACCGCGACAGCTCCGGCAACAACCTGGAAGCCGAAGGCGCAGCTGATGCCCGCTTCCACATGGCCATCGCCGAGGCCAGCCATAATGTGGTGCTGATGCACACCATGCGTAACCTGTTCAACATGCTAAAGAACAACATCGTGACCAACATCGGCGGCATGTATGCCCGAGCCGCCAAAACCCGGCAGGGCCTGGTAGACCAGCATTCCCGGCTGTTTCAGGCAATTATGGAAGGACGGGCCGAGGATGCCCGGGCCATTGCCGGCCACCATATCGAGTTTGTCCAGCAGACCATCTCGGAACACTCGGAAAACGAACGGCGAAAACAGCGGTCCTTGCGCCGGGAACGGCACAACACTGACGAACAGGCGTAAAAAAGCCAGGGAAAACCCCGGCCAAAGCAATCACACGATGCACCAACACTATGCGTGTCGTCCTGATGAATTTTGACGATAACCCGCCTACATGACCATTCAATGACAATGCCTGTTAATCCGGCAACTTTTCCCAGATGGTCAGTTCGGAAAAGCTGTGCTGGAATTTGTTGCGGGTTTCCCGGATCACGAACGGCAGGCTTCTGGGCTCGCCCAGCAGCCTGAAATGAGGCCCCAGCATGTCTTTAAGGCCATCGAGCGTGGTGAAAGGCTCGCCGTTCTTCATAAAACCGCCCACCCATTCGGATTTCGGCGTGTACTCCTCCAGCCAGGTATACGGCGAGGCAATGACCAACAAACCAAGATCGTTGATGCGTTCGTGAATACTCTCCAGAAACAACGAAGGTTTGTACAGTCGATCAATCAGGTTACCCGCCAGCACCAGATCGTAATCCCGGTAGTCAGACCCAAGATTGCACGCATCTCCCTGATGAAACGCCACACGTTGCGCTGCCTCCGCCAGCCCCAGGGTCGACAGCGCACGGGCCTGATAACTCACCAGATTTCCCTCCTCCGATCTCGCGTAACGGGCCTCACCGTCAGCCACGACTTCCCGGCATTTGCCGATAAATGTCTGCGAGAAATCCACGCCGTCCACATGTTCAAAATGCCGAGCCAGCTCCAGCGTCGTGCGGCCCACGGCGCACCCGATGTCGAGGGCCCGGCACAGTTCCCGGCCATCAAGGGCTTCCATGACGGCGTCCGCCAGCTCTTTGGGAAAATTTGCTTCACCGTGCCAGGACTCTCCGAAGTGGAACTCCAGGTATTGCGCCAGAGTGGTGTTGTCTTCGTAATAGCCCGCCGGTCGGTTCATGGTTGTCTCCTGGTTAAAGCTCTTAAATTCACTTTTCCACCAATTTTGGATAAAGCGGTTCCACCAGGGGCTTCAAACCCTTGGCGTCGTCGATAAACAACTGAAGATGCGGGAAAGGTATTTCAATCCCGGCAGCGTCCAGTGCCTCTTTAATCTGCTCCAGCACATCCGCCATGATTCGTGGCTGCACGTCCAGATTGTCCGGTGTAATCCATATCTTCACTTCGAGATCCACCGACGAATCCCCCAGACTCTTCATCACCACCCGGGGCTCCATCGCGCCACCTTTCAGGACCTCAGGGTGGGAGAGAAGAACGGGCATGATCACCTCCCGCGCGGCCCGGGCCGATTCCTTGTAGGCGATGCCCACCGGAATGTTCAACCGGGTTGAGCCCTCGGCACTGTAATTGACAATATCCGACGACGCCACGCTGTCATTGGGAATCATGGTGAATATGTTGTCCCGGGTGCGGAGCCAGGTTGTGCGCAAAGCAATTTTCACGACCTTGCCATCCTGACCGTTGATGCTGACCCAGTCACCGATCCGGAAAGGACGCTCTATCAACAGCGTGATACCGGCGATAAAATTCGACAGGGTGGACTGTGCCGCAAAGCCAACCGCGATACCGACAATCCCCAGGCCCGCAACAATCGACAACACGTCAAACCCGAACTGGGCCAGAATCGCCACCACCGCAAAGGTCACCATCAGCACCGCGAACAGGTTCTCAATCAGCTGCCGGATGGATGGATCCATGCCATATCGGCCGATTGCCTCTTTCATCAGTCGAGCCAGTACCAGCCAACCCACAAAGAAGCCCAAGGCCATGAATCCCGCCCTCGCCATCGCTTTGAGAAACCCAGGGCCAGCCCCAAACTGGGCCAGAATCACCAACAACGCCCCAAGGGCAAACAGATATTTCAGGCCGGTCCGAACCTGTGAAAAGAGTGCAGACTGAGATCGCCGCTTGCCAACAACGATTCGCAACGTACCAATAATCAACAGGTAACCACCGATAAACAGGCCCAGGTAGATAGCCGACACCAGCACCTGGCTGAACACGTAGACCGCCAGCTCAGCCCAATCCACCTGCCCACCGGCCATCGCCTCCAGGGTATCACCCAGGTTCTGTTTCAGTTGTTCTCCTACTGCGCCGGTAAAACCTTCAATCATGTTGGCTTCCTGTTTGTCATCGGTCAGTAACTGACGCCCGGTGCTTCGCGCTGTCATCGCTCAAAGCATAGTCGCGGATCTTCCCGTTGGCTGTTTTCCGCAAGCCACAGGATAAAAACCGGTCATACAAATCACACGCCATCGTCACAGATGTTCGCCAGATTGTCGGTAGCGGGCTTCGCGGTCAACCATTTCAAATCCAAGGGATGCAGTAACGCTGACGGCGTCAACGCCGATCAAGGTGATGGTCAGGGTTGCTGGAACCCGGAGCGAACCCCGGGCGCTGGACTACAACACCGAATTCAAGACTCCTGAGCAACAGGCCAGCTTCTATGCCCCGGACCCCTACCGCGCTTCCGACCATGACCCGGTGCTGGTGGCGCTTGAGATGGACACCCGCACCGCAGCCGACCGGGCAGACCTGAACGGCGACGGCCGGGTGAATGGCCAGGACTTCCTGGCTCTAGTGCACGCCATTCGAGGCCGATAATCCGGTCGCACAACACCTGCCCGCTGGCAGGTGTTGTGCCCTTCAAACTGCAACAAAATCATCACGGCTTTGACACCTCAACAACGCAGACTCCCTGTAGTTACCCAACAAGGAGTTCAGGCATGATCCGCAAAACCCTATGGATTGCATTACCCCTGGCTGCGCTGGCCGGTTGCAACAGCGACAGCAATAACAACGCCCCGGAAGCCAGCAGCTTTACCGCCAACATCCTGCACATCAACGACCACCACTCCCATCTGGAAGAAGGCTCCCAGTCGCTGATGATTGCCGGCCAGAGCACGTCCTTTCCGATTGGCGGCTTTCCACGAGTGGCCGGAAAAATTGCAGAGCGGGAAGCGGCCCTGGACAACGTTCTCAAACTGCACGCGGGCGATGCCATAACCGGCACCCTGTACTTTTCATCGTTTGAGGGAGAGGCCGATGCCCGACTGATGAACCAGGTGTGTTTCGATGCGTTTGCACTGGGCAACCACGAGTTCGACCGGGGCGATGAGGGGCTGAAGAAGTTCCTGGATCTGCTGGATAGCGGAGGTTGTCAGACGCCGGTACTGGCCGCCAACGTCAAGCCCCAGGTTGGTACTCCCCTGGCACCGATTGCCGAGGATGACTACATCCAGCCCTACGTCATCAAATCAATCGGTGGTGAGCAGGTGGCCATAGTCGGCATCGACATAGCCAATAAAACCCGCAATAGCTCCAGCCCGCTGGCGACCACCGAATTCCTCGATGAGATGGAAACGGCGCAGGCCATGATTGACGAGCTCGAGGCGTCCGGCATCAACAAGATCGTGTTGCTAACCCATTATCAGTACGAAAACGACCTGAACCTGGCAGCGTCGCTGTCCGGTGTGGATGTCATCATTGGTGGCGATTCCCATAGCCTGCTGGGAGACTTCGATGCCTACGGACTGTCTCCTGCAGGGCCCTACCCAACAGAACTGACCAATGCCGATGGTAACAAGGTATGCGTAGCCCAGGCGTGGCAGTATTCCCGAGTGGTTGGCGAGCTCAGCGTTACCTGGGACGAAAACGGCGTAGTGACCTCGTGCAGCGGCACGCCCCACCTGCTCCTGGGTGATAACTTCACGCGCAAAGACGCCGAAGATAACAACTACCAGCCGGAAGGCAGCGAGCGCGCCGACATCCTGGCGGCCATCGACGCCGATGACCAGCTCAGTCTGGTAACCCCAGACCCAACATCCGCACAGCTGCTGGCCTACTACACCAACCAGCTGGATGACTTCCGCAACCGGATAATCGGAACCGCCACCGAAGATCTCTGCCTGGCCAGAATTCCCGGCCGGCCCTATGGGGATGACACGTGCGAAGGCGAAGACTCCAACCGCGGCAGCGACATCTCCAACCTTGTCGCCCAGGCCTTCCTGTTCCTTAGCAAGAACGCCGATGTGGCCATCCAGAACGGTGGTGGCGTCCGAACCGACCTGTTTGCTGGCAGCATCACGATTGGCGACGCCTACACACTTCTGCCATTTGCCAACACCCTGACGGATCTGGCCATGTCTGGCGCGGAAATCCGGGCGGTGTTGAACGAAGCGGTTGAGTTTGCCCATGTTGAGGGCGGCTCCAGCGGAGCCTACCCTTACGCGGCAGGGCTGCGCTGGGAAGTGGACATGAACCGGCCGGAAGGCGAGCGCTTGTTCAACATTGAGGTCAACCCGCGTAATTCGGCCGAATGGCGCGCCCTGGCCGATGACGAGGAATTGAACGTGGTTACCAACAGCTTCACCGCCGGCGGCCGCGATGGGTATGTGACCTTTGGCGCGGTATCTGACGACGGACGGGCAACCGATACGTTCCTGGATTATGCCCAGTCGTTTGTCGATTACGTTCTTGAGGTAGGCTCCCTGAGCAAGCCGTCCGCAGACGAATATTCAACCCAGAACTATATACCAGCCCTCTGAAGCAGCGCCCTGATAACCTCCGGCCAGTCATTCCCGACTGGCCGGGCTTCACCTACCCTCCCGGTATACTTCTTCGTTATTCTTGAAATAGGCCGCCGACATCACCACGGTTGCCTGTCCATTGATTACAACAGCCATCGGAGAACTATGCCTACCCTGCCCGATTATTCCCTGCTCGAACTGGCCTCCGTCCGCGAAGGTGATTCGGTGAGCACCACACTGGCAAACAGTGTTGCCTACGCCCAACATGCCGAAACACTGGGCTTCAAGCGCTTCTGGCTGGCCGAGCACCACAACATGGAGGGCATATCCAGTTCCGCCACGTCTGTGCTGGTGGGCCATATCGCTGGCCGAACCAACACCATTCGGGTTGGCTCTGGTGGCGTCATGCTGCCCAATCACCCGCCGTTGGTGGTGGCTGAACAGTTTGGCACCTTGGAATGTCTTTATCCGGGGCGCATTGACCTTGGCCTGGGCCGGGCACCGGGTACCGACCCGATCACGGCCAGGGCACTACGCCGTGAAGGCCTGGGATCAGAACAGTTCCCGGAAGATGTTGCCCGCCTGCAAAGTCTGCTCGGCCCACTGCAACCGGGCCAACCGGTCAAGGCCATACCCGGCGCGGGCACCGAGGTGCCTATCTGGCTTCTGGGCTCAAGCCTGTTCAGCGCCCAGCTGGCAGCAGCGCGGGGCCTGCCCTATGCCTTCGCCGGGCACTTCGCTCCAAGGCTGTACCGGGAAGCCCTGAGGGTTTACCGGGATAACTTCCAGCCCTCCCCCCAATTAAACCGGCCCTACGCTATGCTCGCCATTCCGGCCATTCCGGCCGGCTCCCTGGATCAGGCAAAGTTTCTGGCCACCACCAGTTACCAGCGCATTCTGTCTCTGTTCCGTGGCCAGCCCTTGTGGATGAAACCGCCGGTTGAATCCATGGACGGCCTGTGGAACGCCGGTGAAAAGCTCAGCGTACTCGATTTCCTGGCGTTACAGGTGATGGGCAACGCCGATGATATCCGCCACCAACTCGATAATCTGCTGGCGGATATCAACGTAGACGAACTGATGTTCACCGTCGACATCTATGATCCGGCTCAGCGACGCCATGCCCTTGATATCCTGGCGCAAACCCGGGATCAGAGCACCCCTTCGATGGCTTCCATTAACTGAGGATCGTCTGGGCGAACCCGGCTGGGGAAGCTGGCGGTAACCTTGCCGTCCCGATCCAGTACGTATTTGGTGAAGTTCCAGCGCGGCGGCTGGCTCTGACGGTTAATCTCGCGGAATACCGGGTTCGCCTGGGAACCGGTCACAGGCCCGGGCGCGATCATGGTGAAGGTGACGCCAAAGTTCACGAAACAGACCTCGGCGGCTTCTTCTTCGGTGCTCGCCTCCTGCCGGAAATCATCGCTGGCGAAGCCCACCACAACCAGGCCCTTGTCGCGGAATGTCTGATGCAGCGCTTCGAGGCCCTCAAACTGGCCGGTATAACCGCAGTGGCTTGCGGTGTTCACCACCAGCATCGGCTGGCCGGCGGCCAGGTCACACAGGTTAACGGAATCCCTGGAGTGCAGCTTGCGTTGGTCATGGTCGAGAAAGGCGGGGCACTCGGCGGCCCAGGCCGGCATAACCACAAACATAAGAGCGATCAGCGACCACCGCTGCCATAGTGTCATGTGCATTGTTAGACTCCTGTTCTGCTGAATACAAAGATACGACAGAGAAGGGCAATCCGCTCAAAACCTGGCTTCACGGCAAAACCCACGATTAACTACCGGAGAGATTCCCGTGTCTGCACCCGAAACTTTCGTTTTTCTTTCCCATGGGCTCGAAAGCGGCCCCGGGAGTACCAAAATCCAGGCCCTTAAAACGGTGGCGGAGTCGTTTGCCGGCGTCCACGCCGAAGCCATTGATCATCGTAGCACCAAAGACCCGGCCCAGCGCTTTGGGCAAATGCGCGATGCCATGGCGGCAGCAGGTTCCGACCCGGCCCGGACCATCCTTGCCGGTTCCAGCATGGGCGGCTGGGTGTGCGCGCAGACCAGTGCAGACACACCGGTACTGGGGTGCTTCCTGTTGGCGCCAGCCCTGGCCCTGCCCGATTACCCCCAAAGCCGGCCACGCATTCAGGCCCGGTATACCCAGATCATCCACGGTTGGCAGGACGACGTGGTACCACCCATGCCAGTCGTCGAACTGGCCCAGGCCCAGAACCTGCCAATCCTGCTGCTACCCGATAACCACCGGCTGGAGCACAGCGTTACGCGGGTTGCCGATGAGTTCCGTGCCTTTCTCATGAACGCCGGATTAAACCCGCGTCATCATTGACCGATGTCATCCAATCGCGGTGCACGACCGAATCACTTTGGTAGGGTGGTTCTGCTGCCCTCGCCGTTGCCTGAACCTCGGTTCCGGCAGGGCAATCCATAAATGATGAGAGAGAAAGGAGTTACCAATGAGCGATTTCAATAAAAGTCGACGGGTATTCCTGCGCACTGCCGCGTTAGGTGTCGCTGCCATTCCACTGGCACGGGTTGCCACACACGTTCCGGCAGCACACGCCGAGAAGCCGAAAGCTGAAGATGGCCACGCACTGGATTACGTAAATGACGGCAGCACCAGTGATCACGCCAAGTATCAGGAAGGAAACAAGTGTTCCAACTGTGCGTTCTGGGCAGGCGAGGAATCCGGTGGTTGGGGCGGCTGCCGTCACCCACAGTTCAGCGATGTCCTTGTCAATGCCGATGGCTGGTGCAACACCTGGGTACCGGGCGGCTGATGTCATTTCACAGGCGGCCGTAACTGGCCGCCTTCTGGTTATATTTTGCTCAGAAAATAATCCAGCATTCCCTCCGCCGTGCCACCTCCCGGCTAAATAAATTGAAATTTCATAAACTTGCGATGCCGGAAAACCTGACGCCTGAATTAGGTGATTTTGGCCATTTCCTTGCGAAAACCCCCATGTTTTGCCAGTCTTTAATAATGTAACAAAGGATTTCAGCAAAAAAATCAAACGGAGACAGCGCGATGAGCAACACAAGTAAATTCAGGAAACTGGCCGGTTTTTCGGCGTTCGCCTTTGCAGCGATCACTGCGGCAAACTCGGTAAACGCAGCCAACTGGCGCTATGCCCATGAAGAATACGAGGGTGATGTTCAGGACGTTTACGCCTACAAATTCAAGGAATATGTTGAGGAGAATTCCGACCACACGGTTCAGGTGTTCCGCTTTGGCGAACTGGGCGAGTCTGATGACATCATGGAGCAAACCCAGGCTGGCATTCTCAACTTCGTAAACCAGTCACCAGGGTTCACCGGCTCCCTGATTCCCGAAGCACAGATCTTCTTCATTCCTTACCTGATGCCGACCGACATGGAGACGGTTATTACCTTCTTCCGCGAGTCCAAGGCGATCAATGAGATGTTTCCAGAGCTTTACTCCGAACAGGGGCTAGAGTTGTTGAAGATGTACCCTGAGGGCGAAATGGTCGTTACCGTGGACGAACCGGTCACCTCACCAGAAGAGTTTGGCAACAAGAAAATTCGGGTTATGACCAACCCGCTGTTGTCTGAAACCTATTCCGCCTTCGGCGCTACACCTACGCCGCTCCCTTGGGGTGAAGTGTACGGTGCTCTGCAAACCAACATGATCCAGGGTCAGGAAAACCCGATCTTCTGGATTGAATCCGGTGGCCTGTACGAGGTATCACCGAACCTGGTATTCACCGGTCACGGCTGGTTCACCACCGCCATGATGGCGAACCAGAATTTCTACAACGGCCTGTCTGATGAAGACAAAAAACTGGTTCGCGATGCTGCGGACTACGCCTTTGAGGAAATCATCTTGCACATCGATGGCCTGGCCGATGAAGCCCTGGAGAAAATCCAGGCAGCCAGTGATCGGGTTACCGTTACCCGCCTTAATGACGAACAGATTGAAGCCTTCCGCGCCCGCGCACCGCAGGTGGAAGAGCGCTTCATCGACATGACCGGCGAACGTGGCAAGCAACTGCTTGACCAGTTCAAGGCCGATCTCGAAGCCGTTCAGGGACAGTAAAACGGCAGGATTCAAGGGGTGGCAATTACCCACCCCTTGATGTCCGGCCCTGGTTTAACCCCCGCCCCGCCGGGGTCTCTACCGGCCGGGAGCAAATGATTCTGGAGTGGAATCCATGTCTGAACATCCCCAGGAGGTTGTTGAAGACGATACCGGTACCTACGAGTCCGGTTTGCCGGGCTTTCTGGGCACCATCGACGAATGGATCGCCAAGGTAGAGGCCGTCATGCTCGCCGCTGGCGTTATCCTCATGGCTATCAACACCTGCGCCAACGTGATCGGGCGTTTTGTGTTCGGAGAAGGCCTGTTTTTCTCTGGTGAGATCAACCGCACCCTGATCATTCTGATCACCTTCGCCGGTATTGGTTACGCCGCCCGCCATGGCCGCCACATCCGGATGTCTGCGGTATACGACGCTCTGCCCGCCAAGGGCCGAAAGGTACTGATGATCTTCATCGCCCTGTTCACTTCGGTGGTTATGTTTTTCCTGTGTTACCACGCCTACGGCTACATCGAAACCCTGTACGGCCGTGGCCGCATTTTGCCAGCTCTGGGCATTCCTATCTGGATTATCTATGTATGGGCGCCCATCGGTTTCGCCATTACCGGCATCCAGTATTTCCTGACAGCCATCAAGAACCTCACCAGCAAGGACGTCTACCTCTCGACCGGCGTGGTGGATGGCTACGCTGATACCGAGTCTGAGGTCTGAGACAGCTGTAACCCGATAAGGAACAGGAAGATTACTTATGGCAACCATTCTGATGTTGATCATGATCGGGCTACTGCTGCTGGGCTTCCCGATGATGATCCCACTGACCACCGCAGCGGTGGTTGGTTTTGTAATGATGTTCGACGGCTTCGGCCAGATGCAAACCTTCATCCAGCAAATGATGGGTGGTATCCGGCCGGCGTCGTTGATTGCGGTACCCATGTTTATCCTGGCCGCCGATATCATGACCCGGGGCCAGTCGGCCGACCGGTTGATCAACATGGTGATGTCCTTCATCGGACACATCAAGGGCGGCCTGGCCATCAGTACCGCCACCTCCTGCACCCTGTTCGGTGCGGTTTCCGGGTCTACCCAGGCCACGGTGGTGGCCGTTGGGTCGCCGCTGCGCCCGAAGATGCTGAAAGCGGGCTACTCCGATCCGTTCACGCTCGCACTGATCATCAACGCCAGTGACATCGCATTCTTGATCCCCCCGAGTATCGGGATGATTATCTACGGGGTTATCTCCGAAACGTCCATTGCCGAACTGTTCATTGCCGGTATCGGGCCAGGCATTCTGATCCTGTTCATGTTCTCTCTGTACTGCCTGTTCTATGCGTACAAGCACAATGTACCCACCGAAGAGAAGGCCAGCTGGAAGCAAAGGGCACTGTCGGTGCGGGATGCCTCCTGGCCGCTGATGTTCCCAGTGATCATTGTTGGCGGTATCTACGGCGGTATTTTCAGCCCCACCGAAGCTGCTGCCGTGTGCGTGCTTTACGCCTTCGTGCTGGAGTTCGTGATCTTCCGCTCCCTGAAGCTCAGGGACGTTTACAAAATCGCCAAGTCCACCGGCCTGATCACCGCCGTGGTGTTTATTCTGGTTGCCGTTGGCAATGGTTTCTCCTGGATTATCTCCTTCGCCCAGATTCCCCAGGCCATCCTGGAAACCGTCGGCGTAAACGAAGCCGGCCCGGTGGGTGTGCTGATTGCCATCTGTATTGCCTTCTTCATCGCCTGCATGTTTGTTGACCCGATTGTGGTCATTCTGGTGCTCACCCCCATCTTTGCACCAGCCATCCAGGCAACCGGGCTGGACCCGGTTCTGGTAGGGGTGCTGATCACCCTGCAGGTGGCCATAGGCTCGGCCACGCCACCGTTTGGCTGCGACATATTTACCGCCATCGCCATCTTCAAACGACCCTACATGGAAGTGATCCGGGGCACGCCACCGTTTATCTTCATGCTGGTGGCGGCCGCCGGGCTGATCATTGCCTTCCCGGATATCGCCCTGTTCCTGAGGGACCTGGCTTACCGAGACTGAGCCGGGTTCCCCGGCCAGTAACAGGAGAGACCTATGTTCAAACGGATTCTGGTAGCCGTCGATGGCTCCAAAACCTCGCTGAAGGCACTGGATAAAGCAATCGATCTGCAGAAGCTGATCCCGGATGCCGAGATTTTCATCCTGTGTGTCTACAAGCACCACAGCCTGTTTGAAGCGTCATTGTCGATCGGCCGCCCCGACGACATGGACATTCCGGACAAAGTGCTGTCGGATTACGCCAAGGGCGTCGTTAACCATGCCAAGGAACTGGCCAAGGAACACGGTGCAACCAAAGTGCGCGGCTTTGTGAAGGCAGGCCGGCCATCCAAGGTGATCGTCAAATTCGCTCAGGACAAAGAGGCGGATCTGATCGTCGTTGGTACCAAAGGCACCAACAGTGATAAAGACGGCATGTTCCTGGGCAGTGTTTCCCACCGGGTGGCATCCCATGCCAAATGCCCGGTATTGGTGGTCTGAACAGACATTGATACTGAAATCTCGGGCCGGTGTTGCAAAATACCGGCCCCCTGACAATCACGGATTTCCGCAGTCTGATCAGATTTTCACCGTGCTAGACTCCCCCGCCTTGCATTACTTTCAATTCACAACATTCAAATCACAAGGCGTCTACCCATGACTGCAATTGTCGATTTTCTCAACTCGATTCTCTGGGGTTATGTCCTCGTCTACGGCCTGCTGGCCGTTGGTGTCTTCTTCACCATCCGCCTGGGTTTTCTGCAATTCGTCAATTTCGGCGAAATGGTCAGGGCCATTCGCGGCTCCCGTGAAAGCGACGTTCACGGTATTTCACCTTTCCAGGCGCTGTGTACCAGCCTGGCCTCCCGGGTCGGCACCGGCAACCTGGCCGGCGTGGCCGTGGCCCTGTACCTCGGCGGTGCCGGTGCCATTTTCTGGATGTGGATGGTGGCGTTGGTGGGTATGGCCACGGGCTATGCCGAAAGCACCCTGGCGCAGCTCTACAAGGTGCGTGACGGCAAGGGCCAATATCGGGGCGGCCCGGCGGTTTACATTGCCAAGGGCCTGAAAGCCCCCTGGGCAGCGGCCATCTTCGCAGTTTGCCTGATCATCTCGTTTGGCCTGGTGTTCAATGCTGTACAGGCAAACTCCATCGCCGACGCCATGGAGGGTGCCTTTGGTGCGCCCAAACTGGGCGTTGGTGTGGTCATCTCGGCGCTCGCCGGCATCGTGATTTTTGGTGGTCTGCGCAAGATCGTTCGCTTTGCCGAGTTTGTCGTGCCGTTTATGGCGGGCGCCTATGTGCTGCTGGCGCTTGGCGTGATGGCCATGAACATCACCGAGGTACCGGGCATTCTGACGATGATCGTCAAAAGCGCCTTCGGTCTGGAAGAAGCCGCCGGGGGCGCCGCCGGCTCGGTGACCGCCGCGATGCTCAACGGCATCAAGCGGGGCCTGTTCTCCAACGAAGCCGGCATGGGTTCTGCCCCCAATATCGCGGCCACCGCAACACCGGCACCGCACCACCCGTCGTCACAGGGCCTTGTTCAGGCGTTTGGTGTGTTTGTCGACACTATCATTATCTGTACCGCCACAGCCGTGATGATTCTGCTGGCCGGCGTGCTGGAGCCCGGTTCTGGCATCACCGGCACGCAACTGACCCAGCAGGCCATGGAAGTCCACCTGGGTGAATTCGGTGGCTACTTTATTGCCGTCGCCATCCTGTTTTTTGCCTTCACGTCCATCGTGGCCAACTACACCTATGCTGAGAACGCCCTGATCTACCTGAAAGGCGGCAGCACCCTCGGGCTCTCCCTGCTTCGCCTGGCAGCCCTGGCCATGGTGATCTGGGGTGGCTATGAAGCCGTGGTTACGGTATTCAACGCCGCGGATGCCTCGATGGGACTAATGGCGGCCATCAACCTGGTGGCGATTGTGCTGTTGTCCGGCACGGTAGCCAAGTTGACCAAGGACTACCTGGCCCAACGGAAAGAGGGACTGGTACCCCACTTCAAGTCAAAGGATTACCCGGAGCTGCACGAGAAAATCGACAGCAACATCTGGCATTAAACTCAAACGCTGGCCGTAACCACACGGTTACGGCCAGCGGCCTTGGCCTGATAAAGCGCCCGGTCGGCTGCCCGGAACAGCTCGTCGAACTCCGGGCTGCTTTCCGGCCAGCATGCAATTCCTGCCGATATCGTCAGGTT
Organism: Marinobacter sp. NSM; assembly: GCF_052380025.1. Lineage (NCBI taxonomy): Bacteria > Pseudomonadati > Pseudomonadota > Gammaproteobacteria > Pseudomonadales > Marinobacteraceae > Marinobacter > Marinobacter sp. NSM. The sequence goes on from NZ_JBQTCK010000002.1 coordinate 248,849, forward strand.
GCCCAACTGCTTTCCAAGGTAATCAACCTGAGATTCGGCGATGGTTACCCGAAGATTTTCCGCCCGCTGGCGAGCTTCCTCCCGTGACGCCCCAGGCATCAGAACCGTAAACTCCTCTCCCCCATAACGGCATACCGTATCGCTCCCGCGAAAACAGTTCTCAAGGACTCTCCCAACCATTCGCAGAACCTCATCACCGGCATCATGGCCATGACTGTCGTTGAAGCGCTTGAAGTGGTCGATATCGAAAATCAGAAGGCTCAGTGGGCGCTCTGAGCGGATGGCGACCTCCCGCTCATGTCGGAATAACTCATCAAAGTAGCGCCGATTTTTAAGACCCGTCAGGCTGTCCTCATAGGAAAACCGTTGCAATTCGGATCGCAGGGCCAACCCTGACAGGGTAATCCCGATCTTCTCGACAGACTGATACACCCAGGCAACCACCCGGGCGGTGCCATAATCCTTCACGACGTCTGGCAGATTCGGGCGCTCCAAAAGCAAAACGCCCTCAGGAACATTCCCGAACTGGGCTGGTTCAACCCGGAGCAGGAAACAGAGTTGCGCAGGTACGTCCTGGCTCCGCACGGGCCAAACGGTCTCCGTCAGGCCGGAAAGATCCTGTGTCAGGCTGGGTGGAAAGATATTGGCAGCGGATCTACCCCAGAGGCTGGCCCGATCATAGCCACCACCCGGGTTGCGCCGATAGAAACAGCCGGCAATCGGTAAGTACAGTTGCGGCAGCGCCTGAAGCAAAGGCTGGAAAGCCTCTTCCACACCCGCACAGTCCTGCAGGGCAGCGATGGTATCGGCCAATTTCTGACTTTTCTTGCTCTCCAGCGCTAACAGCCTTGACCGCTCTACCTCTCGCTCAGCAAGCGCTTCAGCTCTGGCAGTGCGCTCAGCCACCTTCTGTTCCAGTTGAACGGTCAACTGGTGCAACGCCTGTTGGGTTTTACCGTAATGCCACACCGAAATACTGATAAGCGCCAGCGAGAACGCCAGCGCCCCCCAACTGACCGGCACCCGCCCCCAGGGGAGAAAGCCATGAGCAACCGCCATATCCAGAATCAGCAGAACGATAAATACGCCACAGGTAAACAGAAACACCTGCTGCTCCCGATACAGGCTACTGAAATTCCTGACAACCACTGCGACCATTAATGCCAGGGAGATCAGCAAAACACCGTCATACACCGGGAATGTGGAGGACAGGTTCACTAACCCGAGTAGCGCCAACATAAGGGCAAGGGCCGCAAACACTAGATGCAGCAACATCAGCCAGCGAACCAGGCGGGGGCGCCGGGCGTCGAGCCACTGGCTAAGCAAGAGCGCCAGTGCAACCGGAATCAAATAATAAGAGCCCGCTGCCAGATAGTCCCACAGCAGTGGCTGATACAGTATCAGCAAGCTGGCCTGGCTTTCCGCCAGCAGCATTACACCGGTCAGGAATGCAAACAGTGCAATGCTGGCGAAACTTCTCTGGCCTCGCTGGATCAGGGTAAATACCAGGGCAAGAAGTGCAATCAGTCCGGATAACGCGGCAATAACCAGACTCTCGGCCGAGTTGCCAACGATGTGCAGCACCAGGTCCGGTTGATCGAGAATGGCCACCTCCCCCCATAACCCGATATCCGTGTAATTGGAGAACACACGGAAGTACATGGTTTCGCCTTCGTAGCCATCAGGCAACGGAATCTCGTGCCAGGGCCAGCCTTCAAATTTGCCACGGCCGTGCTCGTCGAAGGTGCCATACTGGTACAGCAACTCGCCCCGAAACCAGACCTGCAGGATGATATCGACGCTGTAGATGTATAGTGCCGGCGCGTACCACTCCCCGTCCGGTAATGTCACCCGGAACCAGGCATGTTCTTGCCCTTTTCGGCCGGGAGGGTTGGAAGGGAAAGCAATGTCATGCCAGTGTTCGGCGCTGTCCGGTTCGTCCAGCCAAAGCGGTGTGCCGTCAGCCCGGAAGGGGGAGTCGCCCCAGCGATATTGCCACCCCTCATCCACTGGCTGCATGGCAGACAACGCCGGTTGGGACAGGCAGAGCGCCAAAACGAGTGAGGCAAGGCAGAATAAAGTGCGACAGGAAGAGGGGCGCAAAGCGAAACCTGCTGTTGGACGCTATGTTTTCAGTATAAACCGTAGGCAGCAGTTACAGAACTATTCTGGCGGGAAGAATTCAGGGCGGCACTGGCGCCGCCCTGGTAAGCGGCCTCAACGGCCGGATTTCAGCATTTCCCAATATTTCGCATAGACCTGTAAGGCCTCGTCGCCGATATCGGCCTGGAATTCGGCGTTCAACATGTCCGCTCCTGTCGGATAACTGGCGCGGTCATTGGCGACGGACTCATCCAATAGCTCAAGCGCCGCATGGTTGGGCGTGGCATAACCAATATCCTCGCTGATCAACGCCGCGATTTCAGGCTGTAACACAAAGCTGATGAACTGGTGGGCCGCTTCCGGATTACGGGCATTTTTGGGAATCACGAAGCTGTCCAGCCAGGCGATAATGCCCTCTTGTGGATAGACATACTCCAGGCTCGGCATAGTCTCCTTACCCATAACCGCCTCGCCGTTCCAGATCATGCCCACGTCGGCTTCGCCTTCCAGGTAGGGCATGCGGGGCGCATCGGAGTTGAAGGTGCGTACCGAGGGCATCAGCTCCGCCAGTTTTTCGTAGGCTTCCTCGATTTCCTTCGGGTCGGTGCTGTTCCCGGAGTAACCCAGTACCCGCAGGCCCACGTGGAACACCTCGCGCATGTCGTTGGTCAGCATGACACGACCCTGGAAACGCTCGTCCCAGAGATCTGCCCAGGCGGTCACCTCGCCTTCCACGTCATCCGTGTCGACGGCAATGCCGGTGGTGCCCCAGAGGTAAGGGATGCTGTACTGGTTGTCCGGGTCAATGTCCAGGTTGATCAGATCGTCGTCGAGGTTGCCAAAGCCTTCGATCTTGCTGCGATCAATGGGCATCAGCAGGTCTTCCTGGCGCATCTTGCTGACGTAATAGGTGGAAGGCACGGCCAGGTCATAGGCGGCACTCTCATCCAGCAACTTCAGACGGGCATACATGGCTTCGTTGCTGTCGTAGGTGGTGTAAACCACCTGAATACCGGTTTCCTCGGTGAACCTGTCCAGGACTTCCTGGGGCATGTACTCGGACCAGTTGTACAGGTTCAGCACCTGCGGGTCTTCAGAGCTACACCCGGTCAGGCCTACGGCCAGCAGGCCGGCCAGTGCCAGTTTCTTCATCGTCGACTCCTTAACAGTGTCCATTGAGACAAGATCAGCATGAACAGTGAGAACACTAGCAACAGTGTGCCCAATGCATTCACTTCCGGTTTCAACCCCACCCGTACCATGGAGTAGATACGCAGGGGCAGTATTTCGTAACTCGGGCCGCTAACAAAGGTACTGACGACCACATCATCCAGTGACAGTGTAAACCCCAGCAGCCAGCCTGCCACCAAAGCTGGCATGATCACCGGGATCAGCACCGTGCGGGTCATGGTGAAATCGCTGGCGCCCAGATCCCTGGCCGCTTCCGGCAGGCGTTCGTCAAAACCACTCAGGCGTGCCATTACCGTAATCACCACAAACGGCAGACAGAATGTGACATGGGCCAGCAGCAACGACACATAACCCAGTTTCAGGCCCACTAACAGGAACAGCGCCAACAGCGAAATCGCCAGCACGATCTCCGGCGACATCATCACGATAAACAGCATACCATTGAGCAGTTTCTTGCCCCGGAACCGGTACCGATGAAGGGCCAGGGCGGTCAGGGCACCAATCATGGTTGAGACGGTCGCGGCAGACAGGGCGAGCCACAGGGAGTTCCACATGGCCTGCACCATGGCCCGGTTATTGAACAGCGCCTCGTACCAACGCAGGCTAAGACCACCCCATTCGTAGCCGCTGCGGGAATCGTTAAAGGAAAACACCACCAACACGATGATGGGTACGTACAGCAGGACATACACCAGAGTCAGGTAGGTGCGGGGCAACCAGCGGCTCATACACCGTCCTCCCCGATGCGCCGTTTACTCAGGCGGTGAGCAAACATCAAAAACGCCATAGCCAGGGTCAACACGATGCTGGCAGCGGCGCCGAAGGGCCAGTTACGGGCATCCAGGAACTGGTTCTTGATGACGTTACCCACCAGCAGGTTGCGGGAGCCGCCGAGAATATCCGGCACAAAGAACAGCCCCATGGCCGGCAACAGCACCAGCATAACGCCCGCCAGCACACCGGGCAGGGTAAGCGGCACAATCACGTGGACAAAGGTCGCCAGACGGCCGGCTCCAAGATCGTTAGACGCCCGAAGCAAATCTTCCCTCAGGTCATCAAAGACCGCGTACAGCGGCAGGATCATGAACGGCAGCAGCAAATACACCAGGCCGACAATCACGGCTCCCTCGGTGTAAAGCATCCGCAGGGGCTCGTCGATTATGCCCAGGGACATCAACGCGTTATTCAGCAGGCCATTGGTGGCCAGCAGCAGCTTCAGGGCATAGGTGCGCACCAGGGAGTTGGTCCAGAAGGGCACGATCAGCAGGAAAATCAGCAGCATCTGCCGTTGCTTGCCAAGCTTGGTCAGCGCCCAGGCAAACGGGTAGCCAATCAGCAGGCAGATCAGGGTAGTCATGGCGGCCATGTACAGGGAGTGCAGGAACACATCCAGATACAGGGGATTCATCAACTGCCGGTAGGCGTCCAGGTTCAGAGGCAGGGACAGAAAGCTGCCTGGGTCCCGGGTCATCACGCTAGCGCCCACCACTAGCAGATTCGGGGTCAGTACCAGGAACAGCAGCCAGCCCCATACCAGCACCAGTACCGCCGTGCGAAACGGCTGCTGCGTGACGCTACTCATCCAGGTTGGCTTCCGCTTCAGCTTCCGGGCTCTCCATGGGAAGCAGCCATTCCCAGCCATCTACCCAGCTCACCTTCACCGGCTCACCCAATCGGTAGTCAAAGGTGGGATCGTCTTCGTCGAAGAATTCCGACGCCAGTACCTCGGTGCCGTCCTCAAGGTGAATAACCGAATCCAGGGTGCTGCCCTTGTAGTTCCGCTCCACCACCTTGCCGGCCACACCGTCATCGTCATCCGGCGCCAGAACTCGGATGTCCTCCGGGCGCAACAGAACGTGCAGGGGCTGGCCGGCGGCCACCGGGAAGTCGGGTTTGCGAAAGGTGCGTTTCAGGCCAAACACATCCACGGTAATGGTGTCATCGCCGTTGGCTTTATCGATGCGGCCGGGGAAGAAATTGGTTTCGCCCACGAACCGGGCGGTGAACAGGTTGGCTGGTCGCTCATAGACTTCCCTGGGAGTGCCCAGTTGCTGGATCAGGCCATCCTTGAGCACCACGACCCGGTCTGACATGGACAAGGCTTCTTCCTGATCGTGGGTCACGAACACGAAGGTAATCCCAAGTTCCCGTTGCAGGCGCTTGAGCTCCACCTGCATGGTGCGCCGCAATTTGTAGTCCAGGGCTGACAGGGGCTCGTCCAGCAACAGCATCTTCGGCCGTTTGACGACCGCACGGGCAATCGCTACCCGCTGCTGCTGACCACCGGAGAGTTGATGCGGCTTGCGCCTGGCAAACTCCTCCAACTGAACCATGGCCAGGGCTTCGTCGACCCGCTGGCGGATTTCTTCCTTCGGGCGCTTTTCCATTTTCAGACCATAGGCCACGTTGTCGAACACCGACATATGGGGAAACAGCGCGTAGTTCTGGAACACGGTGTTGAGCGGGCGTTTCTCCGGCGGTGTGTGGGTCAGGTCCTGGCCACCCAGCAGAATGGTACCGTCATCCGGATGCTCGAAACCGGCCATCAGCCGCAACAGGGTGGTTTTGCCACAACCGGACGGCCCCAACAGGGTAATGAACTCGCCATCAAGGATCTCCAGGTCCAGCGAATCCAGTACCGTCTTGCCGTCAAATTGCTTGGCGAGGTTGCTCAGAGATAGCAGTGTCTGTTTCATCGGCCCTGCCCACAGAATGAGCGGCTTATTTTTCCAGAAACAGGGGCAAACAGAAAGGGGCGTCGGGATAATCCCCAATCCCGACGCCCCTTGATCTCAGCTCACTTCGGTACGCTTGCCGAAATGCGGCTCAATGATCTGCAACACTATCCAGATAGGCTTTGTCCGAAATATTGGTCCAGGGCCGTACCTGACGGAGGTAGTCGCGCTGAGAAGTGATGATTTCACGGGCAAGTTCGTCTCTCTCTGCAAACTCGTTCAGCAGGCGATTAGTGGTGTCACGCAGGGCGTTAATTACCTCTGGCGGAAATACCTTGTGGGTCACCTCCGGATAATCCTCCGTCATGCGGCTCCAGGCAACCCCGCTTTCGTGGGTGCTCTGGATGTACATGTCGTAGGCCGCCGTGCGCATAGACACCCGCAGGATTTCCTGGAGATCGGCCGGCAGCGAATCCCAGGTTTTCTTGTTGATCAGGAACTGCACTTCGGCATTGGGCTCCTGCCAGCCAGAATAGTAATACTTGGCGATCTGGTGAAAGCCCATCTGCAGGTCCAGCGCCGGGCCAACCCATTCCACAGCATCAATGGTGCCCCGCTCCAGGGCCGTGTACAACTCACCCGGCGGAAGATTGGTGACCGCCACACCCAGTTCAGACATCACTTCGCCAGCGAACCCCGGCGTCCGCATTTTCAGTCCTTTGAGGTCGTCCAGGGAGTTGATTTCCTTGCGAAACCAGCCGCCCATCTGGTTACTGGTGTTACCACCAGGGAAAGACAGCAAACCATAAGGCTCATAAACCTTCTGCATCAAGGCCATGCCATCATCGTGGTAGAACCAGGCGTACATTTCCGGCGTGATCATGCCAAAAGGTATGGTGGTGAAATACATGGCGTTGGGAATGGTGCCCTTGTAGTAGTACGAGGCGGTATGGCCCATGTCGTACTGGCCGTTGCGCACCAGGTCAAAGATACCAAAAGGCGCTTTGTGTTTGTTCGAGGAATCAATCCGGAACTTCAGGCGGCCGTCGGACATCCGCTCCGCCATCGCGGCCATATTGCGGGGAGTCTCACCGAGGATTTTGGAGTTCGGGCCCCAGGTTTCGGCCAGGCGGATGGTGTAGGTTTTCTCGGCCGCCGCAAACGGGCTGGCCAGCAGGGCAACCGTCGTAAGGGCCGCCACGAAGATTCTGCGCATAGACATGGTGTTGGCTTCCATTGTTATTGGTTTCAGGGTGAAACGAACAAGTAACAGAAAGCCATGATAACCCTGGAGGCAGGCCTCGCCAATGCGGTGAGCCGGCCTCGCCGGAATCAGACCTTGAACTGGCTCACGAGCTCACGCAGGTTTTCACCCAGCCGCGCCAGCTCATGACTGGCTTCATTGGTCTGGTTAACCCCGGTGTCGCTACGCTGGGCAGCGTCGACAATACGCACCACATTCTGGTTAATTTCCTCGGCCACCTGGCTCTGCTGCTCCGCCGCCGTGGCAATCTGGGTAACCTGATCATGGATCTGGGTCACCGATGTCACAATGGTGTTCAGCGCACCAGTGGCGTGATTGATGCGTTCGACGGTAGCCTCGGAACTCTTGCGGGAATGGTTCATCCGTTCAACAGAAGCCTTGGATTCGGCCACAAAGCCGTCAATCATTTCCCGAATCTGATCGGCGGATTCCGCAGAGCGTTTGGCCAACTGCCGAACCTCGTCCGCCACCACCGAGAAGCCACGACCGTGCTCACCCGCCCGTGCAGCCTCGATGGCCGCGTTCAGCGCTAGCAGGTTGGTCTGCTCGGTGACGGCATGGATCACATCCAGAACCTGCTGGATATCATTGGACTTCTCCGCCAGGGCGTTAATGCTGGCCGCCGTGCTCTCCATTTCTTCGGACAACTGGTTGACGGCACCTTGCGCGCTGGTGATCGTTTCACCACCCTCACGGGCCATGCGGTCGGCGTCTGAAGCGGCGCTTTCCACTTCGTTGGCATTGCCGGAAATCTGCTGGATGGTGGCTGCCATTTCATTGATCGCCGACGCAATCTGGTCTGTTTCCGAGCCCTGTTCCTGAACCGACTGGCGGGTTTCGTTGGCCACACGGCTCAGCTCTTCGGCGGCCGAGGCGACCTGATCGGTGGTTGAGCCCACTTCACGAATAGTATCCTGAATCTTGATCACGAAATGATTGAACCGGCGGCCTAGCTCAGCCAACTCATCCTTGCCGTCTTCCGGCAGACGCTGGCGTAGGTCGCCATCACCGTCGGCGATTTCCTGCATCATATCGCTGACTTTATTCAGGGGCGCCGTCACCGTTCGGCCAATCACCAGCCCTATGATCAGGGACACGGCAACTACGATAACCGTCACCAACAGGATAAAGCCCATGGCCGCCGCCATAGCCGAATCGATTTCCTTTCGTGCCTCAACCAATACCCGTTCAATATCGGTGACGTAAATACCGGCACCCATCATCCAGTCCCAGCCCGGGATGATGCTTGAATAAGACACTTTCGGCTCTACCTCGCCCGAGGCGGGGTTTGTCCAGTCGTACTCATAAAAGCCGTCGGTTCCCGCCGCTGAGAACAGGTCCCGAACCAGTTTCTGTGTATTGGGGTTGGTCGTCGGCCCCTCGCGGGAAGGGTCCGGAGCGTAGGCGAGATTATCCAGATTACGAGCGTAGGCAAAAACGTAGTTATCCTGCCCGAATGTGATGGAGCGTAGCCGTTTGCGAGCCTCCTCGCGGGCGTCTCTATCAGACAACCCAGAGTTGTTCTTGGCATCCATGACCACTGCGCGGGCCGTTTCCACGAGGTTCTTCAGGCCCTCCTTACGGGCATCCAGAAGCTCTTCCTCCAGACGTTCCAACTCGGCTTCTCCGTTTGCCTGAATCTGGCTGGCAGTGATCCAGGCAATGGTACCCGCCGTAATCAGTACCGGCACTAATACGCCAATCAACAGGCGGGCTCGGATGGTCAGGTTGCTCAACAATGTCATGGTTCTGCTCCGGATTGTCTGCTCTGGCCTCGGGATTATCCACAGTGCCACGTACAAGGCTGTTCCAGTTTGTTAACGCCTGTATACCAATACTCAAGTACAAACATGTCGACTTGGTAGCCAGGCCATTTGTATCAAGCCTTTCAGGTAGTTCGGGTATCGGCCGTCATGTAAACGACTTGAGCTTGTGTCAGACTAAAGTTTCATGTCAGTCGTGCCGGGGACAGCTCACCGTGAAACACCTTTTTCTCATCCGCCATGCCAAGTCCAGCTGGGATAACGACAACCTCAGCGACAAGGACCGCCCGCTAAACCCACGAGGCGAGCAACAGCTGGCACCGCTCGGGAAGGCGCTGCTGCGTTACGGGGCCATGGCAGGAGAGATTCACGCAAGCCCTGCCCTGCGCGCCCAACAAACGCTTAAAGGCATTTTGCATCCCTCGATGGGTGAAGCGCAGATTTACACTAACCCGGAACTCTATACCTTTGATTACCGGCGTCTATTACAGTGGCTGCAGAACTGTGACGATCAGGCGCAAACCCTGGCCATTGTCGGGCACAACCCGGCGCTTTTGGAACTGGCAGCCACCCTGGTGCCGCACGCTCCCTTTGAACTCCCCACCGCCAGTTTTATTCACATACGTTTACCAATTAAACACTGGCGCAAACTCGGCAAACGGGAAGGTCGGCTTGAAACCTTTCTAACCCCGGTGGACTTCAGTTATGGGGCGTTCAAACGCAAGAACCAGAAACGGCACAAGAACGCCGGCAAAGCGACGGTCAAAGACACTCCGTCAGTGCTTTTGGGGCAGGCCGAGAGTCTTAACCAGTTACATCGGGGGGTGATGCTCGGCCTGGACGATGAGTTTCTCCACCAGTATCGCATTGCCCTTCGTCGCAGCCGCGCCGTGGCCGAATCCCTGGCCGAGGTAACCGGAAACAAATCACTGAAGAGCCACATTTCCCACCTGAAACGACACGCCCAGGCCACGAGCAACCTGCGGGATCTGCACGTCTTCCGCCAGGATCTGCCGCAGCTATGCAGTGACCAGCCAGAGCTCCTGCGGGCACTGGAGCAATGGGTCTGCGCGCGGGTGGGCAAGGAACAGAAAAAACTGGCGAAACGGCTTGGAAGCAAACGTTACCGGCAGAGCCTGCACAGTTGGGAGGATGAGCTGCAGTCAAGGCAGTTCCGCAAACTGATCGACAAACTCAGTACCAGGGACGTTCAAAAAAGCGTTGAACACCGGCTGCGCATGTTCAACCGGAAAACCGCCGAACTGCTGCACGACGCGCCAGATGAGGACATACACAATCTCCGCAAACTCCTGAAGCGCATCCGCTACCTCATGGAACTGGACATCGACAGCTGGAAATCCGCCCTTAAGACCCTACGACAGCGCCAGGATCTCTATGGCCGTTTCCAGGATCTGCATGTCCAGATTGAGCTGCTCAAACGGTTTGCTTCAAACCACCCGGAGGATCCAAACGGCGCGCTTCAGGCCCTGCTGGACTACCTGGCCGTCGAAAAGGACGACACCCGCAGACTGATTCTGTCCATCGGCGGGCTGAAGGCAGGCTGATGCCAGAACACCAGGTTCAGATTCTGACCATACGAGCTTCCAGGAGCAGGTTAGGGCCCAACTTCGCCACTCTCACCTGGCCCGGATTCAAGCCAAGGTCTTCCAGGGTTTCCTGGATATCGTCCATGGCCTCTTCCGAGGGTGCCGCCAGCAGCAACTCCCGCACTGACTCCAGAATCATCTTCACCGGCACGGTCATGAAATACACCGAGATCACCAGCATCATCACCGGGTCTGCATAGACTGCCAGTGCAGACCACTGGCTTTTCTCCAGCATCCAGGCGGCGGCAAAACCGATCATCACGGCAGCACTCAGGGCGCTGTCCATCAGCCACTGCCTCTGCTCGGCCCTGACCAGGCCGGAGTCGTTCTGAAAGCTGGACCAGCGCAGGTAAACCCACACCGCCAGGCAGCCCACCACGTTCACCGCGCCGAACACCATGGCCATATCGGCGGCCACCGCACGGCCACCCTGCAGCAACGAAACCACCGCCGAGGCCAGTGAAAGCACACACACCAGGGCAATAACCAGGCCTTTCACCGCAATCACCAGCGGCTCCACCGCACCCAAACCAAACGGATAGTCTTCTGTTGCTGGCCGACGCACCAGGCGAGCGGCATAGAGAGAAAGCAGGGACAGTGCCAGACTGATCAGTGAGTAGGCACCATCGAAAAGAATGACCAGGGAATCAACCCAAAGCCCCCAGCCGATACCGACGACAGCAAACAAGCCCGCACCGGCCGCAGATAATGCCAGCGCCATATTTTCCCGCGCCAGAGAAGTAAACATTTTGACCTCCTGAGAATTGCCGGCCATATTATCGGCATCCCCACGAAGGCGTGAGTCGCTGAGCGACGGAAAATCCGGCGCAATAAGATAAGCATGAAAACTTCCCAGATAAAAATCTTTCTGTCCGTGGTCCGGAACGGCAGCGTTGCCGCAGCCGCCAGGGAGCTGAACCGCAGCCGAACCACAGTGAGCACCGTGCTGGCCTCGCTGGAGGATGAACTGGGAGTTGAGTTGTTTGAACGCAGCGGTAACCAGCTGCATCTGACCTCCATCGGCCAGTCCATTCTCACCGATTGCCGGCGCTTCGATCAGGTCGCCGGCCAGATCCAGGCCCGCTGCCAACACCACCTGAGCGGGGCCGAATCGGTCTTGCGCATCGCCCGGGACGATGCCATTCCCGAGGACATTTGGCGGGACATTCTGCGCCGCCTGAAACAGCGATTTCCGCAAACCAGCCTGTCGATCTATCTGGCGCCCCCGCGAGAACTGCCCTCGCTGGTCCGAAACCAGTCAGTAGATGTCGCCTACGGCCTGATGCCGGAACTGATGAATGAAGGCTACCAATGGTTCCGCGAGCTGGCTGACGTGCGCATGCTGACCGTAGCTGCGCCCGAGCATCCGCTTAGCCAGCTCAAACGGGTAACCCAGGATGACCTGATCAGCCACACCGAAATCACCATTGCCTACATGCAGGATTCCGTGCTGGTGGCAGACTCACCGGAAACCGCCAACTACCTGGCCTTCACTCAGTATGAGTTGATTCGCGATGCGGTGATGGACGGCGCCGGCTGGGCGGACCTGCCGTTACCGTTAATTGCCGAGGCACTGCGGAAAGAGCAACTGAAAACCATCCACCACCGCAGCGCACGCTGGTGGAAGGTGTTCAGCGCCCTGGAATCGGAACAGGCCCAGGGCGGTGCCGTGGTGGGCTGGCTGGCCGACGAACTGGAAGCCTATCTGGAGACGATGGCCTGAGGGCCTGGCTGCTCGTCTGCCGGCGCCCCCTCATCACACTTCTTGCAGTCCAGCTCAAACCCCAGCATGGACTGCCGCCCTTCCGGGGTAATAACCCATGGCCGGTTCACCCAGGGCGGATCATGACGCACATGCTGGTTATGCCCGCAGGCCAGTTGTGCCACCCAATGATTTTCATCGTCTTGGTGATAGCCGGTGATGCGCTGTTTCACGATCTCCCCCTCTGCCCCCAAGCCGACCAGGAATAGATCCCTAGCGCCACCCAGATCATGCCAAAGCTCACCAGTTTTGCGGTGCTCAAGGGCTCGTGGAACACAAAAAGCGCAATCAGGAACTGGATGGTGGGGTTGATGTACATCAGGAATCCCACCGTCGAGAGCTTCAGCCGCCGGGCGGCACCGGCGAAGGCCAGAAGGGGAATGGCGGTAACCGCACCGCTGGAAAGCAGCAGCAAGGTACTGTAACTGGTGCCGCCAAAGTGAGACAAACCCTCCGAGGACAGCCAGGCCAGCGTCAACAGCCCCAGCGGAAGCAACAGCAGAGTTTCCACAAACAGGCCCGACAGTCCATCCAGCTCGACTTTCTTTCGAAGCAGCCCATAAGTGCCAAAGCTGAACGCCAGCACCAGAGTAATCCACGGCAGCTCACCCAGCAGGACAAACTGGTACAGAATTGCCACCGCCGCAAGAGCCACGGCAACCACCTGCAAGCGTGAAATGCGCTCCCCCAGAATCAGCAGCCCCATGGCCACATTTACCAGCGGGGTAAGGAAGTACCCCAGGCTGGCCTGCAGCACGTGCCGGGTTTCCACCGCATAAATGTAGACCCCCCAGTTGAGGGCAATGAACACCGCACAACCGAGCACGAAACCCAGCCTCTTTGGCTGCTTCAACGCTGCGATTACCGCCGGCCAGCGTGTGAGAAGGGAAATCACGATGGCGAGAAACAGGCAGGACCAGATTACCCTGTGAATCAGGACTTCCCAGGCGGGAATTCCCTCAAACAACGCGAAGTACAGGGGAAAACTGCCCCACAGGGTGTAGGCAGCCAGCCCATAGAGAACGCCTTTGGTGGTTTCCGGGTTGACCGGGGTCTTTGAGTGCATAGGTTCCTCATCACTGGACGAGATAATCTAGCACACCAAGGGCGACGGGAACCCCATGAATTATCCCACCCCGGCACTAACGACTGACCTCCTCAATGTTGCAGGATTTCCTGTTATCCGCCTTTCAGGCAACAGGCTTTGTACTTTCTCCCGCTGCCACACGGGCAAGGCTCGTTGCGGCCGGGCTTGAGGCTACCCTCGCTCGTTTCTCCGGCCACGTAGTACCAGTAACCGTCTACCCGTGCAAAGTCTGAAACCTCCTCCAGATAGCCCCAACCGGTTCCAGCCCGGTAGACCGCACGGAAATGAACGCGCCCACGGGCGCCCTGCTCACTGGCATCCAGAATCTGTAACGATGCCCAGTCCGGAGAGTGTTCCAGCTCCAGCTCCCCGGGCCGGGTATCCGGATGCCAGGTGGCCAGCAGGTAGTCCGGATTGCGCAGCACGAACGCAGCATAGCGTGAGCGCATCAGCGCCTCCGAGGTGGGCGCCGGCTGCCCGGAATGCCAGGGTTGGCAGCATTCGAAGTAGGCCTTGTCGCTGCAGCAGGGACAAGGGTCTGATGATGCAGTGACAGTCATGAAGGAAGGCTCTGAAAAGTTCGTTTGGGCAGCAGTCTATCAAGACAAGCCCGGGCTGTCCCCGCGGCTGTCAATCTGCCCACAGGCGCGCCCGGAACCCGCTGCGCCGCCACAGCAATGCCAGCCATAGCGCGTGCAGGTTGATCAGCAGCGCCAGCACCCACTCAAAGGCATCGTCTTTCTGGCTATACCAGTCCGGCACCACCGCGGTCAGAATCACCGAAAGAATACCCACTGCCAGCGTCAGTTGGCAAAGGCGCAACAAGCGCAGGCCGGAGGTGTACCACCTCGGATGATTCATCAGGCAGGCACTGACCAGCAACTGGCACAGATAGGTGAATGAAAAATACAGAACAACGCCAATACGGCGAGTCAGGTTAAAACCGTCCCCGGCATGACCCAGCGCCAGGGTATAAAAGGCGAGGGCAGCACAGGCAATCAACCCGAGCCACGGAATCCAGGCAACGCGCCGAGCCTGAACACCAAGCTGGCGCAACCAGAGACCATTCAGCCACCAGAACAGAATCCCCAGCAGTGCTGCCGGCAACATGGTCCCCTTAAAAATGAAATAGGCGGTACCGTGGCGACCGGTTCGGCTGATACTGGTGCAGCTGTCCCAGTACGGCACGCACCAGGAAACATGTCCCTCCATTACCGATACGGCAAAGGTGAGGTGAATTGTCAGCAAGGGAATCAGTGCCGCTGCAAACGCCAACCACCAAAGTGGCAAAGATCGATGCCCCATACCGTTGCTCCTGAAACATTTTATCTCTGACTTACACCATCCGAAGTCATCAGGTAATCGTAGGTACAAGCCGAAGAATAGGACAGATTCCGGGTGCAGGCGACGGCCAAAGACGCCATACTCGGCAACACATTGGCGCAAAATCAAACGAAGACAAAAGTACCAATGAGATCCGGGATACCATCCATCAACCTACCCGCCCAACCGGAAAAACCGGTTCCGAACACCAGTACCTCCGCCGAGGGCCTGCAGGCCGTGCTCGACAATCTCGATGCCCTGGTTTATGTATCTGACTTTGAGACCCACGAATTACTTTACATGAATGCCTACGGCCGCCGCATCTGGGGCAGCATCGACGGCCGCAAATGCTGGCAGGTGCTGCAAGACAGCGACGGCCCTTGCTCTTTCTGCACGAATGACCTGCTTGTCGCCGATGACGGCACCGCCAACGCACCTCATGTCTGGGAGTTCCAGAACCAGCTCGACCAACGCTGGTACCAGTGCCGGGACCAGGCTATTCAGTGGACCGATGGTCGGCTGGCGAGGCTGGAGATTGCAACTGACATAACTGAACGAAAGAACATGGAGCTGGCGTTACACGAAGCCCACGAGCGGGCTCGGGCCGCCGCGTTCGAGGATGAACTGACCAGACTCAGGAATCGCCGGGCGTTCTTTGAGTTCGGCAGTCAGCTACTCAGCCGCGCCCTGCGACAACAGTCCCCGACGGCACTGATCATGATGGACCTCGACCATTTCAAGCAAGTCAACGACACCTATGGTCACGAGGCGGGCGATGAGGTGCTTCGCAAGGTATCTTCAACGCTTGGGGAGAACATCCGCGACTATGACATCCTTGCCAGGATGGGCGGCGAAGAATTCGCACTCCTGCTCCCGGAAACCACGGAGCAGGAAGCTCTGGATACCGCTCACCGACTTCTGAGTGCGCTGACCAGCCTCACAGTAGATTATCGGGGCTGCGCAATCCAGATCAGCGCCAGTTTCGGGATCACCAGTCTGGGGCGGCAAGACCAGCGCCTGGAAGACCTGCTACACAGAGCAGATCGGGCACTCTATCGCTCGAAAGAGCTTGGACGTTGTCAGGTCAACCTCGATGCACCGCTATAAGCCCTGATTGCCAGCGTACCGGGCCGTATATTCCTCGATAAGCGCTGGCAATCTTCTGTTCACCGTCAGGTGCGAGAGCCGTTCCATAAAAGCTTCCCTGAAGGATTCTGAATTGCACGGTGAGCCTTTCGGAAACGCAAAGAACAGCCCCTCCCTCGAAATCGGTGGGTCCAGTGCAATAAAATCGCCGGCAAGCCCGAGCCTCTGGAGTTTCACCTGCCCCTGAAGTTGCTCGTACAACACATAGTCAACTCGGCCCGCCCTCGCCATGAGGAATGACTGCTCTATCGTGCGCACCCCCTCAATCATCAGGTTTGCTTTTGCGTATTGATCGAAACGCTGACCAAAACTGTTGTTGATCAGGGTGCTGCCCCGCTTCATCAACAAGTCCGGCCAATGGCGATACTCAAAAGGCCGGTCTTTTGGCACCCAGATGCTGGTGGGTAAGTGAGTCATCGGCGGCAACACATAATCCATATAACCAATGCGCTCCGATGTCATAAAGGCGCCGGCCACGAGATCAAGATCACCCAGCTTTGCAAGATGCTGCACCCTGGCCCAGGAACCCTTGTCCCGAACCTCAACTTTAACTCCGAGCGGCTCTGTCAGCTCCCGCAAAAATGCTGGTATAGCGCCAACCAGCTCCCCGGGCGACCGGTCTGAACGCCAAAGCAGAGGTGGGTACTGAGGATTACCACTGGCCACGAGTGTGGTGCATACGAACCTTTCAGACTCTCCGGCCGCAACCCCGTGATGGCTTACCGACACCATCATCAAGCAGGCAACCACGAACCTTGTCATCGCCCCACCAATCGTCACTCTGATTAACACACAGTCTCCTGATGCGAGAACGCATCCGCTGCAAACTGGTTGATAAAATGAACTAAATTGAGTGTATCACCGATCCTGCCGACCGGCAGGCTGAAAACTTGATATCTCTCAAACCCCGGTCAACTTCCTCAAACCAGTTTCGCCAATTCGTATAAGCCCTTCACAAATCGTATGTTATAACATAACATTGTCAGCCCGGATTCGGCTTCTCTCGCCAGACCAAGAGGTTCTAGCAATGACACAACACCCTCATAACCTCGAACACCCCCTGAGTGTCCACGGGCGAAATGCGGAGTGCCTTGCGGAAATACTCCGCGACAACGTTAATCTGGCTGTCTGGCAGAGACCCCGGAGTAACCACTGGGCCGCATTCGTAAACGAGTTCAGTTGCCGCGCGGGCTGTCTTGAGCGTTTCGTCAGCCTCGCACGCGGGCAAAGTGCGGCCGCTGCATTGCCTGGCTGGGCTCTTGATATCGAAGGCTCCAACCACTGGATTGCCGATGTCGACGAGTTGGTAGAGATGTACCAGTGCCTTTTCGAACCCGAAGCGATAGGCCTTCGCATACATGTTCTGGCTGACACTATGTGCCCCAGGTTTCATGTGGATCGGGTACCGGTGCGACTGCTCTGCACCTACAGCGGGCCCGGAACCGAGTGGCTGCCAGAACCCCTGGTAACCCGTCCCGCGGGAGAAAGTCCTCTCCCAGAGCAGAATGCTCCCATTGATCAGATTCAAACGATCCCCGCAGCCGCAGTCGCGCTTTTGAAAGGCGAGGCATGGGAAGGCAATGAGGGCCGGGGACTGGTGCATCGTTCACCGCAGCCAAATGGAACCCCAAGACTGATTGTTGGCCTCGATTGGCTTTCATCCTGAACCTTTAGTGCAATGTTATAACATCTACAAAGGAGTGAGAACTCAATGGAACTAGCACCCCCCGCCACAAAGCCGGTAACAGCAAGGCTGATCATTTCCTCCGTTGTGGCCGCCTCAACACTCGTACTTTCTGGATGCGGTGGCAGCAGCTCCAGCGATGACCACAACAACACAGAGATCGATACCGCCGGGCGCCTGGCCATTTATGACAGCACCGGCTCACAGATCAAGGTGATGGACCTGGACGACGGAAGCATCCTGGAACAATTCTCTCTGGACGGTGAGGCACCCCGCCTGTACCGATCACCCAACGCACGGTATGGGGTAGTCATCCAGCGCGGAGATGACCTGGTGTCCTTTGTGGATAGCGGACTCTATACCGAAGACCACGGCGACCACATGCATGATTACGCGGAAACGCCATCTATGCTGAGCCTGACGCTGAACGATCACCGGCCCACCCACTATTCCCTCGGCGAAGAGTATGGCGTGGTGTTCTACGACGGCGCAGCCAGCGCGGCCAACGCCAAGGTGACAGTGTTCTCCGACCACTCCCTGGAAAGTAACAGTGAGGTCGCATCTCTCGGTCGCGACAACAACATGCATGGCGTTGCCAAGATGGTAGGGGATCGCCTGTTCGTCACCCGTCGTGATTCATCGATTACCGATACGACCCTGCCGGCGGAAGTTGAGCGGTACCAGCTGGACGGTGGCAGTTTCACCCACGAACACCTCTACGCTGAACAATGCCCACGCCTGCATGGCGCGGCAGCCAATCACCACGCCCTGGCCTTCGGCTGCTCCGATGGTGTGCTGGTGATCGATCTGGAAGACGATACCTTCCCCGCGGAAAAACTGGATAACCCACCATCCCTGATCGACGGTAGTCGCATTGGCACCCTGGTTGCTCATCATGACGTCGACGCCCTGGTCGGTGTTGCCGGAAACCAGCTTTTCGTCATCAACCGGGAAGATGCCGAGCCCTACCTGGAGCTGACTCTGGGCGAAGGCGTCACTCGCGTTGCCCAGGGTTTTGATGGTCATGGCGAAACCTTCTACGTGTTCGGTAATGACGGCAAGCTTCGCTTGTTCGACCCTGCCGACAGCTGGCTACTGGTTGCCACCCTGGACGTTATGGCGCCTCTGGCAGAGGACGACCAAGTTGCGTTTACCGAATCGGCCAGCGAAGACCGCCTGTTTGCACTGACACCGGACGGTCAGTCCATCATCGAAATCGACACCCATGAGCGGGAGGTTCTGCGGACCATCGCCCTGGACTTCGAGGCCGCCAGCCTGGTCTGGCTTGGCCTGATGGATGATCACGACCACGATCACGCTCACTAACCAACACCAATGACACCGCGCCGGCTGCTTAACGCATCGCCGGCGCCGACTCCATTTCCTATGCAAGCAGTACGAGGATTCAACATGCGTTTTACCCGCCTTCAAGCCGGCCTGTTCTCCACCTTGCTGATGCCATTTGCTTCGGCCCAGGCCAATGAAATGAACCCAGACATCAGCGTGGTTCTGGACGGTTATTACAAACAGAACGCCACCGCGCTGTCCCACCGGGACGAGGGTTTTGGGCTTGGTCACACCGAGCTGTCATTGTCTGCGCCCATCGATGACCTGTTCACAGGCCGCCTGACTGCAGTTTTGGAAGAACATCACGGCGAAACCGAAGTAGCACTGGAAGAAGCCTACCTGCAGACCACCGGCATGCCCTGGAACCTGAGTGTTCGGGGCGGCCGATTCCTGTCCCAGGTCGGTTACCTTAACAGTCGCCACATGCATGAGGACAACTTTGTCGAGCGCCCCGCAGCCTATCGGGCTCTACTGGGCAGCCACTACTTCGACGACGGTCTGCGGGTCAACCTGCTGATGCCCACACCGTTTTTCTGGCAGATCGGGGCGGAAGCTTTCAACGGCAATCGCCTGACGGAAGGTGACGAAGACATTGGTGTATACACCGTCAACACTCGTTTCGGTGGCGACATTGGAGTGTCACAAAGCTGGC
The DNA here is from genome assembly GCF_052380025.1 of Marinobacter sp. NSM. Lineage (NCBI taxonomy): Bacteria > Pseudomonadati > Pseudomonadota > Gammaproteobacteria > Pseudomonadales > Marinobacteraceae > Marinobacter > Marinobacter sp. NSM. The sequence continues at coordinate 268,453 of NZ_JBQTCK010000002.1, forward strand.
AGGCCGGGCTGTCCTATCTGAACAACCGCCAGGTTCATGGTGACCATGACGGCGATCACGATCATGACCATGATCATGACCACGGTGATCATGACCACAGCCATGCCGCCGCCTACACCGGCGAGAACCTCTATATCGTCGACCTGGTCTGGAAATGGTCGCCTAACGGCAACACCCGACAGCAACAGCTGACGCTCAGCGGCGAATACCTGTACGCGGACGAACTGAACGAACATGCCCGCTCCTCAGATTACCACCAGGGCTGGTATACCTCCGCTGTCTACCGCTTTACCCCACAGTGGTCTGTCGGAGCCCGCTATGGCCGGGTGGATCTCAAGGAAGCCCATGGTGACCACTTCCACGATCAGCAACTGAAAGAAACCGATGTGATGCTGGCCTGGTCCCGGTCCCACTTCTCGACTCTGCGTCTGCAGTACACGCACCAGAGCGCACATGGTTTCGAGGACGCCGACAACACCGTCACCCTGCAATACGTGATGACTTTCGGAGCTCATGGTGCCCATGATTTCTAAGCCCAACCGCCTGGCGTGGGCGTTTGGCTGGCTGCTGGCGTTTGCCAGCATGCCGACCAGCGCCAACCTGAATGTCTTTGCCTGCGAACCGGAGTGGGCCAGCCTGGTGTCAGCTCTGTTACCTGATGCGAACATCACCACCGCCACCACGGCCTGGCAAGATCCGCACTACATCGAGGCCAGGCCCAGCCTGATTGCCGCCATGAGCAAGGCCGACCTGGCTGTGTGCACGGGCGCCTCGCTGGAAGCTGGCTGGCTTCCGTCGCTGATATCCAGGGCGGCCAACCGCAAGATCCAGCCTGGTAGCGACGGGCTGTTCTTTGCAGCCGATCATGCTCCGCTGCATCAGAGCCATGACCATGTTGACCGCAGCATGGGGGACGTCCATCCAGAGGGCGACCCACACCTGCATCTGTCTCCGGACGCCATTCCCCGGGTTGTCGACGCTCTTGCCAAACGTCTAGCATCCCTTGCCCCCAACCAGGCCACAGCCATCCAGCGGCGCTACATACGCTGGCGTGGTGACTGGAACCAGGAAAGGCAACAATGGCGAGTAGCGGCCCAGAGGCTGGAGGGCACCGAGGTTGTCACACAGCACTCTACATTTGATTACCTGCTGCGGTGGTTGAACGTTAATGTGGCAGCCGACCTTGAGCCCAAACCCGGTCTACCGCCCAGCAGCCGTCACCTGAGAGATGTGTTGGCGACACCCAGCATATCTGACGCATCTGTTATTTTGGTAGCCTCCTACCAGGATGATCGCCCGGCAACTTGGTTGTCCAACCAGTCAGGGATTCCGAAAGTCGTGTTGCCGGGCACTGTGACGGGAGAGCCCGGCCAGCAGACCCTTCAGGAAGTCATTGGTTTGATCATTGAGGCGCTGCTGGCACACCATAGGGTTGAACATGTGGACTGAGTGGAGCTGGCTCTGGCCGGCTGTCACAGCCAGCGCGCTGATCTCAGTAGCGTTGGTACCGCTAGGGCACCGTGTTCTGGCCAGAGGCATGGTCTTTGCCGATCTGGCCATCGCCCAATGGGCAGCACTTGGCATTCTCCTTGCTGGCAATATCATGCCGGGTGCTAATCACACCATCAGGCTATCAGGCAGCTTGCTTCTGGCGCTCATTGCCGTTTCCGCCGTTAGTCTGGTGCTCCGTCTCATGGAGAGGCATCGCGAGGCAATGATTGGCCTGCTATACGCCGTCGGTGCAAGCTTAGCCACACTTATTGTCAGTCGTGACCCACATGGCGCCCATCGTTTGACCGCCACACTGGACGGAGATCTTCTATGGGCCACGACGGGGAGCCTGTTGCCACTTGTCGTACTCGCCATCAGTGTAGTGTGGTGGCAGTTTCGGCTGCCTGAGCCGTGGATAAAACGTTTGTTCCTGCCTTTGTTTGCAGTGGCTATCACGCTAACCGTGGAGCTTGCTGGCATTTATGTTGTGTTTACGTCGTTGATTGCGGCGCCTCTGCTGATCTGTCATTTGAGAGGCTATTCCATCGCTGTCGCTGTTGTTGCCTGTTTTACGGGGCATGCACTCGGCACAGCGGCATCCGCATGGATGGACCTTCCAACCGGCCCGAGTGTTGTCGTAGCGGTGATTCTCACCAGCTCTCTTGCAACATTGCGGGTCTACAGCAGAGGCCGTCGCCCAGTACCGAGTTGATGGGCGACATAAGCGTCCAACTCCGTTGCGGGCATAGGACTGGCAAACAAAAACCCCTGAAAGAATTGGCACCCCATGGCCTTCAGGCGCCGCAACTGCCCTGCGGTTTCAACGCCCTCTGCCAGTGCCCGCATGCCAAGCGAGGACGCCAGCGCAAGAATCGTTTCCGCAATGGCCGCATCGCTTGGATCGTCTAGCAGATCATGAACAAAGCTCTGGTTAATTTTAAGTTCATCAAGAGGTAAATTCTTGAGGTAGGAGAGCGAAGAGTATCCGGTTCCAAAAGCATCCAGCGAGACCGTCACCCCCATATTTCGGATTTCACGAATCATAGCCGACACATGGGCCTGGAAGAGAGCAAAAACCGACTCGGTTATTTCAAGCTTGAGGTTTTTGGCCAACTGTTGTCACGGTCGCTTGGTGACCGCTGTGATAAAAGCAGTGCCAACTTACTTCAAGATCACCGAACAGGACGTGCTCTAACCGCGACGCCGATTAAAACTACTCGAATGGCATCAGCGAATCACAAGTTCACTTTTACATGTTTTTTCAATTTACCCAACTTTACCAAACACCGTTCTGCTAAATTAAAGGAATGCCTCAGGAGGGTGAAAAGATGCACTATGAAACGGTGGAGCGTGAAATACCGGTCTCTGATTTGCGGGTTGGCATGCATGTAATCAGGCTAGACCGGCCGTGGGAAGAGACGGATTTTCTGCTCCAGGGCTTCATCATTCAGAGGCAAGACGACATTGACGCACTTCAAAGACAGTGCCAGAGGGTCATCATCGAGGGCAAGATCCGCAGACCTGACCCAGAAGATCATCAGAGGAATTTTCCCGCCAAAGCAGTGACCAAAACCCGTTCGATTTTTTCTGATCCGAAAAAAACAGCCAAAAAACCCCAAAAATCCCGGCCAAAGCCTGATGTGGCCCCTCCAGGCGGTCGCGCTATCAAAGTTACGTACATCAACAAAATTGATGTCCGTTACGAAATCAGCAAAGCGACCGTTCATTACGACCAGGCAAAAACTGTTGCCAAGGACATAATGAATGGCTTGAGGGTCGGTCGTGCTCTGGACATCAACAAAGCCAGAGAAACCGTTGACCAATGCGTGGATAGCATTCTAAGGAATGACGATGCCCTGATGCTGCTAACAAAACTCAAACACAAGGACGAGTACACGGCGGAGCACTGTCTGAATGTTTCAATACTATCTGCAGCCTTCGGCAAACGCCTTGGTCTCCTCGAAGAGGAGATCCGGACACTTGGTCTTTGCGGTTTGCTACATGACATCGGCAAAGCAAAGGTACCCACAGATATCCTGCAAAAACCCGGAACCCTGACACCGGCAGAATACTCGATCATGCAGAATCATGCAGATTGGGGGCGAGACATGCTAATGGCATTGCCCAAGGTCGTACATGCTACCATTGATGTTGCCTACAATCACCATGAACGCCTCGATGGCAAAGGCTATCCGAGGGGGCTCATAGATTATCAGATTCCCTATTTTGCAAAAATAGTTGCCATTGTGGACACCTATGATGCGATAACAAGCAATCGCGCCTACGACAAAGGCCGGTCATCAATGGAAGCTCTGGAAATCATACACCGCTTTAAAGGCACACAGTTCGACCCCGAGCTTGCTCGAGAGTTTGTATTAATGATCGGCATCTACCCTCCGGGTTCTCTGGTGGAGCTGAAAACCGGAGAAGTCGCCATTGTAATTGCTTCGAACCCCAAAAATCGGCGCAAGCCTAAGATCATGATTGTCCGGAATGCCGACAAGCAACGACCTCCGAAATATCGACTGGCCGATCTCGCAGGCAACCCGAAAGGAGAGCACGCTCAATTATTGGAGATTGCCAAGGAAATCCCGGACGGCAGCTATGGCATTCAACTTCAGAGATTTATCGATAACGGACTTCAGTTGGGTTATCAGACAGTCGACAGAATATCCGAGTAACCCAACGGTGTGGACAATTTCCCTTAGCGACACCCTTTTAATACCTAGCGTCGGGTCACTGCCATTGTCAGCCTGGAGATACAGGTCAGCTTGCCTTGCTCGTTCTCCAGGCGGATTTCCCAAACCTGGGTGGTGCTGCCGATGTGCTGGGCGCGGGCTGTGCCGTATACCCAGCCGCCGGTCACCGGGCGAATGTGGTTGGCGTTGATATCGAGCCCCACCGCCACAGTGTTCTTGTCTTTCAGACAGCAATTGGCCGCCATGCTGCCCAGAGTTTCCGCCAGCAACACTGAGGAGCCGCCGTGCAGGATGCCAAACGGCTGAACCGTGCGCTGGTCCACTGGCATGCGGCCTCTCACGTAGTCGTCACCAACTTCGAGGTATTCAATACCCATGTGACTGACGGCGGTGTTTTTGCTTGCCTCAGCCATGTATTCCAAGTTCGGGGTTACCGTCCAGATCGCCATATTTGGAATTCTCCAGATTGAACTTTAGTCTGTTATAACTGTCAGCACTGAGTCTATACAGGTAGGATGCTCATAACCACGCCTTTATAGAGCATTTTGGTAACCTAACCAATCCGACCAAAAGAGAGGGACCTGAGATGAAAAAATCCGGTGTGATTACCGCCGCCATACTCGCCGCTTCGTTTGCCGTGCCAGCGGTAGCCCAGCTAAGCGTTGAAGACCAGATCAAAGCACGCAAAGCCGGTTACCAGTTCATGTCCTGGAACATGGGCAAGATCAAGGCCCAGGCCGTCGATGGCGATGTGGAATTCAATGCGGACCAGATGAAAGCGGCAGCCAATGCCATTGCCGCGGTTGCAAACTCTGGCATGGGCGCCCTGTACAGCCCAGACTCAGCCATGGACAAGGCAGAGAATACCCGCCTGAAGCCGGAGTTTTTCCAGCAAATGGAGAAAGTCCGGGAAGTGGGGACCAACTTTGTTCGTGAGGCCAACAAATTACAGGAAGTGGCCGCAACCGGAGACCGTGCGGCCCTGGCGAAGCAGTTCAGCGCTGTCGGGCAAACCTGCAAGGCCTGCCACGACAACTTCCGCGCTGACTGATTCGCGCAGCGAACCTACCAGCCCAAATCCTGGGGTGCAGGTTTGGGCGCCGGCGGTGGCGAAACAAGCTCACCGCTGGCGGCCCAGACCACCACCAACGCCAATACAAGAGACACCGCAAACGCAATCGCGCCGCCACCCCTGGCGTCTTCCGCCTGCCCTTCCCTGACGACTTTCCTACCGGTGATCATCGGGTTCACCAGGTTATCTTTCTTAACGTGGGTGTAGAACATCACCGCTGCCACATGCAGGGCTATCAGACCATACAGATACCATTCAGTTTGCCGGTGCCAGCCGCTGAGAGTGCCACTCAAATCCGAAGACACCAGCGGGTAAAGCGGCCCATAGAAGGCGATTTCGTCATTGGCAAACAACCCGGATACCGCCTGAAAGCCAAACAGGCCAATCAGCGCCAGCACCGACAGGGCGCCGAGCGGGTTGTGGCCCACACCCTGCCACTGGCCCTTAAGGTAAGCGATAATGGCTCTTGGGCCACGCACAAACCGGGCAAATCTCGCATAACTGGAGCCCAGGAAACCCCAGATAATGCGGAAAGCCAGCAAGCCAACAACCAGCAGGCCGAATCGCTCGTGCCATGCCATCCAGCTGCCGCCCAGCTTGGTAGTGACAATGGCACCAACCACCGCCAGCACCAGCAGCCAATGAAACAGTCTTACAGGCAAATCCCATAATCGAATTGTGGTCATAGTCATTCCTTTGCATCACTCACGGATTGGCGACATAGACCATCATGAGCTTACTAAGTTCCTTGCCGTCTTCAGTAGACCCTGACCAACTCCCGCTTCTGCCACCCCAGCCGCCCTGTTTCGACAACCTGACGCCGAATACCCGGCACTGGCCGCACCATGAACAGGTCGCCATTTCGGCCCACCATGGCTCTGGGCACGCCCGCGCCCTTGGCAAGATCTGCATGCACCTCCATGTGTTCTGCTTCACCGTGAACCGGGATGGCGATGCGGGGCTGAACCCAACGATACATCGCCTTGAGTTCATCCTGCGCCGGATGACCAGAAGCATGAATGGGCGCCCCGGCGTCTTCCGCGGTGATCACGATTACCCCCAGCTTGCGCAGCTGGTTGATCAGCGCCTCAATGGCGTCTTCATTACCCGGTATGGCCCGGGCACTGAAAATCACCGTGTCGCCTGCTTCCAGCTCAAAATCCGGATGACTGCCCTGGGCCAGGCGCCGCAGCGCGGTTCGCGGTTCACCCTGACTGCCGGTGGCCACGCCCAGCACTTCATGGCGCGGCAGATAACCCAGGTGCGAAGGGCTGATCAGTTTGTCTGATCCGGGCCACAGGCCCGTGGCCTTGGCCGCACCACTCATGTTCACCAGCGAACGGCCCAACAACCCCATGTAGCGACCGGTTTCCCGGGCAATGGTGGCCAACGTGTGCAGGCGGGCAATGTTGCTGCCGAAGCAGGTGACAATCACCCGGCCCTCGGCCACCGCAATCAGGTCCCGCAAGCCTTCGTGCAGCGCCGCCTCGGAAACCGAGTGGCCCGGCACCGTAGCGTTGGTGGAATCGCAGACCATGGCAGCCACACCTTCTTCCGCCAGGTCGGTAAACGTTGAGGTTGTATAGCCGTGTCCCACCAGCGGGTTGTCATCCAGTTTCCAGTCACCGCTGTGGAAGATATTGCCGATCGGCGTGCGGATCATCAGGGCATTGGGGTCGGGAATCGAATGGGTCAGTGCCAGCCACTGCACACTGAACGGGCCAATCTGCCGGCGCTCACCGGTGTCCACTTCGATGATCGGCACCCGGTGCAACAGGTCAAACTCCGCCAGTTTTCTGCGCAGGATCTCGGCGGTAAACCGGCTGGTGTAGACAGGGCACTGCAGTAATGGCCAGAGGTAGGGCACGGCGCCAATGTGATCTTCGTGGGCATGGGTAATGATCAACCCCGCCAGCTTGTCACGCCGGTCGGCGATAAACGCCGGGTCTGCCATCTGTACCGGCGGTTCTCCCCGGTGGTGGACCGTGCCGTCTGCAGCAACGCGCCCCGGTTTGGGGAAGGTCACTCCGCAGTCCACCATCAACCATTGGCCATCATGGCCGTAGAGGTTGAGGTTCATACCAATTTCACCCGTGCCACCGAGAGGCAAAAACCATAAATCGTTGTGGTCTGGGGTCATTGAGCGGGCTGTTCCAGGTACTTCAACACAAGATTCTCCTTGATTCCCTCACGCTCGATCAGCTTCAGGGCCGCGCGAATGTCATCTGCGTACTTCAGCGCCGGCGATTTGTTTGATACCGCAATCCAGGATCGTTCCCCGGGCACAAAAAACGGTGAAACCTGTGCGGGAAGTTTCAATATGCTGACGGTGTAAAGGCCCACAAGCTCCGGCGCGACGACCACATCCACCCGACCTTTTTGCATCATCAGCATCAGGTTCTCGTAATGGGGTGCAGACTCTTTCATCAGGTTCGGGTCACGGTCGAACCGGGAAAAGTAAGTAGCACCATCCAGCACACCCAGGGTTTTACCGTACAGGTCGCTGTAGCGCGAAATTTGATGCTGATTATCCAGATAGAAGAACAGGCGGCGCTCTGGCGGGAAAGCCGGAGCGACGAAGGTCATGTAGTCCTCGCGGCCATCTGTCCTCAGCGGCCCCAGCATCACATCCACTTCCCCTTTTTGCAGCATCAGCAGAACGCGCCGGAACGGCGCCTCCCGGTACTGCACGTGCCAGCCGAGCCGATCGGCAATTTCCTCAAAAATTTCCAGATACAGGCCACCTTTATGGCCCACTTCCAATATCCGGTAGGGTGGAGAATGGTTAACTCCGACGGTGATCGTCAGTGGTTCGACGGTTTCTGTACCCTGCTGCGCAAGCACTGGCAAGGAGAGCACCAGTAGCAAAGATGCCAGCCACAGCTGTACGTTTCTCACGTCCATTTCGGCCTCAATCCCTGATCGATGAAGTATCAAACGCTGACAGTATAGTTGCCTATGGCATCCATAACCTACCCACAACCGTAATGCCTGTTGAAATAACGCCACCCCGCCACAAGGTCTTGTGATAAGGCACATCAAATTCCTTTCTGAATCCCGACACGAGGATCGACCACTATGAAGATACTGATGGTACTCACTTCCCATGATCAAATGGGCGATACCGGCCACAAGACCGGTTTCTGGCTGGAGGAATTCACCTCGCCGTTCTACGTCTTCAAGGATGCCGGTGCCGACCTTACCCTTGCCTCCCCGAAAGGCGGCCAGCCACCGGTGGATCCGAACAGTGAAGCGGAAGACGCGCTCACCGATTCCACTCGTCGGTTCATGGAGGACACCCATGCCCGTGAAATGCTCGCCAGCACGAAAAAACTGGCAGACGTGGACATGAACCAGTTTGATGCCATTTTCTACCCCGGCGGCCATGGCCCGCTATGGGATCTGGCGGAAGACAAAGAATCCATTACCCTGATCAAGACCGCCTATGAGCAGGACAAGGTAATCGGCGCTGTCTGTCACGCGCCTGCCGTGTTCAAGAATGTGTTCATCAAATCGGACCAGAACATTGTGGGCGGCCGGGAGGTAACCGGCTTCAGTAATACCGAAGAAGACGCCGTTCAGCTCACCAATATCGTGCCCTTCCTGCTCGAAGACATGCTCAAGCAGAACAACGCCCGCTATAGTCGGGGCGACGACTGGGCACCGCACATCGTGGTGGATGGAAAGCTGATCACCGGGCAAAACCCGGCCTCTTCCGAGGGCACCGCCAAGGCCGTGGTACAGGCGTTACAGGCCAGCTAACAGGCTGAGTCCATGACCGCAAAAACAAAGGGGAGGCCGGCGGCCTCCCCTTTGACATTCTGATACGGGTAAATCTCTGATCAGAAGTGAATCACCGTACGAATGCTCTTGCCTTCGTGCATCAGGTCAAACGCCTTGTTGATGTCCTCCAGCGGCATTTCATGGGTGATAAACACATCCAGCGGGATTTCACCCTTCTCGGCTTTCTCCACATAGGACGGCAACTCGGTACGGCCCTTGACGCCACCAAAGGCTGAGCCTCTCCAGACCCGACCGGTCACCAGCTGGAACGGGCGCGTGCTGATTTCTTCGCCGGCACCGGCAACACCGATGATCACCGACTCACCCCAGCCCTTGTGGCAGCATTCCAGGGCCGCACGCATAACCTTCACGTTACCGATACATTCAAACGAGTAGTCCACACCGCCATCGGTCATCTCGACAATGACTTCCTGGATTGGCTTGTCATAATCGTTGGGGTTAACCACATCGGTGGCGCCCAGCTGTTTGGCGATGTCGAACTTGCCCGGATTGATGTCGATGGCAATGATGCGGCTGGCCTTGGCCATGGTCGCGCCGATGATCGCAGCCAGGCCAATACCCCCCAGGCCGAAGATGGCCACGGTGGCACCCTCTTCCACCTTTGCGGTGTTCATCACCGCACCGATGCCGGTGGTGACACCACAACCCAGCAGGCACACCTTTTCCAGCGGCGCTTCTTTGGGAATCTTGGCCAGGGAAATTTCCGGCAGCACGGTATATTCGGAGAAGGTAGAGCAGCCCATGTAGTGGTATAGCGGCTGGCCGTTGTACGAGAAACGGGAAGTACCATCCGGCATCACGCCTTTGCCCTGGGTGGCCCGCACCGCACCGCACAGGTTGGTCTTGCCGGAGGTACAGAACTTACACTCGCCACACTCAGCGGTGTAAAGGGGGATAACATGGTCACCCACTTTCAGGTCTTTTACACCCGGGCCAACGGCTTCCACAATACCGCCACCCTCATGGCCCAGAATCGTCGGAAACAGGCCCTCGGGATCAGCGCCGGAGAGGGTGTAGGCATCGGTGTGGCACACACCGGTAGCCACAATTTTTACCAGAACCTCGCCTTCCTGGGGCGGAGCCACATCCACCTCTACAATTTCCAGTGGCTTGTTTGCTTCAAACGCAACAGCCGCGCGGGATTTAATCACTTTCAATCTCCTGGTATTCGGTTGAGTCGAATTGCCTGCCAGCATTAACCTTGAACTTTAGCACGTCAGTGCCCTCAAGGCCTTAGACAGACGCCAATCCTCCGGGCAATTACTGACGTATGTTCCGGTAACTTTTCAGAAAGGTTATTACTTTGAAAACGCTCTACTGGTTTACCCGCGACCTGCGAATGCACGACAACGCAGCGTTACTGGCAGCGGCCCGCTCTGACATGTTGCTGTGCGTGTACGTGGTGGATCCCCGATGGTTTGCCAACGGGCCATTCCAGTGCCGGGCGATGGGTGAGCATCGATGGCGATTTCTGTGGCAAAGCCTGACCGACCTTGAGCGCAGCCTGCGGGCCCTGGGGCAGCGGCTGCACATTGCCTTCGCAGAACCGGAGCAGGCACTCCCTGGGCTGGTTCACCAGCATTCCATTGATCGTGTTATTCGCTCACGCCAGCCCGGCACCATCGAAGCGCAACAGTGGCGGACGCTTCAACAGAAGTTGCCAAACACCCTGTTTCAGGAGTTCGAAACCCTGAGCCTGTATACAGTAGGCTCGCTGCCTGTGCCTGTCAGCGAGCTGCCCGGAACCTTTTCCCAGTTCCGCAAGCGGATCGAGAAGCAGGGCGACCGGGGCCCCGATCTTCTACGTATTCGCACGCTGACCGCCCTGCCACCGCCGCCCGGGTTCCCGGAAGACAACCGGGGTGAGTGCCCGCCGATCCCGGAGCCCTCATCGGCGCTGGCGTTTACGGGCGGAGAGGCTGCCGGGCTGGCGCGCCTGCAAGAGTATTGCTTTGGCAACCACGGCATTGCCACCTACAAGGAAACCCGTAACGCCCTGGATGACTGGGACTCGTCCTCCAAGTTTTCCCCCTGGCTGGCCAATGGCAGCCTGTCGGCTCGGGAGGTGGCTGCCACCATCGAAGACTACGAGCGCCAGCACACCCGCAACGATTCCACTTACTGGCTCTGGTTCGAGCTACTCTGGCGCGAATACTTCTACTGGTACGCGCTCAAACACGGCAGCCGCCTGTTCCGCCGGGATGGTGTTCAGCGCAAGCATCGGCAGGCGACCTTCTATGGCCATCGTTTTAAGGCCTGGTGTGAAGGAAACACCCAGTATCCCATCGTCAACGCCGCCATGAACCAACTGCGCGAAACCGGATACATGAGCAACCGGGCCAGGCAATTGGTCGCCAGTTGCTTCGTGCATGAACTGGAGCTGGACTGGCGCTACGGCGCAGCCTGGTTTGAGCAGCAGTTGGTGGACTACGATGTCGCCAGCAACTATGGCAACTGGCAGTATCTGGCCGGCGTGGGCGCAGACCCGCGAGGCTTGCGGCAATTCAATCTGGACAAGCAGGCGCAACAATACGATCCTGATGGAGCCTTCGTTGAACGATGGCAGGGCAGGTCTTCACAACCGGTGGGCCTGCATACCGTGGACGCAGCAGACTGGCCCATTCTATGAGCACATCAGCGGACAGCCCGGCCAAGGTTCTGGCACGAATCATCGACACCAGCCAACCCCAAACCCTGCTTTCTTGCGGCAGCACCGCCAACGACGTTGCAGCAGTCTGGAAGCAGCAGGCAGGGTGCCAGTTACTGACTCTGGACACCAAAGACCCAAACGCCCACCTGCCACCGGCCCAGACACCGGATCTGGCCCTGATCACCGACACCCTTGAGCACCTTCCCTACGAAGAAGGCGCCCTGTTACTGGGCCAACTGAGGAACTACGGCGCCCACCAGATTGCCGTCGTTATGCCCCAGTCCTCCGATTGGGGCTTTACCGATTTCATCGCTCTGGGTTTCCAGCGCCACGCAGAGCTGGAAACCGAGAACGGCGCACTCACGCTTTACACCTACAATCTGGATACTTACAACCATAAACGGGCCTGGAACAATCCCGATAACTGGGCCAATCCGCACATGTGGGGAAAATCGTGGTGGTAAAGAAAACAACCTCAAAAACACTGACACCCAGCTCCATCCGTATCGGCACCCGCTATCGAGCCAGCCGTTTGAAAGGCCCTTATGACGCCTTGGTGATCGGCTCCGGCATTGGCGGCCTGACCACCGCCGCCTGCCTGTCCAAAGCCGGTTATAAGGTGCTGGTTCTGGAACAGCATTACACCGCAGGCGGCTACACCCACAGCTATGCCCGCAATGGCTATGAATGGGACGTGGGTGTGCACTACATTGGTGACATGGGCGCCCGCCATACTCTTGGCCGCCGGCTGTTCGATTACATCACCGACGGCAAGCTTGAATGGGCGCCCATGGACGAGAACTACGACCGTTTCTTCCTGGGCGACAAGGTCGTCAATCTCAGGGCCGGCAAGGAAGGCTTGCGACATTCCCTGTTGGTGTCGTTCCCGAACGAAAGCGAAGCCATCGATCGCTACCTGACCCTGCTCGGAAAAGTTGCCGACGGCATGCAGTGGTACACCCTGTCCAAACTGTCCCCGGCACTGGCCGGCCCGCTGGTTTCCCGGGGTCTGAAAACCGTCCTCCCGGACTGCTTTAACCGGACCACCTACGAGGTGTTAAGCGACCTGACCGACAACCAGGAGCTGATTGGCGCCATCACCGGCCAGTGGGGCGATTGCGGGGTTACCCCGAAGCATTCCAGCTTCATGGTACATGCGTTGATTGCCAAGCATTACCTGTATGGCGGCTTCTACCCGGTGGGCGGCGCCTCGGAAATTGCCAAAACCATCATCCCGGTGATTCAGGCCGGGGGTGGCGATGTGCTCACCTACGCCGATGTGAAGGAAATCCTGATCGAGAAGGGCAAGGCCGTTGGCGTGCGCATGGCCGACGGCCATGACATCCGCGCGCCACTGGTGATCAGCAATGCAGGGGTGATCAATACCTTCGAACGACTGCTGCCCGAGTCCGTCGCTGACAGCATTGGCTATCCCGGTAACCGGGAACATATCAAGCCGTCCATGCCACATATCGGCCTTTATATAGGCCTGAAAGGCACGCCCGAACAGCTCGGCCTGCCCCGCACCAACTTCTGGATTTACCCGAGCGCAGACCACGATGGCAACGTGGAGCAGTTCCTGAAAGACCCCCAGGGCGCGCCTTTCCCCGTGGTCTACATCTCGTTCCCGGCCGCCAAAGACCCGGATTACCAGAACCGCTGGCCCGACACCTCCACCATTGAAATTGTGGCCCCCACCACCTGGGAGATGTTCGAGCCCTGGCAGGGCTCCACCTGGGGCAAGCGGGGGGATGACTATGAGGCAGTGAAAGCCCGGATCACCGACCAGTTGCTGGAGGTGATGTATAAGAAACTGCCCCAGCTCCGGGGCAAGGTGGACTATGTGGAAACGTCCACACCGCTCTCTACGGCCTGGTTCTGCCGTTACGAGCAAGGCGAACTCTATGGCCTGGACCACACCCCTGAACGCTTCGAGCAACGCTGGCTGAGGCCGAAAACTGATATCCCCGGCCTGTACCTGACCGGGCAGGACATCCTCACCTGCGGTGTGGTGGGCGCGATGATTGGCGGGCTGGTGACCACCCTGGCGATCCGAGGTCTGAAAGGCGCGGGCCTGGCCAAACGGATCTTTGTGGGCTGAGGTGCTGCGATGAGCTCCACACTGACACCTGAAGACCTGTCTCGGGTTATCGAAATGGCCTGGGAAGACCGCACACCCTTTGAGGCCATCGAAGCCTGCTTTGGGCTGCCGGAGAAAGAAGTCATCAAGTTGATGCGTCGGGAGCTGAAAGCGGGCAGCTTCCGGCTTTGGCGCAAGCGTGTCAGCGGGCGTAACACAAAGCATGCCCGGCTGAGGCCGGAGGGTGTTCTGCGAGCTCACTGCCCGACCCAGTACAAACACAGATGACGTCATCCACGAGTTTCGTTACCGTTAGGGGTATCGAATAACGACCAGGCAAAGCTATGGCATTCTTTTCCGAAAAAGCAGCGGCCTCACAACTGAAACACGAGGCAGACAAGGTTGGCAAAGACGACCTGGAGTCTCTGTTAGAGCGCCAGAAAGCGATTGAGAAAAAGGTGCTCAGCAGCGGCCGGTTGCGCCGGTTCACCACCGACATCCGTTTAATGTTTGCGTTAGTTCGGGATTACTGGCGGGGCGATTATCAAGCCATTCCCTGGAAAAGCATTGCCGCCATCGCCGGCACGCTATTGTATGTGCTGAACCCCATCGATCTGATTCCAGACATCATTTTCGGCATCGGCTTTCTCGAAGACGCCGGCATAGTGGCGCTGTGCCTGAAACTGGTGGAGTCAGACCTCCACCGCTATGCCGCATGGAAAGCACAGCAGGACGACAACAACGTCTCCACAATGACAATTGATTAAGGAATAATCAGAGGGTATTCTCTCGTCTCTCTTCCCCAACCCTGTGCAGTGAACGGAGTAACCGTGGATTTTGCCACCCTGATCGGCCTGGTCGGCGCCATCATGCTTATTGCATCGGCAGTGATACTGGGCGTGTCCCCTGAGGTGTTTCTCAACCCGGCATCTTTGCTGATCGTGGTCGGGGGCAGCCTGCTGGTGGTTCTCGCAAAGTTCAGTTTTAGCCAGTTTTTCGATGCCTTCAAAGTGGCTGCCCGTGCCTTCAAGTTCAAACTGCCAGAAACCCAGGCCAGCATAGACGAGCTGGTGGAAGTCGCGCAGATAGCTCGTAAACAGGGTGTTCTGGGGCTTGAGGGCCGGGACGTCAGCTCTCCGTTTCTGGCCCAGGGCATTCAGATGCTGGTGGATGGCCAGGACGCCAACACCATTAAACAGCTGCTTAACAAAGAGCGGTTGATGACCCTGGACCACAACCGTTCCGGGGCCAAGGTGTTCAACGCCCTGGCTGATGTGGCGCCGGCCATGGGTATGATCGGTACCTTGATCGGCCTGGTACAGATGCTGTCGAATATGGAAGATCCGAAATCCATCGGCCCGGCCATGGCGGTGGCGCTCCTTACCACGCTTTACGGCGCCATGATCGCCACCATGATTGCCACGCCCATCGCCGACAAACTGTCGCTGCGAATGACCGAAGAAGCCCGTATGCAGTCCCTCTACATTGATGCGCTGGTGGCCATACAGGAAGGCACCAACCCCCGAATCATTGAACAGATGCTGTCTTCTTACCTGCCCCCGAAAGAGCGCGCAAAGAAAGGTGAAGCGGAGACGGTAAGCGACTGACCATGGACGAGATACCGGAAGAGGAAAAGCGTGCGATACCGGCCTGGGTTGTCACCTTTGCCGACCTGATGTCGTTGCTGATGTGCTTCTTCGTGTTACTGCTGTCGTTCTCCGAAATCGACGCCCAGAAGTTCAAGCAGATTGCCGGTGAATTATCCAAAGCCTTTGGCGTTCAGCGGGAAGTTCCGGCCCTGGAAGTCCCCATGGGCACCAGCCCGATCTTCGACAAGTTCTCACCGGCACCGCCGGAGCCGACGGTGGTCAATGAAATCCGCCAGACCACCACCGATCAGCAGCCGCAACTGCAGACACTTAACGACCCCACCGAGCAGGCGGTGCAGGACGCTATTCAGGAACAGATGGATGTCAACCTGGCAGAGATCCTGGAAGTACTGGAGCCGGCGATTATGGACGGGCGCATCAATGTCTCGGAAGACCAGCGCCGAATTGTTATCCGGGTCGAAGAGAAGGGATCCTTCCCGTCCGGGTCTGCTCAGCTGACCTGGGAATTCGAGGGCTTGCTGCTTGACATGGCAGAGGTGCTAGCCGACATGCCCGGCGATCTGGCGGTAGAAGGCCACACCGACAACATCCCGATCCGTACGGAAAGATTCTTCAGCAACTGGGACCTGTCAGCGGCCCGGGCAGCCGCAGTAGCGAATGTGTTGCTGGCCCGGGAACAGGTGTCGCCCGAGCGCCTGCGAGTGACCGGCCTGGCCGATACCCGACCCCGGGTGGCAAACACCACCGCAGACAACCGGGCCAAGAACCGGCGCGTGGAAATCATCATTGACCTGTCGGGCCCCTTGGAAGAACAGGAAATCCGATTGCGGGAGCTTATTGAAGCCGAACAGCAAAACCAGGAAGCGATCATTGATCTGCGGTCTGAGCAGACTTCACCATCCGGCGACCTGGTCTGGTAGCGCGCTACTGTTCGGAGTAGCCCGTAAGCTCCATATAACCGACACCTTCGTGACTGCCAGTCACCGTTACCGGGCTTTCCCAGTAGGGATACAAACCATCGTTGGTGTAGTTGCCTGGGGGAGCCGACAGCGTCAGATCCAGATCATGGTCCGGCACCGTCAAGCGCCACCGGGTGGGAACAGGCCCGGCACCAGCCCCCGGCTCCAACTGCAACTGGCCCGGAGCCAGAGCAATCGGTTCACCACCCGCCGGCATCCAGGTGCCGGAGCGGAAATGATCTTGCTGCTCCCTTAGCTGGAACGCCATCAGTTTGTCGCCAGAATCCAGGTGCAGGGCAAACCAGTCCCAGCCCTGCTGACCCGCTTTCAGAAACTGGCTACTCCACTCCCGGTCGAACCAGGCCTTGCCGCTTACCGACAGCGTTTCACGCCCTAACCTCACCTGTCCGGTCACCTCGATGTCCACCAGGCTGAAATACATGGAGCCTTCACCGCTGGCCGACTTGGCACTGAACCCGTCAACCCCGTGAGCCACCGGCGCCCCCCGCACGGTCAGCTCAAGATCAAACGCCCAGTAGTCCTCCGTGGCGGGTTGCCCATGACTGACCTTTAGCTGCCACTGGTCCGACGATTCGCCCGTGGTCAGTTGCCAATGGTCGAGCCAAACCTGGAAGGGCTCCGCGGTGGCACCGGCCTGGCCCAGATCACCCCGTGCCAGTCGTTCGCCGAACCAATGCTGCCCCCGGTAGCTGACGGCGGCATGGGCCATCCAGGCCGCCTTTAATGGCCAGCCCGAGGGCTCCGGTGACGGGGATGCATAATCCCGGGGCTCGATGGCCTGGCGGAACTGGGTCCACTGCAGACCCAGTGGTTCGCCGGCGTCCGTTTCCAGGTTTGCGGTGAGGTACCACCATTCGATGCGATGGGCCGGATGAGGGCCGAAGTCCCGGGGGAAAACCAGTTCCGTGCCCGGTCCCGGCTGCTCGAATCCGTCGTCAGTGCCGGTCGTTCCGCCCAGACCGGCAAAACCCGCGTCTGTGCCAGGCTCGCTGCAGCCTGCAAGCAACCCGTAGACAAGCACCATGGTCAGCCAACGGAGCCTCATCGCTCTTCTCCTGTCACGCTACCGGTCACCGATGGCCGAACCGCAGGGCGCCCCAACTGCCGGCGCATCAGCAAGGCAATACAGCCGCCAATCAGCAACGCCAGGGCCAGCAATTCCAACCAGAAGACCGGATAGACAGCCATCGGCAGTGACCAGCCGAAGGCCAGGGGGTTGATGCGCTGCACCAGTACCCAGGTCAGGCCAACGCCCAGCGGCAAAGCCAGCGCCGCTGCACTCAGGGTGACTGCCAGCGCCAACAGCAGGAGTTTCCGGAAGATCTCTGCTTTAGTCATGCCCCAGACTTCCAGCAGCCGGAAGTACCACAGGCGGGTGGACAGAAACACCCAGCCCATCAGTAACAGGGCAACCGCCGCCAGTGCCAGGGTCAGCACCGTCATGGCACGGGTCAGCATAAAAGTCTGCTCGAACACCCGGTTGGCCAGGTCCTGAATGGCGCGATTGTCGCGGATGGTCAACGCCGGCTCGCCCCAGAGTGCGCGAAAGGCGTCAGTGATGGTTTCAATAGGGACACTGGCCGGGGAGATCGAGAAACTCTCGAACGTCACCTCGAAATCCGGCGGCAGAATTTGCCCGGCAATCATCACTTCTCCCGCGGGTCGGCCATAATCCGGGTAGATGGCCAGCACCGGCAGTTTAAGGGCCCGCTCCGCCAGCACCAGCTCCAGTTCGGCGCCCACGGACAGTCCCTGGCGATAGGCGAGCTGCTCGTTAACCATCACACCGGCACCAGACGCCAGTGCCTGCCAGGGCTGTCGTGTCTGCACAAGCAGGCCCCAGCCAGTCATCAGCGGGCCAACCGGCGCCACGGCAAAGATATCCACATCTTGCCAGGCTTGCCCATGCCGCAAGCGGCCCGAACCACGCTGGACATGGTGCCAAAGCCCTTCGCCTGCGGTTGGAAGATGCTCCGTCAGCCAGTTGGCAGCCAGTGCGCTGTCCGCGCCCTCGGGCACCTGCACGTAGACATCCGCCGACAATCGCTGGCTCAACCAGCGATCAAAGGTGTCTTCAAAGGTAATCACCAAAGCCTGCACGGCCAACACCATGGCCAGGGAGAACTGTAACGCCACCAGGGGCAACGCCAGGCGCCGGCACAACACGCCAAACTCGGCCCACCACCAGCGCCAACCCGGCTTGGCGCTGGCCCGCACACCTGCACCAGACAACAACGACAGGCCCCGGGGCATTAACCACCCGATACCGGCTAACACCAGTGCCAGTGCCACAAACAGCAGCCACAAGACATCGGCCAGCCACACACCGGCCAGGCCAACCAACACCAAAGATGTGGCCGCTGCGGGCCGCAGGCGGCTGACCGGCGTGGTGCGGGCAACCATCGGCATCAGCCAATCCACCATGGCAACGGCGAGCAGTAGCGCGGTCATCACCAATGCGGGCACCCGCCAGTGGTTGCCGCTGGTCGCCAACTGACGGCTATCAAACAGCCCTTCCATGACATTGGCGAAGCCACCTTCCAGTACCGAGGCCAGCGCCTGACCGAGCCAGATACCCGGTATCAGGGTGAGGGCGGCGAGACACAGAAGCTCCAACAGCAGGTGCCCGCGCACCCGCCGGCCAGACACCCCAAAGCGGGCCAGGAGCGCGAAACTGTCCCGGCGCTGGGACAGCGACAACAGATAGACACTGCGCAGGAGCAACCCGGTAATCAGCAACACCAGTACACTCAAGGCATCCAGGTTCAGCAGGAAACTGTCGCCCAGCTGGCCGGTATCCGGTGACAAAGCGAAAGGGGCCGTACGATAGGCCGAGGGCAAAGGACCCTCGCCCGCCGCCAGGATCAGGAACAGCTGCTGTTCGGCGGCCGTTAGAGCAGCTGCGTCGGCGATATCCAGGAACGGCTGGCCAACCAGTGGCTGGCCATCAAAGCTGGCAACATCAGCCTGGTCCTGAAAACACAGCGCCGCCAGAGGGTCGACGCCAATCACCCGGCGGGACTGCCCGTCCGGCAAGACTTCCAGCCAGGGCATCACGCACAGGCCCTGACGGCGAAGCGAGACAAAATCCTCTACCGAGAGCGCTGCACCATCAACTCGCAGCACCTGTTCACGGACCTCCACCAGCCGTTCACTCTGGCCGAGGCTGTCGCGGGCCTGGCTGGTCAGGTGGTGAATACCGGTCCACAAGGCGGTGGCCAGCAGCATCAGAAGGGCCAGCGCGGCGCCCTGCCAGGGGTGCCGGCGATAGTGGCTGAGCAGGGCGGTAAACACCGTCATGGGCGCTCAGCCCCCGGACCGATGGCCAAGGTCCAGCGTTTGCTGGCAGCGGGCCGCCAGCTCCGGGTCGTGGGTAGCGAGAATCAGGCTGCAACCGGTTTCGCCCTGGAGTCTGAACAGCTCATCAGCCACCTCGTTGGCCGTGTTGCGGTCCAGACTGCCGGTGGGTTCGTCTGCCAGAATCAGGTCCGGCGCCATGGCGAAGACCATGGCCAGCGCCGCCCGCTGGCGTTGGCCGCCAGACACCTGGTCCGGAAACCGGTGGCCAAGTTCTCCGATACCAAGCACCTCCAGCCAATGCTGGCAACGGGTTTCCGGCTGGCCGGCCATAGAGGCGCGAAGGCGCACGTTATCCAGCAGCGACAAGGTCGGCATCAGGTTGGCTTCCTGAAACACCACACCGATTCGCTCGCGGCGCAGGCATGGCCAGTCGGCAGTCCGGTCGTCCTCGCCAAACAACGTCACGATACCGTCATCCGCTTGCTCCAGCCCACACAGAATATTCAGCAAGGTGGACTTGCCGGAGCCGGAACGCCCCATCAGGGCGAGCGAACTGCCGGCAGGCAGATCAAAGCCCAGGCCAGACAACACGGCAACGGCCGAATCGCCCTGGCCGAAGGTTTTACGTAAGCCGCTGACGTTCACTGCACTGTGCACCTTAACGTTCTCCCCGTTGGCCAATTCGCCCCCCAACGTTCAACCCTGCAGGGGTTCCGGCGTTTCGCCGTGGCGCTGCGCACGCCATTCCCGGAACTGCTCCAGCCACGACAACAGTGCCGGTATCACCAGTAACACCAGGAAGGTGGACAGGCCCAGGCCAAAGGCGATGGACGTCGCCATGGGAATCAGGAACTGCGCCTGCAGGGAGGTTTCAAATAACAGCGGCAACAGGCCACCGATGGTGGTGAGGGAGGTCAGCAACACTGCCCGAACCCGCTGTACGGCTGCTTCATTGAGGGCATCGGTAATACCCAGTCCTTTCTGGCGCTGCTGGTTATAGAACGACACCAGAATAATCGCGTTGTTGACCACAATCCCGGACAAGCCGAAGAGGCCGAACAACGACAGAATGGTCAGCTGCAACCCCATCAGCCAGTGCCCCAACAAGGCACCCACCAGGGCAAAGGGAATGATCGCCATCACGATCAGCGGCAGGCTCCAGGAGGCAAACACCCAGGCCAGCACCACATACATCAGTGCGATACCGATCACCAGGCCGGTTTTCATGTCGTCCATGGTTTCGCGCTGATCGGCAGACCGCCCCTCGAAGCTATAACGCACGCCGTACCGGCTGGCAATGTCCGGCAGGGCGCCGGCCTGCAGGCTTTCCAGTACCTGATCGGTGGTGGCCACCCGGGTATTCAGGGCCGAGGTCACCTCCACCGCCAGTTTGCCGTCGGCATGGCGCAGGGCCTGGAAACCCTGGCGGTGGTCCAGGTTCATCACCTGGGTCAACGGCACGAACCGGCCATCCGGAATACGCACCGTCATTTGCTCGAGGGTGGAATACCGCTCCCGTTGATCGCGGGGTAGCTGCACCCGCACTTCAATCTCGTCACGGCCGTCCTGATAGATCTGGGCAATACGGCCATCAAAGGCTGCCCGCAGCTGACGCCCGAGATCCATGGTGGTCAAGCCCAGGGCTTCACCATAGGGGCTCACCTGATAGATCAACTGTTCCCGGCCCCAGGGCATGTCATCTTCCACATCCAGCACCCCCGGCAGGGTGCTGAGTGCCTGGGCAACTTCGTCTGCGGCACGTTTGAGGTTATCGGCGCTTTCGCCAGTCAGGCGAATGTTCACATCCCGCCCTGGCGGTCCGGCCTGGCGCTCACTGATGTTGAGCGAATCCAGCCCTGCGGGTAACGGCAGACGCTGGCGCCATTGATCAATGAATTCCGGGTTGCGGACATCCCGGCGGTCTGAGGGCACCAATTCCACCAACATGGAACCGAGCTCGTCATCATTCCGGGAACTACCTTCCGCACCCTGGGTAGCGCCGTAGGTGGTCACCGCATGGAGAATCAGATTACCGCCCAGTGCCTGCTCTGTTTCGTTCAGAGTGCGCTGCATCTCGCGCATGAAATCCGCCACCTCGCGCTTATCGGTACCGGCGACAAAACTGGCGTTGGCGTAGAACACCGAGGGCTCCGGTGTCGGGAAAAAATTGAAACCCAGACGACCGCCAGCCAGCAGACCGACGGTGAGGATTGCCAGGGCCAGAGCGCTGGCCACCGTCACGCCGCGATGCTTCAGGCTGTAACGGGAAAATCGCCGGAACGGGCCATCGCGAAAAGCATCAAACCGCCGCTCAAAGCCATTGCGAAGCCGAGTGACCGGGTTTGGCTGACGCTTTGCAGTCGCCGGCTGGCCTGCCTTTTCAGTTTTGCGCTTGAAGGCATGGCGCAAGTGCGCCGGCAGCACGATGAAGCACTCCACCAGCGAGGCAATCAGGACACAGATCATCACCAGGGGGATGTCACCCAGGATGTTGCCGATCACGCCACCCACCACCAGCAACGGCATAAACGCGGCCACAGTGGTCAGAGACGATGCCAGCACCGGCCAAACCATGCGCTTGGCGGCACCCTCGGAGGCATAAATAGATTCCTCACCCATTCGCGCATGGGCATCGGCATCCTCGCCCACCACGATGGCATCGTCCACGATCACCCCCAGCGCCATGATCAAGGCAAACAGGGAAATCATGTTGATGGAGCCACCAATCAGCCAGAGCACCGCCAGCGCGGCCAGAAAGGCGGTAGGAATTCCGATCGCCACCCACATGGCCACGCGCCCCGGCAGGAACAGGTACAGCAACCCCACCACCAGCACCAGGCCACCCAGGCCGTTGTTGACCAACAGGGAGATACGATCCTGCAACAGCTGCCAGGTTTCGTCATACACTTCCATTTTGATGGAATCGGGCAGCACCGGCCGGGTGTCTTCCAGCCAGGTTTCCAGCACCTTGGCGGCGGCCAGGGAGTTGCCGTTTTCCGAGCGCTGCAGCTGTAGTTCCACCGCAGGCACGCCATGGTTCTCCATCACCGTCTGGTTGTCACGGGCTTCCTGGCGGATGACAGCAATATCACCCAGCTGCATTCGAACCCGATCACCACTGAGCACAGGAACGGTCTCGAACGCCTGGGGGCTGCGCCGCTGTTCCACCGAACGCAGTTCCCGGGTGGCATCCTGCTGGGCCATCATGCCCGCCGGCAGGTCCCGCGACAACGAAGCGACCCGGTCGGCAATCTGTTCCAGTGAAAGTCCTAGGGTTTCCAGCCGCTCCACCGGCACATCGATACTGATCTGCTGTTCCGGCAGGCCGCGGATGGCGATGCGATCAATGCCGCGATCAAGCAGCTCATCTTCAAACCGGTACACCAGGGTTCGCAGCTCACTCCGGTCCACCTCGCCGTAGATCAACAGCCGGGCGACCGGCTCATAGCGTTCCACCCGGGCCACCTGGGGTTCTTCCGCATCCGCAGGCAGGTTGTTGAATTCGTCCACCTGCTGGCGAACGTCGTCCACCGCCTGGATCGGGTCGGTACCCTCGTGGAATTCCAGGGTAATGGAAGAGATACCCTGGGCCGAAGTAGAGGTCATTTTCTTCAGGCCATCGACACTGCGCAGTCGCTGTTCCAGGGGATCGGTGATGCCCCGTTCGACATCCTCTGCAGACGCGCCACTCCACACCACCCGCACGCTTACCACGTCCAGGGCGAAGGTGGGGAAGAACTGGATATTCATCCGGCCCAGGGCCAGCACACCGCCAAGAATCATCACCAGCATAACCAGATTGCCGGCTACCCGGTGGTGGACGAAGAAACCGATAATGCCTTTTCTGCGCCTCACTCTGATGACTCCCCGTTGTCGCCCGCCACCTCAACTTTCAGGCCGGTCATGGCATTGGGCAGGTGGGTAGTGATCAGTCGGGCGCCGGGGGTGAGTTGGTCGCCGGCAATGAGCAACCGGCGTTCGCCGTTGCTGGCCACCGCCTCGCCAATCCGTTCCACCTGTACCCGTTGCATGCGCTGGTCGTCGGTCATCAGGTAAACACTGTCGGCGCCGTACAGGGCGCTGAACGGCACTTCCACGGCCTGCTCCCGGGCCGGCCGCTCCAGTATCAGGGGCACCAGAGCGCCGGGGCGCAGACCTGCCGGCTCACCCTCCAGGGTCAACACGGCTTCGGTACCAGAAGGGTCAGCCAACCCGGCAAACCGGCTCAACACAAACCGATGTTCTCCGCCATGGGTCCGGGCCTGCAAGGTTTCCCCTCGCTCCAGTGCCGCCAGCAGTTCACGCTGGAACACTTCCGGCACCCTGGCACGCACCTCCAGGCCGGCGATCGGGTAGATTGATAACAGCGATTGATTGCGGGACACCTGATCCCCCACGGCCACCTGCACGTTGGTGACCACACCATCGAAGGGGGCAGCAACCCGGGCCCGCTCGCTGTCCCGTTCCGTCGCCGCCAGGTTTGCGTTGGCCTGTAACAACCGGGCCTGCAGGCTTTGCAGCCGCGCGGGGTGCTCATCAATGGCGCGCTCACGGGTACTGACGGTCAACTCCGCCCGGGCCAGGGCGTCGGTGGCAACTTCCAGGTTTTCCCGGGACGCCAGGTTACGGCCAACCAGTGATTCAATCCGTTCAAACTGCCGGCGGGCGTTGTCCACAATGGCCTGCTCGCTGGCCAGCGCCCGCTGGTCGTTGCGATGCCGCACCTGCTCGGAGCGGATCTGGGCCTGCAGGTCTTCCACCTGGGCTCTGGCCTGGGCCAGGGCCGGCTCAACATCTGCGTCATCCAGGGCCAACAGCAGGTCGCCCTGGCGCACCCGGCTGCCCTCCGACGCCGGGCGTTCGGCAATGCGCCCCGCCAGGGTAGCGGTAACGGTTTGCTGATCCGGCGCCACCACCTCACCATACAGCGGAAGCACCGGCACCCGGGTATCCGGAACCACCTCCTGCACCTGCACCTGCCAGCTGCGCTCCGAGGCAGAGACTTCAGGCGGTTGAGGCCGCGTTGCTTTCAACAACAGAAAGCCGGCAACGCCAAGGGCCACGATAAGGAGGGGAATCAGACGCTTGTACATGGGCAAATTTCACGCTTAGAGTGGAAAGGTCGCATCGCTGCGTTAAAACTACTATACAATTTTCGACATCAATCGGATTGTTGTCAGGCTGCGACAAATGTTCACAGCCTGTTTGTCGCGCATGCTCAACCGGGAGTTCCGTCCTTTGGAAAACACTCACGACACCCTCTGGAACGTAACGCTGCTGAACACTGCTCTGGTCTGTATCGTGGTCATTATTCACAATGAGACACTACTTCGCCTGAGTAGCCTCCTCGGCAAAATGCGCAAAAGCCATCACTTCCGTCTGATTGTCGCGGTACTCGGTTGCCTGACGGCACACGCCGCTGAGGTCTGGATTTTTGCCACCGCGTTTTACTACATGCACCATGCTGAGGGATGGGGCGAGCTTGTGGGCAACTTTGATGGCAGCCTGATGACCACCGTCTACTTTTCGTTCACCACGTTTACCACCCTCGGTTATGGCGATATCGAAGCCCTGGGGGCACTGCGCCACCTGACCGGAATTGAAGCGCTCACCGGCTTTCTTCTAATTACCTGGAGCGCCTCGTTCCTGTTCCTGGAGATGCAACGCTACTGGCCGACGCGCTAGCGCCTGCCCCGTGCTCAAATCCGACGGCAACGGGCCAGGGTGTAATACAACAGCGGTACCACGATCACCGTGAACATCGTTGACATGAGCAAACCAAAAATCAGCGAAATCGCCAGGCCATTGAATATCGGGTCTGTCAGGATGAAGTAAGCACCCACCACCGCCGAGATGGCTGTCAGGGCAATGGGTTTGATACGCACGGCGCCCGCCAGTACCACCGCACGCTCGAGTTCTACTCCCTCCTCCAGCAATTGCTGAATGAACACCACCAGCAGGATGGAATTGCGCACGATGATACCGGCCAGGGCAATCATGCCAATCATGCTGGTGGCGGTGAATTCCTTACCCAGCAGGGCATGGCCGGGCATGATACCAATCAGGGTGAGCGGAATCGGCGCCATGATGATCAAGGGCAGCAGGTAGGAACGGAACTGGGCCACCAGCAACACGAAAATCATGAACACGCCCACGCTGTAAGCAGCCCCCATATCCCGGAAGGTCTCGTAGGTAATCTGCCACTCGCCGTCCCACTTGAGGGTGCCTTTCTCCGGCAACGGTGGCTGCTGGATAAAGAACTGCTCCGGAGCCTCATCCTGCTGGTTAAGCAGGCTGACCATGCGGAACATGCCGTACAGCGGTGAGTCGATATCACCGGCCATGTCGGCGGTCACGTAGGTTACCGGCAGCAGGTTCTTGTGGTAGATGGCGCCCATCCAGTCCGCTTCCCGCACGTCAGCAACGCTGGCCAGGGGCACCAGGTTACCGTCTCGGCTGCGCACCTTGATGGACATCAGGGCCGATGGCTGGGCTTTGTCGGCCTCAGACAGGATCACCCGAATCGGCACCGGGTACTTGGCCTGTTCGTCATGCAGGTAGCTGACATTGACACCGCCGAGGGCCGTTTGCAGTGTTGCCACCACCTGGGCCTGGGAGACTCCCAACCGCGCGGCCCGGGCCCTGTCCACCACCACTTCCCACTGCTGGGTGGGCGCTTCCAGGGTGGTATCGATATCCACCAAGCCGTCGATCGTCGCCATATCCGCAGCGATCAGGTTTGCCAGCTCAGCCCGCCGGAACGCATCGGCGGCATAGACTTCGGCCACCACCGGTGACAGCACCGGAGGCCCCGGCGGCACTTCCACGATCTTGACGCTGGCATCGTAGCGCCGGGCGATATCGGTCAGCGGCCCGCGCACCGCCTGGGCAATGTCGTGGGATGGCCGGGAACGCTGCCCGGCTCCGGCCAGGTTGACCTGGATATCGCCGTGGTAGGGGGCACCCCGCAAGTAGTACTGGCGCACCAGCCCGTTGAAGTTCATTGGGGATGCTGTGCCCGCGTAGGCCTGCCAGTTATCGACTTCCTCCACGGTTTCCAGGTAATGGCCCATTTCTGTCAGCGCCCGCTGGGTCTGCTCCATCGGCGTGTGTTCAGGCATATCCACCACAATCTGCAGTTCAGATTTGTTGTCAAACGGCAGCATTTTCAGTATCACCGCCAGGAACACCGGCAGCGACGCCGCAGCCACGGTGAGCAGGATGACACCCAGGGCCAGGAACCGGCGCCGCCAGGCATGGTCCCCCAGGAACGGAGTCAGCACACCGCTGAATAGCTTCAGGGCGAGGGGGCTGACACCCTCGGCGGAATTGCCGGCATCGGCTTGTTCCCCGGCCTCTTCGCCCCGCCTGTGTTTCAGCAGCCGGAACGCCAGCCAGGGCGCCACAACAAAGGCGACAACCTGGGACATCACCATACCCGCCGACGCGTTGATTGGAATCGGGCTCATGTAGGGGCCCATCAGGCCGGTCACGAACGCCATGGGCAACAGCGCCGCCATGATGGTCAGGCTGGCCATGATGGTGGGGGTGCCCACCTCATCCACCGCCACCGGAATGATGTCTTTGATCGCCCGCCGGCTGTTCTGGATCCGGCGGTTGATGTTCTCGGTAATGACAATGGCGTCGTCCACCAGGATACCGATGGAGAAGATCAGCGCGAACAGCGACACCCGGTTCAGAGTAAAGCCCCAGGCCCAGGAGAACACCAGGGTCAGCAACAGGGTAATCAGTACCGAGACGCCCACAATCAAGGCCTGGCGCCAGCCCATGAAGGCCAGCACCAGCAGCATAACAGCCAGGGTGGCGGAAATCAGGTCTGAGATCAGTTTCTGCGCCTTCTCCGAGGCGGTTACGCCGTAATCCCGAGTGACCAGGACTTCGATATCCGCCGGTAAGGCCCGGTTTCGCAATTCACTGAGGCGTTGTTCAATGGCCGTCGTGATGTCGATGGCGTTCTCGCCCGGTTTCTTGGCGATGGCCAGGGTGACCGCCGGATAGACATCGCCCGCCTTGCCGGCCCGACCTTCCGGATGGGCGGGGCCAAATCCGGTTAACACGCTTTGGTCCGGAACCGTCTGCCCACGGCGAACCTCGGCAACGTCATCCAGGAACACGGCTGCGCCCTGGTGCATGCCCACCACCAGGCGCTTTACGTCGTCCGCCGATTCCAGCAACGTGCCGGCCTGCACCGGAATCGAAAAATTGTCCCGGGCTATTCTGGACTCCTGACTGGCAGCATTGGCCGACTGCAACGCACTTTCGATATCCGCCGTGGTGAGTCCGAACCCCGCCAGCAACGCCGGATTGAACACAATATCCACCCGGTCCGGTACGCCGCCGACGGTGTAGATGTCCCGGGTACCGGGCACCCGTTTCAGGGCGACTTCAAGCATATGAGCAAGGCGGGTAAGTTCTTCCCCTGTGTGCTCACCGGTGGGGTCGTAGAGGGTCAGGGTCATCACCGGCACATCGTCAATGCCGCGGGGTTTGATGACCGGCTGTGTGGCACCCAGGTTCGCCGGCAACCAGTCCTGATTCGAGTACACCTGATTGTAAAGCCGAACCAACGCTTCCTGGCGGGCGATACCCACCTCGAATTGCACGGTCACTACCGCCTGACCCTGACGGGACACCGAATACACGTGCTCCACACCTTTGATTTCACTCATTACCTGTTCGGCAGGCGTGGCGATCGCACTCTCCACCTCCCGGGCACTGGCACCCGGCAACGCCACCATAATGTCGGCCATGGTGACATCAATCTGGGGTTCCTCTTCCTTGGGCGTTATGACGACCGAAAGGATACCGAGGATAATGGCCAGAATGGCCAGCAACGGCGTCAGGTGGTTGTTCTGGAAAACCCGGGCAATGGCACCGGAGGGGCCTACCGGAGGCAATTGATCCGTCACGCCGGTTACTCCTGTTCAGCTGCGGAAGGCTGGCTGAGATTCAGCCGGTCGCTGCCAACCAGCATCGCTGGGTTGGTAATCACCCGCTCACCCGCAGACACACCGGACAAAACTTCCAGACGATCGCCGTCCCGGCTGCCCACGCGTATCTGTCGAAGCCGCGCCTGGCCCTGACTATCAAGCACAAACACCGCCCTCAACTCACTGCGCTGAACCAGAGCGGACGCGGGCACCCACAAGGCCTCCCGGCTTGCTACCGGCACCCCCACCTTGACCAGCATGCCCGGAAACAGACTGCCATTCGGCTCATTCAGCCGCAGGCGCAGGCGGAAGGTGTGGGTTTCCGGGTTGGCATAAGGGTAAAAAGTCAGCTCACCGGTCTCCAGCACACGGCCATCGGCCAGGGTAACCGTTGCCTGGCGTTCGCTGCGGGCAAGGTCTGCGTATTTCTGGGGCAGATCCACCACCACCCGCAACTGTTCCAGCGATAACCCACTCAGGAGCGGTTGGCCCGGGTTCACAGATTCTCCCAACTCCACATGGCGCTCGGTCAGAATACCGCCGTAAGGAGCAACGATCCGGGTGTAATCCAGTTGCTTCCGGGCTTCATCCACGGCAGCTTCAGCACGCTCTACCCGGGCCTGTGATGCGCTGAGATTGTTCCTGGCCTGATCAAATTCCTGCCGTGACACCAGGCCCCGCTCATGGATGGCTTCTACCCGCTCATATTGCTGGCGAGCATTGTCGAGGCCGGAACGGGCTTCTTCCAGGCCGGCCAGGGCCTGATTGAGTCGCGAACGCTGCTCGCTGTCTTCCAGGCGGACAATCAGGTCACCGGCGGCTACCGAATCATCCACATCGAAGGGCAGCTCGACCACGGTGCCGGAGGTCTGGGCGGAGACCGTACTTTGCTGCACGGCTTCAATCCGGCCATCCAGGTGAAGGACTTCGCTTACTGAGGCACGCACCACGTCCGCCAACGCCAACTCATCAGACTGAGCCGCTGCAGGCAGGAGCAACCAGGAAGCCATAAGCCAGGTCAACAGCGCAGGTCTGAGCATTCTTTTATACCTTTTTAGTCTTTCTTGATAACCACATTCTAGCACCACCTATCAACTTTGATCAGGTTGGCCACTCCGAATACCCGGCCAGGCATCAAAAAAGCCCCGGGCAGATTCGTCATCTACCCGGGGCACAATGTCACCCGCCGGCTATGAGAAGCGGGCAACCGCCATAACCGTGTCTACCAGCGCGCGGTCAGCGCGGCACGCAGAGTGCGACCGGGCTCGTTGACCCTGAAAACACCGCTGTCTGCGAGGTTGTCCTTACTGACGTGATACGCCCAGGTGTTGTCAAACAGATTATCCACCGCCCAGGTAAAGCTCAGGTTCGCCACCAGCGGATGGGTTCCCGACAGATTGAACACGCCATAACCCGGTGAAGTGCTTGGGTCCAGGCCGGACTCCAGATCCACCCGGTCCTGTCGGCGAGCCAGTTGCCACTCTGCCTCCAGGGTGTGCCCCTGATAATGCCAGCCCAGGGTCTGAATAAACTGGATTGGCGGAATTCTCGGCAAGGCCTTGTCCGCATCGCGATTTTCTCCGCGAACGGAGGCCAGCTTGCTGCTGCTACTCCAGGTGCCGTTGCTCCAGCCAACCAGACCTTCCACACCCAGTAATCGAGCATCGATGTTGGCGTACCGGGTATCCACCGTGCCGTCTGGATTGCGGGTATCAAATCGATAAACATAGTCTTCTACCTGGTCCACCCAGACCGCCGGCCGCCAGCTCCAGTTGCCATCACGGCCAGACAGGCTCACTTCCAGCTTGTTGTGCTTTTCGGTTTCCAGATCCGGATTACCAATCCAGGAGCCTCGCATCGTTCTCTGGGCAACGTAGCGCTCGTTCACGCTGGGGGAACGAACACTATGCGAAGCGGTGGCTTCCAGGGTGTTGATCGGAGACAGTCGCCACTCCCCGGTGACAAAACCGCTGACATTGTTATCGTCGGCCTTGGTGTCCGTCACGCCATAGGCGCTCATATACAGCATTGCAGGGGTCATGGTCATGGGCGCCCCGGGCATCATCCGGAAGCTGTCTCCGGCGCGGGTGGCATTCATTTCAACCCGGTCATAGCGGATACCGGCACCCAGGCGGGTATTGACCCGAATCCGGTGAAATGCCTCCACGAAGACACCAACACGGTCCCGCTCCACACCCGGCCACATCAACGACGCCGGGTTGTCCAGATTCATGCCGTTGTACATGGTGGCATCCCACTCATTACTTTCCATGTCCAAACCAATGGCGATGTCTTTGGTAACGTTGATGGTCTGGTCCAGCACTAGCCGGGCACCCTGGGTGCGGGTTTGCGAGTCGGTCTGCATTTTCATGGCAGACTCCCGCAGGCTGAAGTTATCCATCACATGGTCCACGTCTGCCTGCCAGGCCATCAGGCTCCAGGCGCCCTCGGCCACTGGTGCGCCGATTTCCAGTCTATAGAGCTCAGTATCGGTTTTTGGCGCATCCATGCCTCGGCCCGGAAACTTCACATCCCGCTCTTCCTGCCGGGTCACCAGGCCTTTGATATAGAGACCGTTGTCCGCTGTCCAGGCAGCGTCCACCCGGCCCTCGGTATTCTCATAGGAGCTGCGAACCTTGTTGCCGTCGCCGTCCTCATAATCGTTGGCTTCGTCATAGCCTGCGGCCATCCGCAGGTAGGAGGCCTTACTGCCAACCGCGACACTGCCATTCACCAGCTTGCCATCGCCATTATCCGCACCGCCCAAGGTGAGATGGCCCGTGGTGAGATTCTCGCCGGAAAATTCCGGTGCCGCCGTGGTGGCCACCACCTGCCCACCGGCAATCGGCCCCCAACGCAGAGTGCGATTGCTGGTTCGCACTTCCAACACCGGCGCCAGTGCCGTGCTCAATCGACTGGTGGGCGGGTCCATACGGCTTGGGCAGGCACCTTCAACCCGCATGCCATCCAGCAGCACGTCTACCCGTTCCTCATTCTGGCCTCGAATCACCGGGTCAAGGCCCCGCCCTCCCATTCGAGACAGCGACACCGACGCGCTGCCCGACAACCGCTGCACCGGCTCCGACTGCACGGCGGCAGCCGAAAGCCTTGCCGCCTCTGCGGATTGCCCCTCCGTCACCCGTATCAGTAACGAATCTTCTCCTCCCATCTGGGCGTGAACGGCAGGGGTGAGGGTAAAACCAGCCAACACCAGACTGATACTGCGAGCCAGACGTTTCTTGAGCATGCAGGGCGTTCCTTGTAACGGCGCGGTTTGATAATGAGGAACAACGAATGTCGGAAATTCTAACGGGCGACAACACGCCTGGCCTGGGACACAATGCCGCACCCCGTTGGAGATACCCCTAAGGGTGAGGTTTGAATAAATTTTACCCGGCCATCTTGCCAACTTATGCGCCAATGTGGTGCAATCACTGCCCTTTTTTTGGGCAACCGCTTTTCGGCGGTTTTCAATACGCGTATTCCGAGGGCCTTGCCATGACAGTTAAACTCGACGAAAAACTCGAACCGATTTTCCAGGACGTTCTGCACCGCAACCCGGGCGAGAGCGAATTCCACCAGGCGGTTCACGAAGTTCTGGAAACCCTCGGGCCGGTTCTGGTGAAGTACCCGGAGTTTGCCGACAAGAAAATCATCCAGCGTATCTGTGAGCCTGAGCGCCAGATCATCTTCCGTGTGCCCTGGCAGGACGACCGCGGCGAGATTCATATCAACCGTGCTTTCCGCGTCGAATTCAACAGTGCCCTGGGGCCCTATAAAGGTGGCATGCGCTTCCACCCGTCCGTATACCTCGGCATCATCAAGTTCCTGGGCTTTGAACAGATCTTCAAGAACGCCCTGACCGGACTGCCCATTGGCGGCGGTAAAGGCGGCAGTGACTTCGACCCCAAGGGCAAGTCCGACGACGAGATCATGCGTTTCTGCCAGAGCATGATGACCGAGCTGTACCGCCACCTGGGTGAGTATACCGACGTTCCAGCCGGCGACATCGGCGTTGGCGGCCGAGAGATCGGCTACCTGTTCGGCCAATACAAACGCATTACCAACCGGTACGAATCTGGCGTGTTCACCGGCAAGGGCCTGGATTGGGGCGGCAGCCGCGCGCGTACCGAAGCCACCGGCTACGGCACGGTGTTCTTCACCCACGAAATGCTGAAAGCCCGTGGTGACTCCCTGGAAGGCAAGACCGTGGTGGTTTCCGGTTCCGGCAACGTGGCCATTTACGCCATCGAGAAAGCCCACGAGCTGGGCGCCAAGGTCATTGCCTGCTCGGATTCCCAGGGCATGATTGTCCATGAGAAGGGCATCGACCTGCAGACCCTGAAGCGCATCAAGGAAGTGGAGCGCCGCCGGATCAGTGCCTACACTGAATTCCATAAAGACGCCAAGTACGTGGAAGACGGCAATATCTGGAGCGTGCCTTGCGATGTGGCGCTGCCCTGCGCGACCCAGAACGAACTGAACGGCAAAGACGCCAAGATGCTGGTTGAAAACGGCTGTGTTGCCGTGGCCGAAGGCGCCAACATGCCGACCACGCCGGAAGGCATCATTGTGTTCCAGGATGCCAAGATTGCCTACGGCCCGGGCAAGGCAGCCAACGCCGGCGGTGTTGCCACGTCTGCCCTGGAAATGCAGCAGAACGCCAGCCGCGACTCCTGGACCTTCGATTACACCCAGAAGCGCCTTGAGGAAATCATGATCGATATCCACAAGAACTGCTTCGAGACCGCCGCCGAGTTCGGTGCCGAGGGCAACTACGTGCTGGGCGCCAATATCAACGGCTTCCTGCGCGTTGCCAAGGCGATGAACGCCATGGGTGTTATCTGATCCGGCCATGATCAGCAACGAACCTCTCCAGCCTGACGACCGGGTTTCCACTGGCCTCAGTGGGTTGGATGAGGTTCTGGATGGCCTTCGAATCGGCGATAACGTGGTCTGGCGGGTTTCCGACCTGGACGACTATCGCCGATTTGTTCTTCCCTTCGTAGACGCCGCCTCTGATGCCGGCCGGCAGATTATCTACCTTCGCTTTGGCGACCATGCCCCGATTATCCGGGACCACCCGTCGGTTCGAACCATCACCATCGACGCCCTCGGCGGCTTTGAAAGCTTTACCAGCCGGGTCTGGCACCTGATCGAGCAGCATGGCCGTGGCGCCTTCTATGTGTGTGACAGTCTGAGCGAACTGCTCAACGCCTGGGCCACCGATGCCATGGTGGGCAATTTTTTCCGGGTGGTGTGCCCGTTTCTGTTTGAACTGGACACCGTGGCTTGGTTTGCCCTGCATCCGGAACGCCACTCCCGGCGCACCCTCGACCGGATTCGCCAGACCACCCAGGTGATGATTGATGTGCATCGCCACGGCGATGACGTGCAGATTCATCCAATCAAAGCCTGGCGCCGGCAATCGCCCACCATGTTCCTGCCGCACCGGGAGCATGATGGACAGTTTCAACCCATAACGGACAGCAGCGATGCCACCCGACTGCAAGCCAGCCTCGAGCTTGAACACCTGCATCGCCAACCCTTGCTGGACTATTGGGACCGGTTGTTCCAGGAAGCCAGCCGGGCTTTGTCCGACCAGGACACCGACTGTATCGAAGACTTGCAGGAGCAAGTGCTGCAAGTAATGATCAGCCGCGATTCCCGGATACTGGAACTGGCACGGCGTTACCTGTCGCTGGAGGACCTGCTGGGCATTCGCAGCCGCCTGGTCGGCAGCGGCTACATTGGTGGCAAGGCCACCGGCATGCTGATTGCCCGCAACATCCTGCTGAAAGACGCTCCTGAACGGTGGCAAAGCCAGCTGGAGCCCCACGATTCCAGTTATCTTGGCACAGATGCCTATTACGCTTTCCTGGTCCACAACGGGCTCTGGCCGGCGATCATGCGGCAGCGCTCCGAAGAGGGTTACCTGAGTGAGGCGCCCGCGCTCAAAGCCGCGATCCTGGCCGGCAAGTTTCCCGACGAGATACAGGCCGAGCTGGAGCGACTGCTGGACCATTACGGCCAGTATCCTATCCTGGTGCGCTCATCGAGCCTGCAGGAAGACGGCTTTGGCAATGCTTTTGCCGGTAAATACGACAGCGTGTTCCTGGTCAACCAGGGGGCACCGGAACAGCGGCTGTCGGCACTGGAAGACGCAATCCGCCAGGTGTACGCGTCATCCATGAGTGAAGATGCCCTGGTGTACCGCAAACAGCGGGGCCTGGACCAGCGGGAAGAGCCCATGGCGCTGCTGATCCAGCGGGTCAACGGGCGGTTTCATGGTCGCTATTACCTGCCCGATGCCGCCGGGGTAGGGGTGTCGCGCAACACCTTCGCCTGGGACAGCAGCATGGACCCGGAAGCGGGGATGGTCCGGCTGGTGATGGGCCTGGGCACCCGGGCGGTTGACCGCATTGAAGGCGATCACGCCTGCGTGATGGCGCTGGACCACCCCATGCGCCAGCCATTCCGCAACCAGGACGAAAGCTACCGATATTCCCAACACCTGGTGGATTTGCTGGACCTACAGGAAGGCACACTCGACACCCGGCCCCTGAGCCAGTTGCTGGAAACCACCAACGATCTACCCATGGATCACCTGGCCGAGGTGGATCGGGCGGCCAGTACCCGGGCCGAGCAGATTGGCTTGCAAGGCCCGGTGTGGCGGCTGACCTTCCGCCCTTTGGTGCAGCGCACTCCGTTTATCCGCCGGCTGTCACACCTGCTGCAAACCCTGGAAGCGGGCTACCGGCACCCGGTGGATGTGGAATTCACCCTGCACCTGGACCAACAGGGCAACCCCGCCTTCAACCTGGTGCAATGCCGCCCGCTGGCGACCATCGGCGAGACCGGGCCGGTGGCTCTGCCCGACGACTTGCCTGAGCGTAAGCTGCTATTCAGAACCCAGGGCCACTTCATGGGCGGCAACATCAACCTGGCCATCGAACGGGTGATCCGGGTAGACGCTTCGGTGTACGCCGGACTGTCCACCAGCCAGCGCTACGACGTTGCCCGCCGTGTCGGCGAAGCTGTCCGCGCATCCAGTGTGCCGACCCTGCTGATCGGCCCAGGCCGTTGGGGCACCAGCAGCCCGGATCTTGGCGTTCCGGTCCGCTTTGCTGACATTGCCGGGGTCGCCGCCCTGGTTGAGGTCTCAGAAAAGGCCGGCGAGATGGTGCCAGACCTGTCCTACGGTTCTCACTTTTTCCAGGACCTGGTAGAAACCGGCATCGCCTACGCGGCGCTGTTTCCCGACATCCAGCAATGCCGTTATCACCCTGAGCGCCTGCCCGCCCCCCCAACGTCCAGCAGCACCGAATCTCCGGTCAACCGGTCGGTTCAGGTGCATGATCTGCAGGCGCAACATCTGCAACTGACCGGTGATGTGGTGCGCCAGCAACTGGTCTGTTATTTCACCGATTGACCCGTCGCAAACAAACGCCGTTTTCACCTCCATGGCCGACGGCATACTGCTAGAATGCCCGCTATGGAATGGCTCACACACTCTCAAACCGGTTTTCGTCAGGCTGCCCGTTATCTTCTGGGTATGCGGCTGGCCATCATTGCCACGCAACTGGTCGCGATCGCTGTTGCCGAAACCACCGTAACACTGGCCCACCAGGCCGAAGCCCTGATCCTCAGCCTGCTTTATGCCGTTCTGGCCACGCTGGCCTGGCTGTGGTTCAGCCGTAAGCCCCCCGAAGCTTCCGCACCAGTCAGCCTGACCCTGGCCACAGATCTGTTGCTGATCGGCTGCTGGCTGTATTTCACCGGTGGCTACACCAACCCCCTGGTATCTTTGCTGCTGCTGCCGATTGCCGTCGCAATCATTCTGGTGCCCAGCCGCCAGAGCATTGTCCTTACCATCACCGGCGTTGCGGTATACACGGCGCTGGTGCTCTGGCACACCCCGGTCATGCACGATCACCACTCGGCAGACCTGGCCAGGTTGCACCTGGTAGGCATGTGGGTAACCTTTGCCCTTACCGCTGCCATTTTGCTGCTGGTGGTGGGCACGCTCGCCCGCAGACTTCGCCTGCAACAATCCCAGCTCTCGCAGTTCCGGGAAAACCGTCTGCGGGATGAGCAGATCATCGCGCTGGGCCTGTCGTCGGCCGCCGTTGCCCACCGGCTAGGTACCCCGCTGAATACCATGACCCTGTTACTGGATGAAATCCGTTCCCACACCGAAGGCCAGGCCTCCGTAGCACTGACGGAAGATCTCGACCTGATGGGGCAGCAGTTGTACCTGTGCAGTCAACATCTGCAACAACTGACCAAGGCGGCGATTGAAGCCCGCACGGCGCAACTGGAAGTACTAACGGTCAAAGACTGGCTAGCGAGGCTGCGAGAGTCGGTCACACTGCTGTGGCCGTCCGTGCCAGTGCAGTGGCAGGGTACGCACCCGAATGCCTCCGTGGCCGTGGATGCCACCCTGGACCAGGCGGTGCTCAACCTGTTGGCAAACGCCCTGACAGCCAGCCCGTCCTGGGTCGCTGTCAGAAGCCAGCTGTCCGATTCCGGCCGGGTGGAAGTGATTGTTAAAGATCACGGTGACGGCCTGGAAACCGCTCTGCAGGGCACGCCGGGTGAGGACATTGTCGACTCCCACCATGGCCTCGGGGTCGGGTTGTTCCTTTCCAATGCCACGATCCAGAGGCTTGGCGGCAATCTCCGGGCCAAGGCCAGTGACACAGGCACCACCATGGTCATCGATTTACCGGTAGCCCAGCCCCAAGGCGAGGAGATACAACCATGACTACACAGGAACTCTGGCTGCTGGTCGACGATGACCAGGCGTTTCTCCAGGTGCTGGCCCGCTCGCTGTCTCGCCAGGGCATCGAAACACTCTGCGCCAGCGATGCTGACAGCGCTCTGGAGGCCATCCGTACCAGGCCGGTGAACCGGTGTGTTCTGGACCTCAACCTGGCCGGGGAAAGTGGTTTGCAGTTGCTGCCGGAACTTCTGGAACAGAAGCCGGACCTGGACGTACTGGTGCTGACCGGTTACGGCAGCATCGCCACCGCGGTAGAAGCCATGCGCCGCGGCGCCGTCAACTACCTGTGCAAGCCGGTTACCGTGGCCCAGTTAATGAATGGTTTTGAACCCCTGGACGCACCACCGGACCTGAGGCCCGAACCGCCGTCCGTGGAAGAAATGGAATGGGAACACATCCAGCGCGTGCTGAACGAGCACGATGGCAACATTTCCGCCACTGCCCGGGCCCTGAACATGCACCGACGGACCCTGCAACGCAAACTGCAAAAACACTCGCGCTGGCGCTGATGAACGCTTACCGTCCGGTGCGCCCTAAGAATCTCCCCGGAAATTGACATCAATCAACCAGACACCGCTATGGTCGAATGTCCTAACAGGCCAGATAGGCTAGCATCGTGCCCCGTTGTGAGATTGCAATAAATGGACAAACTGATCCCCACGGATTCTACGGACGTATTCCCGGCGCCTGATTGATAAGCTGACCAAACCATCTCACAGGGAGGAGAGACACTTAAACCACCGACACCCGGAACACCCGACATATGTCGAATGCCCCTGATTCCAACAATACGTCACCGGAGTTTGACTCCAAGCGCCTGGCATTGGTGGCCTCTGCCACCCGCAACCTGGTGATCATTCTGGATGCGGGTGGTCGCATCGAATGGGTGAATACCGCTTTCGAACGTCATACTGGCTTTCACCTCGACAGCATAGTTGGAAAGAACCCCGGCGAACTCCTCTACGGGCCGGACACTGACACCGAGACCGTCCGCCGTATTCGCCAACACCTGTTCCGTGGCGAAGTGTTCGAGGAAGACATTCTCAATTATACGGCGGATGGCACGCCCTACTGGGTACACACCTACTGTATGCCCGTTGGCGAAAGCGAGGGTGTCGAGCCCGGCTTCGTTGTTATCCAGACCAATATCTCCGATCGGAAAAACAGTGAACGCGGCCTGCGCATCGCCGCCAGTGTGTTTGATCGCAGCCACGAAGCCATTGTCATTACTGATCACTTCAATCGGATTATCGACGTCAACCCGGCTTTCTCCCGTATCACCGGCTACAGTCGCCCGGAAGTACTTGGATTGAATCCTTCCATCCTCAGCTCCGGTCGCCACTCCCGCGAATACTACCAGTCCATGTGGACGTCGATTGAGAAGACGGATCACTGGCGGGGCGAAATCTGGAACCGCCGGAAAAGCGGGGAAGAATATGCAGAGCTGCTGTCGATCAGCCGCGTTCACCTTGAAGAGCCGGGGCGTTTCTACCATGTGGCCGCGTTCTCAGATATCACTGCTCTGAAAAATCATGCGAAGGAACTGGACCGCGCTGCCAACTATGACGACCTGACCGGGCTACCCAACCGACAACTGTTGGAAGAGCGTCTTCGCTCGGCCAGCGCCCACGCGGATCGTCAGAAGCGGGTGCTGTCCATCTGTTACCTGGACCTGGATGGCTTTAAAGCCATTAACGACCAGCTGGGCCATGACCTCGGCGACCTGGCGCTGCGAGCGACCGCCGAGCGCCTGACCCGCGCCCTACGCAGTGGCGATACCATCGCCCGCATCGGGGGTGATGAATTCGTACTGTTGCTGCAAAGCGACAGCCCCGAGGCGGTGTATTCGCGAATACTCGCCAATGTCAGCGAGCCCCTGCAGATTGGTGACCAGACGGTCAACCTGACCGCCAGCCTGGGCGTCACCCTGTATCCGGAGGACGACACCGATGCAGAGGGCCTGATTCGCCATGCCGACCAGGCAATGTACGCCGCCAAAGAGAAGGGCCGGAATCAGTTCCACATTTTCGACCCCGGCCTGGATGCCCATCGCCGGCAGCGCCGGAACCAGTTGATGGAAATATCCCGCGCGCTGGAGAACGAAGAATTCGAACTCTATTTCCAGCCCCAGTTACGCCTGGACGATAGCGAAGTCATTGGGTTTGAGGCGCTGATTCGCTGGAATCATCCGGACAAAGGACTGATTGGCCCCGGTGAGTTCTTGCCGGCTGTCGCCAACAGCCATCTGGAGATCCCGCTGGGCCAGTGGGTACTCAAGGAAGCCATTCATCAGATGAATCTGTGGCATGAGGCGGACGAATCGCTCGCCGTCAGCATCAACATCAGCGCTCCTCACCTGATGGATCGCAGTTTTGCCGATTACCTGGAAAGCTACTTGCACAGCCATCCGGATGTCCGCCCCGGGCAAATCACCCTGGAGGTTCTGGAATCCACCGCGCTGGAAGACACCAAGCGTGCAAGCAATGTGTTGGCTCGCTGCCGGTCCCTGGGGTTACAGGTGGCACTGGACGACTTCGGCACCGGCTTCGCGTCATTGACTTACCTGCGCACCCTGCCGGTGGATGTGATCAAGATCGACCAGAGTTTCGTTCGCAACATGCTCACCGATGCCAGTGACCGCGCGATTGTGGAGAGCGTGATTTTCCTTGCGCAACGCTTCGACCACCCGGTTCTTGCTGAGGGCGTGGAAACCATGGAGCATGCTCGCGCCCTGAGAGACATGGGGTGCAACCTGATTCAGGGTTATGGCATCGCCCGGCCAATGCCAGCGAAAGCCTTGCTGCCCTGGCTGGCACAGTGGCGCGATCAGGTGAGCCGACATCACAGCCTGGGCAAACATGAACAAACCTCCGTCCAGGGCGGAGGCATCTGACCGGGCGTTATCGGTATCGTCGTTGATCCAGGGTGCTGAGCCGGTCTGGGTGAAACACCATCAGGCCGGTCACAAAAACGCCGTTCACAAAGCCTTCCGGAATCATGAACAGTGGCAGGTAACGCAGGTATTCGTGCACCAGGGTCTCGAAGGTATAGACGCCGCTGGACCACAGCATCAGACACATCAGAACACCGGCTGCGGCCACCGACAGCCCGGCACCAAAAAAACCGCAAAAGAAGATGTAGGCAAAGAAGTTGCGGAAATCCCTGCGCCGCTCCCACAGCATGATGGCGTGGGTAACCAGTGCCGGCACCATCACCGTCACCAGGCCGTTAGCGGCAAACATCACCAGGGGCTCGCGGCCGGTAATAACGGTGATCACCAGCGCTAACAGACCGCTGATAACAGCCAGTGCCCAGCCAAGCATCAGGGTGATCACGGTGATGCCAAAAATGTGGATGGCGAGGCCGGGCGAGATACCAGCCCGTAACTGCCAGACAAAGCCCAACACCACCGCCGCACCGAATAGCGAGTGCTGGGTGGCGTTATCTTTCCTCAGCGCCTCCCAATCCACTGAGCGCAAAGCTGCCAGCAACACCAGCACAAAGATCGACGCGGTCAGCAACCACTGGCTGGTTGAAAGCAGATTTTCTGTCATTCCCATCAAAATCACCGGTTACCAAAGCATCGGATGCGCGGGCGCAGTATTTACTGATACCCCCCGGCCGGTCAATGGGATCACTTGCCCCCGGTCACTCCAGGGCGGTACGCCCGGTCAGGGACTGCCAGGCCTCATAAGTGCTCAGGTAGACGTTACCACCGAGGTGCCGGATAAGCTCGGTACCCTTCAGCCGGTCCATCACCGGGCCTTTCACCTCCGACAGATGCAGGCGCACCCCGGCATCGGTCAGCCGCTCATTGATGGCTTCCAGGCTCTCCAGGGCGGACGCATCCACCAGGTTCACCGCCGGGCAAACCAGCACCAGGTCGGTCAGCTCCGGTTCCCGGGTGACCAGATCCATCACTCGTTCCTCCAGAAAGCGGGCATTGGCAAAATAGAGGCTTTCATCCACCCGCAGAAAGGTCACTTTCGGGCACAGTTCCACGTCGTGGCGCAGAATATTCCGGAAATGCTCGGTGCCCGGCACGCGCCCAACCACCGCACTGTGGGGACGGCTGGTGCGGTACAGGAACAGACCGATCGACAAAGCAACACCGGCAATGATTCCCGCCTCCACACTGTGAACCAGGGTCAACAGGATGGTGGCCAACATAGCACCGAAATCGGTACGGGAATAGCGGAAGGTGCGGCCCAGCGCTGGCAGGTCAATCAACGTGGCGACCGCCACAATGATCGTCGCCGCCAGGGTCGCCTGGGGCAGCCAGGCGATGGCCGGCGTCAGGAACAACGTGGCCAGGGCAATACCTACGGCCGCGTAGGCACCCGCCGCCGGCGTCTCTGCACCGGCATCAAAGTTCACCACCGAACGGGAGAAGCCACCGGTCACCGGCATACCTCCGGAGAGCCCGGAGCCCAGGTTAGCGGTACCCAGGCCAATCAACTCCTGGTCCGGATCAATACGCTGGCGCCGTTTGGCCGCCAGGGTCTGGCCCACAGACACGGATTCCACAAAACCCACCACACTGATCAGCAGCGCACTGACCGCCAACTGGGACCAGATGGCCATATCCAGCGTGGGCAGGGTAAAGGAAGGCAATCCGGCCGGCACATCCCCCACCAGGCGGACGCCTTTCTCGTCCAGATTCAGCCACCACGCAACCAGCGTCGTGACCACCACCGCCAGGATTGGCGCGGTTTTAGTAAAGATATCCGCAGCCCGGTTAGCCAGCCCAAGCCGGATCAACAACGGTTTCAGAAACTGGCGGGACCACAGCAAAAACGCCAGCGCGCCGCCCCCCACCAGCAAGGTGGGCACATTGGTTTGTGGCAGGGAGGCCAGCAACGAGCCGCCAATATCCAGCAGATTATGGCCGGACGCCTGAATACCGAACACATGTTTGAGCTGACTGGCCGCGATGACAATGCCCGAGGCCGTGATAAATCCTGAAATGACCGGATGACTGAGGAAGTTCGCCAGGAAACCCAGCCGCAGGACGCCCATCACCGTCAGCATCAGGCCAGACATCACGGCAATCAGCACCGCACCGGCAATGTACTCCGGTGTTCCCATGTCTGCCAGCGGCGCCAGGGCCGCTGCCGTCATTAGCGAAACCACCGCCACCGGGCCTACTGACAGGGTGCGGCTGGTACCGAACACCGCGTACACAACCAGCGGCAGGATACTGGCATACAGCCCTACCTGGGCCGGCAAGCCCGCCAGCAACGCGTAGGCCAGTGACTGGGGAATCAGCATGACGGTCACAATCACCGCCGCGATCATGTCACTGGTCACCTGATCACGATTGTATTGTGGTGCCCATTGCAGAATGGGCAGGTAGCGTTTGAGGCTCATACCCGGCTCAGAACCGGTTAACCGGAACTTTCAGGTATACCTGGCCGTTATCCTCTGCCGGCGGCATGTGGCCAGCACGCATATTCACCTGCACCGAGGGCAGGATCAGCCGGGGCATGTCCAGGGTGGCATCACGCTCGGTGCGCATTCTGACAAACTCGTCCTCCGACACACCCTCATGCACGTGCACGTTCGCCTCACGCTGTTCCGCAACCGTGGTCATGTGATGGTACTCATCGCGGCCCGGAGCCTTGTAATCGTGGCACAGGAAGATCCGGGTCTCGGCCGGCAATGACAGGACCTTCTGGATGGAACGGTACAGCGTACGGGCATCGCCTCCGGGGAAGTCGCAGCGCGCAGTGCCGTAATCGGGCATGAACAGGGTGTCGCCAACAAAGGCGGCATCGCCAATTACGTAGGTCAGGCAGGCGGGTGTGTGGCCCGGCGTATGCAAAACCCGTCCTTCCAGATTGCCGATGGCAAAGGTGTCGCCCTCTTCAAAAAGCTGGTCGAACTGGCTTCCGTCCCGGGCGAACTCGGTACCGGCGTTGAATG
Organism: Marinobacter sp. NSM; assembly: GCF_052380025.1. Lineage (NCBI taxonomy): Bacteria > Pseudomonadati > Pseudomonadota > Gammaproteobacteria > Pseudomonadales > Marinobacteraceae > Marinobacter > Marinobacter sp. NSM. Next base: position 311,800 of record NZ_JBQTCK010000002.1, read on the forward strand.
CCTTACCAAAGATTTCCTGAACATCAATGATTCTGGCGCCAATTCCGGTCTTTCCACCCAGGCGTTCGTGCAGATAAGGCGCTGCAGACAGGTGATCCGCATGCACGTGGGTTTCCATGATCCACTCAACGGTCAGATGGTTGTCCCGAACATACTGAATAATCGCATCCGCCGAGCGCACGTCGGTGCGGCCGGAGGCATAATCAAAGTCCAGTACCGAGTCGAGAATGGCACAGGCCTGGCCGTCGGGATCACGCACCACGTAACTGAAGGTATTGGTGGGTTCGTCGAAGAAATGCTGAACGATCGGCTGTGACATGGTATTCACCTCTGAGATCTATCGATCATTAAATTTGATCTAAGAATATACTAAAACGATATATGAGGTGAAATGCTCTTTTATTATATGCGTGATAATCCCGATGCATCGACCAGGCAATCGCGGCCACCCTGCTTGGCCTGGTATAACCGGTAGTCTGCAAGGCCAATCAAAGCATGCGGGCTGACAGGCTCTTCGGTAAGCTCCGCCACACAGGCAGAGCCGGCACTTACGGTGATCCCGAAAGTCTCGCCACCAATCACAAACTGCTCAGCTCTGACGGCCTGCATGATTCGCCCCACCAGAGGCTGGGCGTCCGAATCCACCATTTCCGTAAAAACCACAAGAAATTCCTCGCCACCATACCGGGACACCACATCGGTATTCCGTGTGTTGGCCAGCAGAAGCTCGGCAAATCGCACCAGTACCTGGTCCCCGGCCAGGTGGCCCAGGTTGTCGTTGATCCGTTTAAAATGGTCGATGTCAAACATCGCCAGGCAAAAGCGTTCACCATGACGATTGCAGGTTGCCAGCACTTCATCCAGTCTGGGCATGAGGTAACGGCGGTTATGCAGGCCGGTAAGCGGGTCCCGGATCGACTGGTTCAGAAGGTCCTCCTCCAGCCGGTTGCGCTCAAGGGCACCGGACAGCAGGCCGGAGACAATAATCAGGAGGTCTGCCATGTCCTGCCGCCAGGACCGTTGCGATAACGAGTCGACACCGAAAAAACCCATGACCTGACCACGTATCCAGATGGGCACGCAGAACATGGAGCTGACCCCCTGAGCTTCCAGCAGGGCACGCTCATTGCTGGCCTCGGGCGGTAACCGACGGACATCTTCAATGAAAACCACCTTATTATGGCTTTTCATCGAGTTGATCTGCGCCTGCCACCACTGGAATGACCCGATCGGTACATTTTGTTGATCTGGCATCAGGGACGTCACGCCCGGCGCACACCATTCGTGGGTGTTGGTCATTGTCAGGTGATCTTGCGAAAAGCCATAGACATAGGCCCGATCAATGCCGAAAAAGTCACTAATAGCACGGAGTAACTCGTCGATACAGTCATCGATTGAGCCAAACCCGAGCTGAATAAACTCTCCAGACAACCGGGCGATCAGGTTCTGAAAGCCCGCCTGAAACTGGAATTCTGCTTCACTGTCCCTCAGGGTCTGCTCCAACTCCTTGTAGTGCTGGATGTTGTGAAACTGGCCATACCAGATGGTACTGCCATCAGGCTGGCGCTCTGGCACGGATTGAGCTTCAAACCATTGATACTGGCCGTCACGCATCTTAAGACGTGCCCGGTAACACCAGGGCTCCAGAGTCTGGGCCGACTGTTCGATGCTTTTCGCAACACCGGTTGCATCTTCCGGGTGAATCGCCGAGAACACGGCTCCGGCATCTTCTTTGAGACGGGCAGGCTCAACGCCAAACAGATCTTTTACCTGATCACTGACATAGGGGTAGTAATGCGACTGCCCGTCCGGGCTCAGCCAATAGGTGAACAGGACGCCAGGGACGCTTGACGCCAGTTTATGGAAGAAATGAGCTGGCATCTGGTCCGGCTGGACTGCCCCGTAATTGCTCGCCATGAACGGCCTGTCTCCCCAGCATTTTCAGCCTTGCCTACGGAGAAGTGTAGTCTAACCCGACCAACATTGTAGCTGTCCGCTTCATGACGCTGCTCCCGAATCCAGAAAGCGCCGGATCACCGGTAATTGTTTCAGCATCGCCTTGTCGACCAGCTTTGGCAGGATGCCGTTGATCACCACAAACAGCTTTTCCGGCCAGCCCAGAAAACACCGCCGATCGTCCCGTTCCATGGCGCGGATGATCTGGGCCGCCACCATGTCCGGTGCGTCCATGGTGTTACCCAACGCCCGGTTCAGCTCGTTTACCGGCTCCGGGTTCATGGCAGTGGCAGTCGCTCTTGGCGCCACGTACACCACTTGTACCGGGGTATCGGCCAGTTCCCGGCGAAGCGCTTCGGTGAAGCCGCGCAGGCCGAACTTGCTGGCACAATAAGCGGTATAACCAGGAAAACCAATACTGCCGAAAGTGGAACCAACGAACACCAGCGCGCCCTCGCCGGCCTTGCGGAACCTGGGTGCGAAATGCCGGGCCACCAGCATGGCTGAGCGCAGGTTGACAGTAAGCTGGGTGTCCAGGTCGCTGACGGCCATGCCCTCCAGGGCCGCAAACCGGTTCTGGCCGGCACAGTGGATGACCCCGTCAATGTCCGGGTACACCCCGGTAAGTTGCTGTAGCTGTTGGCCCAACTCCGGGCTGGCCAGGTCAAGATGCACCGGTGATACACCCGCCCGCTTTTCCAGCCGCTCGGGATGGCGGGTGGCGACGATCACCCGAGCACCGCGTTCCGCCAGCGGCCGGATCAGGGCCTGGCCAATGCCTCCGGTGCCGCCCAGCAGCAGGAAGGTACGATCATGCAGCCTCATGGCACTGCTCCTTGCCACGGGCCGGCAGCGGAATGCTGTGCAGCATGTCGCCGTAAAGACGATAGACCATGCGGGCTGCATCAATGATGGCCTGCTGATCGTCCAGGTCAGTGATCTCGTTCATCAGGTTGCGGAAGAACTCGAAGTGTTCCTGGTCCAGGGCACCGTGGGAATACAGGTAGCTGAAGGCCTGGTCAGGCAGGCCGAGCTGCTTCTGGATGGCTTCACCCAGGGGCGTGGCGAGTTCAATGGAGGTGCCTTCAAGCACCTGTACCATGCCAAAGAAAGCCGCCGGATTGCCGCGCTGAATTCGGTCATACAGGTAGGCCACCATCAACTCGATGGCGCTGTCCGGCTGGCCGTGGCGAATGGCTTCCTTGTCTTTGCCACAGGCGGCCAGGTCGTTGAGGATCCACTCGTGGTGGCCGTATTCTTCCTCGATGTATTCCACCAGCGCCTTGCGCACGAATTCCAGTCGCTCCGGCAACCGGCCGCCACAGGCCATCATCAATGGCACCGTGTGTTTCACATGGTGATAGGCCTGGGCCAGGAACCAGGTATAGCCCTCAAGGTCAAAGCGACCCTCACGGATGGCCTGAATAACCGGGGCGCGGGTTACGTGTTCCCGGGCCTGTTGGGTGTCGGATTGCAGTCGGTCAAAAAATGCCATGTTGTAGTCTCCTGGCGTGGTTTGTTGGGTAGGTGTACCCGCAGGCACCGAAAGGTTCATGAATAAGGGAAAGGCTTCGGCCATCAGCCTGGGCAGGTCAGCCTGAATCTGGTACCGCACCGGGCGCCCGTTGGCGGTGATGTGGTCTTCGGCCCGGGTCAGCGGCTGCCGGCGAAGGTACACGGCCTGCAAACGCGCATAGTCGGGCAAACCGGCATTCAGTGTCGTCAGGGCCGATCGCACAGCGTCGGGGCTTCGGTTATCGGGAATCACCACCAAGGCGCTGGGGTGTGGCTCACCATCACCGAATACCACGGCCTGGCCGGCTCCCAGTGCCTGCACCAGTTCGCTCTCCAGCCATTCCGGACTGATATTGCGGCCAAAGCTAGTAATCATCAGATTCTTGGCGCGGCCGTTGACGGTCAGGAAACCCTCTGCATCCAGAGTGCCGAGATCACCGGTATCCAGCCAGTCATCACCCTCGGGCTCGTCACCCAGATATCCCAGGTGGGCGTTGCCCCGAACGAGAATGCGGCCTGCGTCATGCACGGTTACCTGCACATGCCCCAGGGGCTGGCCAACGGTGCCCTCACGTTCTGCGCCCGGCACATTCAGGGCCACCACCGAGCCACACTCGGACAAGCCGTAGCCCTCATAAAGCGGCAATCCAACCGCCCGCCCCCGGGCCAGCAGATCCGGTGATACCCGGCCGCCACCAACCGCTAAAAAACGAAACGAATCCGTCGCCAGCAAACCCTGCTCAGCGGCATTAACCAGCGACATCGCCAGCTCCGGCACCAGAATCGCCGTATGAGGGTGATGCCGGTTGAGGCCGGCCACCAGCTGGTCCAGATCCAGGCCGCTGCTGCCGGTCATGCCCAGGGTTTGCAGCAGGGCGACCGTGACCGTGGCACCCATCAGCAGTGGCAGGTATAACCCGGCAATGTTCTCCAGCAAGGTTGCCAGCGGCAGGATGCACAGATGTTGCTGCAGCTCCACGCCGTCCAACCGATGCTGCAAAGCACCGGCGGTCGCCGCCACCTGCTGCGCCGACAAACACACACCCTTGGGAGTACCGGTGCTACCGGACGTAAAGGTAATCTTGGCGGTGTGTTCCGGCATGCAGGCCGCACCAGGAAACACCGGCAAATGCCGAAGCCACACGCCGTGGCCGATGGTCTCCGCCTGTTGAATCTCGGCACTGAACAGCAACGCCTCCAGCCCGGACCGCTGAATCAGGTGCTCGGTCTGGCTGCTAGAGAAAAACACCGGCACCGGGACACACACCACACCGGCCATCAGGCAGGCCAGATCCGCAATCACCCAGGCCGGGGTGTTGTCGCCACACAGGCCGATGCGTTTGATGCCCAGAGTCTGCAGCTGGTCCGCCACGACCTCGGCCGCCAGCCATAGTTTTTGATAACAGAGGCCAGCGTCTGGCCCCTGCAGTGCGATACGTTCCGGATGCTGCCGGACACGCTCGTGCAATAGCTCAGGCAAGCCGGCCATAGGCACCCCCCAGATCTGCCTGCGGCGTTATCTCGGAGGCAACCACCGGTTGCACCAGTTTCAGCAAACCGGCCTCACGCAGGGCGGCCATGCCATCCGCCACCTGGATGGTCATAACCACCGGGTGATGGTCGTAATAGCGACCCCAACCGGCACCGCCATCCGGCAGTTTTGAAGGATCGGCATCCGCCAGCACCCGGGTAGCAATGCCGAACCGATGGAAGCTGTTACGCAGCTGATCGGTGCCGGTACACATCACCCAGTCGTACCCAGCGCCATCCAGCCACACCGACAGGCAGGCAAAAAGATAGCGGCTGACACCAGCTTCCACCCCCGCCAGGTGGGCAATTTCGGCGATCCGGTGGCGTTCGGTTCCTGACTCCGGCATCAACGATTGCACTGGCACCGACAGGTAGTCTTCCAGGAACAGCTTGTCGGCGCCGGCATTACGCACGCCCACCGCTGCCATCAGGCTGCCCTGAGCCGTGGTCAACGCCAGCAGAGAGGGAATGCGCAACTTCGGCTCGGCTCCGTACGCCTGCAGGAAACGGCGACGGATAAATTCAGCCACCGTCGTCGCCATGGCGCTTTGCGGGGCGATTTCACTGAACCACCTGCTGGCACACCTCAGCACCGGTGTAACCTCCGAGGAGTCGGGCGGGCAGCAGATAGACATCGTCAGCGGATCTGTCATCAGGTTTCTCCAACAGCCGGGCAAGGCCCATGGGTTACGACTGTCAGAGTATTGTCAGAGCCTTAAACCTCCCTTAAGACGACACGCAAGAATTCTTAAGCTCGGCTTAAGGTTTCTGTGGCAAACTCGTTTTCAGATATCAGAACGGGGCTCGTGAATGCGCATACTGTTGGTGGAAGATGACCACTCCCTTGCCCGCACCATGCTCAATATGCTGCGGGAAGACCAGAACACGGTGGACTGGCTGGATGATGGCCAGCAGGCCCTGAACGCCCTGTTGCAGGAACACTTTGACCTGGCCATTCTGGACCTGACCCTGCCGCGGCTGGACGGCCTGGAAATTGTCCGGAACATCCGCCAGCAGGGTAACCAAACCCCGGTCATCATCCTCACTGCCCGATCAGATCTGAACGAAAAGCTTCAGGGACTGGACGCCGGGGCCGATGACTACCTGACCAAACCCTTCGCCATGGCCGAACTGAAAGCCCGGATTCGAGCGGTAACCCGCCGTGGTGCCGCAACCAGCCCCTCCACGGGGCTGACGGTAGGGCGCCTGACCCTGAATCCGGAGAACGGCCATTTGATCGTTGACGGCGAATCCACTACCTTGCCCCGCAGCGAGTTCCAGATTCTGCATTACCTGATGCGCAACCCGGACCAGGTGGCTACCCGGCGCCGGCTGGAGGAACAGCTTTACGGCTGGGAGGCGGGGGCCGAGAGCAATGCCCTGGAGGTACATATCCATCATCTGCGCCGCCGGATTGGCAAGGCAGCCATCCGAACCGTACGGGGTGTAGGCTACCTGCTCGACAGCCAGGCCGCCGCGGAACCCGTATGTCCCTGACCCGCACCCTTACACTGCTGGTTACCTCCGCCGTGCTGCTAATCGCTCTGATCGCCGCCGGCTGGAGCTATGTTGAGAGTAACCACGAGCTGGAAGAACTGTTCGACGCCGAGCTGGCCCAAAGCACCCGGATCGTGCAGGGGCTGATCCGGCACCTGGCCGACAGCCAATCACTGGAACAGCTTTCTGACACCCTTGAAGAAACCCTGCAGCTTCCCGGGCTTGGCCTGACCGAAGCAGAGCTTGAGTCGGACCGGGATGAGATCCTGCCGGATGGAGCCGGCCACAAGTATGAGAAAAAGCTGGCCTTTGAGGTTTGGACTCCCGAAGGCTCCCCGTTGCTGGACACCTTGAATGCCGACGATTCTTTAGGCCTTACACCCGGCTATACCTGGGCCGAATCTACCGGTTATCGGTGGCGCACCTTTACCCTGCAGGACCCGGACACCGGATTCTGGATACGTGCCGCGCAACGTGAGGATATCCGCGAAGAACTGAGCCAGGAGTTGGCGCTGGGCAATATCCTGCCACTCTTGCTGGCCCTGCCATTGCTGGCATTAGCGGTAATAGCCGCCATACAGATCAGTTTCCGCCCTCTGCGCCGGCTGGAAAAGCCCGTTCGCAATATGGCCCCGGAACGCATTCATCCCCTGGACGACCGGCAGGCTCCCAAGGAAGTTGCCGGACTGGTTCAGGCCGTCAACGGTTTACTGAAACGGCTAAACCAGGCACTGGAGCGTGAGCGCCGGTTCTCCGCCGACGCCGCCCACGAGCTACGCACACCGCTGACCGTGCTTCGGCTGAACCTGGAAAAAGCCTGCGAGCAAAACCCCGAACAATTCAGCGAACTGATCGTTGCCGTGGACCGGATGGTTCACCTGGTAGAACAGATGTTGCTACTCAGCCGGGTAGACGCGGGCACCGACTCAATGCCGGACATTCACAACCTGCCAGAATTGCTGGAACAGAGCATCGCGGATATTGCCCCGCTAGCCCTGAAAAAGCACATCGAGCCAGAACTGGATGATAAAACCGGCGGCAATGGCCTGGTTCGATGCCACAGCACGTTGATTAACACCTTGATGCGCACCGTGCTGGCTAACGCTATCCAGTACAGCCCAGCACATACCGTAATTTCAATTCAGCTGGTGCCCGCGGGCGAAGGTTATGCCATTTCGGTATGCGACCAGGGGCCAGGAATCCCCTCAAAGGAACGGGAGCGCGCTCTGAGCAGGTTTGTAAGGCTGGATCAACGCGCAGGTGGCGGAGCGGGCTTGGGCTTGGCGATTGCCCGACGTATTGCTGAACTCCATGGCGGCCGGTTGACACTGTTGGATAGAGCAGATGGACACCCCGGACTCTGTGTGCACGTTTGGCTGCCTGCCTCAAGCGACCTCATCCACACGCCGTCCTGACTCTGTCACTTTCTCCCGGCCAGTAAACGTCTGCACAAGGCAGCACTTCATGGCGCTCTAAAGTACAATGGCCGCTTTGGCTCAAACATGGAGGCGCCCTTTGCCCCTTTGGTCACGCGTTGCCCATGAATGGCAAGCCTTCTGGCTGGCTATCGGTTTCCTTACACGCATCCCCATGCTCGTGCGGATTGACTACTCCCAGCGCCTCATGAACCAGAGCAGCACCTATTTTCCCCTAGTGGGCCTTCTGCTTGGATTGGTCTATTGCGCCGCCTACTTTCTGTTTTCACTGATCGCCAGCCCAGTGGTCGCCATTATCCTGGTGGTTATTCTGCACCTGTTTATCACCGGGGCTTTTCACGAGGACGGTCTGGCGGACAGTGTTGACGCTCTCGGCGGGGGTTATACCTTAGAAAAACGGCTGGCGATCATGAAGGACAGCCGCATTGGTACCTATGGCACGGTGGCGCTGGTGATGGCCTTGCTGCTGAAAGTGGCCCTGCTGGCCGATGCCGAATTAATCTGGCTCGCGTTGCTGGTGTCACCTGCGGCTTCCCGGCTGACACCCCTGGTGTTGATGGCTTGCCTCCCCTACGTCACCGATCCTGACAAAAGCAAATCCAAACCGGTGGCGGACGGTTTCTCCCGCAGCCGGTTGTTGGCGGCGGCCGGCTTCGTATTGTTGCTTGCAGCTGGGTTATCACTCTGGCAGCCGTTGCTTATTCCCGCGACCGTCACTGCCGTACTTCTGGCTGCCCTGCTCTGGGGAGGCTATCTGCGCAGCCAGCTTGGCGGCTATACAGGCGACACCCTGGGCGCGGTGGTCGTGTTCAGTGAACTGGTGCTATTGCTGTTTCTGTAGTCTCAGGCGGTCATTGGTTCTGCGCAATGCTCAGTTATCCACCGTGAATGACACTATCCGGGAAAGCTGACTGATGGGCATCCCTGTTTCCTCATGCCAGCGATTAAATGCTTCCTGGGCCTGGGTGAGCCCCTTCTTGCTGGCAGGAGACGCATCCAGAATTCCTGCACGGGTGAGTGCGGTCACCACATCGTGAGACAGGATAAAACCATCCCAACCCACCCGACGCAGGAAATACTGGGCGGAATTACCCCCCAGACGCTCGCCGTTGCGCTTCAGGTACAGCAGCAGCCCCACCTGATCGGTTGACGGCCACTGCGCCAGAAAGTGGCCAAAGCTACCATGATCTTTCGCCACATCCATGATCATCCGGGCATTCTCCGGAACCGTGCGGATCTTCTGCATGTTACGAACAATCCGCTCGTCCGTTGCCAGCCGCTCCAGGACTTCCGGCGGGACCTGCTGCCAGTAGGCGGGCACAAACCCTTCGAACGCCGCCTCAAAATCCGGCCATTTATTCTCAATCACCCGCCAGACAAACCCGGCCTTGAAAATGCACCGGGTGATCTCGGAAAGGTAACGGTCGTCGCTGATCCTGGCCAGGCGCTGCTTCCCGGTGACCGGTGGCAGCATGGATTTCAGGGCCTGTTCGCCGCCTTTGCGGGCCAGTGCCTGCTGGTAGAGCTCGGAAAACTTCATCTCACCTCCTGAACAGAAGCCCCAAATCGAGTCTGATCGTACCCAATTCAGGACCTGTGAGGAAAACGATCATGCTGTTTTTCTGTGCCCTTCACTTGCCGGCCAGGTAACTTGCCAGACGCTGATGCTCAATAGGCTGACCCCAGCCATTGCCATGCACCAGCTCTTCCAGCGGAAGCCGTGAACGCCAGCCTTTGGCCTGCAGCTCCGGCTGTTCCAGAAACTCGCTGACATAACCCAGGCACAGATACGCAAGGGGATATACGTGATCTGGCAGCTGCAGGATGTCGGACAGTATGTCCTGATCCAGAATACTGACCCAGCCCACACCAATACCCTCTGCTCGCGCCGCCAGCCACAGGTTTTGTACTGACAGGCAGGTGCTGAACAGATCCATTTCCATGATGGAGTTACGGCCGAGCACATGGGGACCGCCGCGGGACCGGTCACAGGTAATGCAAAGATTAATGGGACTCTCCAGAATGCCCTGGAGTTTGAGTGTCCGGTAGGTTTGCTGCCGCTCGCCGGTGTAGTTTTCCGAGGCTTTTGCGTTTTCCTCATTGAAGCTGGCCAACACCTGCTCGCGCACCGCCAGGCTGTCGATAACGATGAAATCCCAGGGCTGCATGAAGCCCACTGACGGCGCATGGTGGGCTGCCCTCAGAATACGGGCCAGCACCTCATCCGGAATGGCATCCGGCAAAAACTGCGAGCGCACATCCCGGCGCTCGAAGATGGCCCGGTAAAGCCCCTCACGTTGGGCATCAGTGAATGGGTCGTTCTGGTTGCTCATAACTGCAACAACCTCCTTAACCGGTCCGTGTCCAGGCACCGCTCCACCTGATCTGCCAGGCGGTCGAGCTGCTGCAGACGGTGACTCTGATAGTCCACTGACCGTGCATTCCGTGTATTGAGACCGGCCCAGCACAGAATGGCATCGCAGGCGGCAGGCTCATCAAAGAGACCATGCACATAGGTGCCCGCCACCTGACCGTCGGCGCTGACTGCACCATCCGGTCGCCCATCAAGCTCCGCCAAAGGCCTGGCCAGCGCTGGGCCCTCGGTGACTCCATTGTGCATTTCATAGCCGGTCATTGTCGCCGTTACACCACTTCCAATAACCTCGGGGGATAGCCTGCCGGTCACTTGTCTGAGCTGCTTACCCGACACCATGCGGGTGACCATCTCGAACAATGCCAGGCCCTCGGTATTGCCAACTTCGCCCTCCAGGCCGTCCGGGTCTTCCACCCGAAGTCCCAGCATCTGGAATCCACCACAGATACCCAGCAGCTTGCCGCCATAGCGCAGGTGTCTCCGGATGGCCTCAGGCCAGCCCTGTTGTCTCAGCCACTGCAGGTCGTGCCGGGTGCTTTTGCTGCCGGGCAGGATAATCAGATCTGCCGGCGGAATGGACTCATCCGGGCCGACGAAAACAAGGTCCACACCCGGGTGCAATCGCAACGGATCAAAATCATTGTGGTTGCTGATCCTTGGCAGTACCGGCACCACCACTTTCAAGGCGCCGGCCTCGCTGGTGCCGGCGGCACTGACACTGTCTTCGGAATCTATCACCAACCCGTGCAGATAGGGCAAGACCCCGAACACCGGCTTGCCAGTATGTTCGGCCAGCCAGTCCAGCCCGGGCTCCAACAGCGCAATGTCACCCCGGAACCGATTGATGATAAATCCGGCCGTTCTGGCTTGTTCACTGCCGGAGATCAACGCCAGGGTGCCCACCAATTGGGCAAACACACCGCCTTTATCGATATCACCCACCAGCAGCACCGGGCAATCAGCGGCCTCGGCGAAGCCCATGTTGGCAATGTCGTTGGCCCGCAGGTTAATTTCCGCCGGGCTACCGGCACCCTCGGCAATGATCACATCATAGCGCTCGCTCAGGGCCTGCCAGCTGGCCAGCACCGAGGCCATGGCCTCGGCCTTGTAAGCATGGTAATCCAGGGCATCCATATTGCCGTGAACCTTCCCCCGCAGGATGATCTGGGCCCCGCAATCGCTCTGGGGCTTCAGCAACACCGGATTCATGTCACTGTGGGGCTCCAGACCACAGGCCAGCGCCTGCAATGCCGTGGAGCGGCCGATTTCGCCACCATCCACGGTGACCGCACTGTTCAGGGCCATGTTCTGGGGTTTAAACGGCGCCACCGACACGCCCTGACGCGCCAGCCAGCGGCACAGGGCCGCCGCCACCGTGGTCTTGCCGGCATCCGAGGTGGTGCCCTGCACCATCAGGGTGGGCATTTACAGCTCCACGCCCTTCTGGGCCTTGATGCCCTGATCCTTGAAGGCGTGCTTGACCACACCCATCTCGGTGACCGTGTCGGCCAGGTCGATCAGTTCCTGGGGAGCACCACGGCCGGTGACCACCACATGCTGCATCTCCGGCCGGGCCTGCAGGTCGTCCAGCACCCGGTCCAGGTCGATGTAGTCGTACTTCAGTGCGATATTCAGTTCGTCCAGCAGAATCAGGTCATAACTGTCGTCTTTGAGCATGTCCGCTGCAATATTCCACGCTTCAGTCGCGCTCTGCACATCCTGTTCCCGGTTCTGGGTATCCCAGGTGTAGCCCTGTCCCATCACGTGGTAGGTCGCGTTCGGCAGGCTCCGGAAGAACGCTTCCTCGCCGGTGCTGAAGGCGCCCTTGATAAACTGGACGATGCCCACTTTCATACCATGGCCCAGGGCCCGGGCTACCATGCCGAAGCCGGAACTGCTCTTGCCTTTGCCTGGGCCGGTCAGCACCAGCAACACGCCCTGTTCTTTCTGGGCGCGGGCGATACGTTCCTGCATGATTTTCTGTTTGGCGGCCATGCGCTTGGCATGGCGTTCGGGGTCTTTGGCGCGTTCACGCATGATGACTCTCCTTGGATTCACGCATTTGTATTCATTAGGAAAACCGGATGTCCTCGCCGCGAAAGATCGCGGCAACCAAGGCCGGCGACGACGGGAAGTAGCCGTGAAAATAGCTGGCCACCAGATTCTGGTGGCGATACACCGCCTCTCCGTCAGAGCCGGCCTGCTTCTTCGCCCTGGCCGCAGGTTGCCAAGGGGTATCAAGACTGGAATGGTGATAGGTGTGGCCCCGCAACCCGCCCAGCTGGGTTTCCAGACTTTGCAGCCCCAGCGCGGTCAAACGGTTAGCCATGGTAGCGCGCCCGGGTACCAGGCCCAGCAGGCCATGCACCGTGCCGTCTTTGTCTGCCAGTTCTTCGGCACAGGCCATTAGCCCGCCACACTCTGCCAGAATGGGCTTACCGGCCTGATGGAAGGCGCGGATCGACAATTGCATAGGCTGGTTTTCCGCCAAGCTCCGGCCATGCAGTTCCGGATAGCCGCCCGGCAGCCAGAGCGCGTCGGCCATCGGTACTTCCGAATCGTGCAGGGGCGAAAAATACACCAGCTCAGCGCCCATGGCTGTGAGCAGATCCAGGTTGGCCCGGTATATAAAGCTGAAGGCCGCATCCCTGGCCACGGCGATCCGGCGCCCGGTCAGCAGCGGTTCTGGCCTGGGTGGTGCCTGAAAATGAAAAGGGACGGGCTTGGGAAGTCCATCCAGACCCGCTGATGTCAGGACTTCGGCCGCTCTATCCAGCCGATCACTAAGGTCGTCCATTTCTGCCGCCTGGACCAGCCCAAGGTGCCGGTCCGGGATATTCATGGCATCGTTTCGGGGTATCGCGCCCAACAGACTGATGCCATCCGGCAGGCTCTCCCGTAACAGCTCGCCGTGGTAGGGACTGCCAATCTTGTTGGCAATTACCTGATGAACAGGGAGTTCGGAATCAAAGCTCGCCAAGCCCAGGGCAACCGCGCCGAAGGTCTGAGCCATGCCTTTGGCATCAATGACGGGCAAGGCAGGAATACCCGCCAGTTTGGCCAGATCACCGCTGCTGGGGCTGCCATCAAACAACCCCATGGAGCCCTCCACCAGGATCAGGTCGGCGCTCTGGGCGGCCTCGGCCAGCCGCCACCGGCACTCGTCCTCGCCGATCATCCAGGGGTGCAACTGGTAAACCGGGTTACCGGAGGCCACCTCCAGCACCATGGGATCAAGGTAATCCGGCCCGTGTTTGAACACCCGGACGTTCCGGCCGGCGTTCCGGTGCAGGCGCGCCAGGGCGGCCGTAACCATGGATTTGCCCTGGCCGGAACCCGGGGCGGTGATCATGGCCGCTGGGACTTTGTTGTCTGACATGTGTTGCTTTTCCTGTCGTCTGAATTCGCTGCCCTCACGATACTTATGAGCTAGATTCGTTTTGGCACGAAGAAAGGCGCGCCATCCACTTCCACCGTTGCCAGTTGCTGGTTGTACAAACGTTCCAGAGCGTTCGGCGCCAGCATCCTTTCGGCCGGGCCCCAGCAGGTTTCGCCATTGGGGTACATCAGCAAAATATGATCACACCAGCGGGCAGCCAGGTTCAGGTCGTGCAGGCACATGAAAATGGCGTTACCCGCTGCCGCCCGGTCAGTGAGCAATTTCATGACGGCCACCTGGTGGTGCAGGTCCAGGTGATTTGTCGGTTCATCCAGCAGCCATGTATGGGGCGACTGAGTCATCAGCGTGGCAATCGCCACTCGCTGGCGTTCGCCGCCAGACAGGGTGCTGACCAGGCGGTTTTTCAGATGCAGGACATCGAGCGCTTCCAGTGATCTCTCTGCCGTGGCCAGATCGTCTGCCCCTTCCATCTGCCAGGGTGCCAGCCACGGATGACGCCCGATCAGCGCGGTTTCCAGTACCGTTGCCGGGAAGCCATCCTGTCGGTCCTGGAACACCAGCCCCAACTGTTGGGAGAGGGCTCTCCGCTTTAGCTTCGTTGTAGGTACATCATTCAGGAACAAAGCACCGGCGCGGGGCGAACGAAGGCCTGCGAGGGTGTGCAACAGCGTGGTCTTGCCGGCACCGTTGGGCCCGAGTACGCCCCAAACCTGACCTGATTTTATTGCCAGATCCAAAGGGTAACCGTCGGCCCGGCCAGGAATATCGATGACCAGTTCCCGGGTACTCAGGGTTTGCATTGGGGGGCGTTGGTTACCGGACATCAGCGACTCCGGTACAACAGATACAGGAAAGTGGGAACGCCCAACAGCGCGGTGATCACACCCACCGGCAGCTGCTCCGGCGCGATTACAACCCTTGCCAGGGTATCCGCCAGCACCAACAGTGTGCCACCGGCTAACGCACAGGCCGGTAAAATCAGGCGCTGGTCGTTACCAAGCACCAACCGGAGCATATGCGGGACCACCAGCCCTACAAAGCCTATGCTACCGGCCATGGTCACCGCCGTGGCCGTGAGCAGGCTGGCCAGTATGTAAATCAGCCATTCCAGTGGGCGCACTGAGATCCCCAGGGCTGCAGCCTGCATGGGGCCACGGGCCAATACATTCAGACTGCGGCCAAGAGGCACCACCAGCGCACAGACCAGCACCAGCACGCCAAGCCCCGGCCAGGGCGCCCTGGCGTAGGACACATCGCCCATTAGCCAGTACAACATGCCCGGCAATTCTCTGGCCGGGCTGATAGACAACATCAAGGTAATGACCGCGCCCCAGCCAGCCGCCACCACAACCCCCGTGAGCAAAAGGCGGGAGGGCGTCCAGCTGCCGGTGCCGTGGGCGAGCCCGAACACCATCAAGGTGGCCAGCATGGCACCGGCAAAGGCCGAACCGGAGATAACCGCGCCGCCGAGCCCCGCCAACATCGCCAGCAATGCCCCCACGGCGGCACCCCCGGACAGCCCCAATACATAGGGATCGGCAAGCGGGTTACGCAGCAGCACCTGCATCAATGCCCCGGCCACCGCCAGCAGACCTCCGGTGGCAAAGGCCGACAGCGTTCTGGGTAGCCGGAGCTCAAGAATCAGAGTGCGGTGCAGGTTGGAGCCCTCACCCAGAAACACCAACAGCACATCCGCAGGTGCAATTGCGACACTGCCAATACCAACCGACATCAACATGGCGATCAGCCCGGCTACGGCCAGAATGGCAAGGGGCAGGGTGATCGGGCGTATCACACCGCTACTCCACTAGGGCCGTCGGCCACGGGCCACCTCCAGTTTCTCGCAAAACAATTGCGTTCCCTCAAGCATTCTCGGAGTCGGTCGCTGAACCAGTGACGGCGGAATAAAAAACAGGTTGTTTCGCTCTGTCGCAGTGATGCTGGGGAATGCCTGCCAGCGCGTCAGCCAGTGGCGATTCTCCTCACCCATTCCACCCGCCAGAATGGCCTCGGGATTCGCCGCAATCACCGCTTCCGCACTGATCCTCGGCACTAGCCGGTCCAGCTGACCAAACACGTTATCACCACCGCAAAGTTCAATCATTTCACCGATCAGGTGCTGGCTGTTGACCGTCATCAGGGGCTCATCCCAAACCTGGTAAAATACCGGCACCGGATCAGCCTTGGCGTACGCCCCTTGCAAGTCGGCAATGCCCTGACGGAATCGCTCTGCCTCTGCAAAGCCTTTTGCTTCAGTACCTGCCAGTATGGAGATGCGCTCAATGGTGTTGGAGACAGCTTCAAAACTCCGGGGCTCAATGGAGAACACCGGGACGCCCATATCCTTGAGTGTGACCAGCTGCTCCGTCGGGTTCCCGGTTACCCAGCCAATCACGAGATCCGGCTGCAGCTCCAGCAGCCGTTCCATATCCATGCGGGTATGGCTACCCACTGAAGCGACCTCTCGGGCTGCCGGCGGATAATCGCTGTAAGCCACCACGGCAACCACCTGGTCACCGGCGCCCGCCGCCCATGCCAGTTCTGTCGCCCCAGGCGAAAGTGCGGCAATACGTTTTGCCGGGTGTTCCAGGCATATCTCCTCGCCCAGATCATCCGTGGCGCAGACATAGGATGCCAGGGCCGGAGATGCCAACAGCATCCAGCCGAGCAGTATGCTCACACCCTTAAGCTTTCCCACTGGCGCCTCCCCGGCAAGATTATGCAGTTTTATCGGAAGTCATAGCGAACCGAAAGAAACCCTGCGGTGCCCGCCGCCAGGTATCCTGAACCATCAAATCGGGTTGCCGTCGCGTATTCCTTATCCGTAACGTTCTGAAGCGTCAGCCGTGCTGTCCAGTCCGGAGCAAATTCCCACCCTGCACGAAGGTTGAAGGTGACGTAGCCCGGTAAACGATTTTGGTTATTAGCATCATCGTAGCGGTAACCACTGGCCAGAGCGGTACCTCCCAGGCTCCAGGCACCCATTTGACGGTCCAGGTCAACCCTCAGCGATTGGTGACTGCGACGACGCAGACGGTTATCCGTCTCACGGTCGCGCGGATCCATCAAGGTGAGTTTGACCCCAAGATCCCAACCATTCGAACGCAGACCGGAGGCCAGCTCCGCGCCACGAATACGGGCTTCACTCACGTTGGCAGGCCGGAGATCACCGCTGATGCTCTGGAGTTCAATCAGATTCTCTACGTCCAGTTGATAAAGAGCGGCATCCCAGTACCAGTGTTCGTAACGACCGCTAACCCCCAACTCCACGGACGCTCCTTCCTCCGGTTTGAGGTCCGGGTTGCCGGCATAACTGCCACCGAAATCGAATATCTCCAAAGGATAGTAAAGATCATTGAACGTAGGCGCCCGGAACGAGGTGCCATAACTCACCCGTACCCGGTGGGCGCGGTCAAACGAGTGACCAAGGGCAATGCCCCCGGTTTCCTGTCGACCGTAGGCCTCGTTGTCGTCGCCGCGAAAGGATAACTGAATATCGGAAGGGCCGAAGTTTAAGCGCAGTTGGGTGAATAACGCGGCATTGGTGCGACTGTTCTCATCGAACTCGATGGTGCTTTTCACTTCGTCGGATTGCAGCTCTCCCCCGACTGCGAGCTCGTGCACGCCTGCGGTGAAAGTGTTTTCCCATCGTGCGGTTCGGGTTTTGGTGTTGAATACAGAATCGCCGGCACTGCGGAAGCTTTCTTGCTCGTCAGCAGATTCGGAAAGCTGGATGGACGTCGCCCAATAATCACTGACAGGAGTATTCAATGTGACGCCGACGGTCCGGATCATAAAATCCGTGTTGCCACCGTCAAACTCAGTATTGCCCTCTGACTGCATTATGACGAGACTGGCCTCTCCTCCGCTCGGCAATTCATGCACAACACGCCCGACGCCGGCGGTATTGCGAAAGCCTTTGTCCTCGCCATCTTTCACTATTCTGGTGCCATCGGTTTCCTTGTGCAGCCCGCTGAGGCTGAACCGAGTTGCGCCGTGAGTCGCCGATGCGCCAGCACTGGTTTTCTGAGTGTTGAAATTGCCTGCTCCGGTTTCAACCCACCCTCGATTACCGTGCTTTGGATCCAGTGTAAATGCCTGAATGACACCGCCTACCGCGTCAGCGCCATAGAGTGCGCTGCGGGGGCCCCTGACGATTTCCACACGCTCGACCAGATCAACTGGAAAATACTGCCAGGGCGCGCCACCGCTGGTAGCAGAGCGAAGGCGCACCCCATCAACCAGAAAGACCGTGGAATCATTCGCGGTGCCACGAGTGAATACACTGGTGTTCTTGCCAAATGACCCGTTAGTGACCAGATCAATGCCGGGCTGCGCCGCCAGCAGATCGGTAAATTCGGCAGGCGCCTCGCGACGGATGGATTCTTCTTCGATGACCGTCACCGAAGACAGGCTTTCTCCCACCGTACGGGGGCCAAGCGTGGCAGTTACAACAATAGGCTCGAGAGTATCCGGGGCGGGTTCAGACTCTGAACCAGTCGCCGGTAGAGCAAAAGGTATGAACACAAGGGCAGACAAGGCTTTGGACCGCTTCATTTCTTCACTCGCTTCGCACCGCACTCACCCGTGCGGTTGATACTGATTAATGCGGAGGAGAAATGTCTGTATTGACGGAGGGTGGAGGGGCGTCGATCAATTGCATTGGCCGGTTCACCCACCGCCGCTGCCCTCCGCAACGTAGGTGTCTGGAACTCATGGGCTCCAAATTCCAGGCCGGTCTCCGGGCTTCCAGGTAGAGCGGATGCTCCGGGGCAATCACCTTCCCATGCCATAGGCACAGTGGCGCATTGGATTGCCTTTCACCTGATTACCGTTGCGGGGGCAGCGCCGGGCTCTCACCGGCTTCCCGTTTCACTCACTGCGTTCGCCGGACTATCGCCAGCCCGGTTGGAACGCTCAGAGCACCTGAAATTGCGGGCAAGACTATCAACCAGGGTGGGGGTGGTCAATGAGATATGTTAATTCAGACAACGCACCTCCCAGACGTTGCCAACCGGTCTCATCAGGCGGCAAACCGAAGCGCAGGGCTGACGGCTCATCAAACCACCGGACCAGGATGGCACGACGGGCCAACTCGTCCGCTATTTGTGCTGCCTTTTCGTGATGGATTGTGCGAAACAGCAACGTACCAGTAGCTGCTGGCATGCCAGATGTCCTGAGCACGCCGTCCATCCGCAGCCGAGACGTCTGCAGCCTGCCTCGCGCCTCCACCTGCCATGCCCTGTCGGCCAGAGCCCTTGCCATCAGATAACGCGCCGGGCCACTGACGGTCCAGGGGCCCAACTCAAAAGCCAGCGCACGGGTTAGTTCCGGGCTGGCCAATACTGCCCCGGCGCGAATCCCGGCCAGGCCGAAAAACTTGCCCAGTGATCGCAGAAGTATCAGACCCGGCCCACCCGCCCAGGGTTCCAACCCGAACCCGGGCTCTCCCTCAACAAAGGCCTGATCAAGCACCAGCCAGCCCCCACGTGCCTGTAATCGTTGTTGCCAAAGCAGGAGACAGGCCGGATCGACCAGCTGCCCGGTCGGATTATTCGGCTGTAACCACACCACAACATCCACAGAATCCAGCCAGGTCAGATCGTCTTGTTCTGTTGCCTGCTCAGGAATCGCCACCACCTCGAAACCGGCGCGACGCCAGGCATGACCGTGCTCGCGATATCCCGGCACGGGCACCGCCACCCGACCAACACCATGCATCCTGGCACGCACGGCAGGCAGGGCCATGATCGCCGCCTGGGATCCCGCCACCGGCAGGCAGCTGGCACGCTCGGGCGCACCTGCCCAGCAACGGATGATCTCTTCCAGCCCATCGTCCGGCTCTGGCAGTCGTTGCCATACCTCCGGTGGAATGGCCGGAACCGGCCAGGGTACCGGATTGATGCCGGTGGACAGATCAAGCCATTGCTCGCGGGGAATGCCCCAACGCTGTATTGCAGCCTGTAACCGCCCGCCATGCTCCGGGGATTCAGGAAGGTCGAAGGCCGTCATCCTGCACCTCCAGGCACCAACCAGCTGCCGGCAAGGGCGAGGATGAACAGCACCGACAACCACAGCATTACCCCACGCTGTACCAGGGCAATGGCACCTTCGATTGTCGCTGCCGAGGCCCCGGGACCACGACCTAACACTGGCCGTTCCTTGATGCCGTTGGCATAGGGCGCCGGTCCACCGAGGGTCACACCAAGGGCGCCCGCCCCGGCCGACATCACTGGCCCGGCATTGGGGCTATCCCAGGTTCTTGCCTGGGTACGCCAACAACGGAGCGCCACCCGGGTACTTCCCAACATCGCGTAAGTGAGGGCAGTCAGCCGGGCAGGCAGCCAGTTCATGAGGTCATCCAGCCTGGCGGCAAACCGACCGAAGTAAAGAAATCGGGAGTTGCGATAGCCCCACATGGCGTCCAGGGTGTTGATCAATCGGTGCAAAACCACACCCGGCAGCCCGGCAAGCAGGTACCAGAACAGACTTGAGAACACCGCATCGGCACCATTTTCCAGCATGGATTCCGAGGCAGCTGCGGCCACCCCCTCGTCGGACAGCGCCGCTGCATCCCGGCTGACAATCCACCCTACCGCTCTCCTGGCTTGGTCACCGTCACCCGCAGTCAATGCCGTGGACACCGCTCGGCCATGTTCCGCCAGCCCCCGTAACGACATTGCGAGCCATACGCCGGCCACTTGAGCCACCAACCATAGCCAGCCGGCCAGCCAGAATTGCAGCGCTACAGCCAGTGCCAGCACCGGCGTGACGACGATTGCGGTTGCCAGCGCACCCAGGCACAGGCTCCTTGCTGCGGCCTGCGGCTGGCCATTCAGGCCAGCTTCCGCCACCGAGGCCCAACGGCCAAAGCCTGCCAGAGGGTGCCACCGGCGCGGTTCACCAACCAGCCAGTCCAGTGCAACCGCCGCGACACATACCAACACCGCAACCAGAAACGTTTCCAAATGTGGGCTCCATGAATCAGATGCTGGCAAGTCTAACCGAGTGGAGCCTGATCTTGACACCTTCGCCTCACGGTAAGACCATCCTCGGTTTTCCGCCCACAAGGAATCATCGTCATGGCCCTGCCTCAAAGCTGGCTAGCACCGCCCCCCACCCCCTCAGCCGAACACGCCGCACTTGCCGCAGCGCGACAGCAGGTTCTGACCAAACCGCCAGGCTCTCTCGGGCAACTGGAGCAGCTGGCGATTACCCTGGCGGCCCTGAACGGCACAGACAAGCCAACCGTTGATCCTGTCCGCATGGTGGTGTTTGCCGGTGATCATGGCGTATGTGCTGAAGGTGTTTCCGCCTTTCCCCAGGAGGTCACCGCCCAGATGGTTGCCAACTTCGCTGGCGGTGGCGCGGCCATCAGCGTAATGGCCAGGGAACTCGGCGCCAGCCTGGAAGTTGTGAACCTGGGCACGGTCGGCGAGGTACCCATGCTCCCCGGCGTCATTCACCAGATTATCGGCCCCAGTACCGCCAACATGGCCGAAACACCCGCCCTTGGCCCGGGCCAGGTAGCTGCTGCACTGACCAGTGGCGACCAGGCAGCCGAGCGGTCGGCCAACGCCGGATGCCGGTTGTTCATCGGTGGCGACATGGGCATCGGCAACACAACCAGTGCCGCCGCACTCGCCTGCGCATTGCTTGGCCTGCCACCCGGGAAGCTCGTAGGGCCGGGCACCGGCCTTGATAGCCAGGGGGTCGCTCGCAAAACCCGGGTGGTATCCAAAGCACTGGCCCGGCATGGCGACGACCGAAATGCCTTGTCTGTGCTGACTTCCCTCGGCGGCTTCGAGATTGCGGCGTTGACCGGTGCCATCCTCGGCTGCGCAGCCCGCAAGATCCCGGTATTGGTCGATGGCTTTATCGTCTCGGCCGCCGCGCTTGTGGCGGTTAAACAGCAACCCGGAGCGCGCGATTGGCTCATGTTTGCGCACCGGTCTGCCGAGCCTGGTCACGACGCGGTGCTTGAAGCACTTGATGCGACCCCACTGCTGGACCTGGGCATGCGCCTGGGTGAGGGCAGCGGCGCCGCGGTTGCCCTGCCTTTGCTTCGGGCAGCCTGCGCACTGCATAACAACATGGCCAGCTTTGCTGATGCCGGCATCAGCGGAAAATCCGGGGAGTAGAACCATGACAACCACGGTAATCGACCTGATACGCCATGGCGAACCCGAGGGTGGCCAAAAGTTCCGGGGCAGCAAGGACGACCCGCTGAGCCCCGTCGGCTGGCAGCAGATGGAAGCCGCCGTGCACGATCACGACCATTGGGATGCCATTGTCAGCTCGCCGATGACGCGGTGCCGCCAGTTTGCAGAACAGCTCGCGCAAAGACGCAGGATTCCCCTGCACATCGAAGATGACCTGCGGGAAATCGGATTTGGTGACTGGGAGGGGTTAACTTCGCGGCAGGTCCAGGAACGTTATGGCGACCATCTCAGCCGCTTCTGGCAGGATCCCATAAATTCCAACCCGCCCGGAGGTGAAGCCATTACCGACTTCTACCAGCGTGTCACTCTCGGGCTTGATCGCTGGCAGGAAAAACTTGCGAACCAGCGTATCCTGATGGTTTGCCATGGTGGCGTTATTCGCATGGTGCTGGCCAACGTGCTGGGCATTCCCCTGGAGAAATCGTTTGCTGGTTTTTCCGTGCCCTATGCCTGCCGCAGCCGGATTCAGGTGGACCAGTCCGAGTTTGGCACCTTCCGCAGCCTGGTCAGCCACCAGTCTTGAGGGTCAGTGGCAGACCAGCCACCGACATCACCACCTCATCACAGCGCTGCGCGAGTGCCTGGTTGAGCCACCCCAGCTCGTCGGCAAAGCGACGGGTGAGGGGGTCCATGCCGATGGTGCCCAGCCCTACCTCATTGGTGACGATCACCAACGGGCCCGGATAGGTTTCCACGGCAGTCAGGAAGGCGGCACGTTCAGGCTGAAACAGCGAGCGGTCGGCGAACAGGAGATTACTCAACCAGAGACTCATGCAGTCCACCAGAACCAGCGGCGAGGTATCATGCCCGGCAGCCAGGCCTGACAGCGCCTGGCCAAGGTAAACCGGCTCCTCAACCAACTGCCAGTGTGCCGGGCGTTGCTGCTGGTGGCGCCGGATACGCAGGGCCATTTCATCATCACCGGCGGTGGCGGTAGCCACGTAAACCACATCTGTGCCGGCGTCTCGCGCCCGTTGCTCCGCCAGCCCTGTTTTTCCAGACCGGATACCACCGGTAACCAGTAACTTGTTGACCATAAAACACTCTCTCGTGCTTACCCACCGTGGCCAAGGTACACCAAGTGAACAGACAGCTGCTATAGTTTGGCCAGACTCTGGAATACCCGGTCAGCCAAACGCAAACATTTAATCAAGACTCAGTCACTCTGGAGAGCCCATGCAGGCCGAACTGTTGGACATCCGCAACCACATTGCCCAATACCCCCCGTTCAATGACATGCCTGAAGAACTTCTTGAACGAGTTGTCAGCGGTATTGAGGTGGTCTACTACCGCGCCGGCACCCAGATACTTGAACTCGGCCAGACCAATCATTGGCTCCACTATATCCGCAGCGGCGCCGTGGAGATTTTCCGCCGCTCCGGTGAACTGTATAACCGCGTGGGCGAGGGCGAAATCTTTGGCCAGTTCGGATTGATGATGAACAAGAAAGTCCGGTTTCCCGCCAAAGCCATCGAAGATTGCCTGATCTACAAGATTCCGGATACCACCTTTCAGCACCTGTGGGAAACCGACGAAAACTTTGCAGACTTTGTTGAGATTGAAGACCGCAGCCGACTGCGTTCGGCGGTTTCGCGTAGAGAGAAATCCAACGAACTGATGACCGCCAAGGTTACCCGCCTGATATCCCGGGAACCGGTTTCCGCTCCGACCACCGTTCGCCTGCAGGAAGCCGCCAGAATCATGACAGACAATGGCGTATCGGCGCTGCTGTTGATGGATGAAAGCGGCGAACGCCCGAAATTGCAGGGCATCATCACCGACCGGGATCTACGTACCCGTGCGGTTACCCATGCCCTGGCCTCGGAAACCCCGATCAGCGACATCATGTCGGAAGGACTGATCACTATCAGCGCCCGCTCCTTCATCTTCGAAGCCATGCTCACCATGCTCCACAACAACGTGCACCACCTGCCGGTGATGGAAGGCGACGAAGTGCGGGGCGTGATTGCGTTGTCAGACATCGTCAAGTATGAAAGCCAGAGCAGCCTGTACCTGGTCAGTAACATCTACCACCAGAACGACGTCAAAGGCCTGAAGAGAATCAGCCTGGAAGTCCGCGACAGCTTTGTACGCATGGTCAACGAAGACGCCAACTCCCACATGATCGGCAGCGCCATGGCCGGTATCGGTCGCAGCTTCAGCCAACGTCTGCTGGAACTGGGTGAAGAAAAGCTCGGACCGCCACCGGTGCCCTACTGCTTCATGGCCCTGGGCTCCATGGCCCGGGATGAACAGCTGGTTGTTACCGACCAGGACAACGCCATGGTGCTGGACGACAGTTTCATACCTGAAGAGCACGATGAATATTTTCTGGCGCTGGCCAAGTTCGTGTCCGATGGACTGGCCGAATGTGGTTACGCGTACTGCACCGGCGATATCATGGCCACCAACCCGAAATGGCGACAACCGCTGAGTGTCTGGAAAGGCTACTTCACCGACTGGATCGAAAACCCCAAGGCGGAAGCCCTGCTCAATAGCAATATCTTCTTCGACCTGGATGGCATTTACGGGCAAACCGACTTCACCGAACAGTTGAAAACCCTGATTGTAGAGAAAGCCAGCGGCAGTCAGCGCTTCCTTACCTTCCTGGCCAGGAACGCCCTGAACCGCACACCACCGCTCGGCTTCTTCCGCACTTTCGTGCTTGAAGAAGACGGCAAGCACCAGAAAACCTTCAACCTGAAACGCAGGGGCACCGCGCCGTTGTCGGACCTGATTCGGGTACACGCACTAGCCAGCGGCAGCCGCTCCCAGAACTCCTTCGAGCGCCTGAAAGACATCGCCCAGACCAAACTCCTGCTGGAAGACGATGCCGGCAACCTGCGCGACGCCCTGGAATTCATCTCCATTGTCCGCATCCGCCACCAGGCCCTGGCCATCGAAGAAGGCCGGGAGCCCGACAACAACGTACGCCCGGAAGACCTGTCCCCGTTCGAACGCAGTCATCTGAAAGACGCCTTCCAGATCGTCAGCAACGCCCAGAAGTTCCTGCGCTTCCGTTACAACGCCGGAGGAGCCACCAAGAATGTCTGACAGCATCAAAAGCGGAAACAGCAAACAGGACTGGCCAGACAACTACCGAAAAGCCGCAGAAAAAGCGCAGGATGCCCGAATCCGAGCCTTCTACCAAACCGGCTGCCCTGACCCACAAACCGCCGTTGAAGAGGTGCCACTGGTCGCCCTCGACTTCGAAACCACGGGACTGGATGCCGACCGCCATTCCATCGTCAGCATCGGCCTGGTCCCCTTTACCCTCGGCGGCATTCAACTCGGCAAAGCCTGGCACCAGATCGTCCGGCCGCAACTGCCGTTGCAGCAAGACACCGTCACCATCCACGGCATCACCCACAGCGAAATCGAATACGCCCCGGACCTTACCGACGTGCTCGACACCCTCTTCCAACACCTCAACGGCCGAATCCCCGTGGTCCACTACCGCAACATCGAACGCCCATTCCTGAACCGGGCCCTGCAGTGGCGCCTGAAAGAACAACTCCGCTTCCCGGTCATAGACACCATGGCCATCGAAGCCCACCTGCACCCCAAACGAAACCCAAGCCGGTGGCAACAACTCATGGGCAAACAACCCATCTCCATCCGCCTGGCCGACAGCCGAACCCGCTATGGCTTACCCCACTACGCCGGCCACAACGCCCTGATAGACGCCATCGCCACCGCCGAACTTTTCCAGGCCCAGGTACAGCATCACTTTGGCACTGATACACCGATAGGGGATCTTTGGGTTTAACCAATCCCTCACACACTACCCCGACCATGCAGGAAACTTTCGTTCACCGACTATCTGACCGAGTCTGGCTGTGGGAGTGGGGGCCTGCTTTCCAAAAATCTCGGAGGCCATGGATGGCCGGAGCGAAGCGCACATGGATGTGCTCGTAGCGTTTTTTGGAAAGCAGGCCCCCACTCCCACAAACTCCCCAACCCGCAGGCCAGGAAGGAAAACAGCACCAAGGCCAAAGGGCCATAGCCCCAAAGCTCTGCAACCGCTAGAATGACTCCACACCAACCAAAGAGCCCAAAGTGACCGAGCAAATCACCAAAACCACCCCCCTGGACGCCTTCCGTCGCGCCAGAAGAATGTGGCTAAAAGGGGAGAAAATCAGCCTCGCCGCCCTCGCCGATGACCTGCACATCGGCCGAGCCACCCTGTTCCGCTGGGTCGGCAACCGAGACCTCCTGATTGGTGAAATCCTATGGTCCCTGTATGAGCCACTGTACAAAGAAGCCCGGGCCCAAACCCCCGGCCATGGCGTAGACTACGTGGTCGGCGTATTCCGCCACATCAACATGACCATGCTGCACTTCAGCCCCCTGCGCAAATTCCTGCACCAGGACCCTGAATACGCCCTGAAAATGCTCACCTCGTCTCACTCCACCCTGCACGCCCGCACCGTGGAAGTGAACACCCGCTTACTAAAAGACGAAGTTCGCGCCGGCCACCTGAGCCCACCGATGAATATCCAGAGCCTGTCCTACTTTATGGTGCGCATCGCCGAATCCTGTCTGTACAGCGATATCATCGGCGGCCGCGAACCCAGGGATGAAGAACTGGAAGATGCCTGCACCGCTGTGCGCATCCTGCTGGGCGGGAAAGTCTGACAACATCTGCGCTGGCAGAACCGTGCAACGCAGGCTAATCTGACGCAATAACGCCGGGGCCCGTTCAAAAGCAGACCACAAACACCCGGAATCAACACCCGCAAAGGAGCGCGACATGCCGTTACACCAATCCATTAGCCAGAAACTGTTTACGCCCATCATCATCGCACTCGCCCTGATTGCCCTCACGCTCGCCCCCCAGGCTCTGGCACGCGACCTCACAGAAAAGACCGTCCGGTCATTCATCGACAGCCTCGGCGCCGCCGAAACCCTGGCCGAAGAACATCAAGACTTTCTCGACGCCCTGGAAGCCGAACAGGACGACGAAAACATGGATTTCTCCACCGTGTTCTCTTCCAGCCTCAAAGATCTGAAAGGCCATGCCATGTACGGCGAACTTGAAAAAGTCGTTAAACAACATGGTTTCTCTAGTCTTGACCAATGGGGCGAGACCGGCGACCGGGTGTTCCGTGCCTGGTTCGCCCTGGAGATAGATCAACAGGAAGGCGTGGCGCAACAGGAAATTCAGCAGGCGTTGGCTGAAATCGAAAATAGCCCTCATATGACCGAAGAACAAAAAGCCCAGATGCGGGCGATGATGCAATCCGCTACTTCCGCCATGGATACAGCAAGGAACGCACCGGAAAGCGATAAACGGGCGGTTCGACCGTTTATGGAGGAATTGCGGGCCATGAGCGAAGATGACGAAAGCGACTGGTAAACAGTAACCGCTAGAACAAGAAAACCCAGCAGCTGTCTCCAGCGCCGGGTTTTTTATTGCCTGATAATCAGACCGGCTGATTACGCCAGCAGGTTATAGACAAACACGATTGCCACGGCAATCGGCGTTACAAACCTGATCAGGTTGTACCACAGGCCAAAAGTGCCTTCCTGCAGGGCCAGGTCGCTCTTCAGGGATTCCTTGGCCACGAACCAACCTACAAAGATGGCCGTCAGTAGGCCGGAGAGCGGCAGCATGATGTTGGCAGTGAAGTAGTCCAGCAGATCGAAAATGGTCTTGCCTTCGAATGCAGCGAACATACCCAGCGGCGCCACGTCGGCCCACACGTTCAGGGACAGGATGGAGGCAATACCGAGCAACCAGCAGGCACCACCGGCAATCACGGCGCTACCCACACGGGCAAAGCTGGTTTTTTCCTCTACCCACTCAACCACCGGCTCCAGCAGTGAGATGCCGGATGTCCAGGCGGCGAACAGCAACAGTACGAAGAACAGGGTGCCGAACAGGGTACCCATGGGCATGTTACCGAACGCCAGTGGCAGGGTCTGGAAAATCAGGCCAGGGCCGGCACCGGCTTCAAGACCGTTGGCGAACACCACCGGGAAGATGGCCAGGCCCGCCAGCAGGGCTACAACCGTATCCATAATGGCAACGCTCACCGCCGTGCGGCCAATGGAGACATCGCGGCTGAGGTAAGAGCCGTAGGCCATCATGATGGCCATACCCAAGCTCAGGGTGAAGAATGCATGGCCCAGGGCCACCAGCACACCATTGACGGTCAGGGCGCTGAAATCCGGGTTAAACAGGAATGAAACCGCTTCGCCGAAATGCCCCGTGGTGGTGGCATAACCAACGACCATCAGCAGCAGAATAAACAACGCCGGCATCAGGATGGTGACCGCGCGCTCAAGACCGCCTTTCAGGCCACGGGCCACAACCAGCACGACCAGCGCCATAAAGATCGTATGCCAGAATAACAGCTTGGCCGGGCTGGCCAGCAGTCCGCCGAACATTTCACCCACGGAATCAGCGGTGCCGCCGGTAAAGTCACCCATCGCTGCGTGGCCGACATAAGACGCTGCCCAGCCACCGATCACAGAGTAGAACGACAGAATGATAAAGGCCGCCAGCATGCCTACGATGGCTGAGATACGCCAGCCAGACGACGCCAGGTTGCGCTCGGCCACCAGGCGGAAACTGGTGATCGGGTTGTGACGACCATTCCGGCCGATAAACACCTCGGCCATCATGATGGGAATACCGATGATGAAGATACAGAGCAGGTAAACCAGAACGAAGGCACCGCCGCCGTTCTCACCGGTGACATAAGGGAACTTCCAGACGTTACCGAGACCAACAGCAGAACCGGTTGCTGCCAGAATAAACGCGAACTTGGACGACCAGAGTCCGCGAGCCCCGATACCGCTGTCTGATGCGGAGTTGGACTGTGACATGAATTTTCTTCCTGTGCTTTTGGCTATAGGAAACTACGAATTGTGAGGGCGCCGAACCAATGGTTCAGGCCATTGGTGCGGGATTCTGCCAGCACTGGCGCGGTGATGCCAGTGCTGAAATGTTGTTCGGTGGTTTCTGTAGACCGCACAGATCCAACCGCGCAGAGCTAACTAGCCAGATTTACTGACAAACCGGGCAATCAGGTCCTTCAGGCCACGGGCCATGCCACTGAGCCGGTCGCTGCTGTCTTTAGCGGCTTCTGCCTGCTCGTCGCTCTGGTCAGCAAGGCCGGCGATGTTCACGATTTGCCGGTTGATCTCGTCCGATACCTGGCTTTGCTCCTCGAACGCGGCCGACATGGTAATGAAACTGTCGGAAATCGAATCCACCGAACCCACAATGGTTTGCAGGGATTCTGCCGCGCCCTGCACCCGGGCCAGCCCCTGGCTGGCGATTTCCTCACCAGAACGTACTGCCTGAATGGTTTCATCCACCTGGGCCCGAAACTGCTCAATCACCTCATGGATCTTGACAGTGGACTGCCGGGTTCTCTGGGCCAGGGAGCGCACTTCGTCGGCGACCACCGCAAAGCCTCTGCCTTGCTCGCCGGCGCGGGCCGCTTCAATGGCCGCGTTGAGAGCCAGCAGATTGGTCTGCTCGGCAATGTCCGAGATCAGGTCGGCCGCCTCTCCAATGGTGCGGGTGGATTCACCCAGACGACCCACAGATTCGCCAATGTCATTCACCTGCTGCACCAGCTGCTCGATCGCGGCAGTGGCCTCACCACTGCGCTGCCTGCCCTCATGGGCCAGCCGGTTGGCCTGCTCCGCCTCTTTCGCATTGTGGGTAACGGCTTCCGCCACTTCCTGAATGGACGCGGTCATTTCATTGATCGCCGAGGCGGTCTGGTCTGTCTCCGCCCGCTGCCGTGCAATGGCCGTTGCCCCCTCAGTAATGAAACCATGGGACGCCCGGGCCTGCTGCAGCAAATGCTCAGCCTGATCGTCAATTCGGGCCAGCGCTGTGCGAATGCGCGCTTCCTCACTGACCAGCACCAGGGCCAACCGCGACATCAGGCCATGCTCACCGCTGTATGTGCGGGCAACGATGGGGTCCTGGAAAGCATCGGGGCGCAAAGCGAGTAAACCTTTCAAACGATTGGAAATAGACCCGAACACCAGACTGAAGGCCAGACCATGCCCCACCAACACAACCAGCGCTGCCAGCCAGAGCGGTTCGAGTTGCATGGCACCCAAGGTGATTACCAGGGATAACAAAAACGGCCAGCCGGATCGGCCCATCGACATGGCCCGGTTACTGAACGATGACGACAACTTGCCTGCGGAAATACCGGCATAGAGTTTTTCAGCCCGAGCAATCTGGTCCCGAGTGGCCGCCACGCGCACGGATTCATAGCCCGCCATCTGGCCGCTCTCCCAGATGGGAGTGGCATAGGCACTGACCCAGTAATGATCTCCGTTCTTTGCCCGGTTCTTGACCACACCCATCCAGGCCTTGCCCGCTTTCAGATACTCCCACATGTCGGCGAACACCGCCGGCGGCATGTCCGGGTGGCGAATCAGATTATGCGCCTGGCCAATCAGTTCGTCCCTGGTGTAACCACTGATGGTTTCAAAATCGTCGTTGCAATAGGTAATCACGCCCTTGAGGGAGGTGGTGCTGATCAGACGCATACCTTCCGGTACGGTAATTTCGCGCTGGGTGACAGGTAGATTCTTGCGCATAGGGGGTCGATGTCCGTTAAACCGGGGAAATTATTTCAGGGCGCAAGCGTAAGTCTGGATGAATATCAAGGAAATATCTAATGAGTTACGCTACGTCACATTAATGTAACGGCACACAACCCGATATCTTGAAGACAAGGCTTGTCAGGGCCCGGCCAGGACCCTTGCCCGGGGATGAAAACGGGCATTCACCCACAGTGAAAACGCGATCACCGCACCGCCAAGCATAAGGCGCGTGAGGTCCGCATCCCGGTTCCAGATCAGCAGGTTCACCAGTAACCCGGCAGGCACCAGGGCATTGTTCATAATCGCCAGGGTGCCAGCATCTACCTCACAGGCACCGCGATTCCACAGGTATAGCCCGAGCCCCGAGGCTGCAAGCCCCAGCCAACCGAGAATGCCCCACTGAAGACTGGTCGTGGGTAGCTTTTCAGCATCACCGAATATCAGGAACGACGGCAAGGCGATCACCAGCGCCCCGAAAAAGAAGTAGCCGAAGGTACGGTAGCCCGGCAAGGCCAGGGCGTAGTGGCGCATCACGTGTTTGTAGCCCACTTGGCCGGCGGCAAAGGTGAAATTAGCCACTTGCAGTAACAAGAAGCCGGTAATGAAATCTTCACTCAGGCCATCGTAGCGAATAATCCCGGCGCCCAGCGTGGCGATGGCTGCCGCCAGCAAGGCCACCGGGGAGAACCGGCGAAACAGGGCATCGTCAATCAGCGTAACGTACAAAGGAGTAAAGATGGTGAACAGCAACACTTCAGGCACCGTGAGGTAACTGAACGAACGGTACAGGCAAAGGTAGGTAATACCGAACTGCAGCATGCCCGTAATCAGAATGCCAAGCTTCATGCCCCCAGGAACACCACGCCAGCGGGTGAAGGGCAGAAACACCAGGGCCGCCAGCAGCACACGGGTAAGCACGGCAAAATCGCTGTCTACCCGGCCAGCCAGGAACTCGCCGATCAAGCTGAACGAAAACGCCCACAGCGCCGTTACCAGAACCAGAAGAACCATACCACCACACCTGAGATAAACCGGACCGCTACTCTACCGTTTTTGCCGGCATTATCCAGTACAGAAGGCGGTGCAAACCCCTATAAGCTGCCCGACCGCCAATCGGGTACCATGTCCGCTTCTGACAGGTATAACCCTGACGAACCAACATCGAAACCAGCACCATGGACGAAAACCACCAACCGTTACCCGAAGCCCGACAGACCCTTGTTCGCCGCACGCTGGCGGAATGGAAAACCCTGGCCATTCTGGGCGGGCCGATCCTGATTGCCCAGGTGGCACAGATGGCCAATGGGGTTATTGATACCGTTATGGCGGGCCACGCCAGTGCTCAGGATCTGGCCGCGGTAGGCATTGGCAGCAGCCTGTGGATGCCACTGTTCCTGTTTTTCATGGGCATGCTGGGGGCTCTGCAACCGATCATTTCCGGCTACAACGGTGCCCGGCAGCACTCGAAGATCATGCCGGCCACCTGGCAGGGCATATACATCGCAGCCGGCGGCACGGTGATCATGGCGTTGTTGCTGACCAACGTACACCCGGTACTGGCGATGCTGAAGATGGATACAGAGACTGCCGGCATCACTCAGGGATACCTGAACGCCTTCGCCTGGGGCATTCCAGCCCTGCTTCTTATGAACGCTCTGCGGGGACTCACTGACGGCCTCGGCCACACCCGGGTAATCATGGCCTTCTCTGTACTCAGCACGCTGATCAACCTGCCGCTGAACTACATCTTCATTTACGGCAAGCTCGGCCTGCCCGCCATGGGCGGTGTGGGCTGCGGCTGGGCGACATCCCTGTCCAACGGGACCGCCGCCATTGCCTTACTGATCTACCTGAACCGGAGCCGTACCTTCCGCCAGTTTCACCTGCTGGCCGACTGGGTGAAGCCCAACTGGCGGGGAATTCGCTACATTCTGGGTATCGGCGTGCCGATTGGCTTCACCATTTTTGTCGAAGCCAGCATGTTTTCGGTCATTGCCCTGTTCCTGGCACCACTGGGGCCGGTGATTGTGGCCGGACATCAGATTGCGCTGAACGTGGTGTCGTTGTTGTTCATGCTACCGCTGAGCATAGGCATGGCACTGACGCTGCGGGTGAGCTTTCTAGTGGGTGCCCGGGCGCCGGATACCGCCCGGCTGATTTCCCGTAGCTCGCTCATCCTGGCCTCGGCAGTTGCCCTGATCTTTGCCAGTTTGCTGTTTGTGTTCTCCGCACAGATTGCCGCGCTCTACACCGGCGACCAGGCCGTGCGAGATGTCACCATTCGCCTGCTGGCGTTTGCCGCCATGTTCCAGGTTGCTGATGTGATTCAGGTAACCTGCATCAGTGCGCTCAGGGGCTATAAAGACACCCGCATTCCCATGTTCATTATGCTGTTTTCGTTCTGGGGGGTTGGCCTGCCGCTGGGCTACGTTCTGACCTTTACAGACCTGCTTTGGCCGGCGTTGGGAGCGGCGGGGTTCTGGGTGGGGCTGACGGCCGGGCTGACCTCCGCCAGTGTTTTGCTGGGTTGGCGATTGTTCCGCTACCGGCCCGGAAACCACCATCACGGCGAACCCGACAGCCGGACTTCAGTTCAAGCCGGTTCGGCCACCAGCTGAGTGTTCTTGTCCGCAAATACAATCCGATCCCGCCCGGTCTCCTTGGCCTGATACAACGCTTCATCAGCCCTCGCCAGCCAGCTCTCCACGCTCTCGCCGTGGCCCAGCAAGGCGACACCAAACGACGAAGTAACCGGGCCACCTGGGTACTTGAGATGCCTGCGCAACACCTGTTGCAGGTTGTTCATAACCGCCTGCAGGCTGGAACCATCCACACCGGGCAGCAATAACACAAACTCCTCACCGCCATAACGGAACAGCTGATCAGACTTTCGTGTGTTGTGTTCAATCAGCGCCACCAAATCCGTCAGCACATTGTCACCGACGCCATGACCATACACATCGTTGATTTTCTTGAAGTGGTCGATATCCAGCATCACCAGGGCATAGGGTAGCCCGGATCGCTCCGCATTGGCAGCAGCCGCATCCAGCTCCTCATCCATGGAGCGGCGGTTCTTGACACCGGTCAGCGGGTCAATGGTGGCCAGGTGTTCCAAGCGCTCACGCTGATCCTGGTTACGGTAGGCAAAGACATAAGCGCAGGCGCTGACCACCGTCGCCGTGGTCGCAAACGTCCACATCTGAACCGTTGAGCTGAACGCCGTTTCAATGGACATCAGCGCCAGAACGGATAGCAGGTTCAAAAAGGCCGCAAGTCGGCTCGATACCAGAAAGAAGGTTGTTACCAAGCAAGGGAATATCCAGAACAGACCCGCCTCACCCATCACCGCACCCACGGTGACCGCGCCCGCGCAGATGACAATCGCCAGGAACATGCCGCTGCGGTATGTGTCGCCTGTGAACCAGGCATAAGCAAGGCTGCCAACGATGCCAGACAGAATCCCGAGATCAACAAAACCGGCGAGCGGATTACCCTCGACAAATCGCAGGATCGCGAACGGCGTAATACCAATGATGGCGCTGATGCCAAGCAATGTGATGATCGATAATCGGAAATCGTTTTTTAGCCGATGAAACATTCAGAACGGGTCCGACTATGGTCTTAGTTTGTGCACAAGCTTAGCGTAAGCTATGAAAGGGGGCGCTACCGGGCTACGATTCTTAACAATTCTATCTCTGAACACGACACAACGTGACATGCATCACAAAAGTGCGTCGGTTAGTATTCTAAATACACAAGCCTATGCCGGTTTTGACGTCAGAATATTGAAAGAAGTATTCCGAAGAACAAGAATCGCTCTACGACACCTTGGGATATTCAAATTGGATTCACTCATACGCATCGCCCCTGGGGCATTGACCATTGGCCGTCCATTACCCTGGGATGTTTTCGACGCCGATGGTAACGTCTTGCTGCGTCAGGGCTATGTTATCCAGACCAATACCCAGCTGGAGCAATTGTTTGAGCGGGGCCGGTTCAAGCCCCGGAAAATCGAACGGAAAAAGGAAAAGATTCAGGAGGATCAACGGCAGCGTAACCCCTTCGCCGACTACGCTGACCTGCTGGCCACCCTGGAAGCAACCCGCAACGCCATCACCAGCGAAGATCCGTCTGCCCAGAAACGTTTGCTGGGGCTGGCGCGAATGTTGGAGCGGACCTGTCAGGAAGCCCCCGATGCCAGCCTGGCCCTGGTTCATCTTTACTCGATCGGCCCCACCATTCATGAACAGATTCTTTTCTACGGCATTCTGTGCCACTTCACGGCCAGGGAGTTTGGGCTTGATGAAAAACGAACCAGTGTGCTGACCGCCGCGGCCCTGACCGCCAACCTGGCACTGGTGCCGGTGGCCGATCAGCTAAATGCTTCCACCCGCGTGCTCACCGACGACCAGCGGGCGGTTATCCGCAAACACCCGCACCGCAGCATCCAGGCACTGACCTCCGCCGGCATTACCAATAAACTGTTGCTGAAAATCATCGCCCAGCACCACGAGCAGGCCGATGGCTCCGGCTATCCAGAAGGATTAAGTGGCACTGATATTCTGCCAGAAGCCGAAATTCTGGCTCTGTCAGAACGTTACGTGGCCATGATCACCAAACGAGCCTACCGCAACCGAATGACCATCACCGCTGCCCGCAAACTGATCGCCACCCTCGGCGACGGCAAAGTCCGCCCGGCCATTCCACGGTCACTGTTGCAAGTACTCGGCGAATACCCGCCAGGCATGCTGGTGCGGCTCGACAATAACGAAGTCGGTGTGGTGACCGGCCGCGCCGTCAGAGCCAGGGGACCGTTTGTCAAAGCTATTTTCGGGCCTCGGGGCAACCGCTACAGCGGCACGTTCGAGCGTGACACCAGCGTTCCCGAATACAACATCCAGGGCGCCGAAGAGCCGGAAGAAATGCCCTCCATGGATTTCAGCCTGCTCTGGGGCTTTCGCAACTGAAACCCGTGGAGCACAGCGAACTCATGCCAAACCCAATGCCCTGGCATGATGATTCAGGTGGTCGTCAATGAACGAGGCAATAAAGAAATAGCTGTGGTCGTACCCACGGTGCATTCGCAGGTTGATGTGGTGATGGAACTTCTCGCAGACATCCGCCAACGTTTCCGGGTTCAGCTGGGTTTCCAGAAACTCATCGGCCGTACCCTGGTCCACCAGTAGCGGCAGCCGCTCTTTTGCGGTCGGGATCAGGCAGGTAGCATCCCATTCTTCCCAGCGGCTCTGGTCTTCCCCAAGATAACCCTTCAGGGCTTTCTGCCCCCAGGGGCATGCCATCGGGTTGGCAATGGGCGCGAACGCCGATACCGATTTGTAATACCCCGGATTCTTCAGGGCACAAATCAAGGCTCCGTGGCCGCCCATGGAATGGCCGCTGACTGACCGTTCACTGCTGAGCGGCAACTCATTCTCGACCAGTTGGGGCAGTTCCTTCACCACATAATCGTGCATGCGGTAGTGGGGTGCCCAGGGCTGTTCTGTGGCATTCACATAAAAGCCCGCGCCACTGCCAAAATCATAACTGTCGTGCTCACCAGGCAGGTCCAGGCCCCGGGGGCTTGTATCCGGGCACACAATCGCCAGGCCCAGCCTGGCGGCCAGTTTCTGCGCACCGGCTTTCTGCATGAAATTCTGGTCGGTGCAGGTCAGCCCGGACAACCAGTACAGCACTGGCGCTGGTTTGCCTTTCTCGCCCAGAGCCGACGGCGGCAGAAACACCGCAAACTCCATGTCGCACTGGAGCGTGGCGGAAAAATGGCGATAGCGGCGGTGCTCGCCGTCAAAGCAAACGTTGGTGGCTAAGAGTTCCATAGTATTCCTGGCGATTGTGGGTGGAGAAGTCAGTCCTCAACGTTGGCAAAACGCTGTTTTTCGATGGTATTACCGGATTTCGCCAACTGGGACAGAATAGCTGTACGGGTGACAATTCCCACCAGTTTGCCATGATCAACCACCGGGTACACTTTCGGCTTGCCGGCCCCCAGATTCTGCGCCAGATCGATCACCGACATCTCTGGCGACACCGTCAGCGGTTTATGGAACATCACATCGTCCACAATGGGCTCGCCCTCGCTGTGATAGTTGCTCACCAGCAGCGAGTGAATGCAGTCCTGCTCCGACACAAAGCCCAGAACCTGGCGCTTTTCATCCACCACTGGCAAACCGGTGACATGGTTATCCAGTAACGCTTTAACAACCTTGGTCAGCGGTGTGCCGCAACGGATAGGCTCAATGTGATTCCACATGACTTCCGAGATTTTCAGTGAGCGCATAGGCAGCCCCTTTTCGGTTTTATTCAAGGCGCCGAAACTGGCACCGCAGTTACTCTAAACATAGGCAATGCTGGGCAAAATGGACAACTCTCAGGAGCAAAACGGTTTACACCACAAAATAGTCGACTA
Organism: Marinobacter sp. NSM; assembly: GCF_052380025.1. Taxonomy (NCBI): domain Bacteria; kingdom Pseudomonadati; phylum Pseudomonadota; class Gammaproteobacteria; order Pseudomonadales; family Marinobacteraceae; genus Marinobacter; species Marinobacter sp. NSM. The sequence continues at coordinate 348,740 of NZ_JBQTCK010000002.1, forward strand.
AACTCAACAAGTTATGCCCTCTGGGGCTCTAATCATATGACCCATCCGTGGTAAACAGTGGGAGAACCCATGGAAGCCATTTCTGATTTTGTGAGTCAAATCAACAGCCTGGTCTGGGGACCACCCATGCTGGTAATGATCCTCGGGGTCGGGCTGTTTCTCAGTATTGGCCTGAAGCTGATGCCGATCCTCAAACTGGGCGCCGGGTTCCGGCTGATGTGGAGCGGCCGTGCCCGCGGTGACGAGGACGACGGTGATATTCCGCCATTCCAGGCCCTGATGACCGCCCTGTCGGCCACCGTAGGCACCGGTAACATCGCAGGGGTTGCCACCGCCGTGTTCCTGGGCGGCCCGGGCGCCCTGTTCTGGATGTGGCTGACCGCCCTGGTGGGCATGGCCACCAAGTACGGCGAGGCGGTACTGGCGGTGCGCTATCGGGAAGTGGATGAGCGTGGCGCCCATGTCGGTGGCCCCATGTATTACATCCGCAATGGCCTGGGTAAGAAATGGGCCTGGCTTGGCGTGTTGTTCGCGGTGTTTGCGTCCATCGCGGCCTTTGGCATCGGCAACACGGTGCAGGCCAACTCGGTGGCAGATGTGTTGTCTGCCAACTTCGGCCTGCCCCACTGGATCACCGGTGTGCTGCTGATGATTATGGTGGGACTGGTGCTGATTGGCGGTATCAAGCGTATTGGCCAGGTAGCCAGCGCGCTGGTACCGTTTATGGCGGTGTCCTATGTGCTGGTTGGCCTGCTGGTTCTGGCCATCAATGCCAATGAGATTCCAGCAGCCGTGAGCATGGTGTTCAGCTACGCCTTCAGCCCGGCCGCAGCCGAGGGTGGTTTTGCCGGTGCCGCTGTCTGGGCGGCTATTCGCTTTGGTGTCGCCCGGGGCATCTTCTCCAACGAAGCGGGCCTGGGTTCCGCACCCATCGCCCACGCTGCCGCCCAGACCAAGAACCCGGTCAAACAGGGCATGGTGGCGATGCTCGGCACCTTCATCGATACCATCATCGTGTGCAGCATCACCGGCCTGGTGATTATCACCTCCGGCGCCTGGACTTCGGGTGAAACCGGTGCGGCCCTCACCTCCCTGGCCTTCGAGACCGGTCTGCCCGGCTTCGGCAACTACGTGGTAGCGATTGCCCTGGCGATTTTCGCCTTCACCACGATCATTGGCTGGTCATTCTATGGTGAACGCTGCATCGAGTTCCTGTTCGGTGTGAAGGCCATCGTGCCGTATCGGGTGTTGTGGATTGTCGCCATCCCCGTGGGTGCCACTATCAACCTGGGCTTTATCTGGCTGGTGGCCGACACCCTCAACGCCATGATGGCGCTGCCCAACCTGATTGCCCTGCTGTTACTCAGCCCGGTGGTGTTCAAGCTCACCCGGGAACACTTTGAGAAGCAGAAGGCCCTGGGGGTGAAATAAACAGTCGGTATGTCTGGTGCTCATAAGGATGTGAGCACACCGTTGATTGTTCCGGATCAAGCCCCCCTTGCATTCGGCACATCCATCGCCACAGTGGTTAACGTACACAAAAAATAACACCATGTTTGCCAACAACCTGTCTGAGGAGAACGACTATGAGTTTGCGTCTTGGAGACACTGCACCGGATTTTGAACAGGATTCCAGCGAAGGCACCATTCGATTCTATGACTGGCTTGGCGACAGCTGGGGGGTTCTGTTCTCGCACCCGGCCGACTTCACACCGGTATGCACCACGGAACTGGGCCTGACCGCCAAACTGAAAGACGAATTCGCCAAACGTGGTGTCAAGGCCATTGCCCTGAGTGTCGATCCAGTCGATTCCCACGAGGAATGGATCAAGGATATCAACGAAACCCAGGGCTGCACCGTCAACTTCCCGATCATTGCCGACCACGACAGCAAGGTCGCCAAGCTGTACGACATGATCCACCCGAACGCCGACAGCACCCTGACCGTGCGTTCACTGTTTATCATTGATCCGAACAAGAAGGTGCGCCTGATCATTACCTACCCGGCATCCACCGGTCGTAACTTCAACGAAGTGTTGCGAGTTATCGATTCCCTGCAACTTACCGATGACCACAAGGTGGCCACGCCCGGCAACTGGGAGAAAGGCGGCGATGTGGTGATTGTGCCGTCGCTGCAAGACGAAGATGAGATCAAACAGCGCTTCCCGAAGGGCTACAAGGCGGTGAAATCCTATCTGCGGATGACCCCGGACCCGTCGTCCAACTGGAGCGGTGATTGATTAGAGCCTTGCCGTAGAATATTGCACTCAATAAAAAGCCGGGCAGCTCACACTGCCCGGCTTTTTCATTCCTGGGTACCCCGATGTCAGAATGCGGGAACCACGGCACCTTCGTATTTTTCTTTGATGAACTCGCGAACCGCGTCTGATTTCAGCGCGTTGGCCAGTTTCTGCATGGCGTCGCTGTCCTTGTTGTCCGGGCGGGCAACCAGGATGTTCACGTAAGGGGACTCAGCACCTTCAATGACCATGGCATCTTCAGACGGGTTCAGGCCAGCTTCCAGCGCGTAGTTGGTGTTGATCAGGGCCATATCGACCTGGTTCAGGATACGCGGCAGGGTAGCGGCTTCCAGTTCGCGGAAGTTAAGGCGCTTGGGGTTGTCGGCAATGTCACGAGGTGTGGCGGTGATCTTGCTTTCGTCTTTCAGGGCAATCAGGCCAGCTTCCTGAAGCAGCAACAGGGCGCGGCCGCCGTTGGTGGGGTCGTTGGGGATGGCCACTACGGCGCGGTCTTTCAGTTCGTCGAGGGAGCTGATTTTGCTGGAGTAGGCGCCGAAGGGTTCAACGTGGATACCGGCAACGGTGACCAGATTGGTGCCACGGCCGCTGTTGAATTCGTCGAGGTACGGCTGGTGCTGGAAGAAGTTGGCGTCCATGCGCTTCTGATCAACCTGGATGTTGGGCTGCACGTAGTCGGTGAAGACTTTCACATCCAGCTCGACACCTTGCTCGGCCAGTGCCGGCTTCACAAATTCCAGCAGCTCAGCATGCGGGACCGGAGTGGCGGCTACGGACAGTTTCTCTGCAACAGCAGCAGAGGAGAAAGTTGCCACGGCAGCGATGGCTACCAGAGTTTTCTTCAAGTTCATCTAATCTCTCCTTAAAGCATTAATGCGTACATCATGTTCGGAAATACGGCCGGTGGCCGGATGGTCCTGCCGAAAAACGCCCGTGAATACATCCCTGTAGGGCTCCGTCGCGCCGTCCATGGCGCTCCAGGTTTTCGTCAGGACCATCCGGCCCCCGGCCTATATCAGACTCCGCAGGTGAGTCCGGTTACTTTCTGCTGAAATAAAGCACCAGACGGTCACCGACCATCTGGAGTACCTGTACGAAAATCACCAGCAACGCGACAGTAATCACCATCACGTCGGTCTGGAAACGCTGGTAACCGAAGCGGATGGCCAGGTCGCCCAGGCCGCCGCCACCGATGACGCCAGACATGGCCGCGTAGGAGACCAGGGTGATGGCGGTCACGGTAATACCGGCGATGATGCCCGGAAGCGCTTCCGGCAGCAAGGCGCCGAAGATGATCTGGCGCACGTTGGCGCCCATGGCCTGGGTGGCTTCGATGATGCCGCGGTCGACTTCCCGCAGGGAGGTTTCCACCAGGCGGGCGAAGAAGGGGGCACCGCCAGCCACCAGTGGCGGAATGGCGCCGGCCACGCCCAGGGAGGTGCCAATGAGCAATACGGTGAACGGGATCATCACGATCAACAGGATGATAAAGGGCACGGAGCGTAGTACGTTGACCACGAACGACAACACCGCATAGGCCACTGGTTGTTCCAGTAGCTGGCGTTTGCCGAACAGGAACAGTAATACGCCAATGGGCAGGCCGATCAGTACGCTGAACAGCAGAGACATGCCCACCATCACCAGGGTGTCCCAGCTGGCCCAGCCGATTTCCAGCCAGTCGACGTTGCCCATGAGGGTTTCCATTAAAGCTTCCATCAGCGCACTACCTCCACGTGAACATCGGCGGCTTCCAGTGCCTGCATGGCGACGTCGAGATCACCGCCCACCAGTGACAGGGTTAGCTGGCCGTAGGGGGTGTCTTTGATGTGATCGATCCGGCCGGAGAGGATGCTGAAGTCTACGCCGGATTCCCTCGCTACGCTCCCCAGCAGGGGCTTGTAGGTGGATTCGCCCTTGAAGGTCAGGCGCAGGATGCGGCCGTCGGCTTTTTGCAGGTCTTCCTGGAGTTCATTGCGGTCGATGTTTTCGCTTTCGAACACAAAATCCCGGGTGGTGGGGTGCTGGGGGTGCAGGAACACTTCGCTCACCGGGCCCATTTCCACTACGCGACCGGCGTCCATTACGGCTACCCGGTCGCACACCCGGCGCACCACGTCCATTTCATGGGTGATCAACACGATGGTCAGGCCCAGCTCCTTGTTGATGTCGCCCAGCAGTTTCAGGACCGACTGGGTGGTTTGCGGGTCCAGGGCGCTGGTGGCCTCGTCGCACAGCAGAATGGTCGGCCGGCAGGCGAGGGCACGGGCGATGCCGACCCGTTGTTTCTGGCCACCGGACAACTGCGACGGGTACTTGTTGGCGTGCTCGCTCAGGCTGACCCGGGCCAGCAACTCTTCAACCCGGCTGCGGATTTCTGCTTTCGAATAGATGCCGGCCAGCTTCATCGGAAACGCGACATTGTCGGCCACGGTTTTCGAGGACAGCAGATTGAAGTGCTGAAAGATCATGCCCACTTTGCGGCGAAAGGCGCGCAGCTCGGCGGCGCTGTAACGGGTGATGTCTTCGTCATCAATCAGAATGCGACCGCCGGTGGCAGGCTCCAGCAAGTTAATCAAACGGACGAGGGTGGATTTGCCCGCGCCGGAATGGCCGACGATGCCGAATACCTCGCCGGTTTCAATGGTCATACTGGTGGGATGCAGCGCGGGGATCGCCCGGCCGGCCACTTGGTATGACTTCTGTACCTGGTCAAATACAATCACGATCAGTGCCTTGGTCTTTGCCTTTGGAGTGCATAGGGCGCGCAGCCGAAAACCGGCGATTATAGCCTATTCGATGACCAAACCCGAATCCGGGCGGTGTGTAGTTGCCCTTACACAAAAAGCTATCTGACACACCAGCCTGCCCTCAGCTAAACTGCTATTTGAAAAGAACATTAATAAACGTCCACCCGTCCGAGGCGCGCCGTACCTGTGACTACAGCGTCCGAGAATACGCGCTCAAGGATGAATTCCACCCAGGCATGGGTTTCCTACCTCAGCAAGGTAGAGCTGCCGGTATTGGCCAACACCCTCCGGCAGATCAACGAACTGACCGACAGCCGCAACAGCACAGTGAACGAGCTGGCCAATGTCATTTTGAATGACGCCCAGCTCACCTCCCAGGTGCTTCGGCTATCCAACACGGTGTTCTACAACCAGACCCGTACCCAGGTGAGCACGGTCAGCCGGGCTATCACCCTGATCGGCTTCGACGCGGTGAAATCCATGGCGATTTCATCGCTGATTGTCGACACTCTGCTCAAACGCAACGACCGGCCACACCTGTTGCGTTGCCTTGCTCGCGCTATTCACGCAGCCGTTCAGGCCCGGTGCCTGATGCCAAAACGTACCGAATATGCTCTTGAAGAGGTGTTCATCGGAGCCTTGCTGATGAATATCGGTGAGCTGGCCTTCTGGTCATGCGAAACCGATCAGGCGACCGAGCTGGAAGAGCGCCTGCGGCTTGACGAACCGGCCGTGGAGGCCCAGAAAGCCGTGCTGCACACCACCTTTACCGAGATCACCCGGGGCCTGGTGGAAGCCTGGTCTTTAGGGCCGTTTATCCGAGAAGTGGTGGCGCCCGGCAAGGCCAATTCCATGGCCAGCAGCCTGGTGCGCAATACCGTGGAAATGGCCACGGTGTCCGAGCATGGCTGGAGCGGGCCGGAGATGGACAAGGTGCTGGAAAGGTTGTCAGCAGATGTCGGAGAAAGCCCCGCCGCCATCCGGGACCAACTGAAGGTCAACGCTCAGGAAGCCACCAAGGTGGCGGTGTCTCTGGGCATTCCACAGGTAACCGCGTTGCTGCCCGGCAACCAGGGTAGCGCCGCCGGACACGGTGCCGAAGCCCCGGTCATGGACCCCGCCCTGCAATTGCAGATCCTTCGGGATCTGACCCAGACACTGGCAGAAAAACCCGATATCAACGAAGTGTGTCAGCTGGTGATCGAAGGCATTCACCGGGCCATCGGAATGCAACGGGTAGCCCTGCTGATGAGCGACCTTACCGGACAAGACCTGATTCCCCGCAAGGTGGGCGGCCGGGGTACCGAGGAGTGGCGAGGAGTGGCGAGAACACTTGATTATCCACAAGGATGGCACCGGGCCACTTGGGGAGCTTTTACCCCACGGGACTTGTGCCATTCACAAACCCGGCAAACAGGCGGGCGGTGTTCCCTATGACCGCTGGCTGGGCAAGGTGCCGGCCCTGGTAGGCTCGCTTACCGCCAAAGGGCGACTGGTTGGCCTGTTCTATGCGGATAATGCTGCGGCGGGCTATGTGCCATCAGAACAACAGCTGGCAGCCTTCGCCCACTTTATTCAGAACGCACAATTGTGCCTCACGCTGTTAACCACCAACCACTGATCCACCGAGAGGCGGATCGACACTGTTTCACATCTCGTAAAGCCGGGAGATATGTAGAACCGGGCCGGTCGGTACGCCCGTCGGAGAGCCACCACTGGGCTCCAGACTTATGGCCAGCGTGCGGCTGCTGGCCAGCAACCTACGCGCCTCTTCAGTCAGGGTCACCTCGTAGATTCCACCCACAGCCATAACACCCAATGATACCGGGCTGCCTTCACCCGGCACGACCCATAGCTCGTAATCCTTGCCCTGACCTGGGTCGACGGCGGCCACGGATCTCAGCCTCAATCGATCATTCCCGGATTCGCTGACCAACCAGAGCGGATCACTCACGTCAGACTGCACAACGGCGCCGGTTAACTGCACATCACGCACTGGCCCCTGCTGTGGCGGAGCCACCAGGATCACCGCCAGTACAACGACAGCCGCGCTTGCCAATAAGCTCCAGCTCGGCCAGAACCACCCTGTGCTCGGACGTGCCTGAGTAGCGTTTTCGACGGTGGGCCAAAGGCGCTGTTCTATCTCTGCCCAGACCGATGGCGCCGGGTTAACCGAAGGCACAGCCCGAGTCAGTTGGCCCAGTCTCTCTTCCCAGAACCAGACTTCCTGCCGAACCTGCATCGATTGCATCATCCAGCGCTCGAAGCGTTGCCGGGCCCGCCCCGTTAATGAGCCCAACACATACTCAGCGGCAAGGCTTTCTATACGTTCCGGCGTTTTCTTCATCGCTCAAGGCACCTCTTCAGCGCCATCAAACCACGCCTTATCCAGCTTTTCACCGTACCGACCGGCGAGGCCAGGGTCTGTGCCAGCTCGTCATGGGTCATGCCCCGGTAGTAGGACAGTAGGATGGTATCGCGCTGGGTGTCACTCAGTTCCTCCAGGCACCCGGTCAGCGCTAATGCTCCAGCTTGCTGCAGCCGGGTCTCCAGTGGCCCCCAGCGGCCATCCTCAAGATGGTTTAGCGCGTCGTCACCGGCATTTCTTAAAGATCTTCGAGCACGAATAAGATCCAGCGTTCGGTACCTGGCTATGGTTAGCATCCACCCCAAGGGGGCGCCTCTATCTCCGTGATATTCACCTGCGTTGTGCCAGATCTGTACGAATGCATCTTGCAAGGCTTCCTCCGCTAGCTCCTGCTGGCCTGCCAGCTTGTAACACAGCCCGAGCATGCGAGCCGAGACTCGCTGGTAGAGCTGTCGAAAAGCCTCCCTATCATGCTGTGCCACTGCCAACAACAGGTTTAACAATTCTTTTTGTTCTGACTCATCAACCGTCATGTTCTACACCGTGTCATCCAATGGTAGGAACAGTTACGGTGCGAGTGCCACGAAAGTTGCAGGGTCACTCCTTGAAAATCACACATTTTATTTCGCGTCGGAGTGCATCTTTTCACCGGTGGCGTCCGTTACTCCTTAGCAATACCAACCATCGATGAGGAAGCACGGAATGAACACATTTATAAAACGCTCCGGCCTCGCTGTTGCGGTTGCCGGCTTATGCCTGGCCGCCGGAACCGGTTATGCGTCCAGTCACAGAGAAGCCCCGTTTATCACGGAAATGCCAAAAGTGGACGGTACCGATTTCTACATGTTCCGCAGTTACGAAGCTGGCCGAGAAGGCTTTGTTACGCTGATCGCGAACTATCTGCCACTGCAGGATGCCTATGGCGGGCCCAACTACTTCGATCTTGATGAAGACGCCATCTACGAGATTCACATCGACAACACCGGGAACGCACGGGAAGACATCACCTTCCGTTTCTCGTTCCAGGATGTGAGACAGGATCTGAAAATTGATGTGAACGGGGAAATGGTCTCCATCCCTCTTAAAACAGGCGCACCGGTTGGCCCCGGCGCCATGGATGACGCCATGAACGGCGCTATTCAGGTACGCCAGACCTACACTGTGGATGTCATTCGAGGTGACCGGCGCACTGGCGTATCGCAGGCCGTGACCGGTGACGGGGGTAGCCCAACCTTCAGCAAGCCGCTGGACAACATCGGCAGCAAAACCATAGAGAATTATCCGGCCTATGCACAAAGCCATGTGTACACGGCCAATATCCCGGGCTGCGGCACCGGCCGGGTGTTTGCCGGACAGCGGGCCGAAGCCTTTGCTGTCAATCTCGGCGAAGTCTTCGATCTGATCAACCTGTCTCCCGAGGATGTCACCGGCGCCAACGGCCGGGATCTGGGCCTGAACATTCTGGAAGGCAAGAACGTGACGTCACTGGCCCTTGAGGTGCCGATCGAGTGTGTTGCGTCCGCCAATGACCCGGTCATCGGTGCCTGGACCACTGCAAGCGTTCGCCAGGCCCGGGTTATCAACCCGCGACCTGTCGCCTTTGAAGAGGGCGATGCAGGCAAAGGCGCAACCGTTGAAGGTGGCGCATACACCCAGGTCTCGCGCCTCGGTTCCCCGCTGGTGAACGAAGTCGTGATCGGCCTGCGGGACAAGAATCTGTTTAACACCAGTGAGCCGAAAGACGATGCGTCCAACTTTGCGCCTTATGTTCTAACACCCACACTGCCTGAGCTTATTGAAAGTCTGTTCGGCGATCCCATGGCAAACGGAGGCGAAGGTAATCTTGCACCGAATCAGTTCCCCCGCGTCGATTTGGTATGGGGCTTTCTGAATGGTGTTCCGGGCGTTACCCGCCCCGCCGGCACGCCAAACCTGGGTGAAATGCTTCGCCTGAACACCGATATTGATGCGGCCGACAGCAACGTTATGTCGCAAAAAGACCTAGGTGTCCTTGGAGGGGATCTTGCTGGCTTCCCCAACGGCCGCCGACCGGTTGACGACGTGGTCGATATAGCGCTGCGTGTAGTAATGGGCGCGCTGTTTGATGAGGCGTTTAACGAGGTCCATCCAGCTTTCGAACAGCTGATGGCGGGGAATGCACCGGCCAGAAATACTCCATTTACCGACGGAGCAGTAGTGGATCGAGACCTTCTGCTGAGCGGCTTCCCGTATCTGGGCCATCCGGTCTCCGGTTCCCCGAACCCGCAGCGCTCACAACCTGAATAATGCCAATCAAGGAGGTTTCCATGAAACCCATACTCAAGATCGCCACGTTGATGGCTCTTGCTCTGGCGCTGGCAGGCTGTTCAGACAGTTCCAACAATCGGGGCCAGGGCCTGAAGATCTCCGTGGACTTCACCACGTTTGTGCAGAACGAGATCAAACGCACCGCAGATGATCGTGAGCCGGTAAACATCAATAACCTGGAGTTCAGCTTCAATGATCAAGACAATGAACAGGCGTTCGACAACCTGTTCTGAGCGCGGCTTGCTCCGCTGCCAGCGCGCCAGGCACGGCGCGCTGGCAGCTCTTGCTCCTGCCCTGAAGGGCGGAGCCTTCTCGGCCATCCTGACAGGGATGGCCGTTTTTGGCTCCGCCGCCTGGGCAGCACCCGCCGACATCAGAACCGACTTTGGTGACACTGACATTCTAGTCACCCTGCCACAACCAACACTGACCCAAACCGCGCTTCCAGACAACGCAGAGGAGCTGGCCGATACCATACAACAGCAGATCCTCCAGGCCAGACGAGATGGCGACCCAAGATATCTGGGTTATGCCAGCAGCCTGCTCGCCCAATGGCCTGAAGACCGCCTGACCGATCGGCTGAGAGTTCTGCGAGCTACGGTCCAGCAAAGCCTGCATCAGTTCGATGAGGCCAGGGCAGACCTCCAAACGGTCATCGCCACGACCGATGACCCCATTCAGCGACTGCAGGCTCACCTGACACTGGCCAACCTTGAGTTGGTGCAGGGCCGCTATGAGCATGCAGCTGAAAATTGCCAGGCACTGCTTGAATCCTCCCCGGGATTGATTGCCTATAGTTGTCAGGCGCAAGTTCGGGGCCGCACAGGGCAACCACAATCAGCCTATCAGAGGCTGCTCGATCATACCCGTACAGAGCGCCGGCAAAACAACAACGAAAGGGTCTGGGCCGAGGGTACGCTGGCTGATCTGGCCGCTCAGCTTGGTGATCCCCGTGCCCGCGATCACTGGCAGCTCATTCTCAACTTGCAACCGGACGATCTGTACACCCGCACCCGGCTGGCTGACTGGTTTCTCGATAATCAACAACCAGAGAACGTCCTGTCTTTGACGGAAAGCTATGAACACGTGGACTCGCTGGCAGTCATCCGGGCGATCGCAATGCAGCAAACCGAACATCCGCAAGCCGATGCCTTAATCACACGACTGAGAGAGCGCTTTTCCGAAGCGCGCTGGCGGGGGAGCCTTTTGCATGAACGCGACCTGGCGCGTTTCCAACTTGATGTGGAAGGGCAAGCACCGCAGGCACTCGGTTACGCACTGGCCAACTGGCAGGATCAGCGGGAGCCGGAAGACACCCGGTTGGTGTTGCGTGCCAGCATCGCTGCCGGCGAAGAAGAGCGGGCGAGCAGTGTTCGCGACTGGCTGAAGCAACACCGGCAGACTGATAACCGCTACCCGGAGACCGACTCATGAACCGCTTCCTGTTTCTACGGTTACTGCTTCTTGCGGCATTCTCGGCAAGCGCTTCGCCTGCCTGGGCCCACAAGGCAAGCGACGCGTTTATCTACCTTGACCTTGATCAGTCTACAGTCAGGGTGGATCTTGCGCTCAGGGACCTTGCCCTGGAGGTGCCACTCGACCGCAACGCCGACCGGCAAGTCAGTGGTGCCGAACTAAGGGCTGCCAGAGGCGAGATCACCGGTTATCTGGAACAAGGTCTGGTGCTGAGCAATCACAGCGGCAACTGCACCCTGCAAGGTGAACAGTGGGGATTATCCACACACAGTGACGGGCCTTACGCGGCAGCACGTTATCTGGTCGCATGCCCTAACGGCCAGGCGCCGGAATCCCTTACCTATACGCTGCTGTTTGATCGCGACCCCCTGCACAGAGGGCTGGTCAGCCTGACCTATGAAGACCAGGAAACCCTTGCCGTTATTGCCCCCGGAGACACCACACTGGCTCTGGCAGCGACCAGTTTCGGTAATGCCCGATTGTTCGGCACCTTCCTTTACGAGGGCATTATCCACTTACTGATCGGCTTGGATCATATTCTCTTCTTGCTGGTATTAATGCTGCCAGCCACCATTCGCCGACGTAAGACCACTGAAGCGGGTAATACTCTCGGTGTAGCCGGTCTGAAACCCAGGCTGCTTGAGCTGGTCGGCATCGTCACCGCTTTTACTGTAGCCCACTCCATTACCCTTGGGCTTTCAGCGCTGGGCGTAGTGCGCCCACCCATTGCCTGGGTGGAAACCATCATTGCGTTATCCGTCGCACTGGCAGCGCTGAACGTCATTTGGCCGATACTGGGCCGGAAAACCTGGAAGCTGGCCTTTGGGTTCGGACTGATTCACGGGTTCGGATTCGCCAGCGTGTTGGGCGATTTGACGACCGGTGTATCGCAACTGGCGGTGGCGCTGGCCGGGTTCAATCTTGGCGTGGAACTGGGGCAGGTTGCGCTGGTGCTGGTGGTTTTCCCACTGCTATACCTCTCAGCCCGCTCAAGGTTCTACGAACGGGCAGCGGTGCCCGTCATGCTGATGGCAGTCGGCGCCTTAAGTCTGTACTGGGTGCTGGAACGGGTCGCCGAAATATAGATAACCAAACCGGCCGGTGCCCTTGGCGCCCGGCCGGCCTTAATAACGGGCTCAGTGCAGCGCCCGCATCTGCCGTGGGTACAAGGCCGCGCTGACTTCCGGTTCTTCCAGCAAATCCGCCAGCTCGCGGTCGATATCGGTTTCCTCGCCTTCGTCCGGCAAAGGTTCGAACAGGGTGCTCAGCCAGGCCGCCACGCTTGGCGCGCTGTCTCTGTCGTAGTCGGTGGACAACGCTTTGATCCGGCGGAAGCCGATAATGCGCTGATGTTTGGGGTCGCGAATCTGTTCAAAACCCCGCCAATAGATTCTGTCACGGGTGTGCAGCTGAACAAACAGGGTGTCGATGGGGCCGTTATCATCATCGGCACCGTCGTCGTCCTCTTCCTGGGCCTGGGGCGTTTCGGCATCGGTCGGTTTGCGACGGATGGTGGTCCAGGCCGGGTAGAGTACCGCCACGGCGTCCGCTTCCACGTGTTCTCGGGCCGCCCGCAGAATCAGACCCCAGCGGGCCTTGTCGGCATCGGTTTCCAGAGAGTTGATGGGCAGGTCGTAGCTCTGTTCACTGGACAGAACTATGGCCATCATCGGGGCGTCCAGTTCCCCCATGGCTTCGGCCTGTGCTACGGATACCAGATCGTCGATTGCCATCGATTGGTTCATAAGATGCTCGCCTCCTCGATGCCATCAGGGTAGTCAGGGAATCAGCTCCCTGTGTTACAGCATAGCCTGTTCCGCCAGTAAAGATAAACGTGGAGTTTGCCGGCGCGGATCACAAGGTCGCGCCGGAAGTTGTGTCAACGCATCAGAACGCGTTTTCCAGGCGTTCGTAATTAGCGAACCAGGGGTTTGCTTCCTCAAGCTGGGCGGCCAGCTGCAACAGTCGATCCTCGCGGCCATGGGCGGCGCCGAACTGTACGCCGACCGGTAAACCGTCGCGGGTCCAGTGCATGGGTACCGACATCGCCGGCGTGCCGGTCAGGTTCGCAAGCTGGGTAAAGGGCGTTCGAGCCAGGCTTTCCAGCGCCATCTGGTCCACCTGGCCGCTACGATGGACCAGCTTGCCCGCTTTCAGGGTTAGCATCAGCCTGGCGATCAGTTTGAGATGAGCCGGGGTGTCCATTTCACCAATCCTTGCCGGCAACTGGCCGGTGGTCGGGGACAGGTACAGGTCGAAACGCTCGAAAAATGCGCCCAGGGCACGGGCGAAGTCGTTCCACTGCTGGCGACGACGAACATAGTCCGGCAAGGGCATGGTGAGCCCCAGCATACCCAGTAACCGGGTCTCCAGCTCGAAATCCTTGTCCTCGGCACCGAACTGCTCGCGTGCTCTGTCCATCATTGAGGACACTTCACCAAAGTACAGGGCCAGGTAGCACCGTGCCAGGGCCATGCCGTCAAATTCCGGCCGGGCATATTCGACATGATGCCCCAGATCTTCCAGCATACGGGCGGTTTCTTCGACGGCGGCCACGCACTCCGGTGCTACCTCGGTATCGTAGGGGGAAGAGGTGAACACACCAATTCTCAGCCGCCCCGGCGATTGCTGCATCAAGTCCAACCAGGAGCCCTCCGGTTCCGTAATGCGAAATGGGTCGCCACTGGCAGGGCCGGCCAGCACGTCCAGCATGCTGGCGCTGTCTCGAACTGTGCGGGACACCACATGGTCGGTCGAAGCACCGGTCCAGGCCTCTCCGGCGTGGGGCCCTACAGAAATCCGGCCGCGGGATGGCTTCAGTCCAAACAGCCCGTTGTAAGCTGCCGGAATGCGGATGGAACCACCGCCATCGTTGGCTCCGGCCATGGGAACAACACCAGCAGCTACCGCGGCACCGGAGCCACCGCTGGAGCCTCCGGGCGTCAATTCTGTGTTCCAGGGGTTGCGGCTCGGGCCCCAAAGGGCAGACTCGGTCACGGCCTTGAGGCCGAACTCCGGCGTTGCCGTGCGACCGATGAACACCAAGCCAGCCTTACGGGCACGTTGTACGAACTGTGAGTCACGGCTCGGAATATGCTTTTGCATGGCCCGGCTGCCGTAGGTGCAAGGTTGCCCGGCCTGTTCCTGGGCCAGGTCTTTCAGCAACAGGGGTACACCAGAAAACGGCCCATCAGACACCGGCGCCTGCCCCATGGCATCCGAGTACTGGGGGTGGCAGATGGCGTTGAGGGCCCCATTGACATGATTGGCACGCTCCACCGCCGCATCGGTTACTTCCCGGGGCGTCACATCACCCCGGCGGATCAGATCAGCCAGCGCTGTTGCGTCGTATCTCAGGTATTCGGACTGGTTCATGGGCCACCCTGCTTGTTGTTATTTACCCGCCCCCACTGGACTTTCGGGGCATAAACCGGAAACTCAGGAGCTTACGCCAATCCCAAAGTGAGTTCCATGGACCTGACCCTGTTTCCTGAGGCCATTAGCCCGGGCGTCGCTCTTTTCCTGCTATTGGCCTCGGCGATAACCTCAATGCTGACCGCTGTGCTCGGTGCCGGTGGTGGCGTTCTGCTACTGGTGTTGATGGCATCCTGGATGCCACCGGCGGCGATTATTCCGGTGCATGGCATGATTCAGCTCGGCTCCAATACCGGCCGGGCAGTGCTGACCCGGCACCACATAGACTGGAAGGTGATTGCTGCCTTTACGCCCGGCGTGATTGCAGGGGCAGCGCTTGGCGCCTGGCTGTTGGTTAATTTACCCGCGCACCTCTGGCAACTATCCATCGCTCTGTTCGTGCTGTATCTGTGTTGGGGGCCGAAACTGCCAAAGGCATCGTTCGGGCCCATCGGCATTTTTACAGCGTCCGCCGTCACCAGTTTTGTCAGCCTGTTAGTGGGCGCCACGGGCCCCCTGGTCGCCGCCTTTATCAAGCAGATTCACCGGGATCGCTTTAAAACCGTGGCCACGTTTGCCGCTGCCATGACCCTGCAACATGCGCCCAAAGCACTGGTCTTCGGGGTTGCCGGATTCGTGTTCTCGGACTGGCTGCTGTTCATTCTCGCCATGATTGCCTGCGGCTTCACCGGCACCTGGCTGGGGCTGCACGTTCTGAAATCCATGACCAACCGGTGGTTCAGCCTCGCCTTCAATCTGGTACTGACAATTCTGGCGCTGCGCCTGCTGTGGCAAGCGGCGGAGTCCGCCGGCTGGTTGGCCTAAAGTCCCGTGTCGTCGGGCGGGGCGGGCACCGAGACCACCGCATTGCGCCCCCGTGATTTGGCGATATAGCACCCTTCATCCGCCCGTGCCATGACCTCCCTCGGGCCGCTGTCACCTGCAGACACCAGCGTGAGTCCAATGCATACAGTCACACCGAAAGAGCGGCCATCGTGCTGGACCTTCAGCGCCTCGACCCGGCTGCGCAGGTTTTCTGCCAGGGCTTCGGCCCGGTCCAGACCACATCCGGGCAACAGCATCGCAAATTCATCACCCCCCAACCGTGCGACAGTATCCGATTGGCGAACCGCGCTCTGGAACAGATCGAAGAAGTTCTCGCCAATGCAATCATCCCCCAACGCAAGAAACTCGCCGGCTGCGTCGTTGGCGTACCGGATCAGGCCCGCCTTGTCGACCATCAGAACGCCTTCCTGCAAAACATCCAGTATCGAATCGGCCCTTTGCTGCTCTTCCCGGAGCGCCTGCTCAAAGCGCATTTCTCGGGTGACATCCCGCACAATAGTGATGGTGCCAAGAGCCTGGTCAGGCAGTTCAATAACCGACGTCATGGTATCTACCCAGACATACCCCGGTGAACGGGTGGTCAGCAACCGCAGTCGTCCACGATAAAACCTGTGCCGGGTCAATGCCCGGCGCCAGCCTGCCAATGCCGCGTCGCGATCTTCAACGGCCACTTTCGAGCTAAGGTAGCGCTGGGTAACCTGCTCCGTCGTTTCACCGAGAATGTTCAACAGTGCCGGGTTAACAAATTCAATCCGGCCGAGAATATTGGAGTGGACAATGCCAATGGGGGCATCCTAGGTCAGAGAACGGAAGAACGCCTCCCGCTCAGCCAATGACCGAAGAATCTCGTCGCGCTCATGGCGAACCATGTTGAAAACCCGAGCCACATTCCGGATTTCCCGCCCCCCGGTTTCCGAGACCGGCATCTGGCGTTCGCCGGTATGGCGCTGATAGATCTGAATGCTCAGATCGCGCAGTGGCCGCAACAAGCGATGGAAGAACCAGAATGCCAGGGGGATCAACACAACCAGTACTGACAACAGGGTCCAACTGAAAGCGTCACGCATACGGTTGACCGACGCGAAGGCATCCGTCTCGGGCCAGACCGCCGCCACAAACCAGGGCACTTGGGCCATTTGCCCATAGGCAGTGATGGTCGGCATTTTCTGGTCAGACTCATCGCGAAGTGTACCTTCAAATCCCTCCATGGCACGTGCAATAGAGCTCTGCCGGACATCCACCGGTACCATAACCCGACCGTCACGGCCATCAGCCAGTACCACCCCCTGGCGGGTTATCAGGCGCAGATAGCCCGCATCCCCCACACGAATCCCGGAGATATCGCTCATGAAGTTGTCACCATTGAGCAGAATCAACCCGCCAATCATGCCAGTGAAACGTTTACGGTGATCAAAAAGGGGTGCAGCCAGCATCACGCCTGGCCGCCCCTCAAGAGCGGTAACGTACGGTTCACTGATAATCGGCACTAGCTAGCTGGAAACGGCTTTGAAGTATGGCCGTTCCGAGGCATTGAAACTGGGGATCAGGTAATCAAGGGGATTGGCGGCCAGTAGCTTACCCTCGGCATCCATTATAAACAGAGCATCAAACAGCCTGAGCAGCGAGGCCTGCTGGCGCAATATGACTCGCGCCCGATTCTGGAGCAGGGCTTCGGAGGCCGGGATTTCACTGGCAACGTGAGAGAGAACATCACGCCGCAGGGCAAGTTTCTGGTCAAGGTCACGAGCCACCATTTCGACAATCGCTTCCACTTGCTGGTGTGCCTGATGCTCCAGTTCAGCCCGGCTCAGCGCAGAACCGATACTGGCCACCACCACCGCGGTCACCAACACAAAGGCCACGACCAGGTCAACTGCCCGATTCGCCAGACTCGCAAACCACAACTTTATCAAATAACCAACCTCATGCCGTCCAAATAGTGCACAGTGCATTCTACGAACTTTATGAAAGTGTAGCAAAGACAGGTTTTTCCAATCAGATTCCCGCTTGTAATTTCAGTGATAATCGTTATTATTTAGATCTACTTTCATTTTCCGAGCGATTCTGTATGGATTCCATCAGCCCTGCATCCGCCGCACTGGCCCAGCACGGCCCCCTTGCCCAACTGATCGACATGGGCGGACCGGTGATGATTGTGCTCATCGCCATTGCCGTTATCGGCCTCGTCACCTTCGTTTATCTGATGCTGTTCGGCGCTTTGTACGCACCCCGATACACCCGCAGGCTGAAGCACCTTATCCAGCAGTGGCAGTCCTCCCCGGCAGATACCCGGCCCGAAAAGGTGCGGGAGCAGGCGGGCTTTTTGGGCCGTTGTAATCCTCTGATGCATTTGATGGTGAATACCATGTCGGCCTGCAAAGGCACGGCAAACACCACAGCGGTTCGGGAGACCGCCGTGCGGGACGCCCAACACGCTCTGGAACCCTTTGAAGCGCCGCTCAAGATCATTGAAGTGATCGCAGCCCTGGCGCCACTGCTTGGCCTGCTGGGCACGGTTATGGGCATGATGGAAGCCTTCAGCGCTATGGCGGCAACCGATGGCCGTGCCAATGCCAGCCAGCTCAGTGGCGGTATCTACGAAGCCCTGACCACCACTGCCGCAGGCCTGGTCATTGCGATTCCATTTGCGGCACTGGCGGCCTGGGTGGAGTTTCGCCTGCGACGCATTCACAAGGTTATTAACAGCACCCTGGTAAGCGTGTTTAACGTGCTGCCGGCCACAGAGCCGCAGCCTGTTACCGAGCAACCCGCAGTTGCTGTGGAGCAGGCCGCTCAAGCCAGCCAAAGCTACGACACCGCAGACAACCCGCGTTTTGCCCATGCAGCTGGTTGAGCCCAGACCCAGCAGGCCAATACCGATCCGGATTACACCATTAATTGACGTGGTGTTTATCCTTCTGGTGTTTTTCATGCTCACCACCCGTCTGTTGCCCGTGGATTATCTGGAACTGGGCAACGACACCAGCCAGCGCAGCACCACCGAAGGCGACCCACGCCCGGAACTCCGGGTAGAGGTAGATGGCCGCATCCTTTGGCAGGACACCCGCTACAGCCTGCAGGAGCTGGTACCGGCCCTGACCGCCGCCGGCGTTTCCGAAGCAAACCTCGAGGCGGCTCCAGAGGCCAGCCTGGCCAGCTTTACCCGTACGCTGAGCACGCTGGATAACGCTGGCATTACCCCACACTGGAAACGTAGCGGCACACCCGAATCATGACCGACCTGGTTCCACCCCCCGCCACCTCCGGAAAAGGTCTGCTGGAACGTGTTGAAGATGCGTTGCTGCCGCTGATCAATCTGGTGTTCCTGCTATTGATGTTCTTTATTGTTGCCGGCCAGCTCACTGAAGACCCATTGCCGGAACTGCCTGGCAGTGCGCAGCTAAAAGAAGAGCGCGCTCCAGAGGCAGATCTGATGGTCAAAGCCGATGGCAGCTGGACCGTGGGTGGAGAAACGGTCAGCCGGGACCGACTGCTGGCAAGTTTGCCCGAACCTGAAGAACAGGCGTCTTTACGCATTGCAGCAGACCAGGGCTTGACCATGGCTGATCTGGAGGATCTGCTTGGTCTTCTGGAAACCGGCGGCTACACCGACGTGCTGCTGCTGACGGAGCCCGGGGCATGACAACCGCAGGACGAGGCCCGAAAGCACTGATTCTGACCGCCGCCATTGTGGCGACGCTAGCCACGCTGGCACTGATGGCGCCGGACAACCCCATGGAACTTCCGGTGCTGGGCGACAGCGCTGTCAACACCGCTCCGGCCATCCGGATCAGCCTTGCTGGCCGACAATCGCCAGAACCTCAACAGGAACCCGTGGCGGAACCGGAACCCACCCCGGAACCCGAGCCGACACCGGAACCGGAACCTGAGCCCGAACCTGAGCCCGAACCTGAGCCAGAGCCAGAACCCGAGCCCGAACCGGCTCCGGAGCCAGAGCCCGTTGCCGAGCCAGTCAGCGAGCCCAGCACGCCAGCACCCACGGATACAGCGGCTGTGGAAGAAGCCGGGGAGAAAGCAGATGCCGATAACAGCCAGGATGTGATACCCCTCCAGAACGCCGGGAACTCCAGCGATGTCGACAGCTACCTGAGCAAACTCAGCCGCCACCTGGCCCGCTATTACGAATACCCCCGGCGAGCCCGCCGCCTCGGGCAGGAAGGCACCCCGGTGATCGTCTTCGAATTTGCCCGCGACGGCTCGCTGGTCAGCCATTCGCTGCGGGACAGCTCCGGGCATCAACTGCTTGATGACTCAGCCATGCAGATGCTGGCCCAGGCAGCGCCCCTGCCCAAAGTGCCGGACACCATGCGGGGCCAGACGTTTACCTACGCGCTGCCGGTTCGCTTCAGCCTGCGCTGAACCCGCACCACAGATGCGCAGATCGCACTGAGCCGGTGCAAGCCCGCGAACACCGGCTCAAGATAACAAAACACTCCCCCTCCATTACCTACTGAATTAAAATCGCTTTCCCTGAAAATCTCAGAGCTGGCACGGTGCCTGCTGAGTCCTGGTCAGCAGATCGAATTTAGTCTGCCCAAACAGCAATCTTTCAGACGACGGCGTCTGCTCATGCCTGCCAACCACGGCAGTCCATGGGCATCGCCGTTTTTTTTCGCCCCCAGAAAGACGCGGGCCCGGAAGGAATCAGGGAATAACCTATGTCTTACATCATGCCGTCGGAATTCGTCACCAAAATGGTGGACACCGGTGAATCGAAAATCTACATGGCTACCCGGGATGTACTGATCCGGGCCTTTATGGCCGGTGCCATCCTGTCCCTGGCAGCGGCATTCGCGGTCACCGTTGCCGTTCAGACAGGCAGCCCGCTGATTGGCGCCATGCTGTTCCCGGTGGGCTTCTGCATGCTCTACCTGATGGGTTTTGACCTGCTCACCGGGGTATTCATGCTCACCCCCTGGCACTGCTGGACAAACGCCCGAGGGTGGATACCCGCGGCATTCTTCGCAACTGGGGCTGGGTATTCCTGGGTAACTTTGCCGGCGCTTTAATCGTCGCTGTCATCATGGCCTTTGTCTTGACCTACGGCTTTAATACCGAACCCGGCGTGGTTGGCGACCGCATTGCTGCCATTGGCAAAGAGCGCACGCTAGGCTACGCGGAACATGGGGTAGCCGGCTGGTTTACCATTTTTCTGCGGGGCGTACTCTGTAACTGGATGGTGTCGATGGGCGTGGTCGGGGCGATGATCTCAACCACGGTACAGGGCAAGGTGCTGGCCATGTGGATGCCAATCATGCTGTTCTTCTACATGGGCTTTGAGCATTCCATCGTCAACATGTTCCTGCTCCCCTTTGCCCTTCTGATGGGCGGTGAATTCGGCATCATGGATTACTTCGTCTGGAACGAAATTCCCACCGTGCTGGGTAACCTGGTTGGCGGCCTGTCGTTCACTGGTCTGACTCTCTATGCCACCCATGTGCGCACGGCTCCCAAGCGTACTCTGCCAGAACGCTTTAACACCAATGCGGTATGACCTCACAGCTCACGGTCTCCACCGGCCAGCACACTGACCAGGGGCCCAAGCCGGTCAATCAGGATTTTCATGGACTGATAATCCCGGATAACCATCAGTTGGGCACCAAGGGCATTGCGGTGGCGATTGCCGATGGCATCAGCTCCAGCAACGTCAGCCAGATTGCCAGCGAATCCGCGGTTGCTGGCTTTCTGAGCGACTATTACGCGACGCCGGACAGCTGGTCGGTAAAGCAGTCTGCCCAGCGGGTGCTTCGGGCTACCAACGCCTGGCTGCACGCCCAGACCCGGCAAAGCCGCTACCGTTATGATCGGGACAGGGGCTACGTCTGCACCCTAAGTGTGCTGGTACTGAAATCGGCGACAGCCCATCTGTTCCATGTTGGCGATGCCCGTATTTATCGGTTGCAGGGGGGCTCGCTGGAGCGGCTAACCACCGATCACCGGGTATGGTTGTCACAGGAAGACAGCTGCCTGAACCGGGCGATGGGGCTGAACCAGCAGGTCGACATCGACTACCTGGCGGTGCCGGTATGGCCGGGTGATACTTTTTTGCTGGCGACTGACGGCGCCTATGAACATCTGACCGAGCGTGACATGGCCGGCATTATCCGAGCGGCGGGGGAAGACCTGGACCATGCCGCCCGAGAGCTGGTCCGCCACGCTCTCGCTGCCGGCAGCGACGACAACCTGAGCGTGCAGTTGGTTCGGGTGAACTCGGTTGCTGGTGGAAAAAGCAATGACGAAGTTACCCGGGATGTTCAGCAACTGCCCTTCGCCCGGGAACTGGCGCCAGGACAGGTGCTGGACGGCTACCGAATTGTGCGGCCGATTCACGCCAGTAGCCGCAGCCAGGTTTACCTGGCCGTCGATCAAGCCAGCAATCGGCAAGTCGCCCTGAAAGTTCCGGCTATGGAACTGCGCGAAAACCCGGCGGGGCTGGAGCACTTTGCCACCGAGCAATGGGTAGCCCAGCGCATCGACAGCCCTCACGTGGTGAAAGCGTTTGCGCCGGAACGCCCACGCAGCTGCCTGTACCTGGCCACCGAGTACGTTCAGGGCATCAGCCTGCGGCAATGGCTTCTGGACCACCCGGCGCCGGCACTGGAAACCGTGCGCCAGTTGGTGGAACAGATTGCCCGGGGGCTGCGGGCGTTTCACCGGCTGGAAATGGTGCACCAGGACCTGAAACCGGAGAATATCCTGATCAACGGCGAGGGCACCGTGGTGCTCATCGACTTCGGCGCCACCCGCATCGCCGGCCTGCAGGAACTTCATGGCTACGATGAGCCCACCTGGCCCCGTGGCGCTGCACTGTACAGTGCTCCGGAAGCCTGTCTCGGTGAAACTACCGGCTGGCAGGCGGACCAGTTTTCCCTGGGCGTAATCGCCTATCAGATGCTGACCGGCCAGCTACCCTACGGCACCCGGATACCGGGCATTCGCAATCACCGCCAGTTGCGTCAGCTTAGATACCATCCCGCTCGCCTGCACCGGGAGGACCTGCCAGCCTGGATTGACCACGCACTGGCCCGTGCCCTGCACCCGGAACCCCACAAACGCTACCCGACCCTGTCGGAGTTCCTGTTCGACCTGCGCCAACCCAATCCACAGTGGCAGCAGCATCACCAGAAACCCCTGATGGAGCGCCACCCGGTGGCCTTCTGGCAGGGAATGTCTGCGCTGTTGTTACTCGCCTTGCTGGCATCATTCGCCTGGCGCCCCTGAGCGGGCAACTTCTTGCCCGGCCAGCAAAAGCTCGCCCAAAGGGCAAGCAACGGTTTGCTCACGACAAATTTCAGTGTCGCCAGAAATTACTTAGGCGATTGTATTCAATAGTTTTTTTAGATTTGGCACAGCGCTTGTAACCAGTAAGCGCGTCCAGGGAACAGCCCGGGGACAAACATTCACTTAAACGTCATGGAGCAGACTATGCCAACTCCTTGTTATATCAGCATCGAAGGTAAAACTCAGGGTAACATCACCGCTGGCGCATTCACTTCCGACTCCGTAGGTAACATCTACGTTGAAGGTCACGAAGACGAAGTGCTGGTTCAGGAATTCAGCCACGTTGTCACCGTTCCGACTGACCCACAGTCTGGTCAGCCTTCCGGCCAGCGTGTACACAAGCCGTTCAAGTTCACTTCTGCCCTGAACAAAGCCACCCCGCTGATGTACAACGCCCTGGCTTCCGGCGAAATGCTGCCGAAGGTAGAGCTCAAGTGGTACCGCACTTCCGTAGAAGGTAAGCAGGAGCACTTCTTCTCCACCATCCTGGAAGATGCCACCATCATCGACATCAACTGCAACATGCCCCACTGCCAGGACGCAGCCAACGCTGACTTCACCCAGCTGGTGACTGTTTCCCTGTCTTACCGCAAGGTCACCTGGG
Source organism: Marinobacter sp. NSM (assembly GCF_052380025.1). NCBI lineage: Bacteria > Pseudomonadati > Pseudomonadota > Gammaproteobacteria > Pseudomonadales > Marinobacteraceae > Marinobacter > Marinobacter sp. NSM. Next base: position 372,062 of record NZ_JBQTCK010000002.1, read on the forward strand.
AGCATGCCGTTGCCGGTACTTCCGGTGCAGACGACTGGCGTACGCCGATCGAAGCCTGATTTTTTCAGGGTCGATCACCCAAAACGGCTGGCCTTCGGGCCGGCCGTTTTTGTTTTTAACGGCAGATTACCGGAGAATACTGTTTTCACATTACCCCACAGCATGGGCTAAACCGGATCGATGACTTCTGTGACACCCCCGCATTCAGAAACCATTCGAGCAATCGGCACTCTCATGTGCCAAGCCACGCGCCACATCCTGTGGACGCCCGCCGAAGCCCGGGTTCGGGAGCAAAACCGGGGCGCCGGGCTGGCGTTGCGGGTGGGGTCTGGCCAGGCCACCTATCACCGTTATGATCCGGCGCGTAAACAGCATCTGATTAACTACGGGGTCAGGATGATTGCCGCCAAGCATCAGCCGGAAACCGCTCAGGGCTGGTTATCGACGCGGGAGATCCGGGGCCGGGGCTATTTTGGGGGCGAGGTGAGTGTATTGAACCTGCTGTCCCATACCTGCTGCCATGAGTTTGCCCATTTGCTGCAATACAGTGCAGGCCAGCGACACTATGGTTCAGTGCACAACCGGCATTTCTATTCGGCGCTGGACGGGTTGTATAGCAGCGGTGCGGCAATCGCCACCCGGCAGTATCTTGAGGAGACTGCAGGAAAAACCGGAGTGGAGCTTTCCAGCACACCCTTTGAATTCCCCAACCCCGTCCGGGCACTCCAACAGTGGCAAATAGGCGATGCGGTCTGTTTTGGCGAAGGCCGGCACGAGAAACGGGGCCAGGTCGTCCGGGTGAACCGAAAAACCTGCACGGTTGCGGTTACTTTGAATGCCCGCGGTTTGCGGTACCGGGTGCCGGTTTCTTTGCTACGCAGCCCGGACTGATCCGGTTTCAGGCAGGCTCCCGATCCGCCGATTTCGCCAGCAAGCCACGAATTTCAGGTATACAAGAGCCACAATTGCTGCCGCACTGCAGCCGCTGGCCCAAGGCTTCAACGCTGGCGGCCCCATCCTCGATTGCCTGGTTGATCTGGCGCTCGCCTACCTGGAAACAGCTGCAGACCAGCGGTCCGGTCGGTTCTGCATCAATCGAGCCTGCAGCCAACAAGGATCGGCGCTGCTCCGGCGTTAGGTTATCGGAGCCAAAACAATCATCCAACCAGCCGAGGTCCGGCATGGATTGCACACAGGGCTCCACAAGCAATACGCCATCCAACCGGTTGCCAGTGAGCCAGATCGCACGAAAACGACGCCGGGCAACATCTTGCATAACCAGCTCCGGTTCCCTGGCGAACACCTGCTGGGCCCATTCACGCCAGTCCATGGACCGTCGACCGGCCAGCCACCAGGACCGGCTATGAGGCAGCGCCTGGTGGCTCCAGTAGTCCAGTGACATAGCGTCCAATGTGGTGCCCCCGGCCGCGGGCAGCATCAGCCGGGCTTGCCATCGGGTGATGAGTGGCCGAAGGGTGGCTACGCCAAATTTGGCTTCCGGCTGCCCCGAAATCGGGTCGACGATGGGGGCGATCAGGTTGGAGGCCAAGGCTGAGGATGCAAACTGCCGGTTCCAGTGAATTGGAACGAATACCTCTCCGGGTCTCTGTGCGGCGCTGGCCCGGACCCGGCCGGTAAATCCCTTTCGGGTTGGCCCTGTCAGGGTAGCCAGTGCGCCTTCCATTAAGCCAAAGGTGGCGATGTCCTTCGGGTGCACCTCGATAAAAGGCTCACTGCGATGGGCAAACAGTCTGGGCGCCCTTGCCGTGCGCGTCATGGTGTGCCATTGGTCCCGGATACGGCCGGTATTCACGATCAGGGGATACCGGGCATCGGGCTGCTGTCCGGGCGGCAGGTTCGAAACCGGTACCAGGCGGGCGCGGCCATCGGGCGTGGGGAAACGACCATCGGAGAACAGCCGTCGGGTCTGCAGCCAGGAGCCGGGATTGCCCCCGGTAAGCGGCCACTGCACGGGTTGGAGCCGGTCATATTCCGCGGGGCTCAGCTTGGCCAGGGCGGAAATATCAAACACTCGCTCACCGCCGTTACCATAACCGGACAGTGCCGCATGTTCCCTGAAAATCTCCGCAGGTTCCTGGTAATCAAAGGCGTGACCATAACCGAGCGCCTGGGCGACATCCCGGATGATTCGCCAATCCGGCCGGACACCCTCTGGCACGGGCAAAAATCGACGCTGGCGTGAAATGCACCGTTCCGAGTTGGTCACGGTGCCGTCCTTCTCGCCCCACCCGGCGGCAGGCAGCAGGATATCGGCATACGCCGTGGTATCGGTCTGGGCCACGCAATCTGAGACTATAAGGGTCTCGCATCGCGCCAGGGCCTCCCGGACCCGGGCGCTGTCGGGCAGGCTGACGGCAGGATTGGTGCCCATCACCCAGAGCACCCGGATGTCGCCCCGATGAACGGCTTCAAACAGATCCACCGCCTTATAGCCCGGTCCCGCTGCCAATTTCTCACTGTGCCAGAAGTCGGCAACCCGTTGGACCGCGCCGGGCGTGTCGTAGTCCATGTGGGCCGCCAGGGTATTGGCCAGACCGCCCACTTCCCGCCCACCCATGGCATTAGGTTGACCGGTGAGTGAAAACGGACCGGCGCCGGGCCGGCCAACACGCCCCGTGGCCAGGTGGCAGTTGATAATGGCGTTGGCCTTGTCGGTGCCAGCCACCGACTGATTGATACCCTGGGAAAAGGCGGTGACTGTCCGATCGGTTTCGGCGAACCACCGATAGAAGCGTTCCACGTCCACAGCCCGAAGGTCACAGCCACGGGCGACCGCCAGTATCGAAGGAGCGCAGGCGCGGGCCACGCTCAGGGTTTCCTCGAAACCGTTGCAATGCTGTTCCATGTACTGTGTGGCCAGGGCTCCGTGGTCATTCAGCCAAACCAGTAAGCCATTGAACAGCAGGGTGTCGGTTCCCGGCCGCAGTTGCAGGTGCAGGTCAGCCATCTCTGTGGTTGCGGTTTGCCTTGGGTCAATGGCCACCACTTTGCGCCCGGACCGGTGGGACGCTTTTATCCGCTGATAAAGCACCGGATGCGTCCAGGCGGCATTACTGCCCGCCAGCACCAGTAAGTCCGCCAGTTCGAGGTCCTCATAACAGCCGGGCACGCAGTCCTCACCAAACGCCCTCTTGTGGGCTGCCACCGCGGACGACATGCACAACCGGGAATTGGTATCCACGTGCGGGGTGCCAATAAAGCCCTTGGCCAGCTTGTTGGCGATGTAATAGTCCTCGGTGAGCAGTTGGCCAGACAGGTAAAAAGCCACAGACTCCGGGCCATGATCTCTGACCGAAACACGGATGGCCTCCGCTACCCGGTCAATAGCTTCCGACCACTCAACGTTATGCCCTGCCACACGAGGGGCCAGCAACCGGTCGTGTCCGGTCACGGTCTCATGCAACGCAGAACCCTTGACGCAAAGGCGACCATTATTGGCCGGGTGCCCTACATCGCCCTGAGCGGCGTCAGGTTTCGCCAGAATGCCACAGCCCACACCGCAATAAGGGCAAGTGGTAGCGGTACTTTCAGGAGTGGTTCGGCGGTTTTTCATGATCAATCCTCTGCTTTACCCATAAAAAAGCCCGCCATCCGGGGTCTGTTTCCAGAGCCGGGGCGGGCTTCTTTGCCAAAATTGTCTGTTTTATGGAAAGCAATAACGGGGCCAGAGATTGCCAAACCAGCATTTACCAGGCCGGCCATGTGGCAACACCCGGGCTATGGCCTTGTTCAGCAGGTCATCAGCTCAGGCAAGGCCGGGATATCCCCTGACTTGAGGTTTCACATTGGTGCGAAATCGCTCAGGTTGCACCAAAAACAGACCGGGCTTTACTGTCGTTTCCCTCGCCAAACACGGAGATGGACATCAAACCTTTGAAAACTATGAATATTAAAAAATGGCACGGCTTATGCTGAGGTAACAGCGAACCATCAAGACATCACATCTCTCATTCTAAGGCATTGGCGCCTGCTCTCCGGAAACGGAGGGTGGGCGTTTTTTTTGCGCGCCAGAAAAGAGAGACACAGAGAGGTAACAGCATGAACACACGCCGTCATCAACTCAGAGGCTTGCTCACAGCCGCGCTGATCGGGCTGAGCACACTGGCCCAGGCGAGCATCGGGCCAGCCGAGAAACCAGACCTGAAGCTGGGCTTCATCAAACTCACCGATATGGCGCCCCTGGCGGTTGCCTGGGAGCAAGGCTACTTCCTGGACGAAGGCCTGTTCGTGGAACTGGAGGCGCAGGCCAACTGGAAAGTGCTGCTGGACCGGGTGATCACCGGCGAGCTGGACGGTGCCCACATGCTGGCCGGCCAGCCTCTGGGCGCATCCATTGGCTATGGCACTCAGGCCAACATCATTACCGCCTTCAGCATGGACCTCAACGGCAACGCGATTACCGTGTCCAACGCGGTGTGGGACACCATGAAGCCCCACCTGGAAATGGATGGCGACAAACCCGCCCACCCGATCTCCGCGAGCGCACTGAAACCGGCGGTGGAGCAATCCCTGAGCAAAGGCGAGCGGTTCCGGATGGGCATGGTGTTCCCGGTGTCCACCCATAACTACGAACTCCGCTACTGGCTGGCGGCCGGTGGCCTGAATCCCGGCTTCTACGCCCCACAACGGGGTGATACCAGTGGCACCTTGCAGGCCGATGTTCATCTGTCCGTTACCCCGCCGCCGCAAATGCCGGCGACCATGGAAGCCGGCACCATTCAGGGCTACTGCGTGGGCGAACCCTGGAACCAGCAGGCGGTATTCAAGGGCATCGGGGTGCCGGTCATCACTGATTATGAGATCTGGCCAAACAACCCTGAGAAAGTCTTTGGTGTGACCGAGACCTGGGCAGAGAAGCATCCCAATACCCACCTTCGGTTGTTACGGGCACTGATCCGCGCGGCTTACTGGCTGGATGAAAACGACAACGCAAATCGCCAGGAAGCGGTAGAGCTGCTTTCACGCTCCAGCTACGTGGGCGCAGACAAAGACGTGATCGCCAACTCTATGACCGGCACGTTCGAATACGAGAAAGGGGATGTGCGGGAGGTTCCGGACTTCAACGTGTTCTTCCGCTATCACGCCACCTACCCCTATCCCTCGGATGCCATTTGGTACCTGACCCAGATGCGCCGGTGGGGCCAGATTCCGGACGCCAAGCCGGATGACTGGTACATGCAGACCGCAGCCAGGGTATACCGGGGTGATCTGTATGCTCAGGCCGCACAGTCACTGATCGATGATGGCGTGATGAATGCCAGTGACTTCCCGGACTTTGACGCCGAGAACTTTGAACGCCCCTACCAGGGCGAGCTGATTGACGGTGTGCCTTTCACACCTCGCGAGCCGAACGCTTACATAGACCGCTTTGATATCGGGCTGAAAGGCACCGAGACACCGTAAGGGGGCACAACATGAGCACATTAAGCATAAGGATTGGTCAGTCGATGGCGACCAGGAGCCGCAACCTGCTCGCCCGGCTGAGCCCGAATGAATTGTTGGCGGCCGGCAAACAGAGTTTGCTGCCCTTGATCGGAATTCTGGTGTTTCTGGGATTCTGGCATCTGGCAGCTCCCCAGGTGCAGACGTCCCTTGGCGCCTTTCCGGGGCCGGCTCAGGTCTGGGAGCAGGCGGGGCAACTCTGGCAAGAGCACGCCAACCAGCGGGAACGCGCCAGCCAGTTCATCGCCATGCAGGAGCAGCGTAATGCCAGGATTCTGGCTGACAACCCGGAGGCGGAGGTGCGGATCCGGTCTTATCCCGGCGCACCCACTTTTATCGACCAGATCGGTACCAGCCTGGTCACGGTGTTGTCTGGATTTGCCCTGGCCACGCTGATTGCGGTGCCCCTGGGAATTGTGTTCGGTCTTAACCGGTATTTTCAGGCGGCGGTCAATCCGCTGATCCAGATCTTCAAGCCGGTGTCGCCCCTAGCCTGGCTGCCACTGGTGACCATGGTGGTGTCAGCCACGTACGTCAGCGATGAACCGATGTTCCAGAAGTCGTTTCTGACGTCGATGATCACGGTCACCCTATGCAGTTTGTGGCCGACGCTTCTCAATACCAGCGTTGGGGTGGCGGCGGTGAATCCGGACCTGCTGAATGTGTCGAAGGTGCTGAAGCTGTCGTTCTGGACCCACGTTCGCAAGGTGGTGCTGCCGTCGTCGGTACCGATGATTTTTACCGGGTTGAGGGTGTCTTTGGGTATTGCCTGGATGGTGCTGATTGCGGCGGAGATGCTGGCGCAGAGTCCCGGGCTTGGGAAGTTTGTGTGGGATGAGTTTCAGAATGGCAGCAGTCAGTCGTTGAGCCGGATCATGGTGGCGGTGCTGGCCATCGGGTTTATCGGGTTTTTGCTGGATCGGGTGATGCTGTTGATTCAGAAGAAGGTGGCCTGGAATGAGTAGCCAACACTCACCCATTGCCGCGTTTAACCCTGAAATCTCTGACGGCGGAGCATGCCGCACCGGGTGGGTAGTGCCTCCCGGGACACACGGTGAATACGTCCCTGTACGCTCCGCAAAAACATCCATGTTTTTGAGGGTCCCGGGAGGCACTACCCACCCGGCGCTCGTCTGACCTGTTTAGGGGATTCTGTTATGGCTAAATCACATTTAGAGTTAACTGGCGTTGAAATGGCGTTTGATACGCCGAAAGGGCCGTTCGTTGCCCTGGACAATGTGAACCTGAAGATCCAGAAAGGGGAGTTCGTTTCACTGATCGGCCACTCCGGCTGTGGTAAATCGACCGTGCTTAATATCGTCGCCGGCTTGCTGCAGGCCTCCAAGGGTGGCTGTGTGCTGGACGGGCATGAGGTGAATTCACCAGGGCCGGAGCGGGCGGTGGTGTTTCAGAATCATGCGCTGATGCCCTGGTTAACGGTGTATGAGAATGTCGAGCTGGCTGTTCGGCAGGTGTTTCGTAAGTCGATGAACCGTAAGGAGCGCCGGGACTGGATTACCCACAACCTGGAGCTGGTGAATATGGCCCACGCCGCCAATAAGCGGCCGGGGGAGATTTCCGGGGGTATGGCACAGCGGGTGGGGATTGCCCGGGCGTTGGCGATGAAACCGAGCGTGCTGCTGATGGATGAGCCGTTCGGGGCCCTGGATGCGCTGACTCGGGCACATCTGCAGGATTCGCTGATGGAGATTCAGCAGGAGCTGAACAATACGGTGATCATGATCACCCACGATGTGGACGAGGCGGTGCTGTTGTCGGACCGCATCATCATGATGACCAACGGGCCGGCGGCGACGGTGGGGGAGGATCTGCACATTGATTTGCCTCGGCCGCGTAATCGGGTGACGTTGGCGGATGATGCCAAGTACGTGCATTACCGGCAGGAGGTGCTGTCGTTCCTGTATGAGAAGCAGCGCAAGCTGGAAACGCTGAATAGTCGGCGAGGCGCCAGTTCAGCGAAGCGGGAATCGGAGGGTGAGAAGCAGACTGCAACAGCCTGAGTCGGTACCGGGGCGGTGGTAGAACGACCGCCCCGGTGCACCTTGGCGTTCAGCCCAGCACGCCGGCCATGGAGACCAAGGCTCTAGCCACGTCAGGCAGGCGTTTGCCCTGATCCATCGCCAGCTTTCGCAGCAATCTATGGGCTTCGTCGTTGCTGATGTCACGATGCTCCATCAAGAGCAACACCGCCTTTTCCTGGGTGCGCCGGTCCTCCAGAGCTTCTTTTGCACTTTGCAGCTCTTCAGACATCTGTCGCAGGCGGCGGGTTTGCTCCTGAACCAGATCAAAGATGGACCGGCCAGACTGCTGCCCGACACCGTCACCGGCCCAGGCATCTGCCGTACTCGCATCTACACCATTATCGCAGACCACCAGCACCGGCATTGTCGAGGTGTTCCGCTGTTCCAGCGAGGCTAACAGGCTTTCCTGATGAGCCAGGGAGTGGCGCGCCTCGGTGTATCGTTCCACGCAACGGTGGTGGAAGGCGTTCTCTACAGAGTCCTCGATTTTCTTGAGGTCATCCATGCGGTCGGTCATCAGGTTAAACCAACGGTCGGCCATTTCCCTGTCCAGGGACTTATAGGGTCCCACCGACACCGCCTTCTGGCGCATCCGTTCTATTTCCAGTTCCCGCGGGTGAGACCGCAGGGTTTGCCAGAGGGCCAGGCTATCGTCGTTGGCAAAGGCGACAAACACCTCGAAACAACGTTCCTGCGCTTCAACCAGGTGCATCATGCGCCGTGACAGTGCGTTTTCGAATTGGCCGCTGGAGAATCCCGCGGAGCCTGCCGCCCGCTCCTGGCCACAGTATTCCTTGCCATTCATCACATGCACCATGGCCACCAACAGGCCGGCGATGGAGGGTTCAGCGACGGTTTCGGCGGCTTCAAAAACCACCGTAATCAGCTGATGGATGGCGTCGCAGAACCAGTCCGTGGCATCCGCCACGCTGGCTTCCTGCCCGACCACTTTCTGCCTGAACTCGGCCAGCTGATCGAGGCTATGAAGGGCGCTGGCAATATGCCCCAACAGCGGGCTGCTGACCGGATGGGTCGTCAGGTCTTCCTGTATGTCAGTCAGCGCCTTACGGAAGATTGCGGTCAGTTGGTCGTTCTCTTTCAGGATGACCGAACGCTCCCGGGCGAAACGCTGGCAACCGGACCCCAGATACAGATTGGTAGCCCCCCGCTCCCGTTGCAGTCCGTGCACCAGGTTACCCACGCTCTGCACCAGCCGCCCCATCTGCAGAAAGTACTCCAGATTGCGGATTTCGCACTGCCGGGAGGCCATCAGAAAGTCTGCGGCTGTCGCGGTCGCGGTCGTGTTGGGCTGGCGTTTGCTGTTCATGGTGCAACTCCTGGTATCGGTACACAGCAGTTCCTGTCTGCCAGGACTGCAGCAATTAACAGGCCAGAACCACCGGCATCATCTTCGTGCGCTTCGCCCCATCCCGGGGCATCTTTTTTGGCCGGCACAGGTGAAATCCAGCAGCGATATCATCTAAGCAACTGAATTAAATGGAGTTAAAAAGTTGGCATGGAGATCGCTAAGTACTAACCAAGGACGACTGTCCCGGCCATGGAATCAGGCCGGACCATCAGATCATTGTTGTTGGCATTGGTGCCGGACCATCTGTTCTCTTCGGAGAGCATGATGCTCCGGCTTTTTTCGTTTGGTTTTCGGCTATTCGTTGAGTAAGGGAGCGCACCTATGGAACACACACAGACCCCTGCGCTGGTGATCTGCGGCCACGGCATGGTTGCGCAGCGATTGCTGGAGCAACTGGTGGCCACAGGGCACCCGTTCAGCCGCATTGTGGTGTTCAACGGCGAGCCCTTCGCTGCTTATAACCGAATCCAGCTGTCGTCCTTGCTGGCGAATCAGGTCCGGGAGTCGGAGCTGGAACTGAACCCCCGGTCCTGGTTCCGCCAGCACAAAATCGAGGTCTATAACCGTGAGCCGGTCACGGCCATCGAGCCGCATCAGCGCCGGGTAACGACCGCAAGCGGGCGCACGCTGGCGTACCACACCCTTGTGTTGGCCACTGGCGCCAGCCCTTCACGTCCTGGCCTGCCCGGCGAGGATCTGGATGGCGTGATGACCTTCCGGGATCTGACTGATACCCGCACCCTGATTCACCGGGCGCAGACACATCGCCGTGCGGTCGTCATCGGCGGCGGTTTTCTTGGCCTGGAAGCGGCCGAGGGGCTCAGGGCCCGGGATATGGACGTCACAATTCTGCATCGCAGTGGGCACCTTCTGAACAGCCAGCTCAATCCAGCCGCCGGAGAATTACTGAAGCACCAGTTACAGCAACGGGGCCTCACCGTTCTGACCGGTACAGAACCTGCGGCGCTGTTGGGCAAACACCAGGTCCAGGCGGTACAACTGAGCGACGGCACCGTGCTGGCTACTGACCTGGTGGTGCTGGCAACCGGTATTCATCCGAACAAAGCACTGGCAGAAGCAGCCGGCCTGGCCTGCGACCGGGGTGTACAAGTGGATTCGCAGATGACCACTTCCAATCCTCATATCCACGCCCTCGGTGAATGCTGCCAGTTTCAGGAACACACGTTTGGCCTGGTGGAGCCCGGCTACGAGCAGGCGGCCGTGTTGGCCCGGCATCTCTGCCAGGTGTCCGGAAGCCCGGGTTTCACACCAGGAGAAATCGCCACCCGCCTGAAAATCAGTGACCTCCCCATTTTTTCCTGCGGGCCGATCACTCCGGGCCCACACACCGAAACCATTGTGTGGCAGGACTACGCCCAAGCGGTCTACGGCCAACTGCTGGTGGAACACAACCGCCTGACCGGCGCCATTCTGCTCGGCGACACCAGCAGTGGCCCCTGGTACAGCGAGTTGATTCGTTCAGGCACGGATATATCCCGCTACCGGGACACCATCGCTTTCGGCAAACCCTATTGCGACGCAGCAGCCTGATTGGCTGCCAAGAGAGAGGACAGCATGATGAATAAACAGACCCTGATCGTGATCGGCAACGGCATGGTTGGCCATCACTTCCTGGAACAGTTCAGCCAGTCCCCAGCGGCCGAGGCGTACCAGGTGATCGTATTCGGTGAGGAGAAACAGCTGGCCTACGACCGGGTGCATCTGTCGGAGTACTTCACCGGTTCCACCCACGCGGACCTCGCTATGGGCACAGCAGACTGGTACTCGGAACAAGGCATTGACCTTCGCCTGAATGAGCCGGTCACCGCCATCGACCGGAACACCCGCGTGGTGGCAACGCCGAAAGGCGCGTACACCTACGATCAACTGGTGCTGGCCACCGGCTCCTATCCGTTTGTACCGCCGATTGAAGGCAACGATCAGGATGGCTGCTTCGTGTACCGCACCCTGGACGATCTGGACGCCATTCAGGCCAGTGCCCAGTCAGCTAAAACCGGTGTCGTGGTCGGCGGCGGCCTGCTGGGGCTGGAAGCAGCAAACGCGCTGAAAAGCCTTGGTTTACAGGCCCACGTGGTGGAGTTTGCCCCGCGCCTGATGCCGGTTCAGCTGGACGATCAGGGCGGCGCCCTGTTACGCCAGAAAATTGAAGACCTTGGTGTGCAGGTTCACACCGAGAAAGCCACCACCGCCATCGTGCCGGGCAGTGGCGCGCGGCTACGGATGAATTTCTCGGATGAGAGCCATCTGGAAACCGACCTGATTGTATTTTCCGCCGGCATTCGCCCCCAGGATGCCCTGGCCCGGGCCTGCGGACTGGAAGTGGGCGAACGCGGCGGGATTGTAATCAACAATCAGTGCGCTACCTCGGACCCTAACATCCACGCCATCGGTGAATGCGCGCTCTGGAACAACTTTGTCTTCGGCCTGGTGGCGCCCGGTTACACCATGGCCCGCACTCTGTCAGCGGCGCTGAACAATGACGCAATTGCGGCCTTCACCGGTGCCGACATGAGCACCAAACTGAAGTTGCTGGGAGTGGATGTGGGCTCCATCGGCGACGCCCATGCCAAGACTCTCGGCGCCCGCAACATCCGCTTTAACGATGAGCAGGCCGGCCACTACCGTCGCATGGTGGTGAGCCAGGACGGCAAGACCCTGTTGGGCGCCATTCTGGTGGGCGATAACGGCCCCTATGACACCCTGCTGCAATACGCCCTCAATGGCATTGAGTTGCCGGCGAACCCGGAAGCACTGATTCTTCCGGAAAGCGAAGGCGGTGCCCCGGCCCTGGGGGCCGATGCCCTGCCGGATACCGCCTCCATCTGTTCCTGCCACAACGTCACCAAGGGCGACATCTGCTGCGCGATTGACGCCGGCTGCACCGATCTGGGCGGCGTGAAGGCTGAAACCAAGGCCAGCAGCGGCTGTGGTGGCTGTGCCGCTTTGCTCAAAAAGGTGGTGGACAGCGAGCTGGAAAAGCGCGGCGTGGAAGTCTGCACGGACTTGTGCGAACACTTCCCCTACACCCGCCAGGAGCTGTTCCATCTGGTGAAGGTAAACGGCATCCGCACCTTCCGGGGCCTGCTCAAGCAATACGGTAAGGGCCAGGGCTGCGATCTCTGCAAACCCACGGTGGGCTCGATTCTGGCTACCTGCTGGAACGAGCACATCCTGGCCACGGACCACGTGCCGCTGCAGGATACCAATGACACCTTCATGGCCAATATGCAGAAGAACGGCACTTACTCGATTGTGCCGCGAATTCCCGGCGGCGAGATCACCCCGGACAAGCTGATCGTTCTGGGCGAGGTGGCCAAGGAGTACAACCTGTACACCAAGATCACCGGCGGTCAGCGGGTGGATCTGTTCGGCGCCACCCTGAGTGAGCTGCCGGAGATCTGGGAGAAATTGATCGCCGCCGGTTTTGAAACCGGCCACGCCTATGGCAAGTCCCTGCGTACGGTGAAGTCCTGCGTGGGCAGCACCTGGTGCCGCTATGGCGTGCAGGACAGCGTGGGCATGGCGATCACCCTGGAGAATCGCTACAAGGGCCTGCGGGCGCCCCACAAGGTGAAGATGGCGGTGTCTGGCTGCACCCGGGAGTGTGCGGAGGCCCAAAGCAAGGATTTCGGGGTGATCGCTACGGAGAAGGGCTGGAACCTGTACGTGTGTGGTAATGGCGGTATGCGGCCGCGGCATGCGGATCTGTTTGCCACGGATCTGTCAGATGAGGAGCTGATCCGGACGATTGACCGGGTGGTGATGTTCTATGTGCGCACGGCGGACCGGCTGCAGCGGACGTCGGTCTGGATGGAGAATCTGGAAGGCGGTCTGGAGTATCTGAAGCAGGTGGTGCTGGAGGACAGCCTCGGTATTGGCGAGGAGCTGGAGCAGCACATGGCGGATCTGGTGGATACCTATCAGTGCGAGTGGAAGACCGCGGTGGAGGATCCGGAGAAGCGTAAACGGTTCCGGGAGTTTGTGAATGCGCCGGAACAGAAAGATCCGGTGCAGCGTTGGACTTCGGAGCGGGGGCAGCGGCGGCCTGTTTTGGATGTGGCTTCTTTGTAGCCTTCTGATTTTGGGGCGGAGCGCGGGGGCCGGATTCATTTTCTTCTGGAAAAAACAACTCGCTTTGCTCAGACATCTTTTTTCCTGCCAGAAAATGAATCCGGCCCCCACGCTCACAAACGTTTGTGGGATAGGCAGCAGACATACATAGGGATTTGGGAGATTTTTTATGAAAGCTCGGACTTGTTGGGAAGCGGTTTGTACGGTGGACGATCTGGTGGCCGATTCCGGGATTGCGGTGTGGACCGAAGATGGCCCTATCGCCGTGTTCTACCTGCCACACCGGTTGCCGGCGTTGTTTGCCATCAGCCATACCGATCCGTTCAGTGGCTCGAACGTGCTGGCCCGGGGGATTACCGGGGATATCAACGGGGAGCCGGTGGTGGCGTCGCCGTTGTATAAACAGCATTTCAGTTTGCGTACCGGACAGTGTCTGGAGGATGACAGTGTGCAGGTGAAAACGTATCCGGCGCTGCTGGACGGCAATCGGATTCGGCTGGAGGTGCCGGTGGCTCAGGCGGCGTCGGTGGCCGCCTGAGGTTCGATCAGGTCAGTTAATGAACTCGACGTTTTCTTCCAGCGGTGCCCTCGGGCTGGTGATCTGGTTGACCGGGCTGTCGGGGTTGGCGTAGCCGATGGCCATGCCGGCGAAGACTTTGCGGTGTTCGGGCAGGCCCAGGAATTCGCTGATGGTTTTCGGGTACACCGACCAAGATTCCTGGGCGCAGCTGTCCAGGCCTTCGGCGCGCAGCAGGAGCATGATGGTTTGCAGAATCATACCCAGATCCGACCACTGGGGCGGGCCCATGTTGTCGTCGACGGTGCAGAACAAGCCCACGGGCGCGCCGAAGAATTCGAAGTTGCGTTTGAACCACTCAAAGCGTGCAACCTTGTCTTCCCTGGGGATGTCGAGCTGTCGGTACATGAGCTCGCCAATCTCGAAGCGGCGGTCGCGGTAGGGTGACTGCAGTTTGGGCGGGTAGATTTCGTATTCCGGCACTTCGTTGAAGCCTTTGCTGACTTTCTCCCGCATCAGGTTTTTCAGGCGGGCCAGGGCGTCGCCGGTCACTACGTGCAGGTGCCAGGGTTGCAGGTTGCCGCCGGAAGGCGCTCGGGTGGCGGTTTCGATCATTTTGCGAAGGGTGGCCTCGGAGACCGGGGTGTCCAGGAAATCCCGAACGGACTTACGGGACTGGACGGCTTGTTGTACATCCATTGAAGACAGCTCCCAAAAACGTCGTTGTTGTTTGAACAGGCTCAGACTGTGGCCCAGTATGGAGGCCGTTTCAGAGCTTGACCACCCTCACTGGCGGGTTTAGTCTCCGGCAACATTACAAGACCAATTGAAGGTTCCCGGGTCATGGAAGATCACAGTCAGTTTCGCCTGCTGTCAGAGCGACGGTTCCTGCCGTTTTTTGTGACCCAGTTTGCCGGGGCATTCAACGACAACCTGTTCAAGAACGCCTTGCTGTTGCTGGTCACTTACACCGCCGGGGGCCTGTTCGGTTTGTCGGCGAATGTGGTGGTCAACCTCGCCGCCATGCTGTTTATCCTGCCGTTCTTTCTGTTCTCCGCCATTGCCGGCCAGATGGCGGACCGGTTCGAGAAGTCTACCGTGATCCGCTGGATCAAGTTTGCCGAGGTGGTGATCATGGGCGTCGCCGCTGTCGGGCTCTGGTTCGGGTGGTACGAGATGTTGTTCCTGCTGTTGTTCCTCACCGGTGTGCAATCGGCCTTTTTCGGACCGGTAAAATACGCCATTCTGCCTCAGGCCCTGAAGGATTCGGAGCTGGTGGGTGGCAACGCGCTGGTGGAGATGGGCACCTTTGTGGCCATACTGGTGGGCACTCTGATGGCCGGCGTGATGATGAAAGCTCCGGTGCCGGGCCCGGTGATCGCGGTGGCCGTTGCGTTGCTTGCCGTCGCAGGCCTGATCGCCGCGCTGCGTATTCCCAAGGCAGAGGCGGCCGCGCCGGATCTGAGGATTCATTTCCGCCCACTCCGGGAAACCTGGAAGCTGATGGCCATCGCCCGGGAAAACCACAATGTGTTCCTGAGCATTCTGGCCATCTCCTGGTTCTGGTTTCTCGGCGCCGCCTACCTGACCCAGTTCCCCAACTTTGCCAAAACCCACCTGATGGGCGACGAAACCGTGGTCACCATCCTGCTGGCGATTTTCACCATTGGCATTGCCGCCGGCTCCATTGCCTGTGAGCGGCTGTCCGGCCACAAGATTGAGCTGGGCATTGTGCCCATCGGCTCCCTCGGGCTCAGTTTCTTCGGTATTGACCTGTACTTCAACATGCCCGAGCAGCCCATACCCTCCGACTGGTGGATGATCATCACCGACCCCCATTACCGTCAGGTGGCCATCGACTTGCTGGCCATCGGCATCTTTGGCGGGCTGTTTATCGTGCCGCTGTATGCCTATGTTCAGCGAGAAGCCTCGCCAGACACCCGGGCGCGGGTGATCGCCGCCCTCAACATTTTTAACGCCCTGTTCATGGTGATCAGTGCCCTGCTGGCCATGCTGATGCTGGGTGTGATCGGGCTGAGCATTCCCGAGTTTTTCCTGGTGCTGTCGATCATGAACCTGATCGTGGCGGGCTTTGTTTACCAACAGGTGCCGGATTTTGCCCTGCGCTTTGTGATCTGGGTACTGTCCCACACCGTTTACCGGGTCAGCCATCATCACCTGGACCGGATCCCCGAAGAAGGGCCAGCGCTGCTGGTCTGTAACCACGTGTCCTACATGGATGCCCTGGTGATTGCCGGTGCCGTGCGCAGGCCGGTGCGCTTTGTGATGGACCACAACATCTTTTCCACCCCCATCATGGGCAGTTTCTTCCGACTGGCCAAGACCATCCCCATTGGTCCTAAATCCAAAGTCCCGGAGATCTACGAAGCGGCCTTTGACCGCATTGATGAGGAGCTGGCCGCGGGCCATCTGGTGTGCATCTTCCCGGAAGGCAAACTGACCAAAGACGGCGAGGTGGATACTTTCAAATCTGGCGTAGACATGATTCTGCAGCGCCGGCCGGTCACCGTCGTGCCAATGGCACTGAGAGGCCTGTGGGGCAGCTTCTTCAGCCACTGCGGCGGCCCGGCGTTCAGCCACCTGCCTAAGCGTTTCTGGTCCAGAATACATCTTCTGGCCGACTACCCCGTCGCCCCGGAGCAGGCCGCTGCACCGTTGCTGGAGGAAAAAGTCAAAGCCTTGCGGGGTGACCATCGCTAATACCACCTGCCGCGTAATCGCCGGGCTAACACAGCGTAGGGTTAATAAAGTCAATCAAGCCCGGGCCGACTTGCGCTAGTATCGACCCATAGATCAATAACAAGGATTGCGCTGTGAAACCTCTGAGCCCCACCGATCAACTGTTTCTCTGGCTGGAAAAGCGCCAGCAACCCATGCACGTGGGTGGTCTCCAGCTGTTTTCCTTCCCGGAAGGCGCGCCGGATGATTACGTGGCCCAACTCGCAGACCAGTTGAGAACCCAGCACCGCGTGACCAGGCCCTTCGACCAACGGCTGAGTTACAAACTGGGGCAACCGATGTGGGTGGAGGATGAACATCTCGACCTGGAGCATCACTTCCGCTTTGAAGCGCTGCCCACCCCCGGCCGTATCCGGGAGCTGTTGTCGTTTGTCTCCGCCGAGCATTCCCACCTGATGGATCGGGAACGGCCGATGTGGGAGGTACATCTGATTGAGGGCCTGAAAGACCGGCAATTCGCGATCTACACCAAGATTCACCACTCCCTGGTGGATGGTGTGTCCGCCATGCGCATGGCCACCCGGATGCTGAGTGAAGACCCCACCGAAATGGGCCTGCCGCCGATCTGGGCCTTACCCCCCAGGCAAAGGGCCGAACGGGACGATAACAGCCCGTCCCTGTGGCGCAGCGTTGCGCATTTACTGGGCAGCTCCGGAAAACAGCTGGGCACCATTCCCACGGTGGCGAAGGAATTGCTGAAAACGGTCAACCAGGCCCGCAAAGACCCCGCCTACGATTCCATTTTCCATGCGCCCCGCAGCATGTTGAATCAGAAGATCACCGGTTCAAGGCGCTTCGCCGCGCAATCCTACTGCCTGACTCGGATCAAGGCGGTGTGCGAGGCCTCCGGCACCACGGTGAATGATGTGGTCACGGCCATGTGTGCCTCGGCTCTGCGTACCTATCTGATGAACCAGGATGCCTTGCCGGCAAAACCCTTGATCGCCTTCGTGCCCGTCTCCCTGCACCGGGACGACAGCTCCGACGGCAATCAGGTGGGTGTCATCCTCGCTAACCTGCACACGGACGAGAACGATGCCGGTCAACGATTGCTGAAAATCCATCACGGCATGCAGGAAGCCAAAGACCGCTACCGCCATATGTCGTCTGAAGAAATCATCAACTACACCGCCCTGACCCTGGCGCCCGCCGCCTTCCATCTGCTGACGGGGATGGCGCCCAACTGGCAGACGTTTAATGTGGTGATTTCCAACGTGCCCGGGCCACCCTCCCCCCGTTACTGGAATGGCGCCAAGCTGGAGGGCATGTACCCGGTGTCCATCGCCATGGACCGCCTGGCCCTGAACATGACCCTGACCAGCTACAACGGCCAGGTAGAATTCGGCCTGATTGGCTGCCGAAGAACCCTGCCCAGCCTGCAGCGGATGCTGGATTACCTGGAAGACGGCCTGGTAGAGCTGGAAGCGGCCGCGGGCCTGTAATCAGCCGATCTGGTCGGCGTGATTGCGTTCCGAGATCTGGCTGTTCAGGGTCCAGAAATCGTACAGCACACCTATCAGGAACAGACCGCCGGTAAGCAGGTAGATGATGCCGGTGATCCACTTGCCCATGTACATGCGGTGTACGCCGAACACACCCAGGAAGGTGAGCAGTATCCAGCTGATGTTGTAGCTGATATTGCCTTCCTGGAAGCGCTTGTCGGCCTGGCGGTCCATGCTGGGGATCAGGAACAGGTCGATGATCCAGCCAATGAGGAACAGCCCGAAGGTGAAGAACCAGATGGTGCCGGTGATGGGTTTGCCGTAGTAAAAGCGGTGGGAGCCGAGGAATCCGAAGATCCAGAGCAGGTAGCCGATGATTTTGCTGTGGGTGTCTGGTTGTCCGTTCATCTTGGTTCCTTTTTTTGGCTTTAACTCCGGCCCTAGCCTGTGGGTTTTGGGGGCGGGACTGGGGAGGTGGGATTATTTTTCCCTTGGAAAAAACAACTCGCTTCGCTCAGACATCTTTTTTCTGGCGGGAAAAATAATCCCACCTCCCCGTCCGTCACAATATCGGGGCATAGGCGGGGAAAGACAACTGCGAAAACCAATACAGAACACTGAAAAGAACGCTCAAAAACCGCTATGTGTTAATAGATACACCTTCTAAAACGTCAGCAGGGCGTGGGGTGGTCACGCTCCCAACCCAAAGGCGCAACAAACAAACTATCAAGGCCCCACCTCCGGAGCCGGATCAACCCCACCCTCACGAAACTCGGACGCCGACTTCCCGGTCCACTTGCGAAATGCCCGGCTGAAGTTGGACAAGTCTGCGTAGCCCAGCTCATAGGCGATCTCGCTGACCGACTGATTGGTATAACGCAACAGCTGGATCGCCCGGTCTTTCAGTACCGCCTCGACGATTTCGCGGTAACTGGTGTCTTTCTCCGCCAATCGGCGCTTGAGCGTTCGGGACGACACACAGAAACGCTCCGCCATGGCTTCCAGGGACGGCAGCGGCCCGGGCGTCATGCGCAGCATGTTGCGAATCGCGAGCACGATATCGCCCTGTTCCTTAAGCGCTTTCTGCAGCTCAAACTCGCACTGGTCCCGGGCCATGCGGGAGGCTTCGGCGTCGGCCAGGCGCATGCGAACATCGAGAAGCTTGCGGGGGAACACCAGCATTTCCTCTGGCTGGCCGTACTCAAAGCGCACCGGTAACTGGCTGGCAAACCGGGCGTAGTAAGCCGGCTCCGGGCCGGACAGGCGTACCGAGACGCCCGGCAGCTTGCCGTCCTCCAGGGCAAAGCCCCGGCTTTCGGCGTCGGCACGGTCCAGTAGTTGTTCGGTTAACAGGATCAGGGTGGCACTGACGGTTTCGGCCAGAAATCCATACAAGCCCGGCACGTCGAATTCGGTGCATAGCTGCACCAGCACCTGATCACCGGCCAGGGACTGTTTCATGCTCAGGAACGGGGCCCGCAGTTGCAGGTAGCGGCGAACGGAATCCAGCGCGCCCTCAAAGGTGGGGCTGGTCAGGGCAGCGAATCCCAGGGTGCCGTGAATGGTTAACCGCAGTTCCTTGGCTAAGTGGAAGCTAAGGCCATCCTTTCCGGCCAGCTCCAGGGCGCGCTGGGCCATCAGAATGGCATCGGTCACGAAGATGCGGCTGTCGTTGGCTTTGAGGTCGTCCGCCGTGAAATTCAGCCCCTGGTAAAGGGCACGGTCGTTGTGGCCAAGCTGGCGCACCGTTTCACCCAGTACCCGCAGGTAAACGCCAGGTACCAGGAACAGCCCCAGCATTTGTCGTTCTTTGTCTGCACTGGTTGATGCCATGCCATGTCCCTGATTGATATTTGTCGTGTTTCTGACTCTATCAGAAGCCACCGCCACTGGCAGTGGGGCGGCTCGCACCGATTTACCTGTCTCCCGGGCCAATTGTGCGGCGCTTTTTGTCCCAATGTGAACGACAGCCGTCCCAACCTCGCATTCTGTAACGCCGTTGACTCCTCCACACTGAAGCCATGACATCAGCCAAAGCGTTCAATCGCAGAGGAGTACAGACATGCTGACAACAACTCAAACAGACAAGCAAAACAAGGTTTCACATACACCGGACAATGTCTCGATCAAGCCGCAGCGCATGGGCTTTGAATTTGGAGAACAGGTACCCCGGTACTGGTTGGATAACAATTACCTGATCAGTCATACCATGAACGCGCTGTCGGTGCTGTTCCCCGAGGGCGAGCAGTTCTTTGTGGATTCGGTACGGGCATTCCGCGATCAGATTCAGGACAAGAAACTGAAGGATGAGGTTCGGGGCTTTATTGGCCAGGAAGCCATGCATTCTTTGGAACACATTGCCATGAACCAGCATGTACGTGACCAGGGTATGCCGGTGGAAGAGATGGAGCGGGATCTCAAAGTCATCCTGGATGTCGCCCGCAAGCTGCCCAAGCGTCATCAGCTGGCCATTACCTGTGCCCTGGAGCACATCACGGCGATGATGGCGGATATGCTGCTGGAGCGGGACGATGTGCGCGAAGACATGCACGAATCCATGCGCCCGCTGTGGGTATGGCACGCCATCGAGGAGACCGAACACAAGGCGGTGGCCTACGATGTCTTCCAGCAGGCTGGCGGCACCTACGCCGAGCGGGCGTTCTATCAGGTGTTCAGCACGGTCGCACTGGGCATTGTCGGCACCTGGTACACGGGCCGTATGGTGATGCATGATCGCAAGCATTTCTCGTTGAAGGATGCCGCCAAGGGCATGTGGCGCATGTGGGGCAAGGACGGGGCGTTTTCCAGCCTGATTCCGACCTGGCTGGAGTACTTTAAGCCTGGTTTCCATCCTTGGGACAAGGACAACAGTGAGGTGATTGGGCGGTTCAAGGCGGAGATCGAGGGTTATATTGCGCCGCAGTATAAGAATGGCAATCGGCGGACCTTGCAGTAAGGTCTGCCGCTCAGCGTGACTCCGGGGGGTCTGGAGTTACGCTGGCGAGCGGGTTGGGAGGGCTTTCCTTCCGGAAAAAACAACTCGCTGCGCTCAGACATCTTTTTTTCTGCAGGAAAGCCCTCCCAACCCACTCTCCTGCTTGACTGGGCTTTGTGCTCTGGGCTCTTTTTGGCCCGGAGTGTTATTTTCCGCCTGCCGCTATCACTTCTCCCTTTTTCCACAGCCGCCACTCGCCTGGCTGGTAGACATCCCACTGTTCATCACTCGTTAGGGGTTCGGTGACAATGACGCTGACGATGTCGTTGGGGGTGGTTTCGGATTCGAAATCGACGGTCACGTCGGCGTCTTTTAGGCGAGCCGGGCCGAAGGGGGCTCGGCGGGTGATGCTGGCCATTTTGGTGGTGCAGTAGGTGAACAGCCAGTCGCCGTTACTCAGCAGCAGGTTGAATACGCCTTCGCGGGCGTAGGTTTGTGACAGGCGCACCAGTCTCTCGACCACTTCCTCCGGAGGTGCATTGCGGTCACAGTGACTGCGCAGGTGGTTGAGGATGTCGCAGAACAGGGCTTCGCTGTCGGTGTCGCCCACCGGCTCGTAGAACCCCTCTGCGGCCCGAAAGTTGGAGAGCTGGCCGTTGTGGGCGAAGACCCAGTAGCGGCCCCAGAGTTCGCGGATAAATGGGTGAGTGTTGGCCAGGCAGATTTCGCCGACGTTGGCCTGGCGGATGTGGCAGATGGCCACTTCGCTTTTGATTGGGTGGGTCTGGACCACTTCGGCCAGGCGGGAGCTGGCGCTGGCGTCGGAATCGTGGAAGCTGCGAACGCCCTTTCCTTCATAGAAGGATACGCCCCAGCCGTCTTTGTGGGGGCCGGTTTCGCCACCACGGCGGGTCAGACCGGTGAAGCTGAAACACAGGTCGGTGGGGGTGTTGGCGCTCATGGCCAGCAGTTCGCACATGGTGAATTCGGTCCTTGGCTATCGATGCTGTCCGCCCTAGGATAACCGATTCAGACCGTACCTCCAGCCACGGTTTTTTCGCTCCGGTCACGGTGTATTGGTCCCGCAGGGGCCACCCGATTTCGCCCGGCGCGTTTGCCGGTGTAAAGGCAGCGGTCGGCGACACAGAACAGGGTTTCGGCGTCCTGGCCATGGTCAGGCCACTGGGCAATGCCGAACGACGCCGTCACCCGGATACCGGCCTCACCGTAGCGTAGCTCCCGGCCGGCAATACGCTCTCGCAGTTCGTCCATCAGTTCAAAGGCGTCTGCGGGTTTTACGTCCCGCAGGATCAAACCGAACTCTTCACCACCAAGACGGCCTACGGAGTCAGTGGCACGCAGGCGTTCGCTCAGACACTGGCCGATGTTGCGCAGCACGTGATCACCGGCATCATGGCCCAGTGTGTCGTTCACCAGCTTGAAATGGTCGATGTCCATCACCACCAGCGCAAACCCGCTGCCGTTGCGCTCGCATTCGGCAATCGTGCGGGCCAGGGTGGACTGGAAATTAGCCCGGTTAGCCAGTCCGGTCAGGGCATCGGTCTGGGCCATGTCCACCAGCCGTTGCTCGGCCTCCTCCCGGCGCTCCTCGTACATATGCATGAACACTTGCATAAGCACGCCGCACAACACCATGTTCAGCAGATCAATCATGCCGTGGGCGGTACCGACGGTTTCCAGGAAGAAGTAGTAGACAACAAGGCCGACAACCATGAACGGCACGCTCAGGATCATGCCTTCGCATTTACCCAGCAGCAAATAGGCCAGCACCGGCATCATCAACACCCAGACAAACGCCGCGATGGAGGCATCCGGCAACAACATGATGACAATAAAGAATGAGAAGATGGCCACCAGGTAGGCGTAGATCCACTGCTGCAGGTGGGGCGTGGTCTTCAGCCGTTGCGCGCCGAAGAACAGAAGGCCGCTGGCAAGCAGTTCAATGGCAGACACCCAGGGGAATCCGTTGAAAAACTGAAGCACAGCAAACACCACCAGTGCGGAACCGGTGACAAAAAACAGTAATCTTGCGAGTGTACGGCGGTGGTTGTCCCGCAAACCGGAGCGGCTGTGTTCCAGCGCCGCGCCCAGATCGGGATGCTTTGGCGTATTCATGCTGACTCTTCCCTGGATCAGCCTCAGAGTATAGCCCTTGAAGACTGGTTGTAAAATAAGCAATCGGTATTCAAGGGCCGGGGGTTAGAACCGATCAGACGTACAGGTTCTTTCTGGAGAAACGCTCCACCAGTGGCTGATAGGCAGAGCCCAACAGGCGGTTGATGGCATCAATGCCCCAGGCATCCGGGCCCACCAGGATGCGGGATTCGTTCTTCAAAATGCCTTTGACGATGATTTCGGCCGCCTTGTCCGGGGTGGTCATGGCCAGCTTGTCGAAGCCCTTACGCTGGGCGTCGGCGTTTTCGGACTTGCCCATACGAGCGGCGTTGGCAATGTTGGTACGAATGCCACCCGGGTGCACACAGCTGACATGCACCGGCTGGTTCTCCAGCTTCATTTCCTGGCGCAGGGATTCGGTGAAGCCACGAACGGCAAACTTGGCGGCGTTATAGGCGCTTTGCTTGGGCACGCCAATCAGGCCAAAAACGCTGGAGATGTTCACCACGTGGCCGTCGCCGGAGGCGATCAGATGAGGCAAAAAGGCCCGTGTGCCGTGGGCAACGCCCCAGAAATCGATGTCCATGACCCACTTGAAGTCGTCGTCAGTCATTTCCCGCACCGTGGCAGACAGCGCCACACCCGCGTTGTTGATCACCAGGTTTACCTGGCCGAAATCTGCCTTCACCTGTTCGGCGTGGGCGTAGATCTCGTCACGGTCAGAGACGTCCAGGCGGTAGGTTTTCACACGGTTCTTGTCCAGGGTGGCGACGGTTTCCGCCAGGCCAGCTTCGTTGACATCCGACAGCGCCAGGCGGCAGCCCCGGGCTGCCAGGGCATGGGCCAGGGCACGGCCAATGCCGGAACCTGCACCGGTCACCACGGCGACTTTGTTTTTCAGATCTTTCATGGCGGGAGCCTCTTGTTGTGGTCTTCCAATTAAAGCAGCGTCTGCATACTTCGCCACTTTAGAGGCGCGCCAGCACCAAACCTATGGCACTGGACTCCGCGCGGTGCCGGCAGTCGGGCCAGTGGGGGCGCTATCCCAGCAGGTTATCCAGAGGCTGGTCATAACCCGGCGCGAACACCTCCAGAAAGTACTGGACCTCGGGTAGCCCGTCGGCATCCAGGCGGGACCTGATCTGGACCTCGGCAGGAACGAACTCCGGATTTCCCGCGCGGATTTCCGCCCGGCATTTAAGCCAGGCCGACAACCGGTCCGCCGCCTTGATCAGCTCTTTTTCTTCCGCCGCCAGCCGGGATTCCCTCAGGTAAGGGGAGAAGTCGTCCCGCAAGTCATCCGGCAGCAGCGCAAGCAGCTCGGCTTCCGCCTTATGTTCAATGTCACCGAAGGCTTCCCGCATCACTTTCGAATGATATTTCACCGGTGTCGGCATATCGCCGGTGATCACCTCGGTGGCATCGTGGTAAAGCGCGGCAGCCGCGATGCGGTCCGCGTTGACCTGGCCGTCAAAGTGCCGGTTGCGGATCAGCGCCAGGGCGTGGGCGATGGTGGCCACTTCCCAGGAATGGGTGGCGACGTTTTCTTCGATGGCATTACGCATCAGGCCCCAGCGCTTGATCCAGCGCAAGCGGGAAACATAGGCAAAGAAGTGGCTGGCAGTGCGCTGTGTCAGACTGGCCATAGAACTACCTGATTCGATTAGAATTAACGGACGTTCAGCGTGAGCTGCACGGTGACAAGCCCCTGTTCATCGGTAACGGCCTGGCGGGACGGCTCCAGGGTGAACAGCTGGGCCGGGTCTACTTCATGGGTTTCCTGCAGCAGGCGGCGTACCGCCAGCCCGCGGTTGGTAGCCAGTTGCCCCAGGGCCTCTGGCGGCAGCGGGCGCTCACCCTCACGCCAGGCTTGTTGTGCCTGGGCCCAGGCTTCGTCGTTCAGTTCCTCACCCCGGGCTTCCATCCGGGCGCGCAGTAGCGCCAGAGCGTCAGCTTCCGGATTCACGCCGCCGCGAACGTTCAGCACCAGCTCAGGGCGCTCTCTCAAAGCCTTTGCCAGGGCCGACAGTTTGGCAGCCTCACCCTCTGCCAACTCAACGCTACCCGGCACAAAACTGACCTCGCCCAGGTCTTCACTACTGAAGCCCGCCAGATCCGCCAGGGAGCCCAACATGCTGAAGGGGGATGCAGCGGCTTTCACCAGCAGGTTCACAAAGGCGCGCATGACGATCTGGCCGACCCGAAATTCCGGATCGGCAATATCACCCTGCACCGGCAAGTCGACCTCAATGACGCCACGGCGGTCGGTCAGCAGCGCGAGGCCGAGCTTGACCGGCGCGCTGATGGCCTCATCACTCGGTACGGCCTGACCCAGTTCCATACGGTCCAGCACCAGCCGATTTGAGGCTTTCAGACGGGTGCCGGTGAATTCATAGTCCAGATTCATTTTGAGCTTGCCCGAGTCGACGGCGTAGCCCAGGTATCGGCCGAAGTAGGGTGACAATACCGGCAACGCCAGATCCTCCATGGCCAGGCGAATGTCGCTGGTGCCCTCGGTGCCCAATGCGCCCAGCGTGCCTTCAAAGGTGACGGGGGCAACGCCTGCGAGCCGGCCCTTGAGGTTCACCCGTCCTTGCTGTGGCGGCACATTACTGATGCCGCTGACCGCACCGGTGAGGTTATCAAAGTTGGTACTGAACGGCGGCTCCAGTGTGCGATCGGAATAACCGACGGCCCCGTCTTCAACCACCAGTTCATTGATCCGGAAAACAAACTCTGGTTCGCCGGAGCTGGCTTCGGGGCCGGTCGGTTGCGCTGATGCAGGCTCACGACCGGTATCGGGCTGCCCGCGAACGATCCGGGCCAGATTGTGTACGCCATCAAGTGAGCGAACAACGTTCAGCGAGGGCCGTGCCAGGGTTACCGTGCCGATTTCCAGCCTGGGCGGGTAAACATTGAATTCGATAGGCGCCAGGCGCAGGGTACGCCAGGCCAACATGGAAGCCTCGCCATCAGGCAGCCTTAAATCCAGGTTTGCGACCTCGCCGGTGCCGCTGAACGTACCGGTCATCGGATCGTCCTGGCTGTCCAGGTCCAGGTTGCCATCAAAACTCAACTCACCGCTGGCCAACGCCAGGTTGGCCGCTTGCTGAAGGTATGGCTCAATCACCGCAAGCACAAGATCGGAACCGGATACTGCCGCCTCCAGCGTGAACGGCGCCGGTGTCAACTGGCCGTTGGCGGCGACACGACCACCACTGGCAAGCGCTGAACTAAGCCGGTAGCTGACCGGTTCACCCAGGCGATCCGATAAACCGCCCACGGTTATGTCCAGATCCACCAGTTCCAGCTCCGCGGCTTTCTGTGGCACCTGATCCCGCCAGCGCACCCGCCCGTCAGTCAGCTCAAAACCCTGAACCGACCAGCGAAACGCCGGTACGCCGGTGTCCGGTTGCTCGCCCTGGCCTTTATCGGCAGTGGCTTCTGGCATAGTTGCCAGCCAGTCAATCTGGCCCTCGTTGTTGCGGGCGGCGGCCATAAAGGGTTGATCGACTGTGACCATACCCACAAGGGCTTCTCCGGCAGTCAGATCAAAACTGATACCGTCAACCTGAATACCGGAAGTGGTCAAGGCCGGTTCCTCATCCCCGGCATCCAGGGCCAGGGCAAGGTTCTGAACCGTCAGCTTGCCCCGGGAAGTGATCAACTCAAACCGCTCACCGCCCGCCAACTGATAATGGGACTCGATGGTCACATTGCCATCCCGTAACTGCCACGGCAGATACGGCGACAGAAAATGCGCCAGGGTGTCATGGCGCAACTCAGACACTTTCAGACGGCCCTCGGAGTACAGTGGTGTAACGCTCAGCTCGCCGTCCCACTCAATGGTCTGGTCACCCAGGGCAGCGATCACTGAATACTGACTGCCACCGGTCTCCCGTGGCCAGGTGGCCAGCTCGTTGATGGACAGGTCAAGCGGGGTAACACGGAACTCTGCCGGCTCCGCCTGACTGAAATCCCGGAACAGCAACTCGCCGCCATCGATCGCCAGGTGCTGGAAGTACAGCTTGGGTATCGCGCCTGCCTCATCCTCTGCTTCGGCTGCGGGCTCCTGTGCAGGCTCATCTGGCCGGGAGGCCTGCCAGTCGCGGGCAAAGTTGATGCTGTAGTCATCCAACAGATCCAGCCGGATGTGCGGCTCCTGCAGGCGAATGTCCTGGAAATGGACGATCCCCCGGAACAGAGGAAAGAAACCCAGATTTACAAACAGGCGATCAAACCCGACCACTTTTTCACCGGCAAGGTCGTCCGCAGACAACCCCGTTATATCCAGGGTCAGGGTGAAGGGGTTTACCTGAACGTCCGACAACTCAGCCTGCCAGCCCATCTGCTGGTCCAGCTGTTCCGGCAAAGTCTTTTCGAGCCACCAGGGCAAAGCCAAAAAGCCTGCGAGGGCGTACAAGCCAAACAGAACGACCGCTGCAATAGCCAGGTTGCTGGGCAAACGACTAGGGGAACGACTCCGGGCCACGAAACTCTCCTTGATCGAGGGCGAACACACGGGGCTGCCTGCACCCCCTGCCTGACACTAGGATAGTCCGCCCGACAGTCCTTTGTCAGCCGCTGACACGCCAACGTGAACCCGTTATGCTTGAATG
This sequence comes from Marinobacter sp. NSM, assembly GCF_052380025.1. Classification (NCBI taxonomy): domain Bacteria; kingdom Pseudomonadati; phylum Pseudomonadota; class Gammaproteobacteria; order Pseudomonadales; family Marinobacteraceae; genus Marinobacter; species Marinobacter sp. NSM. The sequence continues at coordinate 399,437 of NZ_JBQTCK010000002.1, forward strand.
CCGTACCTGTAGACACTTAGCGGGTTACGCAGCAAGACGAGGAGAGGTGAATGGACATCGGCGATATGCGTCGGGATTTTGAAAGTGAGGGGCTGGACAGGGAACACCTGAATGACGATCCGGTAGCCCAGTTCCAGGCCTGGTTTAACGATGCCCGCAATGCCGGGATTCTGGAACCCAACGCCATGTCACTTGCCACCACCGGCTCTGACCAGATGCCGGACTTGCGCACCGTGCTACTGAAATACTTTGATAGCCAAGGCTTTGTTTTCTACACCAACTACGGCAGCCGCAAGGCCAGAGAACTGGACGAAAACCCAAGGGCTGCGTTGCTGTTCCCCTGGATTGGTCTGAACCGCCAGGTACGCATTCAGGGAAAAGTAGAGAAAGTCAGTAAGGCGGAATCCGTCAGGTACTTCGCCTCCAGACCCCGCGGCAGCCAGCTTGGCGCCTGGGTTTCTGAACAGAGCAAGGCCATTACCTCAAGGGGGCTGCTGGAACAGAAGGTGGCGGAGATGAAACGCAAGTTCAGCTCCGGTGAAATACCCTTACCCAGCTTCTGGGGCGGCTATCGGGTGGTGCCGGAACACATTGAGTTCTGGCAGGGGCGGCCAAGCCGACTTCACGACCGTTTTGAATACGTGAGAGAGGGCAATGGCTGGACCATCCAACGACTCCAACCCTGATCGGCCCAGCATCTGGCTGTGCCACCAGATCAACCGGGATGTTCCTGAGGCTCCGGCCTGGATGACCGATTTCGAGGCTGAAACACTGGCTCAGCTGGTGGGTACTCGCCGTCAGGAGTTCCTGACCAGCCGCTGGCTGCTCAGGCAAAGCCTTGCGCAAACCAGCGGCCTGGCACCGGAACACTGCCTGCCGGTAAACGGGCGCCCGAAACGCACAGTCAACCCAGAAGGCCAGTATCTGTCATTGAGCCACAGCCAGGGGCTCTGCGCGGTGGCCACCAACACCAGTCAGTTGGGCATCGACATTGAGCCAAGCCAACGCAAGCCGGATTGGGTCGCCGTTGCCAGACGCTGGTTCTCCCCCATCGAACAGGAGTGGCTGTTTCGCGCCGATGACCCCTTCAATTTCCTAAAAGTATGGACACTGAAAGAAGCCTGGCTCAAGGCAACCGATCGTGGCATTGCCGGTAACCTGCAGACCCTTGAAGTTCGCAACCAGTTTGAGCTCTATGGCGATCAGCCCGACCAGACCTGGCTGGCCAGTTGCTTCTACGTGGAGGGTTTTCTGGTAACGTTGGTCTATCGAGGCAGGGATCAGGGCGGTCCGGGCAGTTGGCCCGGCATCACCCTGCTGGAACCACCCCCGGATGACTACAACCTGTCGCTGGCGGGCACCCAGGAAGCAAGTTGGGAACCCATATTCCACAGGGTCATCCGGTCAAAGCGATAACCGGGACTCACTGTTATGACCCAAGATAGCGAACGCTGCCCCTGGTGTGGCACCGACCCACTCTACGTGCATTACCACGACACCGTCTGGGGCCGCCCGGAGCACGATGACCAGGCGCTGTTTGAAAAGCTGTGCCTGGACGGCCAGCAGGCAGGTTTGAGCTGGATCACCATCCTGCGAAAGCAACAGAGCTATCGCGACGCCTATGCCGACTTTGATCCGGAAACCGTCGCCCGCTTTACCGAGCAAGACCAGCAACGCCTGCTGCAGAACCCGGGCATCATCCGTAATCGACTAAAAGTACGTTCGGTGATCAACAATGCCCGACGCTACCTTGAACTGCAGGAACAGGGCATTGGCTTTTCCTCGTTCCTCTGGCAGTTCGTTGATCACCAGCCAATCCAGAACACCTGGCAGCGTTTCGAGAAAGTTCCGGCGATCACCAAAGAATCCGAGGCCATGTCCAGGGCCCTGAAGAAAGCAGGCTTCACGTTCGTTGGCCCGACCATTGTCTACGCCTTCATGCAGGCCACGGGCATGGTGAATGATCATCTGGTTCAATGCCCGGCCTATCAGGCCTGCTTTGAGATGTCACAATGATCTTACCGGAGCGGTTGCACGTAAATCCCTGGGTAACACCACTTCGGGAGCCAATCCGTGCGCATCACCCTCAACCAACTCATGAATCTCGAGCAGCCGGTTATTGAACTGCTGGAGATCATTTCACTGGAAGGCCAGCATTATATGGCCAGACTGCACGGGCCAGATGGCCTGATGCTGTTGTCTGACGACAAAGGGCAAACACGCCTGTTTCGTAGCGCCTGGCAACTGCAGGACACCCTGAGCGATCTGGACGTGCGTGAAACCCAGATTGTTCACCCGTCCGCCTACCATGAAATGGTGGGTATGGAGCCAACAGAAATTGAACCCATGCGGATACAGGTTCAGAGGCAACGGTCGTGATTGCAGTTGCCCGTCTCGCCATCCTGGTCGGCATAGCCGGCCTGATACCGTTTCTTGCAGGAACCGCCGGCCTGTTTGCGATGCCGGGGAAAAGCATCATCATCCTGAGCTGGTTCTACGCGTACAGTGCGGGCATTCTCGCGTTCATGGCCGGCATTTACTGGACCATCGCACTGCAATTGGAGAACCGGGCCTACCCCCAGTCACCACTGGTGTCGATGTTGCTCAGCCAATTGTTTTTCGTCGCCGCCGGCGTAGGGCTGCTATTACAAACGCCCCACAAGATTGCCCTGTACACCACCGCCTACCTGCTGCTGTACATCGTCGACGCTCGCTGGATGCGGCCCTACTGGCCGGTATGGTATCTGCGACTGCGCCTGGTGCTGACTACCGTGGTACTGGCCTGCCAGGTGACCGTCGGCGTATGGTTCTATCTTGGTCACGGTGCCTGAGGTCAGGCACCGTTGTTCGGCTCCGAAAACCACTGTTGCAGTTTCTTTATCGCGGTCTTCTCTATCTGTCTTACCCGCTCACGGCTGATTCCCAACTGATCCGACAGGGTTTGCAGTGTCTCCGGTTCGGATACACCCAGCCCGTAGCGTCGGGACAGAATATCCCTCTCCCGCTCAGTCAACTGACCCATCATGGCCTGCAAGGTAATCTGTCGGTCCCGCTGCCGCAATGGATGGTCCGGAGACATGGTTTCGCCACTGGCGAGGCTGTCGCCCAGGGTAATGGTACCATCTTCAAGCAAAGGCACATCGGTGGACACTTCCCGGGCGGCCAGCGCTCTCAGTTCGCCGATCCGCGAGGGCGAGGCCTCCATGGCTTTGGCCAGCTCGGTCTGCGATGGCGTGCGCCCCAGGGCCTGGTGTAATCGCATGGAGGTTTTCTGGAGCTGACGTATTTCCTCGACGACGTTCTCCGGTGTGTGCACTACCCGCACGCCACGCTGCAGGCAACGGCGCACCTCCTCGCTGATCCACCAGTAAGCATAGGTTGAAAAACGAAAACCCTTAGCCGGGTCGTATCGTTCAACCGCCTTGATCAAACCCACATTGGCGTCCTGGACCAGGTCTGACATGGGGATACCGTGCTGGCTGTAACGGCGGGCGATGTGCACCGCCAACCTCAGGTTGCACTGTATCAGCCGGCGCCGGCAGGCCATGGCCAGGTGATAGGCCCGGCGACAGCGGCTGGAGAAGGCACAGGCGTCGCCCAGGCTACCAACCACTTCCCGAAGGGTTTGTGGTGTGTCATCGGGCAAACAGAGTTCCTGGCTGATCACCCTTAAACTGCGAATCAGCTGCCGCGCCAGGCGGCGCTCCGCATCATCACTGAGAAGTTCATGTCGGGACGCATCCCTGAAGTACAACCCTACCAGGGAATCCCTTTCACCATCGTGGGGAAGAGTCGGAGACGGTCCCTGCCGATCATGTATCTGCATTGGCTAAGGTACCCGTTGAAACTTTGTCGAATATACGGTGAGGTCGGGCGGGCAGATTGCCCTGGAAGGCGTGGAAAACCGATACAAACGAGCGGGGAAGTGAGGAGATCGGTCACGCCCGGCCATGTTACTTACCCGGTGAAAAACACCGGGCAAAACGGCCGACCGGGCGCCCGATCAGGAGGCAAGACGTCCTCCATTACCCACCGGCAAAGCGACCGGTTTTGCCGGCGGGTAATTCTTCAGGTGGTTGAAGCCGCCACAATGGCGTACTCGTGATTGTGGGGTTCAATCAGAGCACCGTGCAGGGCCACAATCGCCTGGTTGTAGTGGTCCTCTTCAATCACAAACTGGATATCCACCTGGCGCATACACTGGTGAATCGCCAGAACGCTGATATCCTGGTCCGCCAGCGATTTTACAGAGCGTGCCAGGATACCCGGCACCTTCATATCACTGCCGATGGCAGACACCAGGGCCACTTTGCGGGTACTGATCTCGGCATTGGGGAATTCTTCCTCCAGCGCCTTGACCACACGCTTCACATGCTTGAGCGTGGTGTCCACATAATGGGTAATGGTGTTGGCGTTGGTGTCCTTGGACATGAAGCGCACTTTGAAGCGATTCAGCACATCCAGAATACGGCGGTCGGAGCCCGGCTCGCCCTGCATGTCCTGATCGAACACTTCGATGGCGAACACGCCCTTGGCGCCGGCCACGATTTCCACCTGCGGCTTTTCACTGACGTAATCGCCGGTGATCAGCGTGCCAGTGTGCTCGGGCTCGAAGGTGTTCATCACCCGCAGTGGAATCTCATTCTGGCGCAGGCCCTTACCGGCGCGGGGGTGGATGGCCTCCATCCCCAGGTTGGCCAGCTGGTCGGCAACGTCGTAGTTGGTGCGCCCCAGGGGGACCACTTTCTCTTCGCCCACGATATTGGGGTCAGCAGAACTCAGGTGGTATTCCTTGTGAATAATGGCTTCACGGGCATTGGTGATCACCGCCACCCGGCTGAAAGTCATCTCGCTGTAACCCCGGTCGAAGGTGCGCATCAAGCCTTCCTTGCACTGGGCATAACCGGTGACAATCGGCAGCTCGCGAGTCAGATCTACGTTGTCGAACGCCTGCTTGAGCTTCTCGTCCAGCGGCAGCAACTCGCTGTCGCGCCAGCCGGTCAGATCCACAAAACGAGCGTTGATGCCTTCCTGCTGCAGCTTCAACGCCGTGTTGAAGGCACTGTGGGCTTCGCCGATACCGGCGAGCATTTCCCGGACCGTGAGCAGGTGCTCTTCCAGCTGGAACTGACCATAGGAACACAGGCGCTGGAGGTCAATCAGACAGCCACGAACCCCTTCAATGCGGTCGGTAATGAACTGGTCGGCCTGTTGCTTGAGCATCGGGTCTTCGAACAGTTCGCCGTTGATGTCAGTCAGGAACTGGATCAGTTTGGTGAGGTCGTCGCCCCAGGCCCAGTCCGATTCGGCATCGGCAAACAGGGCATAGACACCCGGCTCGCCGGTTTTCTTGTGTTCCAGCAGCTCGTTGGTCACGCCACCGTATGCGGAGACCACGAAAATACGCTGATAGAGGTCGCTCTTCTTGCGCTTGGCAATAATGATGTTGTCGCGAACGGCCTCGTAGTTACTCATGGACGTACCGCCGATTTTCTCGACGGTGTGTTGTGCCGTAGTCATGTTGTCGCCTTTGCTATCCTGCGGAATGTAAGTGTGGGATGGCGGGCGTCTTACGACGCCTCGCTGACACCTTCCTGCATGATTTCATCAACACTCTCGGCCAGGATGCTCGCACCCAGGCGCAGATCGTCCTCGCTGGTGGTCAGAGGCATCAGGCACTTGATGACTTCGTCGTTCGGACCACTGGTTTCGATGATCAGGCCTTTCTGGAATGCTCGCTTGGTGATCGGGCCAGTCAGGTCCGCATGTTTGGCTTCAATACCACGCATCAGGCCACGGCCTTTCATCTTGAACTCACCGGGGTACTTGTCGCAGATCGCCTGCAGGGCATCACCCAGCACCTTGGTCTTGGCTTTTACCTCATTGGCGAAGGCATCGTCCTTCCAGTAGGTTTCAACGGCGGCACGGGCGGTCACGAAGGCCATGTTGTTACCACGGAAGGTACCGTTGTGCTCACCGGATTCCCACACGTCCAGCTCCGGCTTGAACAGCACCAGCGCCATCGGCAGTCCGTAGCCACTCAGGGACTTGGACACCGTCACGATGTCCGGCTTGATGCCGGCAAACTCAAAGCTGAAGAACTCACCGGTACGGCCGTTACCGGCCTGGATGTCGTCTACAATCAGCAGAATGTCGTGCTTTTTGCAAAGCTCGGACAAGCCTTTCAGCCACTCGGCACGCGCAGCATTCAGGCCGCCTTCTCCCTGAACGGCCTCAACGATGACCGCCGCTGGCAATTCAACGCCAGAAGAGCTGTCTGATAGCACTTTATCCATAATGGTCAGGGTATCAACGTCTTCACCCAGATAGCCGTCGTAGAACATGAAGTCGACGTGGCCAAGGGGAATACCGACTCCACCCCGGTGATGTTCGTTACCGGTTGCGGCAACCGCACCGGTGGTCACACCGTGGAAGCCGTTGGTGAAGGAAATGATGTTGGTACGGCCCTTCACCTTGCGCGCCAGCTTCATCGCCGCTTCCACACAGTTGGTACCGGTGGGGCCGGTGAACTGCATCTTGTAGTCCAGGCCACGGGGATCCAGGATGTACTTTTTGTACGCTTCCATGAAATCGTGCTTGGCGGTGGTGAACAGGTCCAGACCCTGGCTGACACCGTCTGCCTCGATGTACTCAAGCAGGGCTTTCTTCAGGATGTCGTTGTTGTGGCCGTAGTTCAGGGAACCGGCACCGGCCAGGAAGTCCAGGTACTGCTTGCCGTCCTCGGTGTACAGATGCGCGTTCTTGGCGCGGTTGAAAATAACCGGAAAGGCACGGGAATAAACGCGTACTTCAGATTCAGTGGACTTGAAAATTTCCATTGTCTTGCCTCTTAGCATGTCAGGTTCGAGGTAAATGCGCGGGGCGCCTGCTAGTAAAACGTGTCGGTCGCAACAGGCCCACCGTGCGTTGATGTCAGCCTTGAGGCAGGCCCACCCCGGGTGGCCTGCCGGCTGTTTCAGATTCGCGAACGGCGATTCACTGGCTGTGAATCAGGGCTCTCAGACAGGTTTCGTGAAAGGCCCGATGCGCAGCAGGAACTCGGAATCGTGCTTGCCGCCAAAGTGGGTCTCTTTCTCGAAGTGCTCGTGATAGGTGAGCTCGGCTCCCAGATCACGTGCAAAAGAGCGGAACAGCGCCCAGGAGGCCTCATTGTCTTCGGTAATCGTGGTTTCCAGATGCGTGACGTTCTTGCACGCTTCGCGACCCACAATTTCCTTCAGCATCCGCTTGGCGAGGCCCTGTCCACGACCTTTCTCGTGAACCGCCACCTGCCAGACAAACACGCTCTCGGGCTGTTGGGGAGGGATGTATCCGGAGATAAAGCCGACCAGATCGCCTTCCTTCTCCGCGGCCACGCCGGTCTCGGCAAAGTGGCTGCACTGCAACAGGTTGCAGTAAATCGAGTTGGGGTCCAGCGGCGGGCATTCCGCTACCAGCTGGTGGAGCCTGTAGCCATCATCCTTGGTGGGTTTGCGCAAGGCGATGGCGCTGGTATTCGATCCTTCTGATGTCATAACGTGATCAATTCGCTTCAAAAGTTAGAGTTGAATTATATAGACCACAAAATATATTTCAAGTCGACCCCCAGCAGCCACCAAGAACGACCCGGGCTCGATTCTTTCAGAATAGACCGAATTGAAGCATTCGCCAGTGACAGACTGGTTACGGAATGGAAGAAAAAACCACATTGCCAGGACCCAGACTGGTTCCACCCGCCAGGCGGCCCCGATAAGACACTGCCGCCGGCGTGCCTTCCGGCCACAGCCGGTCAAACTGTGACAGCCAGGCATTCACATCGTAAGCCACAGGCATCAGGGAAACATGCAAACCGGGCCGCGCCAAGCCCGCCACAGGCTCAGAGAAGGGGCTCGTAAAGCCAATACGGGTAATCAAGCCGCGTGGGTCAGAGCGCAGATTACCCATCCCCGCCGCGCCGTTATTGGTCACCAGGCAGGGGCGCCCATCCACTTCTCCAGACCAGATAACCGGCAGGCAAGTGTGAGTGCACGCGATCACATCGGCACCGGTGGCGCGAAACCACCTTACCAACTGCCGGTCGTTACCGGCGGTGAATGCTTCATGGGACAACCCCCAGCCCGCCAGCGACTCAGGGTCACCATGCAACACCAAAATCTTTAGGCCTCCAAAGATCAGGCAGCGGTATCTTGGCAATAGCGAGAGTTTCTTTTGGATATCGGGGTGTTGGTCCGCCAGCGCCTGCAGGCGTTCCATCATCTGGTTCGAACGCGCCACCACACCCTGATCCACGTACTCCGGATAGGCACAACCACAGCCCGCTCCGGCGTTGGGAAGCGATAACTCATAATCCACATTGCCCAGAATCGCGGTATGGTCCAGAACCCGGCTGTTGATCTCCCGGAACAGAGTGTCGTCGGCGTTGAACCAGTTAAAATCGCCATTGAACACCAGTTTAACCCGGTGGCCATGGCGCTCCTCCGCCTGCGCCATGGCCTCGATTTCGTCCAGGGCAAAGGGGTTTCCGTACAGCCCGCCGACGATGTACAGCACACTCTCGGAGGCATGGGAGGGCTCCCCGCAAAGCGCTTCCGGCCGGTAGCGGTAAGCCAGCGGGCAGCTGCGTCCTTCTGTGTCAGGCATTGCCTGATCCCTCCGGTTTTATCACGCGCCCTCAGCAACCACAGACTTTCCGGCCAGGCGCCGCAGCAGCAAAGGCAGGAAGAAACACGCCGTACAGATCAGAAAACCGTAGGCATTCACACCCAGCAACATGGCGTACGCACCATCACCAATCGCCCAGCTGGAGGGAATCAGGCCCGCCGCCAGCAGAATACCCAACCCGAGCCCCGTCCAGAAACTAAGGTGAAAGCTCCAGGGCGACCACTGGGTAAAGCCATAGAACAGGAAGACCGGCGCCAGGCCCATCACCATGGTGCCGGAGATAGTCGTAGCCTTGAGAATGTCGGTGCCGGCGAACATCGGTAAGTTACCGAGCAAGGCGAATACAATCATCACCACCGCACCCACCCGAACACTCGGCAGCTTGTCCTTGGCGCGACGGGCCAAGCGAGGCAGGTCTACTGCCAGGGACTTCGCCAACGAGCTAAAGGTGGAATCCAGTGTTGAACCGGCCGAGGTCATCATCACCACACTCATAAAGAACAGTGCTGCCAGACCAAGAGACTGGCCAACCGCCGCTGGCGCATTGCCCATGGCTTCAATACCGTTCAAGCGGGCATGCACCCCCACCAGACTGAAAATAAATACCGCCACAAAGCCAAGAAGACCCGCCACCACGAAGCTCTTGAGCATGGTCTTTTCCTTGTTCACAAAGCCCCGGTCGGTCAGCACCGGGTCATGAAACGGGTAACTGAATAGCTGCAGCAAAGCCACCAGCAACAGATCGAAGCCGGCGTTCAGGCGGAACTCGCCGTTGGTCAGCAGCGCGCTGGTATCGTTAGCCGGAATAATCAGGAACAACACCGCCCCGACGAAGAACATAAACACGAAGGCCTGAATCACATCGGTAAAGATAGAAGACCGAAGCCCGCCCTTGAGGCTGTAAGCCAGGGTAAAAACAGTAAACAGCATCGCCGCGGCGTAGTATTCCCACTCCCCGGGCAAGCCGAAATAGCCACCGACCACGGCGGTGTTACTCCAGACTTCGTTATACAACCGGATGAGGATCGCCGCCGCAAACGCCAGCGCTGCGAACCGACCAAACCGGGAGGTTAGGAAATCCTGCAGGCTCCTGGCCCCGGTCTGGGTACGGATCAGGTAGATCACATAACCCGCCACCGGAATCGACAACCAGTAACTAGCGTAAGCCAGGCCACCGACCACGCCATAAGCGGCGCCCAGGTTGGCGGCGTTGGTCACCGATTTGGCAAAGATCCAGCTGATAAAGATACTCGCCGTGAGCGACCACTGGCCCACCGGGTTGCCGTGGTCATCCGCGCCCTTGTAAAACGAATTCGCGTTCTTGCTCTTGGGCGACAGCACGTACATAACCACGCCGTACACCAGCAGAAATCCCCAAAACAGGGAGGCTTCAGTAAAGTTCATTTTTTATTCCGATTCTCTTTATGGGAGTAGGCCATCAAGAGGCGGAGGTGGGTTCCAAAACGAAAATCGTGGATTTTCTAATAGTTTTGGAACCCACCTCCGCCTCTCGCTGACCCCAACTTTATTAACAGCCGTCTGATACACCGACCGAGTCCGACAAGGCCGTTGGGTATGGGGATGCCCTCCAAAACCATTAAAAAATCCACGACTTTTGTTTTGGAGGGCATCCCCATACCCAACGGCCGCAACTCTGAAGTTCCAGAACCTCAGAATCCCAAAACAGCGAGTCAGCCAGGCGCCGAACAACTAGCCCCAAACCGGTAACAGGAGAAACACCGGTGATGCCGCAACATAATCCGCTCGTCCATGCTCTCCGCCAGCGTGCCGCCCAGGTCGTACTGCGGGTCGTCATCCACAAGCGTGCAGGCATACACCCGAACCTGCTCACCCTTCTTCACCAGCATGCGCGTATAGGTACACATGAAATGGGCGCGAGTCTCTTTGGTCGGGTATTTCTCCATGCAGGTCTCGGTGATCTCCGGGCTGCCGTCTTCGGAACCCGGTGTACCCAGGTCCGGAAATGCGGTAAACGCCAGGTTCTCCGGAATGTTCCACTGACGGAAAATCTCACGGAACGCGGCTTCCACCTCCACCGGGTGTTCGCCGGCGTCGGTCTGGCGGGCGATCGATACCTTGAAACCCTGTTCGATCAACCATTGGATACCTTCCAACGCATGGTCAAAGCTGCCTTCGCCGCGGTCCTTGTCGTGCCGGGCACGATCCGGGAAATCCAGGCTGACCCGGAAGTGAATCGGGTAGGGGTTGTCCAGTAACGGCAACACCTGGTGTTGGCGTTTATGCAGCGGCTCGGTGGCGTTGGTCAGCACGAAACAGGGCCGGTGCTGGCTGGCGTAGTCGAGGATATTCACAAAATCCCGGATCACGAACGGCTCGCCCCCGGTGAAGGAAAACTGCTCCACGCCCATGTCGATGGCTTCGTGGATGAACGGTTTTACATCACTGAGCTTCATGCCCGGGATACGGCCATCGCCGGGGTGGGAGCCCTCAAGGCAGAACGGGCAGGCCAGGTTGCAGGCGGTGCCGGTGTGAATCCACAGCTCTTTCAGCTTGTCCCCATCGATGTAACCCCGGGGGTCACCGTTGCGGGTGTGGGTCCAGCTGTCGAATGCCCTGGGCTCCAGGACTTCCACGGCCTCAATGCGCTTGCTACGTGCCGGTCGGGTTTCAGTCAGGGGCATAGCTGCTCCTCAATGCTTTAGTATTTTTGCCGCGGCGCCAGCCGTGCAGTTTTTCCAACAGTTTCAGAACGCCCTCGGGCGCATGGGCACGCTTCCATTCACCAGCTGCGTACTTGGCCGACTCATTCCAGGTCGGGTAGGGGTGAATAGTGCCCAGAATCTTGTTCAAGCCCAAGCCATGCTTCATGGCGAGGGTGAATTCCGCAAGGATCTCCCCGGCATGGGAGCCGACCACAACGGCCCCCAGAATCTTGTCTTTGCCCGGCGGTGTCAGCACCTTGATAAAGCCATAGTCTTCGCTCTCGGCGATGGCCCGGTCCAGGTCATCCAAGCCATAGCGGGTAACCTCGTAGGCAACGCCCTGTTCCTGCGCCTCTGCCTCGCTTAACCCTACGCGGGCCACTTCCGGAGAGGTAAACGTGACCCAGGGCATCACCCGGTAATCCACCTTGAACCGTTTGAACTGGCCAAACAGACCGTTCACCGCCGCATACCAGGCCTGATGGGCCGCCGCATGGGTGAACTGGTACGGACCGGCCACGTCGCCGCAGGCAAACACATTGGGGTAACGCAGGCTCATATCGTCTTCCACCGGTACGGTTCCGTTCGGCAGCGTGTCTACGCCAATACCTTCCAGATTGAGGCCGGTGGTGTTCGCCGCGCGCCCGACCGCCACCAAAACCTGATCAAAGGGAATCCGTATTGTCTCACCTTCATAATCGCAATAAGCGACCTTCTCTTCATCCTCTATACGGAACTCGGCAGCGGAATGTTTCAACCGGACATCAATTCCGTCGGATTCAAACTGTTTGAGCACCAGTTCCGAGACATCAGCATCCTCTTTGGCCAGCAATCGCTCACCTTTCTCCACCTGAGTCACCTGGCAGCCAAGCCTGGCAAACGCGTGCGCCAACTCCGAGCCAATGGGTCCACCACCCAGTACCAGCAGGCGCTGCGGTTGCTCCTCCAGTTCCCACAAATTATCGGAGGTCAGCGGCTGCATGTCGTTCAGCCCGGGAATGGGCGGTACCGCAGGTTTGCCACCGGTGGCGACGATGATGCTGCGGGCAGTGAGGCGTTCGGTGCGGCCATCATTGTGTTTTACCTCCAGCTCCCAGGGCGACACGAAACTCGCCTCGCCGGAAATGCAGTCCACACCGAGCTTCCGATAGCGTTCCGGGGAATCATGGGGCTCTACTTTCGCGATAACATCCTTGACCCGGTTCATAATGCTCTTGAACGAGCCTTTCACCGGCACCGACTCCAGCCCGTAACGATTAGCATGGCGCAGGGTGTCGGCTGCCTTGGCGCTGCGTATCAGGGCCTTGGAGGGCACACAGCCGGTGTTCAGACAGTCGCCACCCATTTTGTGTTTTTCAATCAGCGCCACTTTGGCTTTCACGGCCGCTGCGATATAGGCGGAGACCAAGCCTGCGGAACCGCCACCGATAACCAGCAGGTTATAATCAAAATGATCCGGCTTCTGCCAGCCGGCATACACCTTGCGGCGGCGAATGACCCCCACCACAAACTTGGCGATCAGCGGGAACAGGCCCAGCAGGGCGAAGGACAACAACAGGTTGGCGGAGAGAATGTCACCTGTGGACTGGATCTGACCCAGCTGGGTGCCCGCATTCACGTACACAAAGGTGCCGGGCAGCATAGCAATCCAACTCACCAGGGCATAGGTACGCAGCTTCATGGCAGTCAGGCCCATGGCCAGATTGATCAGGAAGAAGGGGAACACTGGCACCAGACGCAGGGTGGCCAGATAGAACGCGCCGTCTTTCTCAATGCCGCGGTCCATTTTGGCCACCGTTTCTGCGTAGCGCTTACGCAGGGTATCCCGCATCAGGAACCGGGCAACCAGAAAGGCCAGGGATGCGCCCACGGTCGACGCAATGGAGACCGCCGCCAAACCGTAAAGGTTGCCGAAGAAGGCACCACCGGCCAGGGTCATGATGGTGGCTCCGGGCAGAGACAGGGCGGTCACAACCACATAGATAACCGCGTAACCCGTGACGGCCAGTACCAGATTCTGGTCAATCCACTGCCCGATGGCAATCTGGTGCGACTGGAGGTTTTCCAGAGTAAGAAGTTTGTGGCCGTCGAATCCGAGGAAGATCCCCACGATGACGGCGATAATCAGAAGAAGTAGAAGCTTGCTGCGATTCATATCCATGCCTGTAAGAATTGAATAAGCCAATACGCTGTTATAGCCAAGACACGATCACCGGCTGGATGTTACACGCCCCCTGAACTATTATTTTTGAGCACTCGTTACAGAATACCGGAACTTTTGCCGATTCCGAAACACTATATTAAGACAAACAGCCATACTGACAGCGACAAGGGACGGAAACCCATGGACACAGCGGCACGCCCTGAAGTTGAAACATCACTGATCGACGACCTCAAGCGGGGCGACGCAACGGCCTATCACCGGGCAGTGCGTGAATACTCACCGGGTATGCTGGCGGTGGCCCGGTTTTATCTGGACCACTCCAGCGCCGAAGAGATTGTCCAGGACTGCTGGGTAACCGTGATTGATGCTATCCAGAAGTTTGAGGGCCGTTCTGGCCTGAAAACCTGGCTGCACCGCATCGTTGCCAATCGGTGCAAAAACAAACTGCGCTCAAGCAATCGCGAAGTGGCCACGGATTTCTCGGAAAGCCTGGAACCGGAACTGGCCGACCGTTTCAATGCCAAAGGCAGTTGGGACCTGCCCCCAAAGCTTCAGTTCCATGAATCAGCCGACAATCTGATGGAAAACGGTGCCCTCAGCGATTGCCTGGACAAACATTTGTCTGCCCTGCCGGAAACTCAGCGCTCAGCCCTGATGCTCTATGAAGCCCACCAGCACAAATCCGATGATGTCTGTAACATCCTGGATGTCAGTGCCTCTAACCTGCGTGTACTGTTACATCGGGCGAGGCAGAAGGTCTTTCTCATGGTGGAGACCTTCCAGGAGACGGGCGAATGTTAATGTGCAGGGACCTGGCCGAAATCGCCAGTGACTTCATTGATGGGGAACTCAGCGGCCGGCAAAATCTGACCGTAAAAATGCATCTGATGATGTGCAAAGACTGCAGAACCTTTATCGGTAACTTGCGCGCGAGCAGCAATCTGCTGAGCGCCCACTCCTCGGGGCGGGTCGACGAGGCCTTTCTGCGGCGAATTGATGAGCGGGTGGCAAAAGCGCTGAGGGCGCGCCCCAGTGACTCAGGCAACTCGAACGACACACCTTAATCGTGGTGGTATGATCCACATGTGCTGATACGCCACGCTCTCACTGCAACATTCAGCCCCTCGGATCCCGGAGCCAACCAACTGCTTTCTTATGAGGCTGTTAAATGATGTTCAGAATCACAATTCTCGTCGTGGTTCTCGTTGCACTGGCAGCCTCCTGGTGGCTGCTGCAAGGCCTTGGTATGCCCGAACAGCTCTCACCCAATGCGCTGTCGGCCTGGCTTGGCAGCCAAGGCTCAGCTGGCCCGCTTCTTCTGATGCTATTGATGATCATTGCTGTGGTGGTCGGGCCCATTCCAACCTTGCCCGTCAGCGCGACGGCAGGGCTCGCCTTTGGCATTCTCTGGGGTACGGCTATAGCGGCGTTCGGGGCGTTATTGGGGGCTATGATCGCCTTCTGGATTGCCCGATGCCTGGGCCGGGAGGCCATCAGCAACCGCTTTCCGGACAACCCGGTGCTGGCCAGGGACGGATCTCAGCGTTTTCTGACCATCGCGATTCTGCTGACCAGGCTGATTCCTGTGTTTTCGTTTGCCCTGATCAGTTACGCCGCTGGCGTGACTGCCATCAAGGCCTGGCGCTTTGCCATCGCAACCCTGGTCGGCATGCTGCCAATGACGGTGGTGTTCGCAGGGCTTGGAAATACATTCAAGCTGAACCCCGTATTAACAGTAATAGCCGGCATGGCAATCCTGATCGTCATGACATGGCTGCCGTGGTCGATCAGCCGCCACCCGAACTCACGTTTTGCCCGATGGCTACAACTGAATCGATAACAACAAAAGCGCATCGAAAGGAGCCTGATTATGAGCACGTTGATGACCTCTGCAGATCGTTTTCGGCGGGTCAATGCCCTGGCTGGAGGCTGGGTGGCAGATGCCGCCAGCCTCGGCCTGCACTGGCTCTATGACAGCAAACGCATTGAGGAAATCGGTGGCCAGAGCCCGGAGTTCCTGCCACCCAAAGCCGACTACTACACCGGTGGCTTCGGATATTTCGCCCACGAGGGCAAACAGATCGGTGACGTCAGCCACTACGGCGCAGCAACAGGCGTGCTAACCAAGAGCCTTCTGGCCAATAATGGCGAACTCAACGTTCGCCATTACCAGCGCCAGTTTCGCCAATTTTTTGGGCCTGGCGGCCAATGGCAGGGCTACATCGACAACCCGACCCGGTTAACCCTGGCCAACCTTAACGACATCGAGCAGAACGCGATTGAGCAGGCCCGTTCAACCACCAATGCCAGGCTGACGGACCAACAGCAGCGGATACTGGTGCAGAAGGTGCTGCCCTACACTCGCTATCTGAGCGGCGATCAACTGGCAGCGCCCGTGCGCAAAGCCATCAGCCTCACCTATCAGGAACCGGACATTCAAGACGCCGGTGTTCACATTGCCGAAACCATCGATCAGCATCTGATTCTTGAGAGTGGTGCTGACGACATGCAACTACCCGCTGTCTCGAAGCTGCCACCTCTGGTGGCCTGTTATTGCGGTAGTGATGACCTACTTAAGCAAACAGAAATGGCGGCACGGGCAACCAATCACAACGATGACGCGGTGGCTTGGGCCAAGTGCGCGGCAACGTTACTGGACAAGCTCTATCAAGGTCAGGTCATGCCGGTGGCACTGGAGGCCGCCACGTCACTAGCGCCGGACCCGGACAGTCTCATCAGGGCAAGATCCGGACAGGGCCTGGATGCCGTCGGGGCCGGTGATCGCCACGGCCGAACCTGCTACCTGCACGAAGCCATGCCGGTGATCTTCCACATTCTCGCGCACGCCAACAGCTATACCGAGGCCGTGCGAGCCAACATTCTCTGCGGCGGCGATTCCTGCGGCCGGGCCTGGATTATCGGGCCGGCCATGGCGGCCATTCACGGCGTTGGCGGGGAGCGGGGTATACCTCTGAGCTGGCTTGCCCGTGTGACCAATGCTGCAGTCATTACTAAAAATGCAGAAGCCTTGATAGATTGCACACAAAGTTAAATCTGTAAAACGCCCATAGATCTGAAGGGGCCGGTGACAGGGTCATGATCGCTTCCATTGGATGACGGTTATCGTAACCTGCCTCCAGGAAATCTTTCTGTTCGCCTGCATTTGAGCATTCATTAAAGTTATAATTGAGCGAACATTCAAATCCCAAAAAAGGTGGTGTTGTTATGCCAAGACCTCCAAGCTATGACCGGGATGCAGCTCTTGCCAGCGCCGTGAACCTGTTCTGGCACAAGGGGTATCACGGCAGTTCGATGAAGCAGATAGAACAGGCGCTCGATATGCGCCCGGGCAGCATTTACGCCACGTTTGGCAGTAAAGACGGTTTGTTTTCCGAAGCCCTGGCCCGTTATGCACAACAGGGCGGTGCCGGCCTGTCTGAACACATGGCGGGTTATGACAGCATTGTTGAAGGGTTGCAGGCGTATCTGCGGAAGATCGCCGGCAGTTGCGCCGATGCTGACTGTGCTCCGGCACGGGCCTGCCTGGTTGTCAAAACCCTGCTGGAGGCCAGTAACACCAACCCGGTTCTGTATTCACAGGCTCAGAGTGTACTTGCAGCCATTGAAAGCTCGTTTGCAGAACTACTGGAGAGCGCAATAAAACGGGGAGAAATTGTTAGCCACACAGACAGCCGACGGCTGGCGCGACTCCTTCAGAGCCAGATTATGGGGCTGCGTTCCATGGCCGAGCGCAACCTGACGGCCACCGAGCTTGAGCAGCTCGGCGACGACATGGCGGCCATTCTGGATAGCTACAAGGTAAGTAATTAAGGGGCAATAGCGGCTTTGGTCATGCTCTCGAGAGCCCCGAAGAGATTCTTGACCACCGGGCAGTCTGCTGCCCCGTGGCGGTCAGCCAGGTACTGGGGATCGTTGTATCCGAGCCAAACCTGACCGCTATCGTCCTCCCAGACCAACGCTTTCAGTGGCAGATCAATGCCAACTGTCTGGGCGCACTGCATAAAAGGGGTGCCGCCCTGAGGGTTGCCAAAGATCAGCAGCTCGGTTGGCATGAGCGACTCACCCACACTCTCCGCACCTTTGGCGTGGTCAATTCGGGCGAACACCTTCAGGCCTTTCTCTTCCACAATGGCTTCAAGATTATCCATGGTAACGCCTGCAGAGTGAGGGCTTTGCATAGTGACCAAGCCTTCAGCAGCCGAGACCATCAAACTGATCAGCATCAGACAGAGCAGTGCAGCAGCTCGTGAAATCATAGAGGGCTCCTTACGGGGTGAACCTGCCCTGACAAGTTAGTTCACCGGGCGCCCGTTCACCAGCCAATGATCGGCCAGTTATCGAGCCGGACCGTTGAACTGCTCCAGAAACGCCGCCGGCAAGGCATCGATCACTGGCCTCGTATCGCCCGCCAGTTCCGGACTCGGCTGTTCGGGCTCCCGGCTCAACGTCACGGGCGTTTCTGACCAGTGCAAAAGCTCCAATTTGCCATCGGCCTGCTCAACCAGCGCGGTGCAGTGCTCCACCCAGTCGCCATCGTTGCAATAAAGACCATCCTCACTGCGTAGAAAGCCGGCCGAGTGGATGTGGCCACAGATGAACCCGTGGTAGTGACCTTTCTCTGCAGCCGTCAGCGCCGCCAGCTCGAATCGCCGGATAAAGGTTCTGGCCTTACCGATCCGGCTTTTGATCCAGGCCGCCAGCGACCAGTAGGGCTTGCCCTGAAGCCGACGCAGGGCGTTGAACCAACGGTTTAGCCGCAGCAACAGGCCGTGGGCGCGGTCTCCTACCAACAGCATCAGCGGGCTGCATCGCACCACCTGGTCGAACTGGTCACCATGGCAGACCAGAAACTGACGACCGTCGGCGGTGGTGTGCACTGCCTTGTACTGTAACTCGATGCCGGAGAAGGTCTGACCGCAGAAGCGCCGGAAAAACTCGTCGTGATTACCGGGAATGTAAACCACCCGGGTACCCGTGGCGGCGAGCTCCAGCAGCTTGTGGATAACCTGCCGATGACTGTCCGGGAAGTGGGCCCGGCGCTGCATGGCGATCAGGTCGATAATGTCGCCAACCAGATACAGCGTCTGGCAGCGAACGTTATTGAGGAAATCCAGCAGGTACTCAGCCTGGCAATCGGCCGTGCCCAGATGAACATCGGAAATGAATACGCTGCGATACGCTCGCATGTTGCCTCCCGTGGTGTCAGGCCTGCCTTCGGTTTCCTGTAACAACCTTGGCAAGCTCCGGTGACACCCGGGTGACAATGGCAAGTCAGTTTTATGAAGCCGGGCGCTAAACCATCAGCCCCGCAACCGACGGCATTAACGCAGGTCCGGATTCAGGGTGTAAGTGCCGGTCACCCGGGCACTGGCCAGCACGTGCCCGGCCATGGCCTGGCGTACATCGTTGCCGTCAAATTCACCCTCCAGCCCCAGGCTTTCGACATCCAGCGCGTGCACTTCAAAATGGTAGTGGTGGATGATCTCGTCGTTCCAGGGCGGGCAGGGGCCGTCATATCCGGCATAGGTGCCCGCCATGTCCGGGTTGCCGGCAAGGAACTGGGTGTAATTATTCACGCCCCGAACGCCAATCGGACCCGGCCCATGGTCCTTGCCCTTGGGCAACACGCCGTCACTGTCCTCGCCTTCCGGGATGCGGCCGATATTGGCTGGAATGTCTGTCAGCAACCAGTGGAAGAAATCCACCCGGGGCAGGTCGGCGGGCACCGTTTTGCCTTCCTGATTTACATCATCGGCTACGCTGGGCACGTCCGGGTCAAACATCATCACCACAAAACTCTTCGTACCCTCCGGTGCCCCAGACCAGACCAACTCGGGGTTTCGGTTGGGGCCAAAGCTCATGTGGTCCTGCTCGCTGAAAACCCCAAAGGCAAACTTCTCTGGAATGGGTTGTCCCTCTTCTACACCACGAACCTCTAGTTTCACGATCGTCTCTCCTGTCGAGCGGCTTTTGATTAATTCAGCCATCGCCGAATGATACGGGACCGGCCGGTATTCCGGTTTTATCAACCACGTCAGGTCTTTGTCCAGATTAGCAAACCAGCGGCAGAAAACACGACTTCTACGTTCAGGTGTAAGCCAAAGCACCTGCCAGGCAACACTTCTGTCCAATTGTCATCCCGGGCCGTCAACGTTAGTATAGTGGCGTTAGCAGCCTACCTTTTGTGTTAACAGGTCAGACTGATCAGAGCAGACAGCCAAGCGTTTTCCCGCGAGAGCGCTTGGCTCTCATCTTCTGAAGGTCTGACTGTTATGGAAAACCTGCATCACATTGTTGTCGTCGGCGGTGGCGCCGGAGGCCTGGAACTGGTCACCAGCCTCGGCAACAAACTCGGCAAGAAAAACAAGGCTCGCATCTCCCTGGTCGACGCCGGCCTGACCCACGTCTGGAAACCTCTGCTGCACGAAGTGGCCTCCGGCTCACTGGACGCCAGTGCCAACGAAATCAATTACCGGGCCCACGCACGGAAACATCACTATGAATTTCAGCTGGGGCGCATGAACGGCCTTGATCGGGCGGCCAAGGAAATCATCATTGCGCCGTTCCTGGACGAAGAAGGCCATGAGGTGGTGCCTGAGCGTCGGATTCAATACGACACGCTGGTGATTGCTGTGGGCAGTACAGCCAATGATTTCGGCACACCCGGCGCCCAGGAACACTGCCTGTTTCTCGACAGCCTAAGGCAAGCAAGGCGATTCCATAACCTGATGCTCAACGCCTTCCTGCGCAAGAACCACGAGGCCAATCAGGGCAAACCCCATACTCTGAACATCAGTATCATCGGTGCTGGCGCCACGGGTGTGGAGCTGGCTGCCGAGCTGCGACTGGCATCCAGGGAATTGCCGGTATACGGCATGAACCACCTGCAGTCCTCGGATGTTTCCATCAGCGTGATCGAAGCGGCAGACCGGATTTTGCCTGCCCTGCCCGGGCGCCTGTCAGCGGCAGCCACCCGTGAACTGGAACGCCAGAAGGTGAAAGTACTGACCGGGCAGCCAGTCAGCGAAGTGCGCGAAAACAGCCTGGTCATGAAAGACGGCACCGAATTGCCATCCGAAATGACCATCTGGGCCGCAGGCATCAAGGCTCCCCCGTTTCTGGCGGAACTCGGCGGCCTGGAAACCAATCGCAGCAATCAGCTGTTGGTGAAGCAAACCCTCGAAACCACACGGGATACCGACATCTTTGCCTTCGGTGATTGCGCAGCCTGCCCGCAGCCCGATTCCGACCATCCCGTGCCACCACGGGCCCAGGCCGCCCATCAGCAGGCCGATGCCCTGTTCAAGACCCTGTGCAACCGCCTGGAAGGCAAAGACCCAGTGGCCTTTGTCTACAATGACCATGGCTCACTGATCAATTTCAGCCGTTACACCACTGTCGGCAACCTGATGGGCAACCTGTCTGGCCGAAGCATGTACATTGAAGGGAAGGTGGCCAGGCTGTTTTATGTATCCCTGTACCGGATGCATCAGGTTGCTCTGCACGGGTTCCTGCGCACGGGCATTATCTGGCTGATGGACAAGATCAGCCGAGCGATGCATCCTCGCCTGAAGTTGCATTGAGCGCCGCATGTCCGCTCCCAAGCCGAGTGGCTCAGTCTGTCTATGCCAGCTCGGCTTATCAAATATTTGACGAAACGCAACACCCATCGAATACCGTGAGGCCTGCCCCGAAGTCATTTTGAAGCGACAACATACGGGGAGCGCATCACACCTTTTTGGCCTATCCTTTTTTTGTTGCAATCATCATACGATGAGCCGAAGTGCTTGCCATCATATTGTGTTAAGTGGAGAAGACGAACATGAGTTTCAAATTTACCTCTGGACGTACGTTTCGCTGCTGGCGTGTACCTGGCAAATGGGTTTTGCTTGTTTGCTGTTCATTACTGATCTCCGGATGTTTGTTTTCTGACGATATAACAATGTACCGCGTCTTCGGGGAGGCGAGAGGAAATGGGTCGATCAGTCCTGAACGCATCAGTGTGCTAAGCGACGCCATTGTTCGGTTTGAATTAACCGCGGATGAAGGACATGAGATTGCATCGGTGGAGGGCTGTGATGGTTCGCTTGAAGGTACCACCTACAGTACGAGGGCCGTCAACGGAGATTGTAAGGTAGTGGCAACATTCAGGCCCATCGTCGAGGACGATGAAGGTACCAATACGGATCCCGGCACTGACAATGATAATCCTCCTGCACCTGTCACTTATTCTATTAATACCAACGCAAGTACAGGTGGCGCCTTCAGTCCGGCAGCTACAACGGTAATTGCCGGTAATACCGCTAGCTTCACACTGACAGCGGACCCAGATTACCGACTGGTGTCAGCCACCGGTTGCGGTGGTCGCTTGGAGGGCAACCTTTATGTCACGAACCCGATCAACGAAAACTGTACAATCAACGCAACATTTATAAGAACATTCGAAGTAACAGCCTCGGCAGGTGAAAATGGCAGCATCACTCCAGCCAGCACCAGAGTTGACGAAGGCTCCCAAGCTGCGTTCACAGTCTCACCGGGAAGTGGCTTTAAGATCGCGGCGATTACCGGCTGCGAAGGTTCACTGTCAGGTGCCACATACACCACGGGAGCGGTAACAGCTGACTGCTCTGTAACGGTGTCGTTCAGCCGGGCTGAACTGACGATCACCCCGATTCAAACGAAGACCTTACGCTTCAATTGGGACGACGCTTCGGGCGAGACGGAGTATCGGCTTCTGGAAAATCCGGACGGCATATCAGGCTACAGCGAAATTGCTGTCATCCCCGCCGACACCACAGAGTTCGATCTTGAGGTATTTTTGCCCGAGCGAGTTAATGCTAGTTACATCTTGCAGTCTTGTGTCGTAAACGCATGTGTTGATTTCGCTGATAGCTCAGTTTCCAGCAACTTGGCGGAGGCAGTGGGTTTTGTTAAAGCCTCAAACACATCTACGCTAGACGAATTCGGTTCCAGTCTTGCTATCTCGGCTGATGGGCTTACATTGGCCGTTTCCGCTCCATTTGAGGACAGCAGTGCAGTTTTGGTCAATGGAGATCAAAGCGACAATTCTGACAACCCTGATATTGCACCCACCGCCGTCAGAAATAGCGGTGCAGTCTATGTTTTCTCGAAATCTGATGGTTTGTGGGCGCAACAGGCCTACATCAAAGCGCTGAACCCCAACGCTAATGCGAATTTTGGTTTTAGCGTTGCATTGTCAGCAAACGGAGATGTGCTGGCCGTTGGAGCGATAAACGAAGGCAGTTCTGCTACTGGGATCGATGGTGATAGCAGTGACACTTCCAGCCCCAACAGTGGTGCAGTGTATGTATATTCACGAAGCGCCGAGGCTTGGGGTTTTGAAGCCTACATCAAAGCATCCAATACAGATTCAAGTGATGCGTTTGGCTACAGCGTGGCCCTTTCCGGTGACGCACAAACGCTTGCTGTAGGCGCAATTGGAGAGGACAGTAACGCCACCGGCATTAATGGGAATGAAGCCGATAACTCGACGTTTAACACAGGTGCTGTGTATGTGTTCAGTAAAAGTGGCGGCAACTGGGCCCAAGAAGCGTATATTAAGGCTTCCAACACAAACCAGAACGATAGATTTGGATTCTCTGTCGCCCTATCTGATAACGGTGACAGGCTAGTTGCCAGTGCAGAGGGCGAAGACAGTAACGCGACCGGTGTAAATGGTGATGCTTCTGACAACAGCTCTATTGAAAGCGGCGCCGCCTACCTATTTTCACGAAACAACGACACTTGGTCACAGGAGGCCTATCTCAAGGCATCTAATACCGGAGGTGATGATAGATTTGGACAAGCTGTCGCGATTTCTGCCGATGGAAATACGGTAGCTGTTGGTGCACCATCTGAAAGTAGTAGCGCGACCGGCATCAATGGTGAAGAAAATGATAATACTAGTAGCCGCAGTGGGGCAGTTTACATTTTCACTCACGATAGTGGCACGTGGTTGCAACAAGCATATATCAAAGCGTCTAATGCAGACAGCGCGGACCGCTTCGGCACTAGTGTTGCCCTTTCCAGCGATGGCAATTATCTCGCAGTAGGTGCCCCGGAAGAAGATGGCGTTTCAAGGGGCATTAATGGAAACGCAAATGATAATTCCGCAACATTTGCGGGGGCTGCATATCTCTTTAGCCGAAATACTGGCAGCTGGGAACAAAGAGCCTACGTGAAAGCTTCCAATACAATGGCGGAATGGAGGTTTGGTAGAGCCATTTCTCTTTCGGGAGATGCGGATATTCTGGCTGTCGGTTCTCCCCGAGAAGCCAGCTTTTCCGAAGGCGTTAATGGCATCCAACTTCAGCCCGGAATGTTTGGCTTGTCCAGCAGTGGAGCGGTGTATTTGTACTAATCAAGGCCAGACGATTGTCCAGCCCGAGTTATCAGTGATCAGTTGGTTCAGGACCTCTCTGTATCAGCTGGTCGCGGTTAACTGCACCTTCAGATTGTCGAACGCTACTACTAAGTGGCACTCGGACCAATGGATGGGGGAAGACCTTATGATCTCTCCCGGCCACATCTGCCTCCACTTGAAAGAAAGTGGAGCGGGCGATGGGAATCGAACCCACGTCGTAGGCTTGGGAAGCCTCTGCTCTACCATTGAGCTACGCCCGCCTGCATAATGATTGCCACAGCAATATAGGCCCGGACCAGCGTCCGGGCAAGTCCCTTTGGTCAGGAGTCTGATGGATCCCACGTTTACTCTGATTGGCGCCTTGATGCTTGTATTCAGCATCGTTCTCAGCCCGCTTTCAAGCAGGGTCGGCATGCCGGTGCTGCTGGTTTTTCTGGCTGTCGGCATGATGATGGGCGAAGACGGACCGGGCGGCATCCAGTTCAATAACTTTGAGCTGGCTTTTCTTATCGCCAATCTTTCACTGGCTGTTATCCTGCTGGATGGCGGAATGCGCACCCGGGTAGAGACCTTCCGGGTAGGTCTGCGGCCAGCCCTGGTACTTGCCACCCTTGGCGTTGCCCTGACCGCGGGTGGCGCGGCCATCGTGGCATGGTGGGTATTCGATTTGCATTGGATGATGGCTTTGTTGATCGGGGCCATTATTTCCTCAACCGATGCCGCCGCTGTCTTTTCTCTGCTGCAGGGCCGGGGCCTGCACCTGAACGAGCGGGTCAGTGCCACCCTTGAGATCGAGTCTGGCAGTAACGACCCGATGGCCATTTTTCTCACCCTGATGCTGGTGACCTTGATTGGCCAACATGAGCAGGGGTCCGTTCTCTCGGGCCTGATCATGCTGGTACAACAGTTCGGCATCGGCGCTGCAGCCGGCGTTCTGGGTGGCTTTCTGGTGGTGGAACTGGCCAATCGGATGCGTCTGACCCCCGCGCTGTACCCCCTGCTGGTGGGCGCGGCCGGCATTTCGGTGTTTTCTGCCACCAACGCTATCGGTGGCAGCGGATTCCTCGCCATTTACCTGTGCGGTGTGGTTATCGGAAACCGCCATGTCCGGATGATGCCAATGATTCTTCAGGTGCACGACGGCATGGCCTGGCTGGCACAGCTCTGCCTGTTCCTGATGCTCGGCCTGCTGGTGAGCCCATCAGACCTGATCCCCCTGGCAGGTGCCGGTTTGGTGCTGGCCCTGGCACTTATCTTTGTTATTCGGCCATTAACCGTGCTGATCACACTCTGGCCATTCGGCTTCAACCGGCGGGAGCTGGGCTTTATCAGCTGGGTGGGCCTGCGAGGCGCGGTGCCCATTGTCTTGGCGTTGTTCCCGATCATTGCCGACCTGCCGGATGCGCAACTGGTGTTCCATGCGGCGTTCTTTATCGTTCTGGTGTCGCTGATTGTGCAGGGCACCACCATGGCACCTCTCGCCCGCAAGTTGCGGCTTGAAGTTCCCGCTGGCGAAGATCCCTACCGTCGGCTACCACTGGATGCGCCTGCCGCTGGCGACCATGAGCTGATGCTGTTTCCACTCCGGGGCAAGGGTTGGGACAAGCCCAGAGCCCTTGGCCAGCTGCGCCTGCCGGAGAACACCGCCGTAGCCGGGGTGTTTCGCGACCGCACGTGCCTTCAGCCCACCAAGGACCTCGAAGTGACCGCCGGCGATATGTTGGCGATGTTCGCCACGCCGTCGGTTCTGCCCGATCTCGGCAAGGCACTGAGCGGGCGGCAAGCTCCGAAACACCTGGCAGAACGAGCCTTCTTCGGCGACTTCGTGCTGAACGGAGATGCCTTGCTCGGCGATGTGGAACAGGTCTATGGTATCGAATTCGACGAGTTGCCTCCGGAGTTGTCGCTGGCCGAGTGTTTCGCCAAACGCACCAAGGGGCATCCGGTCGTTGGCGACACCGTCATATTGGGGCCAGTCACGCTCGTGGCCCGGGCCACCGAAGCCGACCGGGTAACCAAGGTTGGCCTGAAAATGGATGCGTGACGCCCGTCCGGTTTGTGCAGGAAAACCAAAAACCGTAACAAAACCCCTTATCAATCCTCCTGCTGGCTATGTTATAAACACTCGTGAACAAAGTTTAACCATCCAGCGACCTGTGCCAGCATCATGATCTTCAGAGTTTTTCTATCACTAATGCTTGTCGTATTGCCCGCCATGGCCAGTAGCTCGGAGTTGCTGGCCCGGGCTGATACCCGCATGGCCATGCCCGGCAGCGAACCTACGCTTGAAGAGCACCTGAACATCACCAAGGTTCTGGTGCGCAAAAGTGAGCGCAGGCTTTATCTGTTGAGCGGTGAGCACAAGGTGCGCAGCTATCGGATTTCATTGGGAGGCAATCCGATAGGACACAAGCTGTATGAGGGTGACAAACGAACGCCAGAAGGGGATTACATTCTCGATTGGCGCAACGCGAACAGCGATTTCTACAAGTCCATCCATATATCCTACCCTAACGCCCGTGACCGGGAGCTGGCCGAAGCCTGGGGGCTTAATCCCGGCGGCAGCATCATGATCCACGGACTGCCCAACGAAGCGGGCGACCTTGCCTTCGCGTATACCGGCCTGGACTGGACCGAAGGCTGTATTGCGGTCACCAATGAAGAGATGGATGAGATCTGGGCACTGGTCGACAACGGCACCCCCATTCAGATTCTTCCCTGACCACAGAACCCACCCCGTTCATGACGGGAGTATTAAGTTGTTGTCATAGCCTAAGAAAATTTACGTATCCTTAGTTAACATTTTGTCTCTGAGTGTTTTACACTGTTTGACGACTCCGGTAGTCAACGCCTATCGGGCTTAGCTGACAGGAAGTCGTCTTAATGACTTCTGGATCACAGGAAATAAAACGACCAATAAGGGGATTTACCATGCGTAAACTGACGATCGCCGGGTTTGCAATGGCCGCTGCTCTGACTGCAGGTTGTGCCACCACTGAGCAGGGCGCTATCGACGAAGCCAATGCAACTGCAAGCTCCGCCGAGCAAACTGCTAACAACGCTCTGAACACTGCTAACAGCGCTGCAAGCTCCGCTCGCACTGCTCAGCAGACTGCTGAAGAAGCCCTGGCTGCTGCCCGTGCTGCTCAGAAGTCCGCTGACGAAGCGAACGAGCGCGCCAAGCGCATGCTCGAGCGTGCCAGCCAGAAGTAAGGCTGCCGTTTAGCAAAAAAGGCCGGTTCAACCGGTCTTTTTTGTGCTCGTTTGAAAACCTGAATATTACTGCTTCAGCTTATCCGGCCCTTTATTGCCCGACTGATTATCCAAAAAGTTCTTGATCATATCCATCGGCAGCGGGAACACGATGGTGGAGGAGTTATTGTTGCTCATGTCCGCCAGTGTCTGCAGGTAACGTAACTGCATGGCTCCGGAGTTGGCCGACATGACTTCTGCAGCCTCTACCAGCTTCTTGGATGCCTGCAATTCACCCTCGGCGTGAATGATCTTGGCGCGACGCTCGCGCTCAGCCTCAGCCTGACGGGCAATCGCACGAATCATCGACTCATTCAGGTCAACGTGTTTGATTTCCACATTGGCTACCTTGATACCCCAATCCTCGGTCTGGGAATCAATGATTTCCTGAATATCCGAATTCAGCTTGTCTCGTTCAGACAACATTTCGTCCAGGTCGTGTTTGCCGAGCACAGAGCGCAAGGTTGTTTGCGCCAACTGGCTGGTAGCAGCGCCATAGTCTTCGACCCGGATAATCGCTTTCTCGGGGTCAACCACGCGGAAGTACAACACTGCATTGACTCTTACCGTCACGTTGTCTTTGGAAATAACATCCTGGCTTGGGACATCCAGGGTGATCACCCGCAGATCCACCCGGACAATTTGCTGAATTCCGGGGATGACGATGATCAGGCCGGGGCCTTTGACACCCTGAAAGCGGCCCAGGAAAAACACCACACCGCGCTCGTATTCCGGCAGGATCTTGATGGCGGAACCGAGAATCAGAAGCAGCACCACAGTCGGTGCAATATAGGGAATAATGTCACCCAGGTTCATACGGCCTCCTTGATTTGCCGTTGGTTATTACGAATTGCGCGTTCAATGACCTTGATCAGAATCAGGCCTGGCTTCAACTAGAAGGGTCAGCCCATCCATACCGTTTACCTGCACCTGCGTGCCCTTGGTGATCTGATGCGGACAACGGGCATTCCAACGCTCCCCGCTGACTCGGACATGGCCCTTGTAGCCGTCATAAGAGGATTCAAAGTCGTCCAGTGCCACGCCTTTTTCCTCAGCCATGTGTTCGCTGCCACTGACCGGCGTACGGCGTCGCAAACCGATGAAGCGGGTAACCGTCCAGAGAATAAACCCGCCCGCCACAACAGCCGTGCCGCCAACGGTGGGCAATGAGATATCCGTGTGGCTGCCATCCATCAGAATCACCGATCCCGTGACAAAGGCGACTATGCCACCGACACCGAGAATGCCGAAACTAGGTATGAAGGCTTCCCCCACGATGAACGCCAGTCCCAACAGAATCAAGGCAAGGCCGGCGTAATTCACCGACAACACCTGAAATGCAAACAATG
The DNA here is from genome assembly GCF_052380025.1 of Marinobacter sp. NSM. Taxonomy (NCBI): domain Bacteria; kingdom Pseudomonadati; phylum Pseudomonadota; class Gammaproteobacteria; order Pseudomonadales; family Marinobacteraceae; genus Marinobacter; species Marinobacter sp. NSM. The sequence goes on from NZ_JBQTCK010000002.1 coordinate 427,952, forward strand.
CGAGTATCAGACAGATGGCACCGATCACCCCGGGGAACACGGCACCGGGATTCGACAGTTCGAAGATGATGCCGTAGAAACCGATGATCATCAGGAAATAGGCGACGTTCGGATCGGTGATTACCGACAGTAACCGGGTTCGCCAATCCGGTTCTGAACGGACCAGTTCCAGGTCCGCCGTGACCAGCTCCCGCTCGCCTGTAGCCATCTGCACGGTGCGACCGTCGATGGCTTCCAGCAATTCGCGGAGATTGGGCGCCACGACATCGATAACATTCAGTTCCAGCGCCTCGGTTGCGCCAAGGTTGACGGCTTCGCGAACGGCCTCTTCCGCCCAGTCGGCATTCCGACCACGACGCTCAGCCAGGCCACGAATATAACTGACGGCATCCTCCAGAACCTTACGCTCCATGGCGGTGTCGCCCCGGCGTTTCTGCGGTTCGCCAGCCGAGTCGTCGGCACTGGTCTCGGAAGCGTCGTTGTCCCCGGCGGGCTGCTCCGGTTCCTGCTCTGGCGAGCCTGGCAGGCCGCCCATCTGAACCGGCGTTGCCGAACCCAGGTTGGTGGCGGGCGCCATAGCCGCAATATGACTGCCATAGAGGATGAAGGTGCCGGCACTGGCGGCGCGGGCGCCTTGGGGTGACACGTAGGTTGCCACCGGCACCTCGGAGGCGAGGATGGTTTTGATGATTTCCCGCATGGAATCCATCAGGCCACCCGGTGTATCCATTTCCAGAATGACCAGGCCAGCATTCTCCTGCTCGGCCCGCCTGATGCCACGGGTGACATAATCCATGGTAGCCGGGCCGATAGCACCCTCGACCGTCAATACCAGTGCCGTTCTCGGCGTGTCCTGCTGGGCAATCGCCTGCCAGGAAGCCCCGATCAGTCCCAGCAGCCCTCCCAGGAAAAAAATCATGGACCAAAGGGGCAAGCGAAGGTTCTGACGTTGCATCGGGTTTGGCGTCATGGCGATCTCCCAGGCAGAGTGATCAGAATATTCGGGCCAGTAAGGACTCCGGCAGTCGCCCCAGTATGAAACTTATGGGCGTCCAGGGCCAACCTGGCACAAAACGCTCGGCCTTGCCGGACTCAATGGCACGGACCATGGCCCGGCATCCGGTCTTCGCGTCCACGATGAAAGGCGTGTTCTTGACCTTTTCGTTGATCTCAGTCCGGATATACCCCGGATAGAGCGTGGTCACGCGAATGGGAGACCGGCGCTTTTTCAGTTCGACACGCAATCCCTCGCAAAGTGCCGCCAATCCGGCCTTGGTCGCTGCATAGGTGGTGACGTTTCCAGGCATTCCCCGAACGGCCGTTACCGATGATACGGCAACCAGGTGACCATGGTTCTGTGCCCGGAAAATCTCCATGGCGGCTTCTATCTGGGCCAGGGCGGAAACAAAATTGGTTTCTGCGGTCTGCCGATTGGCATCAAAGCGCCCGGTGCCCAGCGGCTGCCCCTTGCCAATGCCGGCATTGACAATGATCCTGTCGAGCGGACCAAACTCCTCCCGGAAAGCCTGAAAAACCTCGGCCACTTGTGCGTGATCATTCACATCCAGGGCCCGCACACTGATCTTCACTCCCGGATAGGTGCCCTCCAGCTCGGCCCGGAGCTGGTCCAGCCGCTCGGTACGACGGGCACACAGGGCAAGGTGATCACCCCGGGCAGCAAACTCCCGGGCCATGCCTTCACCCAGTCCGGAACTGGCTCCGGTAATCAGTATAGTACGACTCATGAATACTCCTGCCGTTTGGTTTTTATTGGTTGCGGCGCCGGGGTCAAAAGTACAGCTTTTGCTCCGGCTCTGCAGGCTCTTCCGGATTGCTTTCCGTCGGCCCCTTATCAGAAGCCACCCGGGTCAGTCGCTCACCGACCATGGTGGGAATGCCATCGGCCTGATCCACCACCAGTTCGATGGACCGGCGCTGGACTTCCACGTCTGGGTGTTGCTGGCGGAAGGCTTCGAGTTTTTCCAGCGTTACACGCCACAGCTGTTCGCGATCCTCGGGCGAGTAATCTTCATGGGGCCGGTGCACTTCAAGCCACACCTCGCCGCCAGACAAGCCTAGCTTGACAGGTTCGCGAATAATCTGGACCGGCGTGCCTTTCTGAACCTGATAGACAAACCGGGAAATGTCTTCGTTATACATGCGGAAACAGCCGGCACTGACCGGCAAGCCGATACCGAAACGCTTGTTGGTTCCGTGAATCAGATAGCCTTTCTCGCTCAGCATCAGAGCATGAGTGCCAAGCGGATTGTCCGGGCCGGGCGGGATCATACGCGGTAGATACTCTCCACGGGCCTCATAGGATGCCCGGATACTGGCCGGCGGATACCACGCAGGCGATTCCAGAGGCATGGTTACCTCTGCGTCGGTCAGCGGTGACGGATTTTCTTCACGCCCAATGCCCACCGGATACACCTGAACGCCATCGTTGGTGAAATAATAGAGCCGATACTCGGCCAGGTTAATCACGATGCCTTCCCGGCGTGCATCGGGCAGCAAGTACATACGCGGCAGAGTAATGGTCGTGCCGTCTCCCGGTAACCAGGGGTCAACACCCGGATTGGCCTTGACCAGCTCCAGATACCCCAGAGCCTCATCATGGCCAATAGCAGCAAAGGTATCCTCATAGCGGGTCGTGAACACCTGCAGCTCCCCCGCCAGATCGCCGTTAAGAGCGAACGTTGGTACCCGTGGCGAACGATCGTTTTGAACCGTTGCAGTGTCTGACGGCTTTTGGTTCGGCGCAGCATTGACAGCTGACGCCAGGGACATCAGGCACACCAGAACGGCGACACATTTTTTCAACCACATATCAACCAGTTCCCATAAACATTCATTCCGGGCCTCTGCTCTGAAAGACACGGTTCCGCGTCAGGAGTTCACCAGGGTGGTCCAGACCGTTACCACCGCCAGCACCACAAACAATACGCTGGCACTGATCCTGGCCGTCGCCAGCGGCAGTCGCTCCATTAGCCAGCGCCCTGCCAGGATCACCGGAATATTGGCCAGGAGCATACCCACCGTCGTGCCGATGATAACCCATAACATTTCCGTATACCTCGCCGCCAGGACCACCGTAGCCACCTGGGTTTTATCGCCTATCTCCGCCAGGAAGAACATTACCGTAGTCGCCCAGAAGGCGCCCATGCCGAGAAACCGAGATTCGGCACTGTCGTCTTTATCCGGTATCAGCAACCACAGGGCGATGGCGACAAAGCTCACTGCGAGAATCCAGGGCAACCACTGGGACGGAATCCAGCTGGCCACCCAGGCCCCCAGCCACGCTGAGAGCGCGTGATTGAGCACGGTCGCAACCAGAATACCAAGAATGATAGGAGTACGCTTTGCGTATCGGGCAACCAGAAAAAGAGACAGGAGCTGGGTTTTGTCGCCAATTTCGGCAATGGCCACGGCAAGGGTTGAAGCGAGGAACGCATCCATTCGAAGAGACCTCAGGGCGGAAATCGTCAAACATGAGACAGCTCACCTTCCGCCCAGTGGAGGTGATCTGCCTCAGGTCTTGCCAATTCCGCGATCAATCACGGAACACGGTAGCCATGGAGAATGAGCTCCAAGTATGTTGACTACCGTCCGCTCCTGTTACCCAGAAGCGAAGGCTACTCCCCCGAAGTTGGGCACATGCTAATGAATCCCGCCGGAAATGGCAACTGGCTACCTTACACCCGCATTTTCCAGACCGGCACGGCAGCCAACGCCACAAACACCGCAACCAGCCACCAGGCCGCCTCGAACGCAGCCGCGGTAGGCACACTGCCCTGATGTTCACCGAACTCGATGGTCAGTGCCACCACATTTACCCCCAGGGCACCCCCGAGTTGGCGGGCGAAATTGATGGTGCTGGACCCGGCGCCCAGCTGTTCCTTGGGCAGTGGATTAAGCGCACCGGTGGACAGGGCCGGCAGCATAAAGCCAATCCCGATCCGGCCCAGCACTGCCCAGAGTACCAGCCAGCCAAAACCAGCGTACTGGCCGGTCAGAGCAAACAGGACGGCGGACAAGGCGAACACCCCGATTCCAAACAGCACCAGGCTGCGGGCGCTGCGTTTGTCTGCCAGCCGGCCCGACAACGGAAAAACAATGCCCAGCACCACCCCGGCGGGCAGCATCAGCAGACCCGCCTCCGTCGCCGAGAAGCCCAGCGTGGTCTGCACAAACAGGGGAATCAGGTAGGTTGAGCCAAACAGCGCCAGCCCAAGCGCCATGGCGCCCAGCGTGGCGAACAGAAACACCGGTTGGCGCAACAGTAGCAGGTTAACCAGGGGATGCTTCGCCGTGCGTTCCCGAAAGACAAAGGCCAACAAAAGGCCAAGGGCCAACGCCCATTGCATCACGATTCGCAGCTCCTGGCCTGGCCAGGCCTGCATTCGGGTCAGGGTATCCAGGGTCAGGGCGATGGTTGCCCCAAGCAGTAACAAACCGGGCAGGTCAAAGGGATAAGGCGCAGGGCGGGAGCGGGGCAGCGGCAGGAACCGCCAGGCCATCCAGACACCCAGAAGGGTGACCGGTGCCGGTGCAAACATCACATAGCGCCAGTTGAACTGGTCCACCAGAAAGCCACCCAGCACAGGGCCCAACGCCGGTGCCAGAATCACCCCCATGCCATAAATGCCCATGGCCTGACCACGCCTGTCTGCCGGAAAAATCCGGAACACCAGGTACATGCCCATGGGTTGCATCAACCCGGCCATGGCACCCTGGCCTATTCTGGCCGCAATCAGCTGTTCAGGAGACTCGGCAAAGCCGCCGACAAGGGAGATGACGGTGAACACCGCCATGGCAACACCCAGGGTCAGGCGCACACCAAACCGGTCCAGCAGCCAGGCGGACGCCAGCATGGTGGTGGTCATGGCGGCGATGAATCCGGTGGCCAGCCAGTGCACCTGGCCCTGGCGAATGCCGAACTCCATCATGATGTCATGGAGCGCAACATTCACCACCGTGGCGCTAAGCACCGTGGCCATGGTGCCAAGGACAACCGTAGCAACGGCCAGCCAGCGCCAGCGTTCGCCGTAACGGGCGGTCAGGCCCTCGACAGAATTATCGATCAAGCGTTACTTCTGCTTCTCGGCGTTATCCATAATTTTGTGGAACACCTTGAGCGCGCATTCGATTTCCTTGTCAGTCACGCCCTCCAGCATCTCTTCACGCAACACAGCGGCCCGCTCGGAGAGCTCATCCATGAACTCGGCACCGGCCTTGGTCAGATGCAACCGGCGAGCGCGCCGATCATTCGGACAGGGGCGCCGCTCAATCAACTCCTGCTGCTCCAGGCTATCAAGCAACCTGACCAGGGTAGGATTTTCAATGGCCATCAGACTGGCCAGTTCGCGCTGGGTAAGGCCTTCACCGCCCTGCTGCAGATACACCATGGTGCTCCAGCGAGCCTGCGTGACCCCCAGGTCTTTCAACCGCTCATCCAGCATCTTGCGCCAGCGGCGGGTAACCCGGGCAACGGCAAACGGGAATTGATCTCTCATGGTTAAACACTCCTGATGGTGATCCGGCATGGGACAAGCAAACGCCACCCCGATAACCGACAAAACACTTACCTTATTGGAAATTCACCAATAGTAAGCTAACCATTGAAATAAAAACAGATATCAGGGTGAAAATATAATTGGGGAAAACCGAAAGGCGCGTCAGCCAGCCTGACGCAACTCTTCCTGCATTTCCTCCACTTCCGGAGATTCGTGGAACTCGGTGTTACGCGGGTCCAGCTCGGAAAGCACCGGAGACGCCTCCGGCATGGCCGGGACAAAGTGCTCCTGCTGCTCCACCGGCACGTCGTCCGTGTGGCTGATCCGGTAACTGGTGATCACTGCCAGCAACACCAGGAAGCCGGCATTGCCATAGAACAGGCCGGAGGGCCCCATGATGTTGATTAACTCCGCCATGGTGATCGGCCCGATCACGCTGCCAATACCGTAGCTCAGCAACAGCGTGGCACTGGCGGCGACAATCCGGTTGCTGTCCATGCGGTCGTTGGTGATGGCCACCGCGATTGGGTAAAGAGTGGCCGACAGACCGGTAAAAAGCCCTACCAGAATGGTGAGCAACGCCAGGCTTGCCGCCCCGAAAACGCCAACCCCAACGGCCGAAGCAGAAGCAATCAGCGCCACCCAGAACATCACCCGGCGCCGGTCAAATCGATCACACACCCGGCCCAATGGCCATGCCAACAACATGGCAGCAATGATGGCGCTGGCCATGAAGGTCGAAGTTCTGGCCACGTCCAGCCCCACTAACGTGGCGTATACCGGCCCCAGTGCATAGAAGCCGCCAATCATGACACCGCTGATCAGCGCGCCAGCGACACCGGAAAATGATTCCCGCCCGAGTTTGAAGATCGACATCCGGTGCACCTGCTCAATCGCCGGCGCTTCCATTCGAGTGAGAGCCAGAGGAATCAGGGCGAGAGTCAGCAGGATGGCCGCCAGCGAAAACGGCAGGAAACTGCCCGGGTCCCCCACGTTGACAATCAACTGGCCACCGGCGGCCGACAAGTAGAAAACAATCTGGTAAACGGCAAACAGCGCACCCCGGTTGGCGTTAGTGGCACGGCTGGAAAACCAGCTTTCAATCACCACCAGCACACCGGCGATGGTGAAGCCGGACAGCACCCGAAGGACCGCCCAGAAAATCATCGACACCGCCATCGGATACATCAGCGACACCACGGCAGCCATGGCAGCAAATGCCGCAAAAGCGCGGATATGGCCAACCCTGCCAATAATCTTGTGGACATACAGGGTGCCAAGGACAAAACCGATGGAATAGCACACCAGCACCCAGCCAATGACATTGGGTGAGACTTCTTCGATACTCAGGCGAATACCCAGCAGCGTCATCAGAAAGGCATTGCCGCTGACCAACAACACAATGCTGAGGATCAGCGCCGAAAGGGAGGTGACCATTCGGGTCATGAGTGGCTCCGGGTATTGGGTTACATCAGGGTGACAGTAAAGAAAAGATAGCAACGTTATGGGTTGTCTGCTGGTGTGTATTTAACCAGCCATCGACAGACGACTCCACTAAGCAGTTGCCGAGACCTCGAACCCAGTAGTGGCGCGGCATTTGACAATGTTTTACATTAATGGGCCGTAACAGAACCTGATAGCCGTAGCGGGTAACATAAACATCAAGCTACTTACTCGGACCGTGAGCGCCTGGTTATGAAGAAAACGGACTGGCCCATTCGCTGGGATTTACTGCTTCGCTATCGACTGATTGAAATCATCGCCTTGTGGGAAGGACGCCTGACCACCAACCACATCTGCCACAGTTTCGGCATTGGTCGCCAGCAGGCATCAAAGGATATCAACACCTACTTGCGGGAACTGGCTCCCGGCAACCTGGTTTACGACCGGCACCTGAAGGGCTATGTGCCGGCAGCCGGTTTCAAACCGGTGGTGACCCGGGGCCAGGTTAGCGAGTATCAAGACCTGCTTGCACGGCAACAGAGCCTGAGCGACACGTTTTCTGACCTGGAGCTTGGTCTGCCGGGCAACGCCGTCATCCCGGAACCGTCCCGGCGCATCGCCCCGGAAACCATGCGGGCCGTGGTTAACGCTACCCGTTATCACCGCCAACTCAAGGCCAGTTACGTGTCCCTGAGCCGACCGGAAGCCGCCGACAGCGTGCTGGAGCCGCATTCACTGGTATGCACGGGTAACAGCTGGCATGTGCGGGCCTGGTGCAATGCCAACCGGGAATTCCGGGATTTCGCCCTGAGCCGTTTTCAGGGCCAGCCGGAGGCACTCAGGCAGAAATCCAGGCACGCCGCACAGCAGGATGAAGACTGGCAACGCCTGGTCACCCTGGAGGTCGCACCTGATCAGCGCCTGACCGAGGCGCAACAACAGATCATTGCCAACGACTACGGTATGGAACAGGGCTGCCTCAGCATTGAAACCCGCGCAGCGTTGGCGCCTTATGTCCTGTCCCGGCTCGGAATTACCTTTGACAATAGCCACCCGGACCCACTGGTGCAGCAGCTGGAACTGGCCAATCCGGACCAGCTTGGCTTTGGCAGCAAGCGCGAACGGGCACTCAAAGCGGTGGCCGGTCTCTGCTAGACTGGCCCGGTGACGACACTTTCCAGACTTCTGCTCAACGCCGCCCTCGGCCTGGCTACCACGCTCTGCGTCCCGACGCAGGCAGTGGCCGAGGCATGTGGCGCGCCGGCCACTGCCATCCACACCATTCAGGGTAGCGGCTCCGCTTCGCTCATGGTCGGGCAAACCGTCACCGTCGAAGGCATCCTCACCCAGGACAGTCGCCACAAAGGTGGTTTTGGTGGTTTCTACCTGCAACAGGCTGACGCTGAAACGGACCAGAACCCGGCCACCTCCGAAGCCCTGTTCATCTACACACGCCAGGCAGCGGGCAAGCCCGGCCAGCGCCTGCGACTGACAGGGATCGTCAAGGAATATCATGGTCTGACGGAACTGGTGGATGTCGGCAAGCTGACAGTCTGCGGCGAGGGCAAGATGCCCCGGCCCATCGAGGTGTCACTGCCCTGGTCACAACCACCGGAAAGTCTTGAGAACATGCGGGTTCGCTTTGCCGCCCCGCTGACGGTTATTGATCACTACAACCTTGCCCTTTACGGCGAACTTACTCTGGCCGCCGAGGATCAAGTCATCCCGACGGAATATCTGGCACCGGGGCCAGCAGCCGTCAGGCAGGCCCGCAACAACCATCAACACCGTGTGTTTCTGGACGATGGCCTGGCCGTGCGCAATCCTGATCCCGTGCCATGGCCACCGGGCGGGCTTGATGGGCGGAATACGGTACGCGCCGGCGATACCGTCTCGCAACTGCAGGGCGTTCTCGATTTTCGCTTTGGCCAGTGGCGCGTCCAGCCAGACAGGCAACCTGTCTTCAAAGCCAGCAACGAGCGCCCGCAACCACCCGGAAGGTCCGATGGCGTCCACCTGCGGGTCGTCACCCTGAACCTGGAGAACTACTTCAACGGTAACGGCCAGGGTGCAGGCTTTCCGACTGCCCGGGGGGCAGAGAGTCTGGCCGCCTTCCAGGACCAGAGCCAGCGGCTGGTGGCAGCTCTCACCTTACCAGACCCGGACATACTGGCAGTCACCGAACTTGAAAACGACGGTTATGGCCCAGACAGTGCCGTTGCTGAACTGGCCGCGCAGCTTGGCGCCGAGTGGCGTTTTGTGGCGACACCCGGCGATGACGGCTCCGACGCCATTCGCAGCGCCCTGTTATACCGGACAGACCGGGCAACCCCTGTTGGCGAAGCCAGTCGACAGCCGTCAGAGCCCATGGGCAGGCCGCCCCTGGCCCAGATGTTCCAGGCCCGGCATGGCGACCAGGTTGTTCGCATCGTAGTGACGCACCTGAAATCGAAGTCCTGTCGGAATGCCAGCGGCAAAGATTCCGATCAGAAAGACGGCCAGGGCTGTTTCAATCATCGCCGCAGCCAGGCTACCGAAACCATGCTCGACTGGCTTGGCTCACTTCCGGCACCGGCCACACTCGCCGGCACCTTGATCACCGGCGACCTCAACAGCTACGCCCAGGAAGACCCGGTGCAGGTGCTTTATCGGCAGGGCTTTACCAGCCTGGTGCACCATTTCCATCCCTGCCAACCGGACCACTGTCCAAACCACAGTTATCGATACCGGGGAGAAAAAGGCACACTGGATTACGCCCTGGCGTCAGCCAGCCTGATGCCCCATGTCACCCACGCCCAAACGTGGAACATCAACGCCGATGAACCCGGGGCCCTGGGCTACGACCAGCCACCTCGGATACCGGTCAGCGGCCCCTGGCGCTCGTCGGATCACAACCCGGTGATTACGGATATCCGGCTGCCATCGCCTTGAACCCGGTTGCCGCACCGACGCCAGATCGGGGCGGGCAGGCAATAGCACCCCACAACAGGGGCGGTAAACTGGAATTCGGATTTACCATCAAGAGGTTGTCGTATCCATGAAAGTCCCGACCCCGAACCTATGGCCGGTCGCCCGCACCGGACAACGCTGGCTGCTGCGCGCACAACGGCAGGAAGCCATTGTAGACGGCCATCGCATGGTGTTTCTGGAACGTGGCAAACCGGCACCCGGGCGACCAACCCTGGTGTTGATACATGGCTTTGCAGCGATGAAGGAAAACTGGGCCTTCTGGATGCAGAAACTCCCTGTAGACTGGCACCTGCTGGTTCCAGACGTACCCGGACTGGGTGAGAGCCAGTACCATGCTGACGCCTGCTACCGCTACGAAAGCCAAGCCCAACGGCTGAGTGAGTGGCTATCCGGCTACGCAACAGATAACCTTCACATTGCCGGCAGCTCCATGGGAGGCGCCATTGCGTCGATTCTGGCCCATAAGCTGGAACAGCCTCCCCGGTCACTGACACTGCTTAACAGTGCCGGCATCCCGGAACATGCGGATGTGGATATTGATGCTCCCTTTGAGTCTGATCGCGATGCCATCCTGATTCCCCAGGACTGGGCCGGGGTCTACCGGATGTTCAACAGTGTGGGCACCGGCAAACCAACGTTACCCGGGCTCGCCATGGCCGGATTACTGGGCCCGGACCTTCTGAACCGCCGACAAGCGCTGAGACACATATTCAACGACATGCTCGCTGACGCCCTTGCCCCGGCCCGGTATCTCGGCCCGGGCACACCACCGCTGCAGGTGCAGTGGGGCGAGAAAGACGTTATCACCCCGACCCGTTGCGTAAACTGGTTCAGAACTGCCACACCAGACGCCGATGTGCATGTATTCCGGGGCGTCGGCCACCTGCCCATGCTGGAAAATCCTGGCCGTTCCGCCAAGGTTCTGGAAACCTTCATCCGGCGCCATAGCCATTGAAATGACTGACCGGAGAGGTACCGAATTGGCCTCTCTGGCCCATTGACCCGTCAATCAAGTCATGGGGCTGGCCCGGGCAAACGGTCATAATCAGCAATACTGAACACCCTTACATAACAAGAACAGTCGCTGACGAGGAAACCCATGCGCGTCTCAGTTTCTACTGCACAGGATCTGGGCATGCCGGCCATCTACCTGCATACCCTGGCCGAATTGCTGCATACCATTGGAGTGGACGAAAGGGATCTCATTCTTCGGGTCGGTCTTGACCCCACCCGCCTGAACTCAACGGAAGTAAGAGTCAGCCAGGCCCAGGCCAGCGAGTTTGTCACCCGCGCCATTATTGAGAGTGGTGAGCCGGGCCTTGGCATCATGCTCGCCCGGGAGCTCAAGCTCCCCCTGCACGGCGCCCTGGGAACGGCGGTCATGAGCAGCCGAACCCTGGAAGAGGCACTGGAGCTGATGACCCGCTACCTGACGCTGCGAGCGCCCCACCTGAAAGTTCAGAAACGGGTATCCGGGCAGAACGCCTGGTACAACGTGACCTGCGACATCGAACTGGGGCCACTGCAGGGATTTGTGCTGGATGCGGTTCTGTTTGGCTGCGTAACCATGGGCGCTCAGTTGACCGGCACCCTGGTACCCGGCACACGGGTGCTTCGGCGCGGGCCAGAGCCCAACCACTTCCACCGCTTTCGCAATCGTATCGGGGTGCCGGTGGAGTATGGCGCAACCGAGAACGCGCTTATCGTGCCCGTCAGCCAGCTTTGCCTGCCGGTGCGATTCAGCGACGACCAGCTTGCCGCCAGTTCACGGGCGCAATGCGAAGAAGCCCTCAAACAATTGAAGGAAGATGCCGGCTTTGCCTGCCGGGTTCGACGGGTCATCGAGACCAGTCATCCGTTTCCTCCAAAACTGGCGCGGGTAGCCGCTACTCTGTTTGTGTCCGAGCGCACCCTGAAACGCCGCCTTCAGGAAGAAGAGGCCAGCTTCCAGCAACTGGTGGATCAGGTTCGCCTTGAACGGGCCAAGGAACTTCTGGAGAACACCGGCATGAACCTGAGCCAGATTGCGGATGCTCTTGGCTATGCCGATGCAGCCAACTTTACCCGGGCCTTCAAGCGTTGGACCGGCCTGAGCCCCAGCCATTTCCGCACCCGTGAAACGGCCCTGCGCCGAACGGCCTGAAGAATAACCGGAGAGTGCCTGCGGGGTTCACCCGGGCAGTCTGTCAGTCAATGCCCAGAATCTTGTGCATTTGCAGGGTCAGGCGCCATCGCGGATGCGCGAGGCAATACTCGGTGGCTTTTTGGGTGTTGCTGCGTTTGACCGGGTCATCCCCCTGATCCGGTACAGACGGCGAGGCCATTGGTGACAGGAAATAGTGCCTGGCCCGAATTCCCAAAAACCGTTCCGGCTGGGCCAGAGGCTGGGGATACACCAGTTTCAGCTCATCACATTGGGTAATAACCACCTCGGCGTCGGCCTTCGGGCTGACACACAGCCAGTCGATTCCCTCCGGCGCCGGCAGGGTACCGTTGGTTTCCACCCCCACCTCGAAACCCGCCGCGTGGAAGGCATCAATCAATGGTTTGTCCAACTGCAGCAGGGGTTCCCCACCGGTGCAGACCACGTAGGGCCGGCCCGGGGCGTCGGGCCAAAGCTTACGAATATGTTCAGCCAGCTCCACGGCAGTCTCGAAACGCCCGCCATTCTGGCCGTCGGTACCGACAAAATCGGTATCGCAGAAGTGACAGACAGCCGCCGCCCGATCCTTCTCCCGTCCGGTCCACAGATTGCATTTACTGAACCGGCAGAATACCGCTGCCCGGCCCGCCTGGGCACCTTCCCCCTGCAGGGTGTAAAACGCTTCCTTTACCCGGTACATCAGGCGTGACTCTCATAAGCCAGGGGGTCTTTCAGGCCATGAGCGGCAAACGCCTCGAGGCGTTCAACGCAGGAACCGCAGCGGCCGCAGGACAGCTCCCGGCCGTTGTAACAGGTCCAGGTCTGGCTGTAGTCCAGGCCCAGCTTCAACCCCTCGCCCAGAATCTCGCCCTTGTCCAGCGCCATAAAAGGTGCCTCAACCGCCACCGGCTGGTAATTGGCCACCCGGCACACCGCATCCATTTTTCCGATAAATTCCGGCCGGCAGTCCGGGTAAATAGCATGATCGCCGCCATGGGCACCAAACCAGACCGCCTGTGCACCGGCCGTGACGGCATAGCCGGTGGCCAGCGACAGCAGGATCATGTTGCGGTTGGGTACCACCGTCGACTTCATGCTGTCTTCCTGATAGTGCCCCTCCGGCACGGCAATGTCTGAGGTCAGTGAGGACCCCGCCATCACCTCACTCATGGCGCGGATATCAATCACCTTGTGGGGAATCGCCTCCGCCTGACACACCGCAGCGGCCGCCTCCAACTCCCGTACATGGCGCTGACCGTAATTAAACGACAGTGCATGCACTTTATAGCCACGGGCCCGGGCAAGATGGAGCAGGGTAAAGGAGTCCATGCCCCCGGAATAGATAACGACAACGGTGTCAGTCATGGGGTATTCACCAGGAATAGAAGGGGATTTGTCATTGGGCTTTTACAAACCATGGCTATATTGTAACAGCGCCAGAGCCGCTTGGGTTCGCGTCATGGGAAGATCAGGGGTAAACTCGATGGAAAACGACAAACAGCCAGCAACGATTCAATGAACTCAGACAGCAGCCCGGCATTCATCGACTTCGAAGCATCCAGTCTCGATCTGATCGCAAGTTATCCGATCGAAGTTGGCGTGTGCATGCCCGATGGCAGCTTGCACAGCTGGCTGATTCGGCCGCACGTGCTTTGGCAGGACTGGTCTGAGAGCGCGGAAACCATACACGGCATTTCCCGTGCACGGCTGGAGCAAGAAGGCACACCGGTAGGGGAAGTGGCCCGGGCGCTGAACAGGCTGTTGCCGGAGCAGATCTTCTGCGACGCTTGGACGTTTGACAGCTTCTGGCTGCACCGGCTGTTCCGGGCCGCCGGCGAAACCCCGGAGTTCCAGCTGGAATCGGTGTCCATGCTGCTGAACCCGGCCCAGGTGCGGCAGTGGTCGGGCACCCGCCAGCAAGTCATTGCCGACCTGGGACTTCCGGTTCACCGAGCCGCCAACGACGCGCTGATCCTGCACAAAACCTGGGAGCGGGTTATTTGCCAGGGCGAAGCCGCAGTGCAATAACTTCCAGGCCGTCACGGACGGTGTGAAGCGTCCAGTAGGTGGCCAGGGCCATCAGAGCCGCACCCACCACGGTGAACGACAGATTTTCTCCAACTGCCTGCCCCTGGGCCATCATCAGATAAACGGCCACAGCGACAATCAACGCAAGCTCAACCATGAAATCGGAACGGAATTTGTTACGGGCAGATCCGGGTTCGTCGGGCATTTTCTTCGGTTTCAACCTCTGGGTTTCAGATAATTCAGGGCATTAAGTTAGCGTACGAATTATCGCAAAAATGACCTCAAGAGGCTGTACGGACTACCGGCTACGAACTAACCGAAACCACTCTGGCCAGCCAATCTCCGGGCAAAAAAAACGCAGCCAATTCGGCTGCGTAGAAAGGAGAGATCCATTCGATACCTGATACGGAGATACCGCGGATTGCACAACGTAAAACACGTGACGCTGCGAATTATCCTGATCGGCCTTCGCCACGTCTGTACGGGTTTGCCGAATCACCGGGGCTATTGCAAACCGGCCAATTGCCTATACACTGGTAAGTGAACCGAATCCAAAGAGCTGATATGACCAGGATGATTACCAAGACCACCGCTTACTCCGCCACCGGTTGCCGTCAGGGGCAGTCTGTGCGTGCCATGGTGAAAGACATCTAACGGCTTTCGGTCAGTCCCGGGAGCCATTGCGGCGACCGGGGCAGCTTCTCTGCCAAACCCCGGTTGCCTCAGGCCCCGGGGTTTTTTGTTTTTGCAGCCGCAGAACGACAAGGAGAACATCATGAGAAGACATCCGACAACCCGTGCAGCCAATCAGCCGATCAGCAATCGTCAGGCTCCGATCAAGCGCCCGGAAAAGCTGCCGCTGCTGGATGCGATTTGCAAGAAACTGAATCAGCGTGTCAATCTGGATGACGAACAGCGGGTGCTGGGCCTGTATGAACGAGGCTGGATTTTCAAAGGGGTTCTGAGCAATCTGGATGGATCCGAAGCGCGTTACGTGCGTGCCCTGGCCACCCGTTATAACTCCTGGATTGCCCGCCAGGTCGCCTGATTGCATTGACGATGCGCTGAACCGGTCAGTGGCGCCGGTTCAGCCCCTGCATCATCGCCATATCGCCGCCATGCACGATGGCGTAGTTATTCACCACATCGTGAATTTTTTCCTGGGAGTAGGGCTTGACCACATAGCCATTGGCGCCGGCACTGATTGCCCGCTGAATGCTCTCAATGGAGTCATCGGCGGTGACCAGCACGATATGCTGATCCTCCCGAATCTGCTTGAACCGCGTCATTAGCTCATGGCCATCCCCATCTGGCAAACCCAGATCCAGCAGAACAATATGGTACTCGCTGGCATCGAAAGCCGCCCGGGCCGAGGCCGCATCGGGGCATTCAGCCACTTGTGTGGCGCCCGCCTTGTAGAGCATTTCCGCGAGCCGTTCCCGCATCACGGGCTCATCTTCCACTACCAGTATTCTCAGATCCGTCATCCCTTGTCTCCTGTATTATCCGCACCGATCAGTAGCCATCGTTGCCGGTTCGTCTGGGCAAATCCAGGGGCGCGGGCCGGGGACGACCATCTTTCGACTGCGACGTGGCTTCAGACACCTCCGCCCCTGACTGCCCCTGGTTGGTACGCACCAGAATATTGGCGATACTCACCGCCGTGGTGTAGAGCGAAATGGCCACAATCAACAAGACCGGCTGCACAAACGCCACAAATCCCGGGACCTTTGCGTTGGCTGTGATACTCAGTATCAGGATAATCGCCGGGCCCAGCACCACCAACAACGTCAAGGCAATAAAGAACACAATACGCTCTTTGTAACGCCCAAGCTCTCGATTGGTCACCAGGCCAAGCACAAATTTGCCAATGGCCAGACCCGCCAGTATCGCTGCCGCGATGCTCAGGTCCGGGCGCATCAGCGTCTGGTAAAGATTGCCATCCCACAACCGCTGCATGGCAATCACCAGAAACGGAAACAGCACGAACAGAACGTCGGCGTAAGTACCATACATCATGCTGAGGGAATACTGTTCCTGTTGCTGTCGGTTTTCAGTCATTGGCCTGTTCCTGTGTTGTTTCCCGCTCATCTGGCGCTCCCTGCAGCGCCCGTTCAATCATCTCGTCCAGAGTTCTCAGCTCCTTGCCGATTCGCGCCCAATCCGGCGGATTTTCCCTCAATCGGTTTTCCAGGCTGGTCGCCTGGCGCGTCATCAAGGGGTAGCCCATGGCACCGGCCGTGCCTTTGATCTGGTGGCTTTCCATCTGCAGTGCGCTCGCATCCCTGGCCCGGAATGCCAAACGCATGCGTTCCCGCCGACCCTCAAGCCCGCCCAGAAAACGGGGCACCAGGTGTGCCAGATCATCGGAAGTGACCGCTGAGGCCGGTGACGCCACCAGGTACCGTTCCAGAATGGCCTGCAAATGCGACTGGTCGATCGGTTTGTTCAGCACCCCATCACAGCCCGCCGCCAGCAGAGCATCGTTCTCTGTCTGATCCCCGGCCGTGAAGGCAATGATCGGGCGGCGGAACCCGGCCTGGCGCAGCAGGCGGGTGGCGGCTACACCGTCCATTTCCGGCATATGGCGATCCATCAGGACCAGATGCACGGTGTCGGCCAGCGCAAGCCGGACGGCCAGATCGCCACTGGCGACCGGAACTGGCTCAACACCAAAGCGCCGCAACATCCTCTCAACCAGTAAACGATTGTCGTCGTTGTCTTCGGCAACCAGCACCTTACCCGAGTACTGGCGAGTATCGCCCTGATAGTCTTCAGGGCAAACCGTCAGGTACCGCGCCAGCACCTCGTAGAAGCGTTGTTTGTCGATGGGCTTGGCCAGATGCTCATTACAGCCCGCCAGCCGGTACTCGGCAATGTCTTCCGTCATTACGTTGGCTGTCAGGGCGATGATTGGGGTATTTACCCCGGCTTCTCTCAATGCCTGGGTGGCATCCCGGCCGTTCATCACCGGCATCTGGATGTCCATCAGAATCAGGTCAAAACGCTCCCGGCTAGCCAATTCCAGCGCTTCGGCCCCGTTACTGACGTGCACCAGTTCGGCACCGGTTCTGTCTACCAGCATGGATACCAGGCGCCGATTCACGTCGTTATCTTCAGCACACAGAATCCGGCCCTTGAGCCTGGGGGCCAACACCGTGGCGATACCCCGTCGGCGCTGGTTCAACTCCGAGGCGTCACGCAGAAAATGAACGTCGGCAAGGTCGCCGGTGCGAATGCAGACGTCAAACTCACTGCCCTCACCGTAGGTACTGGATACCCGGATACTGCCGCCAAGCAACTCGGCCAGCCGGCGGGAAATGCTGAGTCCCAACCCCGTTCCGCCATATTGCCGGGAGATAGCCGTGCTGCCCTGGGCGAAGGGATCAAACAGCCGCTCCAGTTGCTCCGGCTTCATGCCAATGCCGGTGTCCACAACCCGGGCACAGAGGGTTTCGGCTTTTCGGTCACAGCGCAAAATCAGAGAAATTGTGCCTTTTTCGGTGAATTTAAGCGCATTTCCACACAGGTTAATGATGATCTGCCGAAACCGGGTTGGGTCGGTCAGAATCTGCTCGGGCAGGGGAAAGTCGCAGATAATGGTGAATTCCAGGCCCTTTTCCCGGGCCCGGGGTTCGAAAAAGGCGCGAATCTCATCCAGCAAATCCGGCAGCATGACCGGTACCACATCGACATCGAGCTTGTTGGCATCGATCTTCGAGTGGTCAAGGATGTCGTTGATCAACTCCAGCAGATGCCGGCCACTGCGTACGACGGTCTCGGCGCTGCTGCGTTTCTCCCGCTCATCAAGGTCTGGGGCCAGCAGGGTTTCGCCATACCCGATAATGGCCGCCAGCGGTGTCCGGATTTCATGGCTCATGTTGGCCAAAAACTGGCTCTTGGCCTGGGCTGAGTGTCGGGCCAACTCTTTCTCCAGGCGCTCCTGCTCACGCTCCCGCTCGATTCGCTGGCGCTGGCGACTCTCGGTCGCATCAATGCAGGTACCTTCAAGGTGCAGGGGCTCGCCATCCAGATCGTAGGCCGTATGCAACGAGATGGTGGCCCAACGTTCAACACCACTGCGGGTGAAATAGCGGGCCTCAATACCCTTGACCATGCCCCGGACTTCCAGTTGCTCTACCACCAGGCGCCGCAGCCGGTCATCGGCGATGCAGGTTTCCAGAACGTCCGGGTTGTCCTGTAGCAATTCGCGGCTGCTGCTGTACCCCAACAACTCGGCCATCGCCGGATTGGCGGTGACAAAGCGGCGGTCTGGCGACATCTGGAACACCCCTTCAATGGCATTATCAAACAGCGACTGGTAGCGCTGGAGATTGGCCAGTGCCCTTTGGTTCCAGGCCAGCGCTTCGCCCTGAACCTGCTTGATGCGATCGGCAAGGGCAAAGGAAAACAGAATGATCTGGGCCACTAACCCAAACTGGGGTGCATAGGTAGTGAAGGTGTTCAGGGGCAGATACCCCATGACCGTCAGCGCATAGATCCCAAAACCGATCAGCGCCATGGTCCAGGCAAAGAAGTAGGACCGGGCCGCCGGGTTGTAATAGCGCCACGACAGGTAACTGACCACAATCAGGATCAGGCTCAACAGAATGGACCCCACCACAATCCATTCCATAGCCACCGAGTAGGGCATGAAGAACGACAACACGAAGGTGGCCGCCACCGAATACAGACACAGGCGGATAACCTGGTCCAGGTCCAGGGAACGCTGTTGGGTCTCGAGCAGCGAACGAGCCATCAGCAACCCGAAGAACCAGGTCAGGATGATCTGAAAATGCAGATAGGCCTTGTCCAGAATCGGTGGCCGGTTGTCCAGCAACTGAACCCCGTGCACCTGTTCGGTGGCAATAAACACCGCCGCGCAAATCAGGTACAGCACATAATAGATGTTACTTCGTTCCCGGACCGACACAGCAACAAACAGGTTATAGGCGAGGATGGCAAGGATGGCTCCCAACAGCACCCCCCTGACCGCTTCATCGATGGACACTTTCTCAATGTAACTGTCCGGGTGCCAGAGTGTTACCGGCAACCTGAAGGTATTGGTGGTGGTGGTTCGCAGATACACGGTGGTGGTGGCATCGGGCACCAACTGCAGGCGGAAGGTCGGGTTGGGCACGGCCAGATCCCGGTCGTCCCAGTTGTCGAGGTAGCCCGCACGGCGCTGCTCAACCACCCGACCGTCACGCACCACATACAGCCAGACTTCATCCACCAGTGGCAGCGCCAGCTCGAGTATCCAGTTGCTGGCAACCTGGCTGCCGCGGGTGGTCAGATCAAAACGGGTCCAGTAGGCCGAGTCGGTGTAACCGAAATTAAGCACGCCCCCCCGGTGCAGGCTGAACTGCTCCTTCGGCATGGCCAGGATGTCGTCAATGACCAGTTCATGACCGGCATCTTCCAGATACCAGATACAGCCATCGAGATTACGCACACTGCTGGTCGTACTATCCAGCACCACCGCCCCGGCAGGACAGGCGCTTTTCGCCTGCACCAGAGATGGCAGGGAAACAACAACCAGCATCAACAGGGCGACGAGCACCCGGTTGAGCGTTTCGGAAAACCGTTGCTGCAAAATGTGATCTCCGCGCGGGTAGCTGCGTGCTTTATCGTTTATTGTCAGCACAAGTCACTTTAGCCTTTCACCCGTTTTTTCGCACCCCGGGGCCACCTGAAATGAGACATTCCTGCCTTTTTGTTGCTGTTTCCCTGTCCGTCCTTACCCTGTCGGGGTGTCGGATGGAAAGCACCGGTTCCTCCGCGTTCAACCCGGCAACCAATGTTGACCTGGTGTTCTCAACCTTTGACCTGACCAACACCGAGCAGGCACCGGATACCCTCAGCTTCACCCGGTTCAGCGATTTCTACCAGGGCATACAACCCACTGGCGATGACGCCGACAACGAAGACCATCTGGCTACGGTGGAAGAAGTCCGGCGGCATATCGATATCTTTATCGGAGCACAGCCAGACGACACTGGCCAGGACTATACCCGGGTGCGTAACCCGCTGGACCTGATGAACCAGGTGATCAGCGTGGGCGGTATTACCAACTTTGATGAAGGCCGGCGCTATATCCGGGATCGTATCGCACTGTCCCAGGCCGGCAACTACAACACCCGCAGTGCCGGCGCCCGTATCCGGTTTACCGACCAGGCAGCGTCCTTCAGTCTCCAGCCCCTGAACGACTACGAATGGAACTACCAGACCCTCGATTGGCGATATCTGCCCGAGGGCCCCGAAGGCAGTGAGCTTACCGAAAAGGTCTATCGGACCATTCAGTATGTGGCCCGGAGCGTCACCGATGACGTCAGGGAAGAGCAGCCGGAGCTGCTGAGTGTGCTGGCCGGTTCCCGCTTTGACGCCTTGCAGTTCGTTGCCGATGGCTACAACCAGCCAGAATACGCCACCGCCGACTACGTCAGCCGGAATCACGGGGGCGTCGAGCTACGCCAAACCTTTGTAACCGACGCCCAACTCGACACACTGTTCATCAAGAATACCGAGCAGACGGTCATAGACCTGAGCCGTTACGGTGCCGATAACACGACGCCAGACTGCCTGCGGGTGGAGATCAACTACGCCATGGATACCGTGCATATCTACACCTCGGATGGCGAGCCTGCCCGCGTACCGGACGACAGTGCAGAAGAGGACGACGCAACGAAGCAGAATCCCAAAAACTGCGTCAACCAGAGCGAAGATCTGGCCATCGCCAACTGGAGCGCGGCGTCGGCCTCAACCCGCAAATAGGCTCACAGATCCCAGTTCTGCAGAAAGCCTTTCTTCCGGCTGATCATACGCTCGTAGGTGGAGATCATGATGGCCGCATGGGGGGCTTTGGTCAGGCGAAGGGTTTCGATACGGCGCTCAAGGCGCTGGACCTCGTCGCAGACCTGCTGTTGCACATGGCTGCGTACGCTGTCGTGCTGGTCCAGCTTGACGCGCTGAAGTTCAGGCGGGGGGAGTTCCGGCTTTTCCATGGTGCCTCATCCTTTGAGTCTGGTGAATAATCCGTTTCAGAATGCCGATTTTGCAGAACTGTCAGACAAAGTGCAATTAGAATGAACAAGGTTTCACTTTTACTGACTCAGGCAGCCACCAGCCTTCGCTTGTTTTCCGGCAACACCGGGAACTGCCTGCACACAGTATAGACAAATCTGGCCAGGGCCGGTAAATGATGACCCACTATCGGAAACCCGGTGTTGAGCAGGCTCACGGAAATATCCCGGGCCGGGTCCGCCCAACACAACTTGTTGATCAGACCTACATGGCCAAAGGCATAACGGCTCTGCTGCCCCCAGAGTCCTACCGGGTTACCGCCCAGCATCATGCCAGCGCTGAAGCGCATGGGGATCATCATGGTGCGGTCTATCTGCAATGAACCGAACTGATGGATGGCACGGCGGACGGTTAATTCACTGCAAATTCGCTGACCATTCCAGACCCCGCCATTGAGCATCATCTGGAAGAACCGGCCCATTTCCTCCGCGGTGCCACAGAGATTACCGGCGGGTATAACTGCCTCTTGGAAGCGCGGGTCGTTGGTGACTTTCTCCACCGTGCGAATGTCGCCGCCCAGGGCCCGGCTGACGATCCACGACAGCGGGAACATCGGGGTCGGGCCGGTTGCATAATTGGTAGCCAGTTCGTGCAGCTTCTCCGGAGCGATTCCGTAAGTGAACCACTTCATACCCATGGGTTTGCGCAGATACCGGTCCAGGTAATTTTCGATGGTATCGCCAGTAACCTTCTCCAACACCCGCTGCAACACAAAACCACCGGTAATAGCATGGTAAGCCACCTTCGCGCCGTCCACCTCGACCGGTTTGGCAGCGCACAGCAGGCGCCAGATTTCGTCACGCTCCCAGAGCACGTCTATGGGGGTCTCACGGGGAATCGCCGGAATACCGCCCCGGTGCGAGAGGATCTGGTGCACGGTGATGGTGCGCTTTCCGTTCTTGGCAAACTCCGGGCAATAGTAGGAAACCGGGTCCATCAGGTTAACCAGGCCCTGCTCTGCGAGCATGTGCATCAACAGCGCCGTCACCGCCTTGGAGGCGGAGAAATAGCAGATCGGGGTCTCCGTGGTCATCGGCAGCCTGGGCAGAGCGGCGGGATCATGGGGACCGTTGCCCCGGGTATGGCCCATGGCGCCATGCAGCACCTGCTCGCCCCGGTAACGAAGCGACAGCTGGATTCCCGGGTGCACACCGGTCCGGTACAAGCCCTCCACACTGCGCCAAACTGATTCCACGGCGTCCTGCGGTAAACCAACCCGATCCGGGTGTTCGGTGTCACGATTGCGGAACGTGACCGAGGTCAGGTCTTCCGGAATATCGCAGGTGTGCAGGGCACGGCGGGCGAGTGAATGCATAACGGACGCCTTTTATCGTTATTGAGAACTGGCCCCTCCCGGGACACTTGCTGGGGCCGAAATTTCAGCCTTTATCGGGTTTCATTATGAACCGGCTCGATCGGCTGCGCCATGGCCACACAGTTGCGACCCTGCATTTTGGCCTGATACATCGCCTTGTCCGCTGCACGGCAAAGTGTGTCCACTGTATGACCATGAACAGGATATACCGCAACACCCACGCTGATGGTTAATGGCACCGAGTGGCCAGACTCCAGCGGTATAGGCGCGTTACCTACCCGCTGGCGCAAACGCTCGGCGGTATCCCGGGCACCCTCCACATCCATTTCAGGCAGCACAATAACGAATTCCTCGCCACCAAACCGACCGACCGAATCGACACTTCTTACCCGGTCGGTGAGGATCTCACTCACCGCACAGAGCACGGTATCACCGGCGACGTGGCCCCAGCTGTCATTGATGTCCTTGAAGTGATCAAAATCAATCCACAACAGCGCCATCGGGCGTTCATAGCGGCGGGCGCGCTCCAACTCCTCCTCCAGCACCCTGGAGAACTCCCGCCGATTGAGCAGGCCGGTCAGAGGATCCCGGGTGGCCATCTCCTCCAGTTCGGTTTCCAGCTGTTTGCGGTCGGAGATATCCAGCACTATCCCCTCCAGGAAAACACTGCCGTCGTCGTGCTCGACACCGCAGCCACGCTCCCAGACCCACACCTTACGGCCGTCTTTGCGGGTAATGGCGTACTCCAGGGAAAAAGTCCGGCCTTTGCGCATCGCAATGGCGACCTCTTCAGACACCTGTTCGATTGCATCCGGGTCCATCAGGCTGGCATAGCTGACGAGCTTGTTGTTGATCAGGTCGTCGGGCAGATAACCGGTCAGCGGCTCACACCCGCCAGACACGAACAACATGGTCCAGCTGTCGTCGTTCCGGCAACGATAGGCCATGCCCGGGAGGTTATCCATCAATACCCGCAGTTGCTGCTCCCTCTGGCGCAGCGCCCGCCGCTGGTCCAGCTGGAGCGACAGCAACAAACGATCCTTGCTGAGCAAGCGCAGCATAACGGTGAATAACACCAGCGCGGTGACCACGACAAACAGAAACCCTTTCCAGGTTTGAATGGCTGACAGGGACCGGGGATCCGCAAACCAGATCTCCACCATCCGGTCGGAAAACGTAATCCAGATGATACCTGCCACCAGGTACACAAGGGTGGCCGACAGGGCTCGGCGCATAGGGCTTTGACTGCTACTCCAGCCGGTTTCTTTCCCTCGCTCTGGTTGTTCAGGCTGCATATTCTTCCTTTTGCCTTGGAGGCTTTCCTATAGGAAAAGTAGACAGTTTCACACGTTCAGTCGAGGCAAGGTTGCATTTTCCAGGCATTTCCACAAAACTAAACGTGACACATAGTTTCGTTTTGGGCAAAAACAATGATTCAACACCCTCTGCACCCTATTCACGCCAGGCTGCTGGTCAATACCAGCCTTGCCTTGATCATTGCCGGTTGTTCACCCTCCGGCCCCTCTGAACAGGCCATCCGGGACTATGCCGAAACGGCCCGTCCTCAAGACCCTGAACTTTCCGGCATCTATCAGCGCTCCTGCATGGCCTGTCACAGCCGGGGCACTTCGGATGCCCCCCTGACTGGTGACGGCGAAGCCTGGAACAGCCGCCTGAAGAAAGGCATGCACCGGCTGGTGGACAACGTGGTGGCGGGCATGGGTGGTATGCCGCCCTACGGCTTGTGCATGGACTGCGACACCGCAGAATTTCAGGCGCTCATCGAATTCATGGCGCGGCCGGCAGAAACCTGAGGTAGGTGTCATATGGAACGACGGCATTTTCTGCAATTGCTGGTCAGTACCGCCATCGCCGGGCATTCCCTGTCGCTGGAGGCAACACAGCAGGCGCCGGCACAGGCACAAAGCAACGCCGGGGGCAGCAAGTCCCCTTTGCCCTGGCGCAACTGGTCTGGTTCCCAGCAGTCGGTTCCTGCCATGCGTGTTGCCCCCCGGAGCGTCGCCGAGCTGCAGGAACTCCTTGCCGCTCCAGGCCATCGACACCTGCCCGTTCGCCCCGTTGGGTCTGGCCATTCGTTCTCCGCCCTGGTACCCACCGACGGCATTCTGGTGTCCATGGCTCGCCTGAGCGGCGTTCTGGAGCATGATGACAGCCGGTGCCAGGCCAAGGTGGCCGCCGGCACCCTGCTCGGGCAACTGGGCCAACCTCTGGATGCGATTGACCAGGCCCTGTTCAACATGCCCGATATAGACCAGCAATCCCTGGCGGGGCTTCTGGCCACTGCAACCCATGGCACTGGTAGCAAGCTGATGTGCTTGTCTGGCTACGTGACGGCGCTGACACTGGTCACCGCCAATGGCGAGATGATCGAGTGCAGCCAGGACCGGCATCCGGACCTGTTCCAGGCAGCCAGGGTGGGGCTGGGCTGCCTGGGCATTGTGACTGACGTTACCCTG
This sequence comes from Marinobacter sp. NSM, assembly GCF_052380025.1. Taxonomy (NCBI): domain Bacteria; kingdom Pseudomonadati; phylum Pseudomonadota; class Gammaproteobacteria; order Pseudomonadales; family Marinobacteraceae; genus Marinobacter; species Marinobacter sp. NSM. Next base: position 452,927 of record NZ_JBQTCK010000002.1, read on the forward strand.
CAGAATACCCGCCCGTACCGGCTCCGGAAAACCACCGAATGGCTGGCCCTGGAAGACATTCTGGCAACGGCGGATACCCTCGCGGACCGCCATCGCAACCATGAGTTTTATTACATCCCGTTCTCCGGTATGGGGTTCACCAGCACCCACGACCTTACGGACGAACCCCACTCGGCAACCCCGGCACTGGACCAGAACGACGGCGCGCGAGATTTGCAGAAAGCCCGCGACTACCTGGCCTGGTCCCCCAGGCTGCGGCGATTGATTCTCGGGGGTTACATGCGCACCCTGGCCCGGGAGCAGAAGGTGGCGCCGTCCTGGCAGAACTACACCAGTGACCGCAATGTGCGCTTCAATGAGATGGAGTACCACCTGCCCAGGGAAAACTGGCTAAAGGCCTTCCGGGAGGTGGTGGATCTGGTTGAAAACCGTTTTCCGGAGGTGTTCTTTCCCTTCGAGGTACGTTTTGTACAAGCCGATGATGCCTGGCTCAGCCCATTCTATCGGCGGGATTCGGTATCCATCGCCGTCCACCGGTTTTTCGAGGACGACTACCAGCCGCTCTTTGCCGCAGTGGAGCCGATATTCCGCCGGTATGGTGGCAGGCCTCACTGGGGCAAGCTGAACACGCTTAGCGCCGCTGAATTCCGGACGCTGTACCCGAAATGGCAGGCGTTCTGTGACGTAAGGGAAAGTCTCGACCCGAACGGCCGTTTCCTGAACCCTTACCTGGCCGGCCTTTTTAACGACAACATCTCCCACGGATAACCCACCATGGCTCACAGCGACGCGTTCCGTCAGCAAAGGCGCAAACTCATTCTGGCCGGGGTGGCGGCCGGCGGCCTGGGTACAGCCGCATGGCTCCGGCCCCCAGCTATTTGCGATGGCCACTCAGACTACTTCCGCGCCCTGTCCCGAGCGCTGGATGCCAGCGGGCTGGCCACACCCACCCTGGTGATTGACCAGCAACGCCTGGACCACAACATTCAGCTGTTGCTACAACACCTTGGCGACGACTTCGACTACCGGATTGTGGTGAAATCCCTGCCTTCGGTGCCCTTGCTGGAGCACGTAATGGCCAACACCGGCACCCGGCGGCTGATGCTGTTTCACCAGCCTTTCCTCAACCAGATTGCCAGATCCATCCCTGACGCCGACATTCTGCTGGGCAAACCGTTACCGGTCGCGGCGGCTGCCCGTTTCTATGATCGGCACCCGGCTGACCAGAACGACTTCCAGCCCCGACAGCAACTGCAATGGCTGATCGACTCTCCACGCCGGTTGGCGCAATACGAGCAACTGGCCCGGCAACGGAACGAGCCTATGCGGGTGAACCTGGAACTGGATATCGGCCTGCACCGGGGTGGTTTCAACGATGATCAGCTGCTATCCCGGGCGCTGTTGGACATAGAGCAATCCCGCTGGCTGAGCTTCAGCGGTTTTATGGGTTATGAACCCCATATCGTGAAAGCACCGGGGCCAACGGACTGGTTGTGGCAAAAGGCCATGGCCCGTTACAACCGGTATGTTTCACTGGCCCGGAACACCCTGGGGCGTGACCTGGCAGGGCTTACCTTCAACACCGGAGGCTCCACCACGTACCAGTTATATCGGGGCCGGGCCAACAGTGTTTCCGCCAACGAACTGGCGGCCGGCTCCGGCCTGGTGATGCCCACGGATTTCGACCTGGCCTCCCTGGCGGGCCACCAGCCTGCGGCTTTCATTGCCACGCCGGTGCTGAAACTGCAGGAAGCCAACCGGATTCCCGGCACACCGGGCCTTGGCCGACTGCAGCGATTCTGGAACCCCAACCGGGCCAGGGCGGTCTTCATTTACGGGGGCAACTGGAAGGCTCGGCCAGTGTCACCGGCGGGGCTGACAACCAATCCGGTGTTCGGACGCTCCAGTAATCAGGAGATGCTTAACCTGGCCGCCGGGGTGCCACTGCAGGAAGACGACTGGGTATTCCTGAGGCCGCAGCAGAGCGAGTCTGTGTTTTTGCAGTTCGGCGATCTCGCCGTTTTCGATGCCAGACTGGGGCAGATTTCCGGTTACTGGCCGGTGGTGCCAGAGGGATGACGTCGCCGGCAGTGCATGCTTTAATTCCGCCGACCATCGATCATTACGGGACCCGGCATGACCCCTGGAATTCTTGCGGCCAAGAAGGCCAAAGTGAACTACACCATACATGAGTACGACCACGACCCGGCGGCCGAGAGTTACGGTGGTGAAGCCGCGGCGAAAATGGGCGTGGCGCCGGAGCGCGTATTCAAGACTCTCGTGGTGAGCCTGGATGACAAGGAACTGGCGGTCGGCATTGTGCCGGTGACCGCCATGCTGGGCCTCAAGCAGATCGCAAGGGCAGCCGGGGCAAAGAAAGCCGCCATGGCGGACAAACAGCTGGTCCAGAAAACCACCGGTTATGTTCTGGGCGGTGTCAGCCCTCTGGGCCAGAAAAAACGGCTCCGAACGTTTATCGACAGCACCGCCCATCACTTCCCGACGGTGTTCGTCAGCGCTGGCAAACGTGGCCTCGAGATTGAGCTGGCGCCAGACGACCTGGCACGCCTGACCAATGGCCTGTTAGTGCCGCTGCAGCAGGACTGACCCTGGTAGCAAGCACAAAAAAAACCGGGCAACCATGGGCAGCCCGGTTTTTGTCGGTCACGGCCGGAGCAGGCTCCGGCTGGCAGAACCGCTGGCCTTACTTCACGGAGTCCCGTGCATCGGCCAGGATCTTGTTGAAGGTCGCGCTTGGCTGCATCACCTCACACACCTTCTCCATGGGCGGGTGGTAGTAACCACCGATATCGGCCGGGTGGCCCTGCACCACGGTCATTTCTTCCAGGATCTTGTCCTTGTTCTCTTCCAGCTGCTTGGAGAGCTTGGCACAGAACTCTTTCAGCTCCTTATCATCATCCTGTTTTGACAGCTCCTCCGCCCAGTAACGGGCCAGGTGGAAGTGGGAACCCCGATTGTCCAGCTCACCGGTGACACGAGACGGAGACTGGTTGTTTTCCAGCAGGCGCTCGGTGGCTTTGTCCAGGGTCTGGCCCAGCAGGCGGGCACGCTGGTTGTCCTGTTTCTCACCCAGTTCATCCAGAGACACCGCCGTGGCCAGGAACTCACCCAGGGAATCCCAGCGCAGGTGGTTTTCCTGAATCAGCTGCTGTACATGCTTGGGCGCAGAGCCGCCGGCGCCGGTTTCGTACAGACCACCACCGTTCAGCAACGGTACGATGGACAGCATCTTGGCACTGGTGCCCAGTTCCAGAATCGGGAACAGGTCGGTCAGGTAGTCCCGCAGCACGTTGCCGGTTACCGAGATGGTGTCCAGACCACGAATCAGGCGTTCCATGGTCCAGCGGATGGCGCGAACCGGCGACTTGATGTGGATTTCCAGACCATCGGTGACCAGCTCGGCCAGGTACTTTTCAACCTTCTTGATCAGCTGGGCATCGTGGGCGCGCTCATCGTCCAGCCAGAACACCGCCGGCGTGCCGCTGGAGCGGGCACGGTTGACGGCCAGCTTGACCCAATCACGGATCGGCAGGTCTTTGGTCTGGCAGGCACGCCAGATATCGCCTTCCTCAACCTTGTGCTCGGTCAGTACGGTGCCGTCTTCGGCCACCACGCGCACAATGCCGTCTTCCTTCATTTCGAAGGTCTTGTCGTGAGAGCCGTACTCCTCAGCTTTCTGCGCCATCAGGCCCACGTTCGGTACGGTACCCATGGTGGTGGGGTCAAACGCGCCGTGGGTCTTACAGAAGTTGATCACTTCCTGATAGATGGTGGCGTAGGTGGACTCCGGCATAACCGCCTTGGTGTCCTTGAGCTTGCCATCACGGGCCCACATCTTGCCGGAGTTGCGGATCATCGCCGGCATGGAGGCATCAACAATCACGTCGCTCGGTACGTGCAGGTTGGTGATGCCTTTAACGGAGTCCACCATGGCAATTTCCGGGCGGTGCTCGTAGCACGCGTGCAGGTCTTCCTGGATCTGCTCCTGCTTGGACTCCGGCAGCTGCTTGATCTTCTCGATGACGGAAGACAGGCCGTTATTCGGGTTAACGCCGATTTCCTTGAACAGGTCGCCGTATTTGTCGAACAGCTCCTTGTAGAAAACCTTCACCGCGTGACCGAACACGATCGGGTGGGAGATTTTCATCATGGTAGCTTTAACGTGCAGGGAGAACATCACGCCGGTTTTCTCGCAGTCGGCAATGGCGTCTTCGAAGAACTTCACCAGGGCCTTCTTGCTCATGAACATGCCGTCCAGCACTTCGCCTTCCTGCAGCGGCAGGTCGGACTTCAGCACCGTCTGTTTGCCCTGTTTGTTCTCAAACACGATGCGGGCGTTGGTGGCCTTGTCCAGGGTGACCGATTGCTCACTGGAGTAGAAGTCACCACCGCGCATGTGCGCTACGTGTGTACGGGACGCCGGGCTCCACTCACCCATACTATGGGGGAACTTGCGGGCAAAGGCTTTTACCGCAGCCGGCGCACGGCGATCGGAGTTACCTTCACGCAGTACCGGGTTAACAGCACTGCCCAGTACTTTGGAGTAACGGGCGTGGATTTCTTTCTCTTCGTCGGTTTCCGGGTGTTCTTTGTACTCCGGAACCTTGTAGCCCTGCTCGTTCAGCTCTTTGATGGCGGCACGAAGCTGGGGAATGGAGGCGGAGATGTTCGGAAGCTTGATGATGTTGGCGTCCGGATCCTTGGTGTACTCACCCAATTCAGCCAGGGCATCCGGAACGCGCTGGTTTTCTTCAAGGTAGTCCGGGAAGCCTGCCAGAATACGCGCCGCGAGAGAGATGTCGCTGGTTTCAAAGTCGATGCCAGCCGGCTTGGCGAAGGTTTCCAGGATGGGAAGCAGTGACCGGGTGGCGAGGGCGGGGGCCTCATCGGTCAGTGTGTAGACAATCTTGGCTTTGGATGTTGTCATTTTCGTCCTCAGGCAAATGGGTGGGTTCAGGACGGTCATGGCACGGTCAGGCGTCTTGTGAACGGCTGGTTATGCCGATGACTGATTCGGAACTTTTGATAGACCTACTAAGATAGCATTTTTTACCAAACTTTGGTTACGATCTTAGTATAAGAACGGACTAAAAATGCCTGATCTTCGGTTACAGGACGATGAAATGGCGGGAATTTACGAAACTTTCTAACATTTATCAGGTTTTCCGGTTGACGTAATTCGATGGACCGGAATTCAGAATGTACCTGCTCGGACCAGACATCCTTTCTCATAGAAAAGTTCCCCTTTTTCCATGCGCCGGGGCATGAAATGCAAATGCTATGAATTTGTATTTGCAACAAAGGAGAGAACACCTTGAACTCATTCAAGCGCCACCATATGGCCCTGGCGATCGCTGCAACTCTGGCAGCACCCGCGGCAACATTTTCCCCATCAGCAATAGCTCAAGAAGCTAAAACAACTCAGGAACTAACTCAGCAGGTCGACTTTAGCATCCCCGCAGGCCCATTAAGCACCGCACTCGGGAGATTTGCGGATCAGGCAAACATACTGCTATCAGCAGACAGTACTCTGACGGACGGCAAGCAAACAAGCGGCGTGAGGGGAGCAATGCCCACAGCCCAGGCTCTGAACCAGCTACTGTCCGGTACCGGCCTGAGCTACCGCGTCACCGGGTCTGACAGTATCACAATCACTCGGAGTAACGATGTTGAAGGCGAGGGTACAGAGACCCTGGCACCAATAATGGTCAGCGGCTGGCGGACCTCCACGACCGACGATTACAGAGCCAGCCTTGTTTCATCCGCAACAAAAACCCAGGAGCAGCTCGTCGATGTGCCCGGCACCGTGTCGGTTGTTACAGAACGAGCAATAAGAGACCAAAACGCAACCACTGTCACCGAGGCTCTGCGCAACGTGCCTGGCATCGGGGTAGGCCCCAACCCGGCGAATGTGTCAGTGCAGGAAGAAGTCAGTATCCGCGGTTTTGAATCCGCCCTGATTCGAGTAAACGGTGTTCAGCGCCGCTCGACCGGCCCCATGAGCACAGCCAACATCTCCTCAGTGGAGGTGCTTAAAGGCCCATTCTCCGTACTTTATGGTGACCTTTCCCCCGGGGGGTTCGTCAATGTGCAGACCAAACGTCCCCAGGCTGAGGCGGCAAGATCGGTGTCAGTTAGCAGCTCAAAAGTGACAGGCAGTAGCGGCCATAGCTTCGATGGCAGCATTGACCTCACAGGCCCACTTAACGATGATCGGTCCTTACTGTACCGATTCATCGCCTCCGGCGAGGATGGCGATTCATTTGTCAGCGACAATGATCGACAACAGGTTTTCTTTGCACCCTCTTTGTCCTACTTAACCGAAGACGAACGGCTGCGGGTAGACCTCGATCTCACGTACCTCAGCAACGATGAAACCTTCGAATTCGGTGTACCTACTCGCAACAACCGGCCCGACGACCGCATTGACTACAGTGCATTCCTGGGCTCTAAAGACTCTAGCAAAGAGACAAAAGATTATTCTGCAGAGGTACGTGCCGAGTATGCGCTCTCGGACTTGACCAAAGTAGATGCCGCATTGACATGGCATCTCAATGAACACGATTCTCGCGCCCTTCGCCCATTCGGCGGCCCGGGACAGCAGGTAGCGGGTGATGACACTGTGCGGCGCAGCTACAGCCTCCGCGTGTTCGACTCGGAAGACAAGCAGTTCGAGACAAACCTGATCCATGAGGTGCTGACTGAGAACGTCGAGTGGCGTTTCCTCGCTGGCGCGGACATCCGCGAGACAACGGTGAAAGACGCCGGCCCGGGGCGAGCCAATATTGCCAATTTCGATCGTGTGAATGTCCTGGACCCCGATAACTCAAGTGCCCTACCTTCATTAAATGACCCTCGATTGACGTTCTTCCCAGAATCCAATCAGACTACCGAATCTTGGGGAGCATACGTACAGGCAGAAGCCTGGATTCAGGACAGGGTGAAACTGATCGCTGGCGCCCGATACACCGACATAGAGTATACCTATGAAGACGCGGACCCCTTCCTGTTTGTGGAGCAGGCCGACAAAGTGAGCCCGAGAGCCGGCATCCTTTTCAAAGTCACCCCCACCACATCACTCTACGGTAGCTATTCCACTTCGTTCGAACAGCCCCTGAGCTTCGACCCCGCTAATCCTGCCGACCCAACCGAGGCCGAGCAGTGGGAAGCAGGTGTGAAGCAGGGGTTCATGAATGGCCGTCTTTATGCCACCGCCAGTGTTTTCAAGATTGTTCAGGAAAATATCCCTCAGCCGGACCCCAACGATCCGAATAGCACCATTCAGATTGGCGAGGCAGAGACCAGCGGCATGGAATTTGAGTTGAATGGCTCTCTGACAGAGCAATTGGATATCATCGCCGGCTATGCCTATCTGAAGAACCAGGTCTCAGATGCGACAGATGGTACCGAGGGCAACCGTCTGCCGAGCACACCACGTCATTCCGGAAGTATCTGGCTCAACTACCAGGTCTTTGACCAGGGTGTCCGAGGCCTGACAATCGGTGCCGGCCTGTTCGCCAAGGGTGAACGATTCACCAGCGTACAGAACCAGAACACCATGCCGGGATACGCCACCGTGGATGCCAACGCCCAGTACCGCTTCCGTTACGCCGACAGTAACGTGACGGTGCAGGCCGGTCTGAAGAACGTGTTCGATCGGGAGTACTACACTGGTGGCTTTGGCGAGGGCATTGCCTTCCGCGGAGAGCCCAGAACCGCTTACCTCAAACTCACCACTGACTTCTGAGTCGGCCTACCTGACGGGGCAAGCAACCGCTTGCCCCGCTCAATCCGCGGCGCCGGACCTAGCGTCCAGCGCCTGCTTTACCTCCCGCAACATCTCAAGTGCACCCAGCGGGCCATGGTTGGTCCAGGCAATACCCTGAACGCCCTGCACTGCATCTTCCGCTACTGCGTCTGCCCTTTGCCACACTGGATGCTGCAGGTAACGGTCGAGCGGTTCCTCCAGGTTGTAGAGGATGAAAAAGAGGAACTCTGCCTCAATCCCCGGCACCCGCTCCAGCGACAGATCGTAAATCGCCGAGGGACTGTCCGGTGTCACCGAACTGTCCTCCACGGGGACCTCGATCTCCAGTCCGGCTTCCACCAGCAGGCGCCCGGCGTTCGAACCCGGGCCATAGAGCCACGCGGCAAACTGCCTCGGCCGGACAATCCCGATCTCAGTGCCTCCGTGGGCCTGCCTGATGGCCTGCTGCAGGTGTCTCAGTTCCTCGATGAGAGCGTCGGCCTCGGCGGTGGCATCCAACGCCTCAGCAATCAGTTGCATGGGCGGCCGGAAATCGCGAACGAACGGCACCACCAGCGTGGGCGCGATCAACGACAGCTGGCGATAGAGGGTTGCCGCCTGCCAGGGATAGGCAATGATAAGGTCAGGCTGTACCACCGCGATCGCTTCCAGATTGGGTTCCGCGGTGGTACCGACGGAGCGGATGCCGGCAGCCATGGCTTGCTCCCGTATCGCCGGCGGCCAGACGTCGGGGTCATCGCCACCGGCCAGTCCATAGGTGGCGCTGAGCGCGGGCGGGAAACCCAGGGCGATCAGGCTGTCGGTCACGGCCGCCGGCTCCAGCGAGACAATCACCTCGGGTTTTTCGGCTAATCGTATCTCACCGAATTCGTGTTCTATGGTCTTGGGGTACCCGGCATGGGCCACACCAACGAGGCCACCAGCACCCAGCAGGCCGGCCAGCGCCACCCCCCCGGCCAATCCCCGCAGTCGGGTCATGGTTTCGCCTCCATCTGTGCATCAAAATGCTCACCCCAGCGCTCGTTCCGGTTCTCCTTGCTGCGCAGAGGGCAGGTAAAGCAGTAGCGATTCTCGCGCCGCGTGTAGAACAGGCAGCAGGTATTGCGAATCCGGTGCCGGAACACCCGGCCGCGATGGGGAAAATCCCGGAATCCGGCCTTTCCCCACAAGGGCGGCCCGCCGTGGCCAAGCATTTCTGCATAGCGGAACCCCTCGGCTTCTCCCCGGAATTCCCGCGCAAACCACCACACCGCGACAATGGCCAGATCCGCCACAACCTTTAGCTGGGTGCGAAGCCCGCGCCGCGCGGGGCGGGCCAGCGTCTCGGCCAGGGGCCGGTATAAATCGTGCAGCTGCGCCAGCAGGCGCTGGCCCAGTTGTTCAACAGTTTCAACAACCACGGCATCCTGGTGGTCCGCAGAAGCATCGCTTGCAAGACAGGCAAAAGCGGGATCACTGAACCCCGGGGCCGAGCAGACACCGTCGGCGTCGTAATTCACCCAGATGTCCCGGGGGCCAGCCAGGGGAACCCGATGGTGGAGTACGAAACAGCCGGCCAGAGCAGAGACCGTGTGTTCCACGGTTTTCTCGAACAGCCACGCTGCGCCGAACCGCGGATCCTCGCTGTCCCAGACCTCGGGAAGCCGGGTCAACAGCCAATCCAGGCGACCTCTCGCGGCCGGTAATTCCGCCAGCGAGTTGTACCCGCCCGGTGGGCTGGGCGCCAGCCAGGACAAGTCGTCACCGCCCTCGCGTGCCACTGCCGCCAGAGATTCGGCCAGGGGTGACTCCGCCCAGTTCTCAGCCATGACGGACCTCCCCGCTGTGTGATACCGGTTCGCTCTCTGGCTCCTGCTCTGCCCCGATGGGCACATTCACCCCCACAGCGCTGCGCGGAACTACCATGGGGCTGCCGGTCAGCGGGTCAGACAGTATCAGGCTGTCGATGGCAAAAACCCGGCGGACGAGCTCTGCGGTCACCACCTTCCGGGGTGGGCCCACCGCTTCAATGCCGCCATTACGCATGGCAATCAGGTGATCGGCGTAACGGCTGGCCTCGTTCAGATCATGCAACACCATCACAATGGTGGTTCCCCGCTCCCGGTTAAGGCGGTGCAACAGGTCCAGAACCTCCAGCCGATGGGCAATGTCCAGGAAGGTGGTGGGCTCGTCCAACAGCAAAATCTCGGTCTGCTGGGCCAGGGCCATGGCAATCCAGGCGCGCTGACGCTGGCCGCCGGACAGCTCGTCCATCGGCCGGTGCTGCAGTTCCAGAATGCCGGTCAGGGTGAGGGCCTCGGTGACCGACCGCTCGTCCTCAGGCCGCCAGGTGGCGAAGAGACCCTGGTGGGGGAACCGGCCCCGACCCACCAGATCCCGCACGGTCAGGCCCTCGGGGGTAACCGGCGATTGCGGCAACATACCCAGACGCCGGGCCAGATGCCGGGTGGGCAGCTGGTGTACGGATTTACCGTCGAGCAACACCTCGCCTGAACTGGGCTTGAGAAGGCGGGCCACGGATTTCAGGAGGGTGGATTTACCGCAGGCATTGGCGCCGACGATCACTGTGATGGCGCCCTCGGGAAAAACCACGGAAAGGTCATCAATCACCGGCCGGCCGGCGTATCCCAGGGTCACTTGCTGTGCACGCAGATCGGGCATGGTCGGCTCCTCAGGTTTTGCGGTTCTCGCGATGAAGCAGGTAGAGAAACAGGGGCGCGCCGGTGGCGGCGGTAATCAGGCCCACCGGAAGTGTCACCGGCGCCATGGCATGACGGGCAATCAGCTCGGCAGACATAACCAGACAGGCGCCGGTGAGTCCCGATAGCAGCAGCACGCCTGTGGTCAGGGGCCCCGCCAGCAGGCGGGCAATGTGGGGCGCGATCAACGCTACAAATCCGATCGGCCCGGCCACCGCCACGGCCGCGCCCGCCAGGCAGGAGCCAATCAGCAGCAGCAAGGCCCGGTCACGCTCCACCACCAGGCCGAGGGCCCGGGCGCTGTCGTCCCCCAGCTGCAGCAGTTGCAGCCGGCGAAGCAGGATCAACGTCAGCGGTGTTGCTACCAACAGCGTAGCGGCCAGCCAGGCCAGCAGTGGCCACTGCGCCATAGTCAACGAACCGGCCGCCCACACCAGGGCCGGAGTGACCGACTCAACCGGGAACTTGATAATCAGGTAGCTGGTCAGTGCGCCCAGAATGGCATTGATTCCCACTCCTACAAGCACCAACCGGTTGCCAACGATTCCCGCTTTCCAGGCCAGGGTATAGATCATCAAAGCGGTCAGCAGGCTGCCGCCCATGGCGGCCAGAGGCACCATGCCAAGACCGGTCCCGGTGGTGATTAAAGCAACGGCCGCCAACCCGGCGCCGGCGTTGATCCCGATGATGTCCGGTGCCACCAGCGGATTGCGCACCAGCCCCTGGAACAGGCAACCCGACATCCCCAGGGCAAAGCCCACAAGCAGGGCCGCGATGGTGCGGGGAAGGCGCAGTTCATAAAGAACCATGGCTTCAATGGCTGACAGATTGCCGGTCACCACCTGGCCCAGAGCCGCCGAAGACAGCGGGAAAACCCCGAGGCTCAGTGACCAGAGCGCGAGCAACAGAGCACCGGCCAGGGCGACGAGACAGCAGAGCCCCGCGAGAGATAATCGTGAGGTCATAACTGCATCACCTTGTGCCGCCGGACCACCAGAATCAGTACCGGCGCACCAATCAGGGCGGTGACAATCCCGGCCTGCAATTCACCCGGCGATACCACGACCCGGCCGAGGGTATCGGCTGCCAGCAGCAGCGCAGGCCCGCCCAGCAGGCAACCAGGCATAATCCAGCGGTAATCTGGCCCGATCAGCAGGCGCACCAGGTGCGGTACCGCCAGGCCGACAAAAGCGATGGGCCCCACTGCGGCAACCGCAGCGCCACAAAGCAATACTGTGGCCAGGGTTGCCAATAACCGGATACGGGCGGTGTTCTGGCCCAGGGCAATGGCCACTTCCTCTCCAAGGTTCAGGGCGTTGACTTGATGGCTGATCGCAATGGCCAAAACCAGCCCCAACAAAAGAAATGGCAGAGTGACCAGACTGGCGTCGAGCGACTGGCCGGCAATAGAGCCGGCCAGCCAGAACCGGACTTCATCGAGGGTTTGCTGGTCGAAGATCAGAATGCCGCTAACCCAGGCCGACAGGAGAATACCTACCACCGTGCCCGCCAGCGCCAGCTTGACCGGTGTCGCGCCATGGCCCGCCGAACCGATCAGGTAGGTCAGGGTAACCGCGCCGATGGCGCCAGCGAAGGCGGCCAGCACCAGCAGTAGTGGACTGGTCAGCCCCGCCACAAACGACAAGGTCACCACCGCAAACGCGGCTCCGGCATTCAGGCCAAAGATGGTGGGCGACGCCAGCGGATTTCGGGTAACCGCCTGCATTAAGGCACCGGCCACCGCGAGCGCTGCGCCCGCCATGATGGCCAGCAGGACTCTCGGCAAGCGCAGAGTCCGGACCACCAGGTGTTCATCGGAGCCGTCATAAGCCACCAGGCTCTCAACCACGGTACCCGTGGACAACGGCAGGGAACCGATCCGCAGACTGGCCAGGGCGGCCAGCGCCATCAACGCGGCCAGAATAAGGATCATCGTGATCGGGCGGGCCACCTTGCTGGCCCCTACGGCGGTCTGGTGTTGATCGAAAGTCAGGGACATAGGGGGTAGGAAAATGTCATCAGGTGCTGATCAGAACAAACCAGGGGGTCACTCGACGAACGACCACGGGCAGGGAATCGGACAGGGCATCCAGGGATTGATCGATACGATCAAGCGGGAAGGCTCCCACAACCCGAAGCTCTGCCGCCGCTGGTGTGGCCACGATCATCCCCGGGTAGTAGCGATTCAACCGGTCGGCCAGGTGCCCCAGGGGCAGGTTATCGGCCACAAGTCGGCCCGAGACCCAGGCGAAATCACTTCCCCGGGCTTCGGAAACACGTGTTGATACGGGATCCAACATCGCTTTCTCTCCAGACAGAACCCGGACCCGGCCGCCGGTAAGATCCGAGACTTCCACCACGCCCTCCTCGACCGCCACCGTGAACGGCTGGTCATGCCGGGACACCGAAAACCGGGTGCCAATGGGCTGGATCGTTGCCTGATCGACGGCCACCTGCAGAGGCCGTGAATCCGGCGCGGTATGCACATGAATCGCCCCCACCAGCAAGACGATGATGCGCCGGACGTCGTTGAAGTCCAGGCGCACGGCGCTGGCGGTGTCCAGCCACAGCCGGGTGCCATCTTCCAGGGTCACCTCCCGGATTTCCCCAGTGGCCGTCTGCAGGTCGCTGTTCCAGGTACGTGCCAGATCCGACTGACTGGCAAGCCAGGCCGCCGGCACGGCCACGCCGATACCCATCAGCGCTTTCAGGGCTGTCCGGCGGCTCTGGCCGGCAGCGCTCAGAGCTTCCCGCGCCGGCCCGCGGCTGGCAAGACGGAAATCCTCATCGATCTGTTCAATCAGATGCCAGGCTTTACGGTGACTTGGGGCCCGGTCCAGCCAGGCCCGCCAGCGCGCACGGTCTGCGTCGGTACAGTCTTCGCTTTCCAGCCAGGCAAACCATTCCGCTGCTTCCGCCATCGCCTGATGGTCCGGAGGCCCGGAGTGCCCTTGTGGTCTCATAGGTCGGCCCGAAGTGTGTCAGGGAATTACTGAATAGCTGTCATGAAGTGCAACATGGCCTTGGCCATATATTTTTTGACCATCCGGTCCGATACACCCAGTTGTTCAGCTATCTGCTGATAAGTAAGCCCCTCGAAACGGGATAAGAGGAACGCGTTTCTTGGCTTTTCCGGTAAATTTTTCAGGCAGTCGTCGATCCGGTAAAGGGCATCGAGGATTTCATGGTGCTCTTCGGGGGAAATCGCCACCGCTTCGGGACGAGATTGCAGGGCGGCCAGATAGGCCTGTTCGATATCCCTACGGCGCCAGTGATTGGCCAGCAGCCCCCGAGCTATTCGCCCGAGATAGGCCTGGGGTTCCTCAATCACCGCCGGGTCTTGCTGGCGCTTGATCAGGCGCAAGAAGGTATCCTGAGCCAGGTCGGCAGCCAGTTCGCAGCACCCGGCCTTGCGAAGAAGTAGAGAATTCAGCCAGGAAAAATGCTTCCTGTAGAGGATTTCCAGCCCGTCTGCCTGTTCGTTCACCGTGTCACCTAAGAATGGGAAGGCTCAAATAATGAACAATAGTACAGTAAAATACGAACGATTGTCATTACGGATCAAAATCCGGCGCACGTCTTACTCCGTGGCCAGATACCCCTCGCTCTGCATCTCCCAGAGGCGGGCATAGGCGCCCCGTTGTGCCAGCAGAGCTTCGTGACTACCCTCCTCAATCACAGCGCCGTTCTCCAGAACCAGAATCCGATTCATGCCAGCCAGGGTCGATAACCGATGAGCTACCGCAATCACCGTACGGTCGGTCATCAGGGTTTCCAATGCCCGCTGGATTTCGCGTTCGCTTTGGCTGTCCAGAGCCGAGGTGGCCTCATCCAGCAACAGGATGGGCGCCTGTTTCAGAATGGCCCGGGCAATGGCAATGCGCTGGCGCTCGCCGCCGGACAGTTTCACCCCGCGCTCGCCCACCACCGCCTGATAGCCGCCGTCCCGAGCCATGATGAAGTCGTGGCAGAGTGCAGCCTTGGCCGCCGCCATGACCTCATCGTCACTGGCCCCGGGCCGGGCGTACCGGATATTTTCGAGGATGGTGCGGTGGAATAGCTCCGCGCTCTGGGACACCTCCGACAGCTGGTGTTTGAGGCCCTGCAGCGTCAACTCGCGGATATCCCGGTCGTCCAGCAGGATGTGGCCGCGTTCCAGATCGTATTGCCGGGTAATCAACCGCAGCAGCGTGGTCTTTCCGGCCCCGGAGCGACCGACGATACCGACCTTCTCACCCGGTGCAACCGTGACCGACAACGCCCGGAACACCTGCTTGCCGTCGGGGTAGCGGAACGAAACCTTGTCCAGGGTCAAACCGCCCTGGGCACGCTCAGGCAGCGCTGCGCCGTCGGCGCTGGTAATCGCAATCGGATGGACCAGCGCATCCAGCGATTCTTGCAAGTCCCCCACGTATTCGAAACAGGACAGGATGTTATCGCCCAAGTCATTGATGGTCAGCGCTAGCTGCACACCGATGGTCAGCATCATCACCAGATTGCCCGGTGTCAGCCGCCCGGCGATCACCTCTCCCAGGGCATGCCAGACCACCACCGACATGAACCCGACGCTGAGCACCAGTTGCGCCACGCGCATCACGGTGAAATACAGCCGGGCATCCCGGCCCCGGCGGTACTCCTCCTCCACTAGAGTCTGCAGCTGCCTGACCTCATCTGCCTCCGCCGCAAAACTGCGCACCACATCGTGGGCACCGATAGTGTCGGCAATCCGCCCGGACACCCGGGAACGGGCCGCGGCCAGGTCACTGACGATGCGCCCCACCCACCGCGCCAGCACCAGGGACACCACCACAAAGGCCACAGCGAACCCGACAAACGCCAGGCCATACCCGGGCAGCGTGATGAAAAACAGAAAGGCGAAGACCGCCAGGGTGGTGGCGACGCAGGCAAACGGCAGCACAAAGCTTTCGAACAGATTGATCGATGCCTGGCCGGCCTTGCGGATCTGCTGGGTGAGCGACCCCACCATGCTGTTCTCGAAAAACGATTTGGACTGCCGGAGGGTCCAGGCGAACAGCTCGGTATCAATGCCGGCACGCATCCGCGGCATGGTGAAGGCGTTCAGGGCGGTGTAGAGCCGCTGAACAAAAGGCCCCGCCAGCCAGGCAAACACCAGCAGCCAGAACAGGTCGTAGAGTTGATCACGTCTGGCCAGCAGCTCATCCGCATTAACGCCATCCAACTGGTCCACGAACTGTCCGACCAGGTAGGGCACCAGGCTCTGCAACGTGGTGGCCACAACGGTGATCAGCAGCAGACCAGCGGCCCGCTTGGGGGTGTAGCGGCATACCACCCACCAGGTGAAGGGGAAGGGGCGGTCGGAGAAAGGTGTTGTAATCGTCGGCTCCCACAGAGAATATTGACACTTGCAACATAGCGGCGTACGCGAGCTTCAGCAAACTGTTTTCGCTCGAGAAGCTTCCCTCTGTTTTGGTGAGCTTCCAAAATTGGATGCGTAAAGCCTCAATGTCTGCCCGCAATGGGTGGGCAGTTGCACAATTTCGTTTACAGCCTCTCGGAATGAGCGTAGGCGGTGCCTCTGGAAGGAAACGCTTGCCGGTCACCGAAGCGTTTTTCGAAGCCAGTGACGGCATTCTCTGCAATGGCGACAGAGGCTCTTTCCGTGGGAACAATGCGCCCGGATACCAGCCGGAAGACGGGAACCGCCGGAATCTCTTTCAGCAACACCAGCTCGCCACTGGTAAGCTGGTCTCGTAATCGGGCAGGGGTAAAACTGGAGCTCGAAAGGTAGCTGGCCAATTCCCTATCGGAGTATTGGTCCCAACCACCCTCGATCATCAACGCTTCATGAAGCGCAAGCGAGTGCGGGTCTGCTATTTTGGTCACGTCCGTGTATCCACAAGGTATTAATCGGCACAATCCATGCCTGTAGTGTGGTCAAAGGTACCTGAATCACCGAGCGAGTCCAAGCCTACATCCGGAACACTTGTGGTACTAAGTCGTAAGCCGACCCTCGCTAACCAGAAGCATTGCATTCATGGCCATCCCTGGCCGATCAAATCACTTTGCGAGCAAACCAGTCGCCACCAACCGCTCACGTATCCGATCCAGGGCTTCCGGGTTGCCAAGAGCATCCCGGTTGTCCGCCTTGCTTGAGCCATTGACCAGCCGGGCCACCGCGAGTTCCACTTTTTTACCGCTACGGGTGTAGGGAATGTCGGGGACCTCGACGATGTGTTTAGGTACGTGCCGGGGGCTGGCGCCTTCTCGGATTCGGGTTTTCAGGGTTTTGATCAGGTCGTCGGTGACGGTCTGGCCGTCGGCCGGGACTACGAACAGGACCACTTCCACGTCGCCGTCGATCTGGCGGCCGACTACGAGGCTGTCTTTGACCTCGCTGATGGTTTCTACCTGGCGGTAGATTTCCGCGGTGCCGATTCGGACGCCGCCGGGGTTAAGGGTGGCGTCAGAGCGGCCGTAGATGATGGCGCCGCCGTGTTCGGTGAATTCGATAAAGTCGCCGTGGGCCCAGACGCCGGGGAAGGTGTTGAAGTAGGCGTCTTTGTAGCGTTCGCCGTCCGGGTCCTGCCAGAAGCTGACGGGCATGGAGGGTAGGGGTTGGCGGCAAACGAGTTCGCCCCGGCCTTCGCTGACCGGCTGGCCGTCGTCGCCGTAGGCCACGGCGTCCACGCCCAGGAAGCGGCACTGGATTTCGCCTCTTCGTACCGGCAGCAGTGGGGTCGATCCCACAAAGCAGCCGCAGATGTCGGTGCCACCGGCGATGGAGCCGAGCAGTACATTGGGGGCGCCATCGCTGTACACCCAATCGTAGTCTTCCGGCAGCAGTGGGGAGCCGGTGGAGAAGACCACGCGCAGGTGGCTCTGGTCCAGGGTTTTCGCCGGTTGCAGTTCGGCTTTGCGGCAGCCGGCGATGAAACGGGCGCTGGTGCCGTAGTGGGTGACCCGCTCTTTGGCCACGGTCTCCCACAGGAAATTCAGGCTCGGGTAACCCGGGGAACCGTCAACGGTAATCACGGCGGCGCCGGTCATCAGGGCGGAGGCCTGCCAGTTCCACATCATCCAGCCGCAGGTGGTGAAGTAGAGGAAGCGGTCGTCCGGGCCCACGTCGCCGTGCAGCATAAGCTCTTTGGCATGGTTAACCAGCAAGCCGGCGGTGCCGTGCACGATGCACTTGGGTTTGCCGGTGGTGCCGGAGGAATAGAGGATGTAAACCGGGTGATCAGGGTCGACTGGGGTAAAGGAAGGTGCCTGACCTTCTCCGGCTTTCAGGGCATCGTCCCAGGTGGTGACCATCTCGCCGGGGATCGGGGCTTCATCTGGCAGTTGCGCTACGCTGACCACCAATTTCAGGGACGGCAGGCCAGCGATCAATTCGGCAAAGTCGTCCTGGCGGGCAAACACCTTTCCGCCATAGCCGTAGCCATTCACCACGATCAACGCGGAGGGTTCGATCTGGCCGAAGCGGTCGTTGATGGCACCAATGCCGAAGTCCGGCGACGCGGAGCTCCAGATGGCGCCCAAGCTGGTGGCGGCGAGCATGCCCACAAGGGCTTCGTAGCCGTTGGTGACCACGCCAGCCACGCGGTCGCCTTTCTGGATGCCTTTGCTGCGCAGGAAGGCTTCCAGGGCGCCGGCGTCGGCTTTCAGTTCGGCGTAGGTCTTGCGCAGTACCGGGCGGGTTTCGCAGTAGGCCACCACGGCTTCTTTGTCAGCATGCTCGCCGTCCGCCAGCCGCAGCAGGTTGGCGGCAAAATTCAGTTTCATGCCGGGGAACCATTCGGCGCCAGGCATCTCACGGCGGCCCAGCACCCGCTTGGCGGGGGTGTCGCAGACCAGGCCACAATAATCCCAGACTTTCTGCCAGAAGGTGTCCAGTTCGGTGATCGACCACTGGTGCAGGGCGTGGTAATCGGCAAACGGGCCAAAGCCCTGTTGCTCAAGCCAGGCCTGGAACTGGCCCATTCGGGAACCGGTGAGGGTTTCCTGGCTCGGGGTCCAGACAACCGGTGATTGTTCTGTGTTGCTCATCCGTCTCTCCAGAAAATTACTGCATATGCCAGCCGTGGCTGACCACGATCGACTGGCCAGTGAGGGCGGCGGACGGGAAGGCCGCCAGGTGCACCGCCAGCTCTGATACGTCCTCGAGGGTTGTGAACTTGCCGTCCACCGTGTTCTTGAGCATCACCTTGCTGATCACTTCTTCCTCGGAAATGCCCAGCTCTTTGGCCTGCTCTGGGATCTGCTTGTCCACCAGCGGGGTGCGTACAAAGCCGGGGCAGATGATATTGCTGCGCACCCCATGCTCGGCACCTTCTTTCGCCACCGCCCGGCACAGGCCCAGCATGCCATGCTTGGCGGCTACATAGGGCGCTTTCAGCGGCGAGGCTTCCACCGAGTGTACCGAGCCCATGTACAGCATAGTACCCCCACCTTGGGTGTACATCTGGCGCAAAGCGGCACGGGTCACCAGAAAAGCGCCGTCGAGATGCACGTTCATCACCTTGCTCCAGTCGGCAAAGGCCAGTTTATGCACCGGGTCAATGTGTTGAATGCCGGCATTGGCCAGGGCCACATCGAGCCGGCCCCATCGCTCAATGATGGTAGCAACCCCCTGGTCCACCGCCTGCTCATCGGTGACATCCATGGCCAGGGCCATGGCCGTGCCGCCCGCCTGCTCGATGGCCGCGACGGTGTCGACGGCACTTTCCAGCGTCAAGTCCGCGACCGCTACCCGGGCGCCTTCGCGGCCGTAATGTTCGGCAATGGCCCGGCCAATGCCCCGGCCAGCGCCGGTGATGAGTGCAACTTGGTTGTGAAGACGCATCACACTGTCTCCTTGTTGATGATCGGTTTGTTATTGGTCTTGTACAGGGCGGTCATATCAACGACCGCCGTAGACTTCGTTGGGCAGCCAGGTGGCCAGGGGTTCGAACCAGAAAACCAACGCCAGTCCGAGCACCTGCAGGGCAATAAACGGCAGCACCCCCAGGTAGATATGGCGTGTGGTGATCCCCGGTGGGCAAACACCCTTGATGTAAAACAGGGAGAAACCAACCGGCGGGGTCAGGAACGAGGTCTGCAGACAGATGGCGAACATCACCGCAAACCACACCGGCTCCACGCCGAGGGAGAACACTACAGGGGCCACCAGGGGCAGGATGATCAGGGTGATTTCCACCCAGTCCAGGAAGAAGCCCAGCAGGAAGGTAATGAACAGCACGGTGATCAGGATGCCAGTGGTACCGAACGGCAGGCCGGTAATGGCGTCACGAATCACATCGTCGCCGCCCAGGCCGCGAAGGACGGCGGCAAACACCGTGGCGCCGATAAAGATGCCGAAGATAAAGGCCGTGGTGCGGCTGGTCTGGTACAGGGATTCCCGCAGTACCTCCACGTTTAAACGCCGGCTCAGAAGTGCCATCAGCAAAGCACCGAACGCCCCTACTGCCGAGGCCTCGGTGGTGGTGGCAATGCCAAAGAAAATGGAACCCAGCACCGCGATGATCAGCGCCATCGGCGGTACCACCGCCAGGAATACATCCAGAAGCGCCCTGAGATCCAGCGGCTCCCGGTTTTTTGGCGCCGGGGCCAGGTCCTTTTTGATGAAGGAGGCAATCAGGATGTACAGGATATACATAGCACCGAGCATCAGGCCTGGAATCAGCGCCCCCATGAACAGCTTGCCGACAGACGCATCGGACGTGCCCAAACGATCAGCCATCAACACCAGCATGATGCTGGGAGGCACCAGAATACCCAGGGTGCCGACGGAACACGCAGTACCCACCGCCAGGGATTTGTTGTACTGCGCCTGCATCATCGGCCCGAGGGACAACATGCCCAACAATACCACCGAAGCCCCGACAATACCGGTGGAGGCCGCCAGCAGCACACCGACAATCACCACGGTAATGGCATAGCCACCGCGCAGGGGGCCGAGCACCCGAACCAGGCTGTGCATCAATTTTTCAGCAATGCCGGATCGGTCGAGCATGATGCCCATGAAGATAAACAGCGGTAGCGCCACCATCAGTTCATTGGCCACCACGCCATACAATCGGGCATCCAGGACGCCGATGGTGCCGTTCCAGGTAAACCAGAGGTCGGCATCAAAATGTTCGATCAGAAAGTTCGCCAGTACGGCAAACACCAGGCCTATGCCCGCCAATGACCAGGCCACTGGAAAACCCAGCAGCAACAGCACCATGAAGGCGGCGAACATGGCAATAACCAGAAGTGTTTCCAAGCCCATGATTCTTGTGCCTCGTTACGGATGCGGGTGTTCGCCGTTGCCATAGCCCTCGGGCGTGGCAATCTCGCGGGGAAAACGGAACAGTAGCGTGCAGCAACGCAGGGCCCGGGAAGCCAGGGCAATACCCACCAGGGTCATGCCGATGGGCAGCACACTTTTGAAGATGAAGCGATAGGGCAGGCCGCTGGGAGCCTGGGAACGCTCGTTGTACACATAAGAGCTGTAGGCGTAAGGAATCAGCGTTTCCACCATCAGGTAGACGATGGGCAGCGCCAGTAACAAGATGGCCGCCAGCTCTATTCTCGCCTGCCATTTCAGGGAGAACCTTTCCCGCAACACGTCCACCCGAACGTGATCGTCTTTCACCACCGCAAAGCCCAGGGTGAGCATCATGGCGGCACCGAAGAAGTGCCAGGACAACTCCTCAAGCCAGATCGATCCGGCATTGAGAATGAACCGGCTGAACACGTTGGCCAGCACCACCACCAGCACGGCAATCCATAGCCAGGAACTGAGCTTGCCAACGCCAGCCACAAACCGGTCCAGCCACCAGGACAACCGGTTGTAGGGCAGGCCAGACCCCGCCTGAGCAGGCACGGGCGCCTTGGGGGATTCGTGCTCGTGAGTCACAATCACCTCGACATAATCAGGGAAAATTCGGGGTGGGTGCCGGCAACGCCGGCACCCACAGGTTCAGGACTTGGTATCAGTCGTACTGATAGAAGTCCCGGGGCAGGTAGCCCTTGGAGTGCCAGATGGAGTGGTGTTCCATAAACTCACGCTGGCTGGTCAGAACGCGACGGAACATTTCGTCTCCGGCGGCGATCTCGTCCAGTACTTCGTTGGTGACTTTCTGAAGCTCACGCAGTACCGGCTCCGGCAGAGTCTGAGCGTTTACACCTTCCTTCTCGTAATCCCGCAGGGCGGTGGGCTGGGCCCATTCACTTTCGGCGAAGCCTTTCAGGGTTGCCGATTCGCAGCCCATTTCGATCACGGCGCGGGTTTCAGGCTTGAGCTTGTTCCAGACGTCCTTGTTCACCAGCAGGTGAGAAGTAGTCAGAGTCTGGTGCCAACCCGGCA
Source organism: Marinobacter sp. NSM (assembly GCF_052380025.1). NCBI lineage: Bacteria > Pseudomonadati > Pseudomonadota > Gammaproteobacteria > Pseudomonadales > Marinobacteraceae > Marinobacter > Marinobacter sp. NSM. Next base: position 474,747 of record NZ_JBQTCK010000002.1, read on the forward strand.
TGATGTAGTTTTTGATGATCTGGTCCAGGCCCAGCATCTTGTCGATGGCCGGTTGGGAGAACTCGGTGGCATCGATGGTCTTGCGTTCCAGGGCCTGATACAGCTCACCGCCCGGAATCATGGTGACTGACGCACCCAGCTTTTCCAGAACCTTGCCACCGATGCCGGCAAAGCGGATTCTCAGGCCATCAATGTCATCCAGGCTTTCGATCGGCTTGGCAAACCAACCGGCACCCTCGGGGCCAATGATCGAACAGAGCATGGGGTGGATGTTGCGTTTGGCGTAGATTTCTTCGAGTAACTCGCGGCCCTCACCCTGGTAATACCAGGCCAGGTAGGCAGGGGGTTCCATGTTGAAGGGGGCGCCAGAGTACAACGGCAACGCGGGAATAGTACCCTGATCGTAACCTACCCAGGTGTAACCGGCGGGGTACTTGCCCGTGCTGACGGATTCCATGATTTCAAACGGGGGTACCAGCTCGCCCGGCTCATAGTAACGAAGCTGGATATTGCCGCCAGAAACTGCTTTCAGGTTCTCACTCAGGTGTTTGACCGGGGTAGTCAGGCCTATCAGATGCGACGGGAATGCCAGGGGCACCTGCCAACGGACTCTTTCCGATGCCAGGGCATCGCTGCTGATCAGGCTGCCGGAAATTACAGCCGCAGCGGTAATACCATAGGTAAGTCGCGAGAGCTTTTGCTTGATCGACATGAAATGGATCCTTCTTGTTGTTGTCATCCACCTTTCGGTCTTGGTGCCGAAAGGCTGGTCTGAGTTGAATCAGACAACGCACGAAACCGCGACTGACCGGTTCGGGTCCAACGAATGTGCGCCAGTGTTGTTTTCGAGCGTTGTTCTGACGTCCTGCATTCAGGCTATAGCAGACACCGTGCCATCAAAACAAAGTCCTTATTTATCAATGAATTATAATCTTCGCCTTTATTTTAGAAACGTCGGAGCGTCTGGCTGACCGGACACTTCAAGACCTTGGTCGGAATGAAATGTCCGAAAAACAGGACACACGTCTTGGATTCAGGACAGTTTGGCCAGCTTTTCATAGAAAACCGACCGGGAAATGCCCAACAGACGGGCTGCCTTGGTACGGTTACCCCGGCATGCCAACAGCGCCTGCTCGATGGCCTGGGCCTCCGCCTCGGCCAGGGTCTGGGCGAGCGGCCGCACCGGCCTGGGCGCCATGGCCGGCACAGCGCGCTGGCTCGCCCTTGGCAACACCTTGAAGATGGCATCGGCATCCAGCAGGTCGCCATCCTCACTCATGGTCAACGCCCGCTCCAGCACGTTGCGCAATTCCCGGATATTGCCCGGCCAGTCATAGCTGCCAAGAGCCGCCACTCCGGCATCGGTAATTTCCCCCCGCAGCCCCTGGCCCTCGCAGATTTCACCCAGCAGCGCCTCGCACAGCACCCCGAGATCTGCCAAGCGATCCCGTAGCGGCGGTATGTTGATTTCCAGCACGTTCAGGCGGTAATAGAGGTCTGACCGAAAACTGCCCTCAGCAATCATCGATTCCAGATTCCGGCTGGTTGCCGCGATGACCCGAACATCCACATTGGCCACCTTGTTTGAACCCAGAGGTTCGATTTCCCCCTCCTGAAGGGCCCGCAGCAGTTTCGCCTGCAACGGCAGCGGCATGTCGCCCACTTCATCCAGGAACAGGGTCCCCCCGTTGGCCAGTTGAAACTTGCCGTCACGGGTACGCCGGTCAGCTCCGGTGTAGGCACCCGGCGCCACACCAAAAAACTCTGCTTCCAGCAAGTTTTCCGGAATGGCCGCCACGTTCACCCCAACGAAGGGTTTGTCGGCCCGGGGCGATACCGCGTGGATCGCCTGGGCCAGAACCTCCTTGCCGGTACCGGTTTCCCCCAGCAGCAGCACTGGCATGTCCCGGCCAGCGGCCAGACGGGCACGCCGTTTGACTTCCAGGGCAGCGGGACTACCACCGACAAAGTCCCCAAGGCTGTAACGGGTGCCCCGGGCCTTCTTCGCCAGCGCCTTGCGGGCGGCGGCGAGATCACGGTGCAGGCGGCGGTATTTTGATACCAGTGGCGTCAGCGGTTGCAGGTCGTCATAAAGGACGAAGGCAACCGCACCTTCAATCTCACCCTGCGGATCGTAATAGGGCAGTCGGGTCACCACCAGCTGCTGCTGGTTGTGCTCCATGATGTCCAACAGCAGGGGTTTGCCGGTTTCGACCACCTCCGGCATTCGGGTTTGAGGAATCACCTGGCGCACCGGTTTGCCGATCGCCTGCGCCGGGTCGCCAAGGCCCAGCAGGTGGGAATAGCTGCTGTTGATCCAGGTAATCCGGGTATGCCGGTCCACGGCAATGGCGCCGGCACTGGCTTCCTCGAACATGGGAAACAGCGCTTCTATCAGGTCTCTTGTTAGACCACTCTTGTTTTTTTTGGTGAACAGCTCAGTCATGTACCGCGTACTCACGGGTTGGAAAGGTTCATGGGTGCACCCTGGGCGTCCGGAATTCCGGACGCCGTTACGGAAGTATAGAAAGCCCCCTGGCCGGGGGCAAATCGCGCAATCCCGCCTTTCGGAGTCCTGCAATCCGGACACGCGCACATCAAACGGACATCCATCAACAGCCACAGCTCGTATCACCGGGATGATTGGCACACCGTAAGGAGACGAGGGTGATCGTTGAAAACGTCAGGTATATCCGCACCATCATGGCCATGGCCGCACTGCTGCTGACCGGTTGCGCCAGCCACCAGCCGACACCACCAGGCTCGTTGACCCTGCCGGAAACCGGGTTTGCGGTTCACCCCTCGTTACGTTATTCCCCGGACACCTGGCCAGAGCCGCTCTACGCGGACCTTTACCTGCCTGAGCGCAATGATCCTGCCCCGGTGGTTCTGACGGTTCACGGTGGTGGCTGGGAGCGTCGCTCCCGGAGTGATATGACCTGGGTGGCTGAAACCCTCGCCAGCCAGGGATTTGCCGTGCTGAATGTGGATTACCGGTTTGCCCCGGAGTTCAGGTTTCCGGCGCAGCTGCACGACCTGCAGATTGCCCGCCACTGGCTGAACCGCAATGCCGGCCGCTACGGTCTGGATACATCCCGGGTCACTGGCTTCGGTTTCTCCTCAGGTGCGCATCTGGTGGCGCTGTTGGCGACCGTGGCCAGCACAGACAGCGAACTGAACAGGCCCCATGGCGGGCCGGAAACGGCCTTACAGGCTGCGGTGGCAGGCGGGCTCCCGGCAGACCTGCCCGCCTTTGGCTCCGGCCGGCTGCTGAGGCAGCTGCTGGGAGCGGACCTGGAAGAGCAACCCGATCGCTACCAACAGGCGTCTCCGGTTACCCATGTGAGCCCATCAACTCCGCCATTTTTTCTGTTTCACGGCACCATGGATATGCTGGTTCCATTCAGGCAGGCCGAACGGTTTGCCGATGCGCTCGATACCAAGGGGGTGTACCACGAGATCTACCGGATGCGCCTGCGAGGCCATGTCACCAGTTTCCTGACCGCCGGCAATGCGGTCGATCAGGCGGCCCAGTTCCTGGCTCGCCAGGGGGCCGGACCGCAGTCAGCCCAGGCGAATGAACGGTAACAGGCTCAGGCCCAGGATAACCGCAATGGCGATGAGCGCCGCCAGAAAGGTGGCCGGCCGGCTCCGGAATTGATACCAGAGCCCGGTTTCACCACGCTGGCAACGGGCCAGGTATTCTTCGCGCTGGGCCTGCAGGCGGCGGGCCTGGTAGTCATCCAACAACGCCCGGGCGCGCTCGGCCTCGTCATCGTCATGCACCCAGAAGCCGCCCATGCTGATGCCCCAACGGCTGGGCGGTGTCTCGTAGTAGCGCACCTCATGCTCCTCGAACAGCGCGCGAATGTCGTCGGCCTCGTCGTCGGGTACGTTACGCAGATTCATCAGGTGGTGGGGCATAGGGCGTTCCGGCTGGCTTAACGGGCGTTGTTGGCTATATCCTAGCAGGAAAGCATAACCGACCGAATGCAACAGGATTCTGCATGAGCCACCACCCCCTTCGTCTGCTGCTGGAGTTTGATGACCGCATCCAGCGCGACAGGGAGCAAGCCCCCGCCTTTCTGCACCGCCGGGACCGGCGTTTTGCACTGGACTGCGAACAGCAGGGCATTCGCCCCGACGCAGCGGCCTGGCTGGCACACATGCAGCGACTCAGCGGCCCCGGCAGTGCAAGCCAGGCGAACCACAAGCTCGAGTTGCAGTGGCAACGTATCCAGCGTGGTTTTATCGCGGCCGGCGCGCTGTTCGGAATGATGACCATGGCCGGCCTGCTGTTCTACGACGGCGGCCAGCGCATCAACATCACGGTGTTTCTGGCCTTTGTGCTGCTGCAGCTGTTACTGGCTGGCGCAACCACCGTCCAGGCGGTTGCCGGCTGGCAGCCCTGGGGTTGGTTGCCCCGGCGGTTGCAGCCGCAACTGCCGGGGCAAGCCCTGGCACAATTGCAACCGCCGTTGATGGCCCGTGCCGCCCACGCCGGCGGCACCGCGTTCGCCACCACAGGGCTACTGACCCTGCTGGTATTGCTTGTTATTCAAGACCTGGCCTTTGGTTGGAGCACCACACTGGACACGGCCGCCGGCGGGTATCATACATTGGTGCAGGCGCTTACCACGCCTTGGGGCTGGCTGTGGCCAGCGGCTGTGCCGTCCCAGGAACTGGTCGAAGCCACGCGATTTTTCCGGGCGGCTCCGGATAGCCCCGGCACAGCCCCGGCACAATGGGGCCAATGGTGGCCATTTATCGTCATGCTGTGGCTAACCTGGGTGCTGTTGCCCCGCCTGGTGCTTCTGGCTTTCAGCCACTGGCTGATCACCCACAAGGCCGGCCAACTTCTGCAACAGCATCCCGGCATGCAAGCGCTGGCCTGGCGCATGGAAACCCCGACTCTGGACACCGGCAACCAGCACAACGACGCCGACGACCTCCCCGACACCACCACCCGGGCCCGGACCGTCGAACTGGCAGACACGGACCATATCGTCTGTTGGGCCGGTGCCGGTGAACCGGAGTTACCCCAGCAACTACTTGGTAACCAGACCCAGATCCTCAAGGCTGGAGGGCGAGCCTCTCTGGAAGACGATGACCAGGTGCTGGCAACCCTGGCGCAGGCCCTGGCCGAAAGCCCGAGCCCCGGTGTTATGGTCGTTACCCGCAGTTGGGAACCGCCCACCGGTGAGCTGCATGACTTCCTCGAACACGCCCGGGAACAGTGGCCAGAAAATACCCATGTGCTGGTGCTGCCGCTCGCCCCGGACGCCAACCAGGCGCCGCCCGAACACCTGATCCAGCCCTGGCTGCGCTTTACCGAGCGATTACCGGCGGGCTTTGCCTATGTCACCGTGCTGCCATCCTTGCCGGATAACCCTTACCAGACCGGAACCGAACACCCATGAGCCAGCAGCCGGTTTTCGCGGTGGTCGGCCACCCCAACAAAGGCAAATCCAGTGTGGTAGCCACCCTGTCACAGAACGACGCCATCGCCATCGCCCTGGAACCGGGCACCACCCGGGCCCGGCAGGCCTACCCGCTCAGTGTTGACGGCCAACAGCTGTACACCCTGGTCGACACCCCCGGCTTCCAGCGGCCCCGGCGGGTACTGCAGTGGCTGGAAGCCCACAGCCTGTCCGCCTCCGACCATCCGGAAACCGTCAGGGCGTTCGTGCTTCAGCACCAGGGCGATGATCGCTATGTGGATGAATGCGAATTGCTGGCGCCGATTATCGAAGGCGCCGGGATCATTTACGTGGTGGATGGCTCCGTACCCTACAGTGCAGAGCACGAGGCGGAAATGACCATTCTGCGATGGACCGGCCGGCCAAGCCTGGCCCTGATCAACAGTATCGGCGATGACGACTACAGTGACGTCTGGCAATCTGCACTTGGCCAGTTCTTTCAGGTTGTCCGCAAGTTCGACGCCGTTCGCGCCCTGTTCGAGCAACATCTGAGCTTACTCAAAGCCTTTGGCCAGCTTGAGCCCGACTGGGAGCAGACCCTCGCCCGGGCCACCGACCTGCTGGCCCAGCAGCGACAACAGCGCCGCCACCAGGCCGCCGGCCTGATCGCGCGCGCCCTGGAAGACATGATGGCCTACCAGGAGAAGCGCACACTCACCCTGGATCAGGTGGCCAGCATCAGCGATGCCTCTCTGGCCGAAACCCTGCGGGACCGCTGGTATCGTCACCAGCGGCAGCGGGAACAGACCCTGCGGGTGAACGTGGAACACCTGTACCAGCACCAACGCATCCAGCGCCAGGAAGCAGAGCTGGAATGGGCCAACCAGCACGATCTGTTCTCCGAAGACACCCGGAAACACTGGGCGGTCAGCAAGAAATACCTGGCCGGCGCCGGCTTTGGCGCGGGTGCGGTCGGGGGTGCCGGCATTGATGCCGCGACCTTCGGCACATCCCTGGGCACCGGGGCTCTGATAGGGGGGCTGATCGGTGCCGCTGGAAGCTACTTTTACGGCGACCGGTTGCTGCTGCCGGCACTGAACATCGGCCCCCTGAAAGACGGTTTGAAAAGCGCCAGTTTCGGCCCTGTACAGGACAGCCAGTTCGGCTATGTTGTATTGGGCCGGGCGGTGGATCACTGGTGGCACATCAGCCACCGAAACCACGCCGGCCGGGACCTGCTGGAGCTGGAACCGGCCGATCAGCACTGGCTGGAAAGGCTGGATAAACCCGGTCGGCGGGAGATCCAGAAAGCCTTCGACCGGTGCCGCAAGCAGAAATCGCTCAGCCATCAGCAACGACAGAATCTGGCGGCCGCCATTGAGCAGGCCATGATGGTTTACGACGATTGGCGGTTGAATCGGCGCTAACCGACATGTTTATACTGTACGGCTATTCCATCACACAATGAGGAATGCGAATGAAAATTGTACGAGTGCAAGACATCATCGGTACCGAGCGCGAAGTCACCGGCCCGGGCTGGACCAGCCGCCGCATGTTGCTGAAAAAAGACGGCATGGGCTTCTCCTTCCACGAAACCATTATTCCCGCCGGTGCCGAGCTGAACCTCTGGTACAAGCACCACTTGGAAGCCGTTTATTGCGTTGCCGGTAACGGCAAGATCCTGGACAAGGCCACCGGCGAAACCCACGAGATCACCGATGGTACCCTGTATGCACTCGACAAGCACGACCAGCATACCCTGTACGGTGGCACCGAAGACATGCGCCTGATCTGCGCCTTCAACCCGCCGGTCACCGGTCGCGAAGTGCACGACGAAGACGGCGCCTACCTGCCGGACACCAGCGAAGACTGAACCCGCTGACCGTGGCAACCTCTACGGCAGCCACCCCACCGCCATCGCCAGCCAAGCTGCTGCCGGTGGCGGTGCTGCTTTGGCTGGCCGGTGTTTATCTGAGAATTCCGGTACTGGTGGCACCGCCTCTGGCGCCGTTTATTTCAGATGAACTGGCGCTTACCCAGGCCCTGACCGGCGCGCTCACCACCCTGCCTATCCTGATGCTGGCCATCGGCGCCATGCCCGGCTCCCTGGCCATTTCCCGCATCGGCCCCCGAAACACCCTGGCCCTGGCTACGGTGATTATGGTGATCGGCTCCGCAGGTCGCGGTCTGGTGCCGGACACAACCTCACTGATGGTCGCCAGCGCCGTAATGGGGCTGGGGGTCGCCATGATGCAACCGGCATTACCGGCTTTGCTGCCACGCTGGCTGGCACCCCACCACCTGGCCCTTGGCTCTGCCATTTACATGAACGGCATGTTGATGGGCGAATTCATCGGCGCCGGCATCACATTACCGGTGCTCATGCCATTGCTGGACAACAGCTGGCGCGCAACCCTGCTGGCATGGTCGTTACCGGCCCTGCTGGTGGCAGCAGCCCTGTTCCTGCCCAAGCGGGACCTGGCCCGGCCGGTGCGCCGCAGCGCCTGGCTGCCGGACTGGAAAAACCCGCTGACTTTACGCATTGGCCTGCTGCTGGGGTTGTCCGGCTCAATGTTTTTTGGCCTGAACGCCTACATGGGCAACCTGCTGGAGCAACAGGGGCATTTTGAGAAACTGGCAGACGCGCTTTTCTGGTATAACTTTGCGCAAGTGGTGGCCTCGCTGCTGATGCTCAAGATGGCCCGGGCGTGGGTGGGAAGACGCAGCATGATTGTTTTGATGGCGCTGCTCAGTATTGTCGGCACCAGTGGCACCATCATCCTGGAAGGATGGCCAGCCATTATCAGTGCGACTCTAATGAGTTTTGTCGCTGGCATACTGCTGATTCTGCTGGTTGCGTTACCGCCGCTGCTGGTACGCTCCGAGGAGACCGGTCGACTGTCGGCAGGGACCTTCCTGGTGGGCTATACACTGGCGTTTTCAGTGCCCATGATGGGTGGCCTGATCGCCGACTGGAGTGGGGATATCCGCCACGCAATTATGGTCATGGTCGGATACAGCCTGCTGGTATTGCCCATAGCATTTACCCTGGATCTGCGCCGCCGGCCGGCCTGAGTATCATCTGTCAGCAAACAAACATCGTATGGAAGCCGTTAACCTCCATGCTCAAGCAAGGACTCTGTGTTGAAACTGGCCACCCTGATTAACCAGCTCGCCGATGAAGAAACCAGCGCTCTGAAAACACTCAGCCTGGTGGTGGACTGGATTCGCCCGCACCGTGGCGAAACCGTGCACAACGCCGTTGACCGCATGAAGCAACTCGAAGGCGCCCTGACCGAGAACCTGGACGTACACCTGGCCGTCTCGGGACGCTTGCAGGAATGGCTCGACCAGGCCCAGTTTTTCCAGCTGTTGTCAGGCCTCGGGCTCTATTCCCGCCGCGGCTTCCTGAAAGAGATTGGCGAGCGTCTGTACGAGCGGATCAACCCGGCCCCAAAAGACCGCAACAACGTCAAGAACGTGTTGTTTGTCGTGTTCCACCGCAAAGACGACGCCGAATGGATTCACCGAATCCCCGATGAGGCTCTGATCCGGCTGTTAACCACCCTGTGGCACTTCTCACCGTCAGCGCTGGAACGCACCCGAAATCGCATATACAGCCAGATGCTCAACGCCCTGGAGATGATGTCCATCTGGGTTGCCGCCGAAGAGCTGGAACCCAACATCCTGCGCTTGAACCCGAAGATTATCGACCGGGAATCAGCGTTCGTGGCTTTGCAGCGGGAGATTGCCGCGCTGGTGCAGTCCTGGGGCCATGCGCTGCAGGAGAAGGAGAGTGTGGAGCTGGACGATGCCCACGCGCGGGTACTGATTGAACAGTGCCGCGAAGAAATTGACCGGCTGCAGCGCAAGTCTGTCACCGCCGGCTCCACCATGGCGCTGACTCACCTGCTGGAGCGGCTACACCAGACCCTGGACCGGATCGAACACCTGCTCGATATTCTGGACCCGGAAGACCCGCTTAAACGGCTCAATCGCTCCGTGGAACTGTTCAAGACCCTGGTCCAGGCCAGCGCCGAACGACACGGTGTTCGAGCCCTGTGGCGCGCCAATCTCCGGCTGATGTCCCGCAGTGTCACCGAAAATGCCAGTGACCACGGCGAACACTACATTGCCGGCAGCCGAAAAGAATACCTGGCCATGCTGGCGTCCGGTGCCGGCGGCGGCTTCATCATCGCCTTTATGGCGCTGATCAAGATCCAGATACTCCAACTGGACCTGACCAAAGGCTGGGAAACCCTCTGGGTGAGCCTGAACTACGGCATCGGCTTCATGATCATCCACATGCTGCACTGCACTGTGGCCACCAAACAGCCCGCCATGACCGCCGCCAGCATCGCCGAAAAAGTCGAGCAGGGCGAACAGGGCCGCGCCAACGCCCGCAAACTGGCGGAACTGCTGGTCCGGGTTGGCCGCACCCAGTTCGTCGCCATCATAGGCAACGTCGCCGTCGCCCTGTCTGTGGCTTTCGCGGTTGGCTCGTTATACAGCCATGTACAAGGCGTTCCGCTGATCAGTACCGAACGCTACGACTACATGCTTTCCGGCATCCACCCCTGGCAAAGCCTGGCCCTGATGTACGCTGCCATCGCCGGCGTCTGGCTGTTCTTCTCCGGCCTGGTGGCCGGCTACTTCGACAACCGCGCCGCTTACCTGAACCTGGCCGAACGCCTGGAACAACACCCCCTGCTGCGCCCGCTGATGCCCCCGGAAACCCGCGCCCGCTTCGGCGCCTACGTGGCTGAACACTACGGCGCCCTGATGAGCAACTTCGTGTTCGGCGTACTGCTCGGTGTCACCGGCTACATCGGCTACCTGCTGGCTCTGCCCATCGACATCCGCCACGTCGCCTTCTCCTCCGCCGACGTCGGCTACGCCATGTCCGTCTTCATCCCCGGCGCCAGCGACTTCGCCCTGTTCACCCTGTTCGCCCTGCTGATCGGCGGCGTCAACCTCATCGTCAGCTTCACCCTGGCCCTGAACGTTGCCCTGAGAGCCAGAAACACCCGGATATCCAGCTTCCCGAAACTGATCAAAGCCTGGTTCCAGGTGGTCGCTGAAAACCCCATGGCGCTGGTTTACCCGCCAAGAGATCCGCTACCGGAACCAGACGACCTCAAAGAGGCTCAACCCGACAGCCCGCAAACCAAGGCCGAAAACAAAGAACAGCGCCAAAAGGCCCCGCAGAAATAAAAAAGGGCCGCCAAAGCGACCCACAAAACCGTAGCAAAATAAGACTTCCCGGACCGAGCCAGCAGGCCGCGGGGCGGGAGGTAGTTTTCCGCCGGGAAAAAGATGTCTGAGCGCAGCGAGTTATTTTTCCCAGAGGAAAATTATCTCCCACCCTGCGGCCAGACTCCCAAACTCAGATGTAGTAGTCCTTCAACGGAGGAAAGCCATTAAACTCCACCGCACTGTAGGTGGTGGTATAGGCCCCGGTCGACAACCAGTACATCCGGTCACCAATCGCCAGATTCAAAGGCAACGGGTACTTGTGGTGCTCATACATGATATCGGCACTGTCACAAGTCGGCCCCGCAATCACACAGTCCTCGCCTTCACCGGTCTTCTCGGTCCAGATCGGAAACTTGATCGACTCATCCAGCGTCTCAATCAGCCCCGAGAACTTACCCACATCAGTAAACACCCATCGGTGCAACGCGGTACGGGACTTCCGGGAAATCAGCACCACCTCACTCACCAGCACACCGCCGTTAGAGATCAACGAACGGCCCGGCTCAATAATGATCTCCGGCAGATCGTCACCAAAATCTTCCCGCAGGAAACGGGCAATTTCCTCCGCATACACCGCCAACTCATTGGTGCGGGTAATGTAGTTGGCCGGAAAACCACCGCCCATGTTGATCATTTTCAGCTCGATGCCGTCTTCTTCCTTCAGACGCTCGAAAATCACCTTCACCTTATTCAGGGCCGCGTCCCAGGCGCCGATTTCCCGCTGCTGGGAACCCACGTGGAATGACACGCCGTAAGGCACCAGGCCCAGATCACGGGCCAGAATCAGCAGGTCCATGGCCATATCCGTCTGGCAGCCGAACTTGCGGGACAGCGGCCAGTCTGCGGTCAGGGTGCCTTCGGTCAGGATGCGCACATACACCTTCGAGCCCGGCGCGGCCTTTGCAATGTTGCGCAGGTCGGCCTCAGAGTCGGTGGCGAACAGGCGCACGCCCTTCTCATAGAAGGTGCGAATGTCCTTTGCCTTCTTGATGGTGTTGCCGTAGCTGATACGATCACCGGTCACACCCAGGCCCATCACCTTGTCCAGCTCATACACCGATGCGATATCGAAACAGGCACCCTTGTCCCGCAGCATAGTCAGAATCTGCGGCGCCGGGTTGGCTTTCACCGCATAGTAGACCCTGGCATAGGGAAACCCTTCCACCAGCTCTTCGTACTGGCGATCAATGGTCTGGGTATCGATGACCACAAACGGGGTTTCCTTGCCATCGGCAAAGTCCCTGATCCGCTTGAAAGTATCGGCGCTGTAGTAGTCGGCGATATCGGCGTTGGGGGTCTGGATCATGGGTGGTGTGTCCCTCCACAGGGCAAACAGGCATAAAAAAAGGCACCACAGCAAGGCTGCAGCACCCATCAGATTTCGCGATCATCGGGCTTTTTTCCGGCCACCGCAAATGCGCATATATACCCATAAACCGGGGACCAGATAGCCGCTTCCGGCAGGGGCCTATCCGCTCGCATTTAGTTAAAATGGTTACAGTCTGTAAACCCGGCCCCGGCTGCAAGATCAACTGTGTTAGGGTGATCAAAAATTCACCAGACAACGAGGTGCACAATGTCTGATATTGCCGGAATCGCCGCCGCCAGCACCCAGATCAGCCAACAAAGGGTTCAGGAGCAAGCACAGATCGCAGTGATGAAACAGTCAAGAGACATGGCCCAGCAAGGGGCGATGCAGCTTCTCGAAAGCGTCACTGAAACCTCTGTGGCAACCACCGGTGCCAACCCGACAGACAACATTGGCAGCCTGGTGGATGTCAAAGCCTGATTACACCAGCTACACCGCCACTGGCCAAAGGGGTGTTGGCTCGGTTGGCCCGTCCGGGTCCTGAGGGCAGCTCTGCCGGCTGAGGTAGTCAAGAATCGCCTCTTTCAGGTCACTGCCTTGGCCCAGCCCCTGATTGCCAAACAGCCGGTTGAATTCCAGAACGTAGGGGTAGCCGCCCACCAGCGCAATATCAAAGCCGGCGTGGTCTACTCCCAACTCTCTTGCCAACCGCAGGGCGAGTTCAGTGACCACCTCTGGCACCGGGCTGGTGTCAATCTGGCCACCCCGTGCCACGTTGTTGTAGAACCCCTGTTCCGACTGGGTTCGCCAATAGGCCGTCAGCACGCGGTCTCCCACCACCACCACCCTCACATCACGGTCGATCGGCAGGTATTCCTGGGCATAGAGCACGTGGGTACGTTCGCAGTAACGGCGCCAGTCGTCCCGGCTCTCAATCAGCCACACTCCTTCACCCATACTGGCCTTCGGCAGTTTCGCCACAAAGGGCAGGGCCATGGTGTCCCAAATCAGATCCCGTTCCTGGGGGCCGTTGGCTTCAATCAACGTCCACGGGGTGTGTTCCGGCGCCACGGTCTGAAACGTACGGGTCATCTCCACCTTGTCGTGGCCAATTCGATAGCTCGCCTCGCTCGGAAACACGCGGCACTTGAGGCCGTGGACCAGTGCATTCAGTTGCCAGTATTCGGGGAACAGTACCCAGTCAGCGTCTCGCAACAGTTCCTTGTGTCGAAGAAACTGCTCCGGCTTTATGACCGTGGTGTCGGGAAAGCCAAGGGTACGGAAGATATCAAAGGAAACCAGGTGCATGGTGTCAGCGGCACTCCAGATAAGTTGCGCGCATTTTATACAGAATCCGGTTCCGGACAAGCCACCACAGAAAAAATAGTTGACCTGCGCCATAGACACATAGAATATAAATAATAACACTTATCATTATTAAAAAAGGAGCTGTCCATGACTAAGAATCTGATGTTTGCCACCCTCACCTGCGCCGCTATCACCTTCGGTGCCACCGCCCACGCCAGTGATGTTGAACACTTCAAGGGTGAAGCCTCTGATACCCTGGAACAGGCAGTAGCGAACTTTTCGGAATACAACAACAAGTTGGAGCAGGTATTGGCCGGAGACATGACCCCCGAGACCATGAACGAGGTCCACCAACTGACCTATACCCTGGAAAACGCCCTGGGCAAGATCAATGAAGAACTGCGCGAACTGGCGGATGTGCTGGAAGAAGTTCACGTTGCCTCCGAGCACGCCGATGGCAACGCTGTTAAAAAGCACGGGCAGAAGTACCTTGAAGTCAGTCGGGAAGTGATCAAATAACAGATTGCTGTTCCGGTTCTCCATCGCTGCTAACCTGAAGGCTACTCGCTCGGGGAATAAAGGTTGGTGGCGATGGCCGTCCTTGATCCGCAAGCGCAGGCGCTGTTACGGGAAGTTGAGCAGGACACCCACTCGGGCGCCAGTCAACTGGCGCTGACGACCTTTCGTAATCTGCACCGCTACGCGTCCCAACAACCGGAGCACCCTCCAGGCCTGGAACCGTTGCTGGCTGCCCTGGCTAAAGCCCGGCCCAGCATGGTGGTGATTGGCAACAGTATCGGCCGTCTGCAACGGGCATTGGCGGAGAATCCGCAGTCCGCTGAAGGCGCCATTCAGGCATTAATCACCGAGCTCGAGTCGGCCACCTGCCAATTGATCACGCACGCCCGTAAGCTCGTGCAGCAAGGCAACACCATCCTGACTCACAGCGCCAGCTCTGTGGTGCTTCAGTTACTGACCCAAATGGCTCGGGATGGCGTGGCATTTTCGGTGATTTGCACCCAAAGCAGCCCCGGTTTCGAGGGCCACGGCCTGGCCACAGCACTTGCCCGTCAGGGAGTTACGGTCACTCTGATTACCGATGCCAAGGCCGGCCTGTTTATGTTGAAAGCAGACCTGGTACTCACCGGCTGCGACTGCTGGCTGGCCGACCACCACTTCCTCAACAAGAGCGGCACCCTGCTGCTGGCCCTGGCCGCGCGGCATATGGGAACGCCTTTCTGGGTATTGGCGGACACTTTCCGGGACAGCCCGGCAACCGTTGACACCATCGATCTCGAAGAAATGCCCGCGGCTGAACTGCAAGGCCCCGAAGAGAGTGGCATAACCGTTCGCAATATCTACTTCGAACCCGTACCTGACAACCTGGTGACCGGGCGGGTCAGCGAGCAGGGCGTTTTTTCGTTCCCTGCTGGGCCTGGGCGGTGAGTGGATCTTCCGGCCAGGGATGTTTGGGGTAGCGGCCCCGCATGTCCTTGCGCACCTCCGGATAGGCGTTCTGCCAGAAACTGGCCAGGTCTGCAGTCACCGCTAAAGGCCGCTGGGCTGGCGACAACAGGTGAATCACCACCGGTACCCGGCCGCCAGCCACTTTTGGCGTTTCCGTCCAGCCAAACAACGCCTGCAACTTGGCCGCCAGCACCGGGCCGTTTTCCACGGTGTAATCCAGGGTGACGTTCTGGCCGGTGGGAATGGTCAGAGACCTGGGCGCGAGTTCGTCCAGTTGCGGCTGTTGCGGGTAATCCAGAAGGGCACTCAGGGCCTGAACCAGGTTGATCCCTGCCAGGTCTGACCAACGCTTCATGCCACCCATAAACGGCGCCAACCAGGTCTCCAGCGTGTCCAGCAAGGCCTGGTCGCTAACCTCTGGCCAGTCGCCGGGGAACTGCCCCGCCAGCAATCGCAACCGGGCAACCCACTGGCGGGCCGTATCACTCCAGGGCAGGCTGTCCAGACCTTTACGGCGCACCGCGTCCAGCAGGCCCTGCTGGATCAGTTCCGGGGCGACCTGGCTCAACGGCCGCTCCGCCAGCACCAGGGCTCCGAGCTTGCGGACCCGGCGTGCGACAATGGTGCCACGCTTGTCATTCCACAGGGCTTCCTCGCGTTCTTCGATATGGCTGGCCAGGTCCTGTTCGAGATCCGACAGGTCGACCGGTGCCGCCAGATAGATGGTTGCTTCCCGGGCCTTGCCATCCAGGTCTGCCGCCACCAGCCAGTCCTGCCGGGCCAGGGGATCGTCCTCCCGCAACACCGCGCCCTTGCCGTTACTGAGCTGATACCGGGGCATGGCCGCTGAGCGGCGGCGGGCAATGCGGTCCGGATAGGCCTGGGCCAACACCCGCCCAACATCCGTTTCAGAGGGTAAATCCTGTGCCAGCTGGCCACGGCACAGCCGTTTTGCCGCCTGGCGAACCGCCTGCACCCGTGCGGCATCCAGCCCGCGATGACCGCGTTCGCCCCGCAGCACCCGAATCCGTTCATGCAAATCCGCTCCGGAGCCTGGCCCGAGCAGATCCCGCTCCTCCAGCAGCGCCGCCAGCTCGGCCGCCAACTGGCCCAGCCCCAGGGCGCGACCTTTGATCACCATATGGGCCAGGCGCGGATGCAGCCCCAGCTCTCGCGCCAACTTGCCGTGGTCAGTAATGGCGCCCCCGGGATCCAGCAGATCCAGCCACTGCAACAACTCCACCGCCTGCTGCCAGTGCGCTTTCGGTGGCGCATCAATCCAAGCCACCTGCTCCGGAGACCGCGCCCCCCACTGGGCCAGTTCCAGCACCAAGGGGGCCAGGTCGGCTTCCTGGATTTCCGGCGGTGTGTAGTCTGCCAACCCGAACTGCTCCGATTCACTCCACAGCCGGTAACACACCCCCGGCTCAACCCGACCGGCCCGGCCTTTGCGCTGCTCGGCAGACGCCTTCGATACCCGGCCAGTCACCAGGCGTGTCATACCACTGTTGGGATCAAACACCGCTCGGCGCTGTTGGCCGGTATCAATCACCACCCGCACGCCTTCAATGGTCAGACTGGTCTCGGCGATCGCCGTGGCCAGCACAATCTTGCGGGTACCGTCCGGCGCCGGCGAAATCGCCCGGTCCTGTTCTTCGGCTTTGAGGTTGCCGTACAAGGGGGCCAGCACCACGTTACCCGGCAACTGCCCCGCCAGCTGCTGCGCCACCCGGCGAATCTCCCCGGCCCCGGGCAGGAACACCAGCAGGGAACCGGTTTGCGCTCCCAAGGCCTCCTGAACCACCGCCACTACCTGGTCCACGATCCGGGCACTGCGGGGCAGGGGCCGGTACAACACTTCCACCGGAAACGCCCGCCCCTCGCTGGTGATCACCGGCACATCCCCCAGCACCCGGGCAATGGGCGCGGTATCCAGGGTGGCCGACATCACCAACAACCGCAGATCCTCCCGCAGGGCCTGCTGGCTTTCCCGCACCAGGGCCAATCCCAGATCGGCTTGCAACGACCGCTCATGAAATTCATCAAACAGCACAGCGGCATAGTCTTCCAGCATCGGGTCGTTCTGAATCAGGCGCGTCAGAATGCCCTCGGTCACCACCTCAATCCTGGTGCTGCCCGACACCTTGGTATCGAGGCGAGTCCGATACCCCACCGTCTGCCCCGGCGCTTCCCCCAACTGCGTCGCCATATACCGGGCCGCCGACCTGGCTGCCAGTCGCCTGGGCTCCAGCATCAGGATCTTCCGGTTGTCCCGCCACGGGGCATCCAACAGAGCCAGCGGAACCCTTGTCGTTTTACCCGCGCCCGGGGGTGCCTGGAGCAACGCAGTGGTGCTCTCGTTCAGGGTTTGTTTTAGCTCTGGGAGTATGTGTTCTATTGGGAGCATGGGGTGTGGTTGGGTTTAGCCTGGGAGTTTTGGGGGTGGCGCGGGGGTGTTTAGGTTTTTTTGGCCGAAAAAGAACTCGCTTCGCTCAGACACCTTTATTCGGTCAAAAAAACCTAAACACCCCCACACCCTGCGTAACTTTAAGGGTATATCCAGAGGTTACCATGGTCGTACTTGGGTTAAGCCGCTTATGCCGTCAAGCTCCCCCAGCAAATTATCTTTTTCAGCGGAACCGCCGTGGTCAGCTAGAGCGGGGTGGTGGGGTATTTTTTTCCGCCGGAAATGAATGTCTGAGCGCAGCGAGTTTAATTTCCAAGGCAAAAAATACCCCCACACCCCCCTAAATAACCCCCAAACCCCAGTCTGGGTCCACACCACATCAAGACCGCGAATGCCAAACCTCAGCCCGAGGCACAAAGAACGCAAACAAAAGCCCAAACGCCAGCGCCGCCACCCCAATACCGAAGGCAGACCCCAGGGTACCACCCGCATCCAGCCATTGTTTGGTGAGCCATGGCCCGACCATCTGGGTGAAACCGTAGAGCGCCACCATCGCCGCCGACAACCGGGGCCCCTGATGGGGATGCAACGCCCGCCCGATACGCTGGGTCAGCAGCACCGTACCCAGGAACGTACTGCCCACCAGCGCTGCACACAGCACCAACCCCACGGCTCCCGGCCAGACCACCGCCGCAAGCACCCCCGCCAGTTGGATCAGGAAGTTAAGCCGCAACGCCGGCAGATCCCCCATCAGGGCCCCCAGCTTGTTCCAGAGCCAGGGTGCGGGAATGGTAAACAGGGCTACGATCACCCAGGTGCCGTTCAGTAGCCCGTGGCCCTGGGGCAAGGTCATCTTGGCCAGGAGCGGCAGGAAGGTCATGGGCAGGATGTACCCCAGGCCAGCCCCGGCATAGGACAGGAACAACGGAATACTCGCGCGATCCAGTAACGGGGTGTTGCTGACCACCTGCCCGGAATCGTCGTGCTGGCGCACCGGTACCTCCAGCCTACGCAGCTGCATGGCGCCCCACCAGACTATTGGTATCGACAACACCGCCGCAGGCCACCAGCGCTCGGCGCCCTCAAGCAGGGTCGCAGAACCGGTGACCAGTCCGCTGGACACCAGCAGGCCGATGCCCACACCGATATAGACCAGGCCGCTGAGCGAGGCCCTGTTGCGCAACACCAGCCACTCCAGTATCAACGCGGGTGCCTGCACGAACACCACGCCGTTGGCCACGCCGTTCAGCCAGCGGCTTGCGGATATGACTGTGAGGTTGTCGGTCTGGGTTATGACCAGTGTGGTGACCACATGGATCGCCAGGAACAGCGGCAGTATGACACGGATCTGGTCAATCCGATGCCAGCGAATGGCCAGCATGGCGCCCATCAGGTACCCAAGATAGTTCCAGGTGGCGACGGCAGCGCCATCTGCTGCGCTGAATTGGCCGTCGGCCACCAGATAGGGCAACAGCGGGGTGTAAATAAACCGGCCGAGGCCATGCACCACCAGTAGCACCAGGGCGCCGGCGGTCAGAACGGTAAACAGCTGTCTTGGGTCAGCAGAGTGCGAGTTGGTCATAGCGCAGCCCGGAGGTCGTGTCGATCAATCAAACGGCCGAGCAGTGTAGGTCACTACCGATTAATTGTCAGTGTGACTTTGGCAGGATAAAGCCCAACCAGCAGGCCCGCAGGGCGGGCTACCGTTTCAGGAGCCGGGGTTGCGGGCCTTGGCCCACTGGGTGATGCGCTGATAGGCCTGGGCCAGCTCCTGGGGCTTGTGAGGCGGTTGGATCAAGGCCTGAAGCTGTCCCTCGGGGTTAAGCAAGGCAAAGTGACCACTGTGGTCCACCAGCAATTGCCCGTCCACCTCCCGATGAACAAACACCGCACTGACACTCTTCGCCAGTTCACGCAGGGTCTCCAGGTCGCCGGTCAGGCCATGGAAGTTTTCACCGAAAAAGCCGGTGTAGGCTTTCAGCTGTTCCGGCGTGTCGTGTTCCGGGTCTGCCGTGACCAACAGGTAGTCCGGTTTGGGCACATCCGCAGACAACAGCTTATCGGTCTGGCGCAGGTTAGCCATGGCCGCCGGGCAGATATCCGGGCAGTTGGTGTAGCCCACAAACACGAACGTCCACTGGCCCTTCAGGTCATCGCGGGTGACGGTTTCACCCTGTTCGTTGGTAAGGGTGAACTCCGCCAGGGGTCTTGGCTGCTCGTACACATAAGTGTTGTACTGGCTCAGGTCGGGCGCCGCCACTGGCGATTCACCGGCTCCTTTCAGGAACACCTGCCGGCCAACTGTCAGGCCAAATACCAGCATGACCACCAGGAACAAGACAAACAACGTGATGCGTAACGATCGCCCCATGGGGCCTCCACTTTATAAACCCGGAAACTGTCATTCAAAAATAGACAAAATGATCGACCAGCAGCACCACAAACAACGCCATCAGGTATGTGATGGAGTATTTGAAGGTGTTCAACGCCACCCGCCGGTCATCGCCCTTCAACAATCGGATGGCGTATTGCAGGAACCTCAAGCCTAGTGCCAGTGCGCCGATCAGGTAAATACCTCCCGACATCCCTGTGACAAAAGGTAGCAGGCTGACCGCCAATAGCATCAGGGTGTACAGCAGAATGTGCAGCTCGGTGTACTTGTTGCCATGGGTCACTGGCAGCATGGGAATACCAGCCTTGGCGTATTCCTCTTTACGGTGAATGGCCAGGGCCCAGAAGTGCGGCGGTGTCCAGGCGAAGATGATCAGTACCAGCAGCAGGGCGTGGCCCTCCACCTGACCGGTAACGGCGGTCCAGCCAAGCAAGGGAGGCATAGCACCCGCCAAGCCACCAATGGTGATGTTCTGTGGCGTGGCCCGCTTCAGGAACAGGGTGTAAACCCCGGCATAACCCACCAGTGAAGCCAGGGTGAGCCAGGCCGTCAGTTCGTTCACCTGCCAGACCAGCACAATCATGCCCACGGCTGCCAGTACGGTGGCAAACAACAGGGCATCAATCGCAGCAATCCGTCCGGTGGCCACCGGGCGCTTGCGGGTGCGGGCCATCACGGTGTCGATCTTCTGGTCGACGACGTGGTTCACAACGGCGGCGGCCCCTGCGAGGAGGGCAATACCGAGGTTGCCATACAGCAGCACACCCCACCCTGGCATGCCGGGCGCCGCCAGCAGCATGCCAATAACCGAGGTGAGGATCATCAGCGCGACCACCCGGGGCTTGGTCAGCTCCAGGTAGTCCCGCCAGGAAATGGATTTGCTCAGGGAACTCGCATGTTCCTCGGCCGGCAGCGCTTTAACTTGCTCGCTCATGCCGTTACCTCCCGGTTTATGGTTGTTGTATGGGCTGCGGGGGATGTTTCAGGTTGTGGCAGCTGCTGGTGCTGCCAGATCAGGTGAACGACCGTCAGCAGCAGTCCTGCCCCCATGGCGTTGTGGGCGACGGCGATAGACAACGGAATGTACAGCCACACATTGGCCAGGCCCAGGCCGATCTGCACCGTAAGCGCCGCCGCAACCAGCGCGATGCTCCGGTCCAGGCCGCTATCACCTCGGTTCCGCCAGAGTAGCGTCAGCAGGACGACAAAGTAGCCGAGTACGATAACCGCACCCAGGCGATGGGTAACATGAATCGCCACACGGCCGTCAGCCGTCAGCTGGCCGCCCAGGTAGTTCGGGCCAACCTCCTGGGTAATATCAAAACCATGCCGGAAATCCATGCCTTCCGGCCACCATTGCCCCTGGCAGGTAGGCAGGTCCGTGCAGGCCACAGCGGCATAGTTGGCTGCGGTCCAGGCACCCAGCGCAATTTGCATGATCACCAGCAAAAGGCCGCCGTACAACCAGGGGCGCAGGCGGGCGAGGGCCGGCGGTGCGGCGCCGGAAGGGGCAGAGCCCCGGGATCGTTTGCGCAGACGTAGCGTTAGCAATAGCAGCAGAGTGAGCGTGGTGAACCCACCCAACAAATGCAGGGCGACCACCTGTGGCCAGAGTTTGAGGGTAACCGTCCAGGCACCGAACGCACCCTGCAGAAGAATGAACGCGGCGATAAACAGCGGCAATTTTACCGGAACCCCTGCACGGCGATGGCGAACCGCGGTCGCCGCCAGGCCAAACACCACCAGTCCCAGAATCCCGGCGGCGTAACGGTGGATCATTTCCGGCCAGCCCTTGGACACATCCACCGGCGTCTCGGGGAAACGGGCATTGGCGATGGCAATGCGGGTTTCACTCTGGGGCACCGTCAGGAAACCGTAACACCCCGGCCAGTCAGGGCAACCCAGCCCGGCATCCACCAGTCGGGTCCACGCACCGAGCATAATCACCACCACCGCCAGCAGGCAGGCAGCGGTGGACCAGCGGGCCATTTTCTTAACCGTTTGAGCAGATTGCTCACGGGAAAACTGTTGCGTCACGTTCCGTTCTCCCTGGTCAGCCAATCTGCGACAACTTCAGCAAATGCTTGAGGTCTTTGAGCATTTGCTTGCCAGTGTGTTCGGTGCCGTAATGCATCATCACGTTACCGAAAGGATCGATCAGCAAGATCCGGGGGGCTGTCTCAGGTGACACGCCAGTGGGCCAGGCCGCTGCCGCGCCGGGCGCCGGGCGCAGTCGCTCCATGGAGCTGTACTCTGCCTGCCAGCGTTGCTCGAGCCCGGCTGGCACAGTGCCCAGCGCTGCTGCCCGGCTGACCCGAGGTGCATTTTTGCCAAGGGCGATGTTTACCTGGCGGGCCAGATACAGCAGCTCCTCGCAATCGCTGCCGCAAGTACCGGAGACCACCAGCATAAGCCAGTTAGGGTCGACCTGATCAGCACCGAAGCGCTCTGCCAGCGGCACCCCGTTTGAGGTTTCCAGATTCAATGCCTGCACCGGCACAGGCGGCATCAGGAGCTCGCCTTCGTTGGTATGACCAACCGGATTCAACCAGCCGGTATAAAACATGATGGTGGCCAGAATCATCGGCCCAAAACCCACCGCAAACAGCAGCAAGGCGGTGCGCCTGCCACGACGAACCTGTTCCGGGCTGTGGGGGTCCTGCCCGGTCACGGAATCAGCCGTTGTCGTTGTCATTATCGGCTCCTGTCTTTCGGATTCTTTCATTTTTTTTATAACTCGCCACTAACGTCAATATAGTCAGTGCTGCAGCAAGCGCAAACCATTGCACAGCATATCCGTAGTGGGTCTGGGGGCCCATCACATCCGGAGCATGATCAGCGCGGTAAGCACCCGGCTGCTCGCTGTCTGAGAGCTTTAGGACCATCCCGGCCGGACTGGCCACCGTGTCTTCAACAGTAGCCTGAGGTAATGCCTGTACCCGTCTTGGCCAGCCACTGGCAGGGCCGATATCCTCCGCCAGCACCGGAGGCACCGGATAATCATCCAGCCGTCCCTCCAGGGTAAACAGTCCGCCCGGGGTGTCGATTTCCGGCAGTTGATCACGAGTGCGGGGGCCGCGAACCCAGCCACGGTTGACCACCAGTGACGGCCCCTCTACCGGCGTAAACACGGTCAACACCTCGTATCCGGGCACGCCGTCACGGGTTCGGTTATCCAGCAGCCAGGTGTATTCGGTATACCAGCCGGTCAGAACAACCGGCTGCCCTCTCTCTAATCCGCCTGAGACAAATGTCGGCCAATCACCCTGGCTGGCTTGTTGCTGCCAGGCTGCCAACAGCATCTGCTTTTCCTCCGCCCGGTTGAGTTGCCAGACGCCCAAGCTCAGCAGCACCGGCAACAGCAACCCGCTGAACATCAGCAATCGCCAGTCAAACTGCCATCGGCGATTCATCAACCGCACCTACCCATGCTTTGCTATAGTGATATCAGGTTCCCATCGTGCACCGGGGACTCCGTCCATATAACCATTCAACAACAGGGACACCCCATGCTAAAGCTTTTAATCGTTGTACTGCTGCTGGCGGTTATGGTCAGCCTGTTCAGCGGCCTGTTTTTCCTGATCCGCGACGGTGGCAAAACCAGCCGGGTGGTGAACTCTCTGGCGGTTCGGGTGGCGTTGAGCGTATTGCTCATTGCCGTGGTTCTGACCTCCCTGTGGACCGGAGATCTGGTGCTTAACCCGACCCCGGTCCCGTAATGGTCAACGTTGTTGTCAAATGACATAGACGAATACAAACAGTCCCAGCCAGACCACATCCACAAAGTGCCAGTACCAGGCTGCCGCCTCAAAACCAAAATGGTTGTCGGCCGTGAAGTGCCCCTTGTTGATTCGTATCAGCATGATCACCAGCATCAAGGTGCCAAGGAATACGTGAGCACCGTGGAAGCCGGTCAGCATAAAGAAGGTACTGCCGTAGATACCGGATTGCAGGGTCAGGTCCAGATCTCGATAGGCGTGCAGGTATTCATAGGACTGCACGAACATGAACACAACCGCCAGCGCAATGGTCGCCATCAACCAGAGTTTGATCTTTGCCCGGTCACCCGCCTTCATGGCGTGATGGGCAATGGTAACGGTAAAGGATGAGGTGACCAGCAGGATGGTGTTGATCAGAGGCAAGCCCCAGGGGCCGATGACTTCCGTGGGGCCTGGATAGGCTTGCGGGTCCGGATTGTTCACCAACGGCCAGCTGGCCTGGAACCCCTCCCAGAGCATGTTGGTGCTGCCTTTGTCACCTTCACCACCCAGCCAGGGCACCACAAACACCCGAACATAGAACAACGCGCCAAAAAAGGCGGCAAAGAACATCACTTCCGAAAAGATAAACCAGCTCATACCCCAGCGGAACGAACGGTCCATCTGGGGGCTATACAGGCCGGCCCGGCTCTCACGGATGACCGCGCCGAACCAGCCGAACAGCATGTACGCCATAATCAGGGCGCCTATCATGAACATGATCCAGGAGCCGGTGGTGCTTTCGCCCTGTTTGCCATTGACCATGATTGAGGCCACCCCGTAGAGGGTCACCCCCAGCCCGACAGTGGCCACGATGGGCCATTTGCTCTGTTCGGGAACGTAATAGGTCTGGTTATCCGCCATAACTGTCTCCGATGGCTTAGCCGTTATTGTTAGTTGTTGTCTGCGCCCGGTCGGACTTTGAAACTTCCGCCTGCTTGCCCTGATCGTACAGGGTGTATGACAAGGTCAGTTTGGTGATGTGTTCCGGCAAGTCCCGATCAACAATGAAGATCAGCGGCATCTCCACACTTTCCCCCGCTTCCAGCGGTTGCTGATTGAAGCAGAAACACTCGGTCTTGTGGAAAAACAGCGTGCCTTCTGAGGGGGCCAGGCTGGGCACGGCCTGGCCAACCATGGGCTGATCGGTCGGGTTCTCGGCATAGTAGTTGATAGTGACCGATTCCCCCGGGTGCACCTGCACACTTCGAACCACCGGACGGAACTTCCAGGTCATACCGGGGCCGTTACTGGCCAGGAACTGAACCGTCACGGTCCGGTTTTCATCCACCTGCTGGGTGGCACTGGCTTCATATCGGCCACCGGTTTTGCCGTTGATGCCGGTGATCTCACAGAACACTTCATACAACGGCACCAGCGCAAACCCGAAGGCAAACATGCCCACCACCCCTGACAGGCACCAGCCAATCACCCTTACATTACTTTTACGCTCTGGCGTTTTCTCACCTGTTTGCTCAGACATGGTGCAGCCTCCCGGTTATTTCACTTCCGGTGGAGTGGAGAAGGTGTGGTAAGGCGCAGGTGACGGAACGGTCCACTCAAGACCTTCAGCACCATCCCAGGGCTTGGCGGGCGCTTTTTTGCCGCCTTTCACACACTTGACCACAATGAACAGGAACAACAACTGGGTCGCTCCGAACATGAAGGCTCCAATACTGGAGATCATGTTGAAATCGGTGAACTGCAGGGCGTAATCCGGAATCCGGCGCGGCATGCCCGCCAGCCCCAGGAAATGCATGGGGAAGAACGCCAGGTTCATACCGATGAACGACAGCCAGAAGTGCGTCTTGGCCAGGGTTTCGTCATACATATGGCCGGTCCACTTGGGCAGCCAGAAGTAGGCAGAGGCAAAGATGCCAAAGATGGCCCCCGGTACCAGTACGTAGTGGAAATGCGCTACCACAAAGTAAGTGTCGTGGTACTGGAAGTCCGCCGGCGCGATGGCCAGCATCAGGCCGGAGAAACCGCCGATGGTGAACAGAATGATGAAGGCCACCGAGAACAGCATCGGCGCTTCAAAGGTGAGCGAGCCCCGGAACATGGTGGTCACCCAGTTAAACACCTTCACCCCGGTCGGCACTGCGATCAGCATGGTGGCATACATGAAGAACAACTGGCCGGCCAAGGGCATGCCCACGGTGAACATGTGGTGAGCCCAGACCATGAACGACATGATGGCGATCGCGCCCACCGCATACACCATAGAGGCATAGCCAAACAGCGGCTTGCGGGAGAACGCCGATACAATGTGTGAGATGGCCCCGAAAGCCGGCAGGATCATGATGTAAACCTCCGGGTGCCCGAAGAACCAGAACACGTGCTGGAACAGCACCGGATCACCGCCACCGGAAGCATCAAAGAAGCTGGTGCCGAAGTGGATGTCCATCAGCATCATGGTAACCACACCGGCCAGTACCGGCATGACAGCAATCAGCAGGAAGGCGGTAATCAGCCAGGTCCATACGAACAGGGGCATTTTCATCAGGGTCATGCCCGGTGCCCGCATGTTCAGAATCGTGGCGATCACGTTGATGGCACCCATGATCGACGACACACCCATGATGTGCACCGCAAAAATAAAGAAGGTGGTACTCGGCGGCCCGTAGGTCGTCGACAAAGGCGCGTAGAAGGTCCAGCCAAAGTCCGGAGCGCCGCCCTGCATGAACAGGGTAGAGACCAGGATCAGGAAGGCACAAGGCAGCAACCAGAAGCTCCAGTTGTTCATCCGCGGCAAAGCCATGTCTGGCGCACCCACCATCAGTGGCAGCATCCAGTTAGCCAGGCCGACGAAAGCCGGCATTACCGCGCCAAACACCATGATCAAGCCGTGCATGGTGGTCATCTGGTTAAAGAATTCCGGCTCGACAATCTGCAGGCCGGGCTGGAACAGCTCGGCCCGAATCACCATCGCCATGCTGCCACCCAGCAGGAACATGGCGAAGCTGAAGATCAGGTACATCGACCCGATGTCTTTGTGGTTGGTCGTGAATAGCCAACGGCTGATGCCTTTGGCCGGGCCGTGATGATGGTTCTGGGCGTGGGTATCTGCAACCGCACTCATGAAAACCCCCGTTACCGCCGTTTGTTATGGCTGGTGATTGTTGTTATCTGGCGTTGATTACTGCTGGTTCTTGTAATCAAAAATTTCTTTGGGCGTGACCATTTCACCGGTGTTGTTACCCCAGGCGTTCCGCTCGTAGGTAATCACCGCGGCCAGGTCGACCTCGCTCAACTGGTTGCCGAAGGCCTGCATGGCTGTGCCCGGCGCACCGTTCACCACGATATCGATATGCCCCTCCATGTCCTCCAGCGCCATTTGGCTGCCCTTCAGCGCCGGGAAAGCCGGAGGCATGCCGGTACCGTCAGCCTGGTGGCAGCTGGCACAGGCGGTTGCATAAGCCCGCTCACCACGCTCCATCAACTCTTCGAGCGTCCAGTCTTTTTCAGTCAACTGGCGCTCCATTTCGGCCATCTCTCTCTGTTCTGCCACCCACTCGTTGTATTCCTCTTCAGGCACCGCTTTGACGACCACGGGCATAAAACCATGATCCTTGCCACACAGCTCGGTACACTGGCCACGGTAGGTGCCAGGCACATCAACCCGGGTCCAGGTTTCGTTGATAAAACCCGGAATGGCGTCTTTCTTCACACCGAATTCCGGCACCCACCAGGAGTGGATAACATCGTTGGCGGTGAGCAGGAAACGGACTTTTTTGCCGACGGGAATCACCAGCGAGTTATCAACTTCCAGCAGATAGTGTTCGCCTTTGGCCTGACGGTTACGGATTTGCTCTCGCGGGGTGGACAGGTTGGAGAAGAAACTGAAATCTTCGTCAATGTATTCGTACTGCCACCGCCATTGGTAACCAGTAATCTTGATGTCGACGTCCGACTCGGTCGTGTCGTACATCTCGACCAGGGTTGCCGTTGCCGGTATCGCCATGGCCACCAGGATAGCCAGCGGGATAATGGTCCAGAGCACTTCCACCACGGTGTTCTCGTGGAAGTTCGCGGGCTTGGCACCCCGGGATTTACGGTGGGCAAAGATTGACCAGAACATAACCCCGAAAACAATGACGCCAATGGCGACACAGATCCAGAGAATGGTCATATGAAGGCTAAAAATCTGGTTACTGGTGCTGGTCACCCCAGGTGACATGTTCATGGTCCAGTCAGCCATGACAGTGACCGGCAACAACAGACCAGCGGCTAGGGCTACTGCCCGCTTGGCATGCACGCGCATACTGTGTCTCCACAGAGTGTTATTCTTGTCGGATTTTGCGTCATCCCCCTGCGACACACACCGGCGCTCGCAACACCGGATGGCCTCAGAGTGAAAGCCTGCTTATGGATACATCAAGATCGAGTATAGACACAGATCAAGAAAAGGCTAAAAAATCCTTAAATCCAAAACGGATAAACACTAAGTTTTGAGAACCAGAACTCATAAAAGGCCCCTATTGACCAGCACAGACCACCGCCTGTGGGCCCTGGCCTGGCCGCTGATGCTGACCAATCTGACCGTGCCATTACTCGGCCTGGTGGACACCGCTGTGTTGGGCCACCTGGACAGCCCGGAATACCTTGGCGCTGTGGCGGTCGGCGCCAACCTGTTCAATATTCTGTATTGGACATTCGGCTTTATGCGCATGGGGACCACGGGCCTGGCGGCACAAGCTTGGGGTAAACGGAACTCCTTCGCCCAGGTAGCTCTGCTGTTACGCTCCATCGTGCTGGCCACCGGCATAGGCCTGCTGCTGATCCTGTTCCACAAGCCCCTGATCACACTTGGTCTGACCCTGATGAACCCGAGCCCGGCGGTGGCGGAACTGGCAGCGGAATACGCTTCTATCCGGATCTGGAGTGCGCCGGCCGTGCTGTGTCAGTACACCCTGGTGGGCTGGCTGATTGGCACTCAGTTCCCCCGAGGCCCCATGGTGATGCTGATCATCGCCAACGGTATCAACATCGTGCTGGATGTGTTCTTCGTGACGGTGCTGGGCTGGAACAGCCGTGGCGTGGCCATGGCCACCGTCATCGCCGAATACGGTGCCGCCCTGATCGGGTTTGCCATCGTGTTAAGCAGAATGCCCGAAGGCCAGCGGCTGACCCGGGCGTTGATCGGCCAGGTGTCCGATTATCTGGCGATTCTGCAGGTGAACCGCTACATCATGGTCAGGACCATCGCACTGCTGCTGGTACTGGCTTTTTTCACTGCCCAGGGCGCCCGCCAGGGAGATGTGATCCTGGCCGCCAATGCTGTGCTGATTACCTTTTTGCTGGTGATCTCCAATGCCCTGGACGGCTTCGCCAATGCCGCCGAGGCACTGATTGGCGAAGCCGTTGGCAAGGGCAGCCGGCGACGCTTTCGCCTGGCTTTCCGAAGCGCCCTGCGCTGGTCTTTATGGGGCTCGCTAATACTGACCATTGTCTTTGTCATTGGAGGTCGATGGCTGATCAGCCTGCTCACCGGGCTGGAAGAGGTACGCACCGCGGCCTGGCAGTACCTGCCCTGGCTGTGGCTATTGCCGCTGGCTGCGGTATGGGGTTTCCTGCTGGACGGTGTATTCATCGGCGCCACCCGCACCCGGGAAATGCAGAACACCATGCTGTTTTCTGCCCTCGGCGTGTTCCTGCCGGTCTGGTGGCTGAGCACTGGCTGGGGCAACCATGGGCTCTGGCTGTCGCTCATAGCCCTGATGCTGGCAAGAGCCGCCAGCATGGGCTGGCTCTGCTGGCGTTATACCCGCCTGGACAGCTGGTTCAGCCAGCGCCGACCCTGAACCGCGTTCTGGCCGTGAAAGGTTAACTTCTGTCATAACCACAGCAGAGCCCGAAATCTTGGCTACACTGATCAAAAACGGCGGGGGCGTTTGTGTTTCAGCATTGGCGCCTTTGCCCGTGTACTCCTCGACCCAGGGGGAACGCCTTGCGACCTCAACTTGTTCATACACTGGCATTTCCTGAAATGACACCAAAGGCTGTTCTCAACATCATTGACCAGGCAAGGCGAAAGGAAGCCCGCTCCGGCGCATTTCTCCGGCAGATGAAGGAGAAAGCCGCCCAACTGCCCACAGCGATCGTGGTTGACGGCTATCAGCCGGCCACCTCACTGTTCCAGTTTGCCGTCGAATACATCGAGATGGCGCCAAGACTGATCGAGTGTGTTGATGCCTGCGCACGGGAGGCCGGCAAGTCCGAGCTATTTCAGCCTTTCGTGGACGCCGCGACCCGATATTTCACCCAGCCTTCTGTACTGTTAGTGCAATACGACGGTCTGGACGGCCTGCTAATCCGTGCGTACCTGTGCCATCGGCTGATGGAAGAGATGCACGATAACAACCGTTCAATCCGGGCCGGCGAGCTGATCGACCTGGAAGCCACCCGGGCCAACCTGCTGGCCCATGAACTGATTGGCGAGCCATTCGCCAACGAACTCGATGACTCCATTACCGTCACCGTGCTGCAGATCGCCGGCACACCGGATTATTACAATCTTGATCTTGACCCCTTCATCGATCAGGTCAACAACCGGGCCTGGGACTGGATGCGGCATTACTGGGAAAATCTGCTGGAACGCAATCACATCCGGTTTTCCCTCCGCTATTAACCGGGGCCCTGGGTTTTACTACAAACAAGTCACTGAATTATCAATCAGAAACACGGTATCCTTCGGCTTTCGACTCACTCATCTGGAGGCCTCCCTGTGCTTGAAAACGCCGATTTGGGAAAACTGATTGTCCGGCTCACCCTGGGCGGACTGCTGCTGTTTCATGGCATCGCGAAACTGTTGAACGGTGTCGGCTTCATCGAAGGGCAGCTGGCTGCCCACGGTCTGCCGACCATTTTCGCTTACGGTGTTTACGTTGGTGAAGTCATTGCTCCGCTAATGGTGATACTGGGCTACCAGACCCGGATTGGCGCATTGGTTATTGTCTTCAATATGATCGTCGCCATTGCCCTGGTCCATGGGCATCAGCTGTTGAGCCTCAGCAGCAACGGAGGCTGGGCACTGGAGCTGCAGGGTTTCTTCCTGTTTATTGCCTTTGCAGTGATTTTCCTGGGGCCCGGCAAGTACAAGCTAAAAAACTGACGCTCAGGAATCGGCGGTGGGGGCCGGCACTTTCGGCTGCCAAACCACCACCCGGTTCCGGCCATTGTCCTTGGCGGCATAGAGTGTTTCATCGGCGCGGCGCACCAGCTCTTGGCTGCTGACGCCTCTCGCCGGTAGCATGGTTGCCACACCAACGCTGATGGTCAGTGGCACCGGCGCATCCTGCTCTTTGGTGGCCACAGGGGTTCCCGCAACCGCCTTGCGAATGCGCTCTGCCACTAACAGGGCGCCCGCGGGATCGGTGGTTGGCAGCAGTATCGCAAACTCCTCACCGCCGTAACGTGCCACAAGGTCACCTGCCCGCTGGACTTCCGCCTGCAAAATGCCGGCAAGTGCCACCAGGCAATCGTCGCCGGTCAGATGCCCCAGCTCATCATTGACCCGCTTGAAGTGATCAATATCCAGTAACAGCAAGCTCAGCTCGTGCTCATGGCGCAGCGCACGGCCCCACTCAATCTCCAGTTTCTCATCAAACCGGCGGCGGTTTGCCACGTGGGTAAGGCCATCGGTCAGGCTAATTGCCTTAAGTTGTTCGTTGGCACGCTCAAGCTCTTCGGTGCGCTCTCTCACCCGGGCTTCCAGCGTCAGGTTGGCCTGCTGCTGCACTTTCAGTGCATGCTCCTGTGCCTCCTGTCGGCGGCGACGCTCCATATTGATCCGGTAGGCCAGGGCGAATGACAGCAGGATAACCTCAATCGCCACACCGGCCTGGGGAACCAGCTCGGTCACCGGGCTGGTCGGCATCCAACCCATCTTGCTGACCGCCAACACCAGATGGCCCACCAGCAACGGCGTCCATGCCAGCACATAGAACCCCGCCAACACTTGCCCCTGACGCCAGACATAGAAACCGATGAGCCAGGCGGCAGGTGTAGCAAACGCGGCAATTCCGCTGACCAGGGCAATGCCGCTCTGATAGGGACCGAACAAACCGTAGACGAAGGTGAAACTGCAGGCGGCGATCACGCTTTGTAATACCCGATAGCTGAACGGGCTGTATTGGCGCACTGACAGAAACTTGATGGTAAACATCACCGCGCAAAACATGGCAAAGCTGATCACCGGCACGGTGAAGTAGCGATTGAGCTCGGGGATATCCGGCCAGAACCATTGAAACAGCAGCCCATTGAAATTGAGCTGAATCATACCGGTGGACACTACCGTCAACACATACCACAGGTAGGTGGTATGGCGAACAATGACAAACAGGAACAGGTTATACAGTGACAGAGCCACGACAATACCCAGGAACATGGCCTGCCAGCCATAAGAGAACTGCTCGTTGGCGAGAAACGTGGTCGACGGTGTAACGGCCACCGGTATCTGCACCGAGCCCTGGGTTTTTACTCGCACCCAGGCAACCACCGGTTCGGTATTGGAAGGCACCAGAAAGACAAAGTTGCGATGTATGATCGGCCGGGTATCGAATGGCCGGGTGTCTCCGGTGTGGTGAGATTCGACAAACTGGCCGTCCAGTTCCCAGTAAACGGATACCTCATCCAACAACGGATAGGCGATTTCCAGCACCCGGTTGACGGGCTCCGGCGTAATCGGCACCCTCAGCCAGAACGCACCATTGCTGAAGCCCCGGTTCAGCACCCGGGCGGCACTGTTATATTGCCATTGGCCATCGGGCAGTTGCTGAACCTGGGCGACGGTCAGGTTGTCCTCGGGCACTTCAACCCAGTCAAATCCCACGGGCCCAGCATGCACATGAAAGCTGACAACATACAGCAACAGGAAAAGAAGCTGGCATAGGGTGCGCGGAAATGGGCCATTCATTGTTGTCTGTTATTCCCGGCTCTGGAGTCTTGAACTACACTGGGAAACGGCTGCACGGCTACAGATCCAAACCCCAGCGTCTGAGTTAAGTGTAGACGTAACTGGCGCGGGAGTCCGCCGAAATTAAGGGGTAATCCCCGGTTACCACCTGAGAGGAAGGCATGTTTGACAAAAAACACCCCATCACCCCCGGCCGATACCGCCATTACAAAGGCAAGGATTACGAGGTTATTGGCATAGCCCGGCACAGCGAGACCGAGGAACCCCTGGTGGTGTACCGCTGCCTTTACGGCGACTACAGCCTCTGGGTGAGGCCGCTGGCAATGTTCCGGGAAACCGTGGAAGTGGCCGGTGAACAGGTCCCCAGGTTCGCCCGCCTCGACACCTAGTGATCGTTACACAACCGCTTTGACTGCCGCAGTCATTTCCTGCACATTAGCCCACTTTTCGTGCTGCCGGAGCCCAAAAGGCGCCGGTAAATCTTCAATTCCTACCCGGAGTTTGCCATGAATGCCGTTGTTGCCGCGGTACTGATCATGCTCGTGCTGAGCTTGTGCCGCATCCACGTTGTCGTCGCCCTGATCATTGGTGCCATTTCCGGTGGCATGGTGGCAGGGATGTCTCTGGAAACCACCATCAATGCCTTCAACACCGGCCTGGGTGGCGGTGCAACCGTGGCACTGTCATACGCCACCCTGGGTGCCTTCGCCGTGGCCATCGGCAAGTCCGGCCTGGCCCACGCCCTGGCCGACAAGGCCCTGGCCATCGTCGGCCGACAGGAGGAGGGCGGCGCTGCCACCGGCATTCGTTTCATGATCATCGGCCTGCTGCTGGCCATCGCCATCTCGTCCCAGAATATCCTGCCAATCCACATCGCCTTCATTCCCCTGGTGGTTCCACCACTGCTGTACGTGATGGCCAAGCTGAACATGGACCGCCGTCTGGTGGCCTGTGTGCTCACCTTCGGCCTGATCACCCCGTACATGTTCCTGCCCGTAGGGTTTGGCGGTATTTACCTGAATGAGATCCTGCTGGCCAATGTCGGCGATAACGGCGTGGATGCCAGCGAGCTGAACGTCATGTCCGCCATGGCCCTGCCAGCCCTGGGTATGTTCATCGGCCTGCTGATTGCCGTGTTCTTCAGCTACCGGGGCGGCCGGGGCTACGACATGAAACTCATCGAACGTACCGAGCGGGTGGATGTGAAGTACAGCCCCAAAACCCTGGTGATGGCGCTGGTGGCCATTGCCGTGGCCTTCGTGGTGCAACTCTGGCTGGGCTCGATGATCCTGGGCGCCCTGGCGGGCTTCGTGCTGTTCAACATTTCCGGCGTGGTGAAGTGGAAGGAAGCGGATGACCTGTTCACCGAGGGCATGAAGATGCTGGCGATGATCGGCTTCATCATGATCGCCGCCAACGGCTTCGCGGAAGTGATGCGGGAAACCGGCGAGATCGCCAGCCTGGTGGAGGGTTCGGTGGCCGCCATCGGTGATAACAAGGCACTGGCGGCGTTGCTGATGTTGGTGGTGGGCCTGCTGATTACCATGGGTATTGGTTCGTCGTTCTCGACCATTCCCATCATCGCGGCGTTGTACGTGCCGTTGGCCCTGCAACTGGGCTTCAGCCCCCTGGCCATCGTGGCCCTGGTCGGCACCGCCGGTGCCCTGGGTGATGCGGGTTCACCAGCGTCGGACTCCACCCTTGGGCCAACAGCGGGCCTGAATGTGGACGGCCAGCACAACCACATCTGGGATACCGTGGTGCCGACGTTCCTGCACTACAACCTGCCCCTGCTGGCCTTCGGCTGGCTCGCGGCTATGGTGCTCTGACCCGTTTGCTTTGGAGTTTGCCGTCCTGATCGTAGCCTGCCTGGTTTGGGGGCTGCGATGGGGTGGGTCAGGTTTTTTCCCTTGGAAATGCAACTCGCTGCGCTCAGACATCCATTTCCGGCGGAAAAAAACCTGACCCACCCCCTCACGTCGTACCAATGAGAGGTACGGAAGGAAAAGAAGAAAGAAGAAAAAAAGAAAGAAACCAAACCTTAAACAAGCGATTTCCGTGCTGTCCGGCTTAGAGGGTACGGGGGTGCTTTTCTGCAGGGAAAAAGAGTCTGAGCGAAGCGAGTTGTTTTTCCCGGAAGAAAAGCACCCCCGTGGCCTCTAACCCACCAAAACCGGCAGGCTAGGGCCCAAGCCCAGCCTAGTCCTCAGAGTCAGAGCCGGACTTAAAGAACACCACCTGCTTGACGGTATGATCATCGTTGTTGGCCTTCTTGTTCACCCGTGTTTCGATTTCCGGGGCCTCGGGCTGCGGCTGGTCAGACAGGGCATCGGTATAGCCGCAGGCCACGCACTCGCGGATCTGGTCACCGGCCTCGGTGGTGAACATCGTAATCTTGTCCATCTCCGCGCAGCGGGGGCACACCGCGCCGGCGATGAAGCGTTTCGGACTTGCCATAACTCTACTCCAGTAACACACCCGGTTGCCGGTACGACAACCGGGGTGGATTGTATCAGGCAGCTTCGTCCGTGATGCCGGTTTGTTTCAGCAGGGCATCCACCTGCGGTTCACGGCCCCGGAAGGCTTTGAACAGTTCCATCGGCTCCTGGGAGCCACCCTTTTCAAGGATGTTGTGCAGGAAGGCCTGGCCGGTTTCCGGGTCGAAGATGCCTTTTTCCTCGAACAGCGAGAAGGCATCAGCTGCCAGCACTTCCGCCCACTTGTAGCTGTAGTAACCGGCCGCATAGCCACCCGCGAAGATGTGGGAGAAGCCGTTGGGGAACCGGTTGAACTCCGGCGCCTGGACCACGGCGATTTCTTCCCGCACCTTGCGGTGCATGTCCAGCGGGTTGGTGGGGGCCACGTCGGTGAATTCCGCGTGCAGGCGGAAGTCGAACAGCGAGAATTCCAGCTGGCGCACCATACCCATGCCGGACTGGAAGTTCTTGGCCGCCAGCAGTTTCTGCAGCAGATCTTCCGGTAGTGGCTCTCCGGTTTCGTGGTGGCTGGCGATCAGGGCCAGGGATTCCGGGTTCCAGCACCAGTTCTCCAGGAACTGGCTGGGCAGTTCGACGGCATCCCAAGCCACGCCATTGATGCCGGACACGTCCATCACTTCCACCTGGGTAAGCATGTGGTGCAGGCCGTGGCCGAACTCGTGGAACAGGGTAGTGACCTCGTCGTGGGTCAGCAGCGACGGCTTGCCATCCACTGGCGGGGTGAAGTTACAGGTCAGGAATGCTACCGGCAGCTGCAGCGTGCCACGCTGGTTGCGCCAGCGTACCCGGCAGTCGGCCATCCAGGCACCACCACGCTTGCCCTGGCGGGCAAACAGGTCGAGGTAGAACCAGGCGATGGGCTGGCCGTTGCGGCTAATGCAGTAAGCCTTGGCGTCGTCGTGCCAGGTTTCTACCTCCGCATGCTCTTCGATCTGCACATCAAACAGCTTCTCCGCCACCTGGAACAGACCCGGCACCACTTTATCCACAGGGAACCAGGGGCGCAGGGTTTCCGGGGAGATGTCGTACTGCTTCTGGCGCAGCTTTTCGCTGTAGTAGCCAATGTCCCAGGCCTGCAGGTCGTCCACGCCGAAGTCGTCTTTCACAAATGCCTTCAGCTCGGCGAACTCCTTCTGTGCCTGGGGCTTGGACTTGGCCGCCAGCTGGTTCAGAAATTCCAGCACTTCGTCGACACTCCGGGCCATCTTGGTGGCCAGGGAACGCTCGGCGTAGTTATCAAAACCCAGCAACTGGGCCAGGGCATGACGGCGCTTGAGGATTTCCGCCATCACCGGTGTGTTGTCCCAGGTGGCAGCATCCGGGCCCTGGTCAGAGGCTCGGGTGACAAAGGCCTCGTATACCTCCCGGCGCAGGTCTCGGTTGTTGCAGTAGGTCATCACCGGGAAGAAGCTGGGGAAATCCAGGGTGATCACATAGCCATCCAGATCCTTCTGCCGCGCAGCCTGCTTGGCACCCTCAATGGCGGTTTCCGGCAGGCCGGACAACTCGTCCACGTCGGTAATCTGCTTGAACCAATGCTGAGTGGCATCCAGCACGTTATCACTGAACTTGTTGGACAACTCCGCCAGCTCCCGGGACAAGTCGGCGTAACGCTTCTTCTTGTCCTCCGGCAAGTCGACCCCGCCCAGGCGGAAATCCCGCAGCACGTTCTCGATGGATTTACGCTGGGGTTCGCTCAGTTCCTTGAAATCCTCCCGCGCGGCCAGTTTCTTGTAAGCCTCACACAGGGCACCGTTCTGGCTGACTTCGGTGCTGTATTCCGTCAGTTTTTCCAGACAGTTCTTGTACACCTTGCGCAGGTCATCGTTGTTCATCACGCCGTTCAGGTGTGAAATCACTGACCAGGCGTTGCTAAGCTTATTCTCCAGCGCCTGCATGGGCTGGGCCAGGGTGTCCCAGGTGGGATCTTCCTGCTGGGACAGCTCGGCAATTTTCATTCGATTCTCGCTGAGAATCTGGTCAATGGCTGTCTCCATGTGTTCGGTGCGGATATGACCGAACTTCGGCAACAAGTCATCTGTCAAAAGCGGGTTATTCATAAGTCCCCTTCTCAGCTGTTCGTGAATAAGATAGCTTGCACCAAGCTACGGGGTGCCGGTGGGGGATGGCTTTCAGAAACTGTGCGGAGCCATGGATGGCGGAGCCCAAGCGCCACATGGGCTCAGCCGAGCGCTTATGAAGCAAAGCTTCATGCGACGGCTGAGCGACCGCAATCTGTGATTGCGGGCCGGACCCTGCAAGGGTGCCGAAGGAGCGTGTTTCTGAAAGCCATCCCCCACCGGCGCCTTGCACCGTATTTGGACAGCATTGAGGTATATGTAATGGTAAATGTACGAACTCACAAGGGTATCACACCACAATTTGGTGAACGGACCTGGGTGGATGAGAGTGCCGTGGTCATCGGTGATGTGGTCATGGGCGAAGACTGCTCGGTCTGGCCCATGACCGTCATCCGCGGTGATATGCACAAAATCCGCATCGGCGACCGCTGCAGCATCCAGGATGGCTCGGTGCTGCACATCACCCACGCCAGTGATTTCAACCCCGGCGGCTGGCCGTTAATCATTGGTGATGACGTGACCGTTGGCCATAAAGCCCTTTTACATGGCTGCACCATTGGCAGCCGGGTGCTGGTGGGCATGGGCTGCACGGTGATGGATGGTGCCATCGTGGAAGATGAAGTGATTATCGGCGCCGGCACCCTGGTGCCACCGGGCAAGCGGCTCGAATCTGGCTACCTTTACGTGGGCTCGCCGTGCAAGCAGGCCCGGGCGCTGTCGGAAAAGGAACGCACGTTCTTCAAATACACCGCAGCCAACTACGTTAAGCTCAAAGACCAGTATCTTAACGACGAGTCATAAAGTGGTCTGATTACCGGAGCACTGCCGTATGTTTCCGTGCCGTTACAAGCCGGGAGACAACCGTGGATCTGACAGACACCAACCAACAACGAGCGTTGCTGTATCTGCGCACCGCAAAATACGGCACCGGCCCCGTCGCAGTGTCTCACCTGCAAGACGAGGTTGCTCGGCACCGTTACGAGGCGGGCAGTGCAAAGCTGAGCCATGTTCTGCCTGCTATACAGCGTTCTCTTGGCATCAACCCTGACCAACACCAGGCTACCCCGCCCAAGCTATCCCGGGGCCGGATCGGGTACCAAGGTGACTGAACTCCGCTGGCAACCGGTCGCCTACCGACGGCGCGGTCTGCTCGCCCTACTGGTGCTGGGGCAAACGTTTCTCGGCGTTTGGTTGCTTTCCCACAGCCTGTCCCTGGCCCATGAAGGGTGGCCGGCGATTTTGCTGGTCAGCCTTTTCGCCATTCTGTTTACCTGGATAGGCCTGGGCTTCTGGACCGCCGTGTTCGGCTTTGTGATGCTCAGGCGTGGAGGCGATCCCTTCAGTCTTAGCCAACAGTTGTCCGAGGAGCCGGGCACTCAGTCCTTCGAAGGGCGGCTGGCGCTGGTGATGCCGGTGTGTCACGAACCGGTACAACGCTCGCTCGGCAATCTTCAGGCGGTGTATAAAGAGCTTGAAGACAAGGGCTGGCGAAACAAGGTTGATGTTTTTGTATTATCCGACAGCCAGGATCCGGAAGTCTGGCTAGAGGAGCAGGCGGCCTGTGCCGAGCTGAGCGCCGGTATGGCTGACGGCAACCGGCTTTTCTATCGCCGCCGTCGGGTGAACCTGAACTTCAAAAGCGGCAATATCGCCGATTTCCTACGCCGATGGGGTGCCCGCTACCGTTACATGGTTGTGCTGGATGCCGACAGCTTGCTCACAGCCTCCGCCATTGAAAAGCTGGTTCAGTTGATGGAGCAGCGTCCCCAGGCTGGCATTATCCAGACCGCACCGAGGCTGGCACGGGCGGAAACCCGCTTTGCCCGGCTGCAGCAGTTTGCCAACCGGTGCTATGGCCGAATCCACAGTGCCGGCCTGGCAGCGATTCAACTGGGGGATGCTAACTACTGGGGCCACAATGCCATTATCCGGGTAGCACCGTTTATGGCTCATTGCGGTTTGCGCCGGTTGCGGGGCTGGGGACTGTTTCGTGGCCCGGTGTTAAGCCATGACTATCTTGAGTCTGCGCTGATGGGCCGGGCCGGTTTCGAGGTGTGGCTGGAACCGGCCATCGCAGGCAGCTATGAGGAATCGCCGCCCACCCTCAAAGACGACCTGATTCGCGATCGTCGCTGGTGCCGGGGCAACCTGCAGCATCTGGTCCCGCTGCTGACGATGGCCAAGTTGCGTTTTTCCCACCGCCTGGCTCTACTCACCGGCATTCTGTGTTATCTGGCTTCACCCCTGTGGCTGGCGTTCCTTGGCTTGTCTGGCTACCTCGCCATGGCGGGAACACCGGGCAGCCAACCTTTGCCCGGGCTGATCGGGGCGTCGTCCGCCAACTGGAGCCTTGCCGGCGCCTGCCTGATCGGGCTCACCGTAACAACGCTCCTGGGCCCACGAGTTCTGGCCCTGGTGGACCAGGGACTCGCCGGGCGGGAGACGTTGTTTGGTGGCGGCTGGCGGATGGCGGCCAACACCGTTGGCGAAACCCCGGTATCGCTGATACTGGCACCCATCCGAATGATCGCCCACAGCGGCCATGTGGCCGGCGCCTTTCTGAACCGTAGCCTGCGTTGGCAGAGCCAGAATCGAACCGGGGCCGGTGGGATGGCACAAGCGCTGCAGCATTTTGCCTGGCCCGCACTGGTGTGCGCTGGCGTACTGGCAATGATCCAGTGGTACAGCCCGAACCTGACACCCTGGGCCCTGCCGGTAACCATTCCGGTGCTGATTGCCCCATTGCTCAACGTCTGGCTGGCCGGCGCTGGCACAGGTCAACGAATGATCGTTCCGGAGCAGGTTTCCGCCGTGCCCGTTATTACTCGCGCTTCGGTGGCTCACCGGCTGGGCAAACGCCTGCCATCGCTGAGCTGGTTTGAACAGGCAGTGCTATCGCCCCACTACAGCTGCTGGCGACATCGGCAAACCGGCCCCTCCCACGGCTGCAAACAACGAGCGCTGAAGTCCCTGGTTGACCGGTGTGCAGTGCAAGGCCCCGGTGCGCTCACCGGCAGTGAGATCAGCCTGCTCTGCGACCACCCGGAGGCCATGCAATCGCTGCACCTCAAGGCCTGGCAGGCTGAGCCCGACTCACCCTGGGGCGCGGCCCTTGCCCGTCTGAGCCTGAACCTGGGCCCGATTCAAACCGCTACCCACACCCACAGAACCCAACCGGAGCACTCCCCATGGATCGGCGTCGCCTCCTGAAATTCGGCCTCGCGCTGGCAACCGGAGCGCCACTTGCCCTGTCTGGCACCGGGCGCGCACTGGCCAGCCTCGCCGGCTCCGACGGGCAGGATTTCAGTGCCCGCTGGCTCCGGGAACACGCCCGGGCACTGGCGGCCAAACCGTACCGCGCGCCCCAGAAACCCTTGCCCCCAAGCCTGCAATCCCTGAACTGGGACCAATATCAGGCCATACGTTACCGGCCAGACCAGGCACTATGGCGCCACCGGGACAGTGCGTTTCAGCTGCAATTCTTTCATCTGGGCCTGTTCTTCCAAGAGCCCGTGCACTTCTACGAAGTGGTCGATGGCGGGGCCCACGCCTTGCCCTACCAGAACGAAAACTTCGACTATGGCGACAATGACGCTTTTGATGACCTGCCGGACAGCCTCGGCTACGCCGGATTCCGCGTGCATTTCCACCAGGACTTCAGCCGGGACATCGCAGCGTTTCTGGGCGCAAGCTACTTTCGGGCGGTGGGCGAGTCCCGCCAGTACGGTCTGTCAGCCCGCGGCCTGGCGATCAATACCGGGCTGCCGCAGCCCGAGGAATTTCCTCGCTTCACTACCTTCTGGCTTGAACGCCCAGCCGAAGGCGACCTGTCACTCACGGTCCATGCCCTGCTGGATTCCCCCAGTGTGACCGGCGCCTATCGGTTTGTGATTCATCCTGGCGCCAACCTGACCATGGACGTGGAAGCCACCCTCTACCCCCGCAAGGAGCTGACACGCTTCGGGCTCGCACCACTTACCAGTATGTTCCAGACCGGCGAAAACGATCGGCGCATGGCCAATGACTGGCGCCCGGAAATCCACGATTCGGATGGCCTGGCGATCTGGACCGGCAACGGCGAACGGATCTGGCGCCCCCTGACCAATCCACAGCAACTGACGGTCAGCCATTTTGTCGATAACCAGCCCCGGGGATTTGGCCTTCTGCAACGGGATCGGGAATTCAGCAACTACCAGGACGACGGCGTGTTCTACGAACAGCGGCCCAGCCTGTGGGTCACGCCCGAAGGTGACTGGGGCAAGGGCGCAATGCTGCTGGTGGAAATTCCTACCCAGGATGAAACCTTCGACAACATCGTCGCCTTCTGGAACCCGTCTGAACCCTGGCAGCCAGGGGAAGCCTACCCGGTCAGCTACCGCCTGAGCTGGGGCGAGACCATGCCAGACCAGAACCTGGAACTGGGAACCGTTGTGGCCACCCGCACCGGGATTGGCGGCGTCATCGGTAAGCCCAGGACCTACTTTTCCCGACGTTTTGCGGTGGATTTTGCCGGCGGGAACCTGTCAATGATCGACCGTCATGCCGGAGTCGAGGCGGTGGTGAGTGCCAGCCGTGGCAAGGTAGAACTGGTATCGGCCAGACCGCTGCACGCCATCAATGGCTTCCGTGCCATGTTCGATTTGGTGCCGGATGACGACACCAGCCCCATAGACCTGCGCCTGTACCTGAGACTAGGCCCCCAGGCACTGACTGAAACCTGGCTGTACCAGTACACGCCACCACCGCCGGAGGCTCGATCGTTCTGATGCTGGCTGCCTTTTTGCTGCTCAACGGGCTGTTGCTGCTGCCCGCCCTGGCACTTCCGGGCCCAGCGCCATGGCTCGCGCTGGAAGCCCTGATTATGTGGTGGCTGTTACACCAACTACCCAACCAACGTGACCGACTGGCGATGCTGTTTTCAGGCATTTACGCCCTGATGATCTGGCTGATTGCGGCCGATGCGCTGGTCCGTCAGAGCCTGGGGCGGGGCCTGAATCTGTATCTGGAAGCGGGTTTGCTGGATGCCGCCTGGCATCTGTTCCGCACCAATCTGGGGATTCCGGGCGCCGTGCTGGTTGTTATCGCACTGATCTTTGCCGCAGCCCTGGTGGCCTGGCTGTTTCGCTGGCTCGGACTGCACCTTGCCCGAGCGGTTCCCGTGCGGGGGCGGGCTCTCTGGGTCAGCGCCGTAACACTGCTAACACTGACGGTGCTGACACCCTGGGTGGGAAGCCCAGCCCTGGCTTTCGTTGCCAACCAGGGATCGCTGATCCTGCACACACACCAGGCCACTTCGGCTTTTCGTGCCGGCCTGGAACAACAACCAACCGCCAGCCGGCAACCCCGCGCACTGCCGGGCCTGGCCAATACAGATGTGGTATTGGCCTTCGTGGAATCCTACGGCATCTCCGGGCTTACCGACGAACGTTACCGGCCGGTGTTGGGCCCCAGGCTGGCCACCTTGGCCGAACAGCTCGATAACGCCGGCCTGACCGTCGCCACGGGGCGGCTTAAAGCGCCTATCCAGGGCGGACAGTCCTGGCTGGGTCATTTGTCTGTGCTCAGCGGGCAGTGGATCAATACCCAGATTGCCTATGAAGCACTCCTGAGCAGCAATTACGCCACGCTGATTGATGACTTCCGGGTGACCGGGCATCAGACCATGGCGGTCATGCCTGCCATCACCCGCGAATGGCCAGAAGGGCAACTGTTCGGCTACCACCGCATTTACGATGAAGACGCGTTGGGTTACCAGGGGCCAGCCTTTAACTGGGTCACCATGCCGGATCAGTTCACCTGGCACCGGTTCGAACAGCTACGACAGGCAACCCCAGCCCCGATTTTTGCGGAGCTGGCCTTGATTAGCAGCCACGCACCCTGGGTCCCGATACTTCCGGTGCTGGACGACTGGGACAGCATCGGGGATGGCCAGGTTTTCCAGCAATGGGAAGGCGCTGGCGAAGCCCCCGCCTCGCTCTGGCGAGATCCGGAGCGGGTACGGGAGCACTACATCCAGGCCATCGATTACGCCCTGGCCGTCGCCGGAGACTACGCCGCTCGCTACCTGACGGACGAGACCCTGCTGTTCATCCTGGGTGATCACCAGCCGGCGCCGCTCATCACCGGAGACGATGCCAGCAGGGATGTGATCATTCACGTCATCAGCCGCAACCCGACGCTGGTAGCTCCCTTTCTGAACGGAGACCTGCCAGGATTCCAACCGGGCACCCTGCCGGACGAGCACACCGATGGCGCCCCCATGAGCCGATTTCGGGCATTTCTGCTGACCCAGTTTGGCGAACCCGGAGCGCCCTTGATGCAGGTCAAAAAGTAACCAGTAGAGCACTTGAAAAGGTACCGGCCGAACCTATATTCGTGAATAGCAGAAGTTCACGGAGTCCATCCGGCTGGCGCCACCGGTTTGGAGCTGTTCCGCGAGCGAAGCTGAAGACAATCTCAGGTTCGACACCGTTAAAGGAGGAGTTCCCTATGAGCAATC
Organism: Marinobacter sp. NSM; assembly: GCF_052380025.1. Taxonomy (NCBI): domain Bacteria; kingdom Pseudomonadati; phylum Pseudomonadota; class Gammaproteobacteria; order Pseudomonadales; family Marinobacteraceae; genus Marinobacter; species Marinobacter sp. NSM. The sequence goes on from NZ_JBQTCK010000002.1 coordinate 518,059, forward strand.
TGACCCGCTGGAATCCGATCGGCGAATTCGAGGACATGATGAACCGCTACAACCGGATGTTTGGGGTAGCACGCACCAATGGCGAACGGGAAGGTAAAGACCTGTTCAGTCGCAGCGACTGGGCTCCGGCTGTGGATATCAAGGAAACGGCCGAAGCCTTCACTGTGGAAGCCGAATTACCCGGCATGAACAAGGACGATGTGAAGGTGACAGTACACGATGGCGTGCTCACCATTCAGGGCGAGCGCAAGCATGAGGAAGAGTCCAGTGACAAGAAGCACCATCGCATCGAACGGGTCTATGGTAGCTTCCTGCGCCGATTCACGTTGCCGGACAATGTGGACGAGAACAGCGTGAAAGCCAGCTTCAAGGACGGCCTACTGACTTTGAGCATCCAAAAGGCCGAACCCAAAGAGCCCAAAGCCATCGAAGTAGAAGTGCAGTAAGGCGATGTTCGGGCCGGGGCTCAGTTCCCGGCCGTTGCCTTTTGTTTTGCGCCGGCTTTCTCCAGAGCCTGAGCGTAATCACCGCTGCGACGGTGTTGTGACACCCGGTCCAGGATAGTCTGGCCGTGCTCATCTTCGGCGTTCAGGTCGCGGCCGGCTTCCACAAAGAATGCCAAAAACCGTTCGAAATCACCTGCACGCATGGACTCATAGGCCCGAATCAGCACGAAATGATCCGGGTTCAGGTTCTTGTCCCAGGGTGACAGATCGAGAAAGCTTTTAACCCGCTCGTCACTCCACTCCTCTCCAATAACCTTTGGTTTATCTGGTCCGCTCATGCTGAAAACTCCCGTTATCTGCCAAGGTTTGAGCGGCACAGTATAAGGCTTTGAATCTGCATCACTTATATGAATGCACTATGAGAATCTGCGCTCAAGCTATAAGCAATCAGGGCAGGATTTCCACAGGCAAATCACGGGTAGGGACGGCGGCGTCACACTCCGGGTTACGAACAGCAATTTCGACCCGGCGGTTAACCGCGCGGTTTTCAGCGCTATCGTTGGGCATCAGAGGGCGAGTTTCTGCACGGCCAGCAGCCACCACACGATCTGCTGGAATCTGGCGGTCCAATACCAGCTCGTGCACCACAGACACGGCGCGAGCCGCCGACAGATCCCAGTTAGATCGGTACATGCCGCTGGAAATCGGCACATCGTCGGTGTGGCCTGATACCACCACATCACCGGTACAAGACGCCAGAACCTCAACAACACGTTCAATGATCGGAATCATTCCGGGCATGATGGCAGCATCGCCGGAACGGAAGGTGGCCTCCTCGGAAAACCGAATTACCACCTGATCTTCGTCATAGTTTACGTGCAAGGTATCCGCAGCCACCTCTGCTTCCAGTTCCTGGATCAAGCGACCGGCCAGGTCCAGAACGCCACCGGGAATCTGTCGCGTTTCCGAACGCTCGGTTCGCTCGTCAATGAACTCCGGCTGGTCCTGCAGGTTTTCAGAAGGTTTCGGCAGCGATACGGTATCGGCTTCAATCAGGGTCAGGGGTGTACCGCCGATGTCTTCGGCCACCACATTGCTGGAGCCAAAGGCCAGGGACATGGAGTTCGCCATGGCCCGGTATTTCTCGATGTCCATCTCGGCGAACGACAACAGCAGGATAAAAAACGTCAGCAGCAGGGTTGCCAGATCCGCGAAGGTGACAATCCAGTCGGGCGTTCGCTTTTTAAGGGCGTTTTTCTTCAGTGGCCGCGCCGGCTGCAAACCTCAGGCCTCCCGCTCCGGTTCCAGGTTGGTCCGGTGCTCTGGTGTTACGTAAGACGACAGCAGCTCCGTCATAACCCGGGGGTTCTCGCCACGCATGATGCTCTTGATGGAGGTGATAATGAGCATCTGGTTGCGGGAATCGTCTTCCGCCTTGAGTTGCAGTTTATCCGCCAGGGGCAGGGCAATGAGCTGGGCAATAAAAGCCCCGTAGAGGGTGGTCAGCAGAGCAATGGCCATGGCCGGGCCAATGGACGAAGGGTCGTCCAGAGTGTTCAGCATCTGCACCAGCCCCACGAGGGTACCCAGCATCCCGATGGCCGGCGCGGATTCACCAATACCCCGAAACACTCGCTCAGCCACTTCATAGCGCTCTGCGGTTTGCTGGGTTTCCTGTAGCAGAGCCTCCTCTACCAGTTCCGGCGGGTGGCCATCTACACACAGGTTGATGGCTTTTTGCAGGAATTCATCGTCGGTTTCGTGGTTCTCCAGGCCCAGGATGCCCTCTTTGCGAACCACCCGAGCCAGTACACCCACTTCCCGGATCAGTTCCGCCGGGCGGGGTAACCGGTCAGTAAAAGCCGTACGAAAAGCCAACCGGAAGGCGCTGACTACCGAGGGCATCCGGAACTTGATCAGTGTCACTGCGAAGGTGCCACCCAGAACAATCGCCAGTCCGGGCAGGTTCAGGAAGGTGATGACCGTGGCGTTGGCCAGCATCGCCAGGACAACAATCAGGATTCCGGCAAGCAATCCGACAAGCGTGAGAATGTCCATGAACAACCCTTATGAAACGGCCGGAACCCGCGGCCTCAATCGGTTCGCAATTCTTCAATCACCGGCGCGGTTTCCGGGCGCACGCCCCGCCACACAAAAAAAGATTCTGCGGCCTGTTCCACCAGCATTCCCAAGCCGTCATGCACCCGGTGGGCACCATTATCCAGAGCCCACTGATTGAAGGTGGTGGTCTGCAGAGAATACATCATGTCGTACACCACCGTAGCCGGTCCGATCACATTTGCAGACACCGGGGGCAAGTCTCCCTGCAAGCTGGCGCTGGTGCCATTGATGATCAGGTCAAACGGTTGATCCGGCGCCTCGAAACCACAGGCGCTCAATACCGTTGCACCGGCATCCTTCGCAAACAGCCTGACCAGCGCCTCCGCCTTGGCCACCGTCCGGTTGGCAATGGTCAGCTCTGCCGGCTGCTCGGCCAGTATCGGCCCAATGACGCCCCGAACGGCACCGCCAGCGCCAAGCACCAGCACCTTTAAGCCTTTCAGCGCCACCCCGTGATTATTCTGCAGATCACGGACAATACCGACACCATCTGTGTTATCGGCCACCAGCTCGTTTTCTTGATCCAGGAAGAGGGTGTTGGCGGCGCCGGCCTTCTCTGCCCGCGGCGTCCGATGGTCCGCCAGGGTCCAGGCCTGCTCCTTGAACGGCACGGTCACATTCAGCCCCTTGCCGCCCCGCTCGAAAAAATGCCGCACAGTGCCGGAAAACTCATCAATCGGAGCCTGAATGGCGGTGTACTCCACCGGCTCGCCGGTCTGGCAGGCAAACAGGCTGTGAATTCTCGGCGACTTGCTGTGGCTGATGGGGTTACCCACCACCGCGTAGAGCTCATTGGTCATTGGTGTCCTCCAGCCAGTTACGGCCAGTAAGGAAGTAATCTGTCAGCCTGGCTTCTTCGCTGCCGGGTTCCGGCTGCCGGTCATAATCCCAGCGCACCAGCGGCGGCAGTGACATCAGAATGGACTCCGTGCGACCACCAGACTGCAGGCCAAACAAGGTGCCCCGGTCATACACCAGGTTGAACTCCACATAGCGACCGCGGCGGTAGAGTTGGAATTCCCGTTCCCGTTCGCCCCAGGGCTGGGCCATCCGGCGCCGTACAATCGGCTCGTAAGCCTCGATATAACTGTCGCCCACGGCCTGCATAAAGGCAAAGTCCCGGGCGAAATCTCCGGTGTTGAGATCGTCAAAGAACAACCCACCCACACCCCGGGGTTCCTGCCGGTGTTTCAGATAAAAATAGTCGTCACACCATTGCTTGAACCTGGGGTAAACGTCATCCCCAAACGGGGCACAAGCGTTGCGGGCGGTCTGGTGCCAGTGCACGCAGTCTTCCTGGTTGCCGTAGTAGGGCGTCAGGTCATAGCCACCGCCAAACCAGTACACCGGCTCGGCATCTTTCGGCGTGGCGATGAAGAATCTCACATTGGCGTGGGAGGTCGGCACGTGGGGGTTTTCCGGATGGATCACCAGTGACACGCCCATGGCCTGCCAGGGTGCACCGGCTAGCTGGGGTCGATGCGCGGTGGCCGAAGCCGGCATGGTGTCGCCCATCACGTGGGAGAAATTCACACCACCCTTCTCGATCACCTTGCCACCGCTGATCACCCGGCTGATACCGCCGCCACCCTCCGGGCGCTGCCAGCTGTCACGGATAAACGCTGCCCCGCCATCAACCGCCTCAAGCCGCTGACAGATGCGCTCCTGAAGCCCGATCAGATAGTCTTTAACGGCTTGGGTATCCGGCTGCTGTGACATGCAATCTCCTAGCGAAACTGTTTTCCGGTAACAATATCGATGATTCGGCTGGGCTTGCGGTTGCCACCCAGTGCTCCAGGCACAATGCGGTCCAGCTCACCACCAAAGTAACGGCGTACCTGCCAGATGCTGCGGGCCGGCGCTCGGCCAGCGGGGTTGCAGGACGTGGACACCAGCGGCATACCAGTGGCATTACACAGAGCCTGAACAACCGGATGGTCACTGACACGAACCGCAATGGTGCTATGCTTGCCGCGCACCCAGTCCGGCACCTGCTCGAGCACATCCGGTACCAGGCAGGTAATCGGACCTGGCCAGTGCTGCTCGGCTTCCCATTGCAGTACCCGGGGCAGAGGATCAAGCAGAAAGCGCACCTGATTAATAGACGCAGCCACCAGAATAATGCCCTTGTGCATCGGGCGCTGCTTTAATTCGAGGATGCGCTCAACCGCCTCGCGGTTCCAGGGATCACATCCCAGCCCCCAGACGGCCTCGGTGGGATAGACAATAACGCCGCCGGCCAGAACGGTGCGGCGGGCACAATGGATCTGCCATGAATGCAGGGGAGACGTCGCTGACATAACGAAATTGTACTATCCGGTTGGTCGAACCCAAATAATGCACCGTCAGCCCGCCCGGAGATAACCACCGGGAGCGGAATTAGCCAACCCTTCCAGCTCCAGCAGCAACAAAGACTGCATCAGCTGATCCGCTGGCAGACCCGTAGCCTGGCTCAGTGCATCGGTAGATTGTGGATCATACCCCAAAGCCTCAAGCACCGCGATTTCCCGACTGTCCAACCCGGACAAATCCTGCTCTGCAGGGCCGGTTTGATCACATTCCGATGCGGGCTGCATCGACCACCAGGTGCCCAGTTCCTCCAGAACGTCATCAGCGGTCTCCACCAGCCTTGCGCCCTGTTTGATCAACTGGTGACAACCCCGAGCCACCGGGCTGTGCACCGAGCCGGGAATGGCGAACACCTCGCGCCCCTGTTCCAGCGCGGTTCTGGCCGTTATCAGCGAGCCGCTACGGAGGCTTGCCTCAACCACCAGCACGCCGCGGCTCAGGCCACTGATGATCCGGTTCCGCTGCGGGAAATGGGCGGCCCGGGCCTGTGTGCCGGGCGGGTATTCCGAGATAATAAGCCCCTGCTCAATAATGCGCTCGGCCAGTTTTCGGTGCTGCGCCGGATACAACCGGTCGAGACCACAGCCCACCACGGCAATGGTCTGAAAACCAGCATCCAGAGCGCCGGCGTGGGCGGCTCCGTCAATACCCAGGGCAAGGCCGCTGGTGATCAGAAGTCCACGCCGGCTCAGTTCTGCGGAAAACTGCCGAGCATGCTCAAGTCCGGCCCGGGTGGCATTGCGACTGCCGACAACGCCAAGCTGGTCTTTGCGCAGTAAGTCGGGATCACCCCGACCGTACAGCAACAACGGGGCGTTATGAATATGCCTGAGTGCATCCGGATATCCGGCTTCTCCATAGCCCATCAGGAAGATCCCGGAGGCCATACTGGCCGAACGTATGCGGCCGGCCTCTACAATGACCGGGTGCCCGGAATCGTCGGCCTGCCAGGCCATCACCGCTTCAATGGCATCGGTGGTCAGGCCCAGGGCCTTCAGGGTGGCGGCATTCATGTCGAGAATATCGGTCAGCTGTTCGGTATTCGCGTGTATCCGCTCACGCAGGCGAAGGCCAAACCGGGGCAAAAGAGACAACAGCAGCCAGCGGTCACTGGCCGATTCCAGGCAGGTAGGTGCAGACATCTTTTTCATCCTTGAAAACGATAATGGCCGGGCGCTCCGGCCCGGCCATTCTATCTCATTACCGACAAGCCCATACAGGGGTGATCAGGGGTTCTTGACCCGATCACCCACCGCCAGCGGGCGAGTCGCCTGAAGAATCAGGCCATAGCTCATCTTCTCGTAAGACTGGAACACCATCAGCAGGCCAGCTCGCTCGGACGGCAGCTCAATGGTTTCACCGGTCACCGGATCACGGACAATGTTACCGCTCTTCATCACTGCCAGCACGTGGCCCGGCATCAGGCCTTCGCGCTCGCCAAGGTTGATGGCTACCACATTGTACTGGCCGATCTGGTTAACACCGCCATCGACCGAAATCATCCGGCCCTCAATTTCCTCATCCGGAGAGCTGGGCACGAAGTTGGTGGTCAGGCGGCGGTCTTCGTTGACCAGCAGACGGTCTCCGATGCGCACTTCCTCACTGGAGCGGGTCAGGGTCATGGTCAGCACATCGCCGTTTTCAGCGGTGATGTTGCCCTTGGCAATGCTGCGTGCTTCCAGCCCCAGGAATTCACCGGTCTCCGGATCGACAAACTCTTTGCTGCGGCGGAAAACGCCAACCCGGTCGGCCGGCTTATCACCACGGGCGTATACACGGTCACCGGCACCGGTGATGATGCGACCGTCTTCACCCTCAAGCACATAGGGCGCACCGTTGATCTCATCGGGTGAAACAATACGGGTGTCGGTCAGGAAACTGCTGATGGCATCCACCGGGATGGCCGGAATCGGGGTATCGATTGCTTCGGAACGGATTTGCGGTGACAGCTTGACGACATCGCTGGTGGACACTTTGGTAATCCGGGGCTTGCCATCGATGTACACCAGCGCCAGGCGATCACCCGGGTAAATCAGGTGGGGGTTGGCAACCTGCGGATTAACGTGCCAGATTTCCGGCCAGTACCAGGGGTTGTTCAGGAATCGCGCTGAAATGTCCCAAAGGGTGTCCCCCTTGACGACAGTGTAACGCTCAGGATGATCAGACCTGAGCTCCGGTTGTGCCTGAGCCCAAGAAGTAAACAGCAGCGCCGTCGCTGCCAGAGCGTACAACAATTTCCTCATTGTCTATATCCTTGATCGCGTGCCTTGAATCTTTGCGTTGGGTAACGTCGCAGCGGTATCCCCGCAGCTTATTACGTTGTTATTCCCGTTACTATAGAAGATGTTCGGGTATTTGTGATGTTATCTTTTGTTCTTCCAGTAAATTCTTCAGTATGGCTGAAAGATTTTAACTATTAACTGATCAGTTTGTACTCAATCGACAATTTATCGGATAATAGAGCCATTACGTTCTCCCCATCATAGATTCGTGGAGAAAATTTGCGCAGACCGCCGTCGCATTTCAGAGAAGCCAAAGCATTATGATTTTAGAGATTCTTGAGTATCCGGACCCGCGCCTTCGCACCATCGCCAAGCCGGTGGACGAAGTGACCGACGACATCCGCAAGCTGATCGACGACATGTTCGAGACCATGTACGATGCCCCCGGCATTGGCCTGGCGGCTACTCAGGTCAATGTGCACAAGCAGATCATCGTCATGGACCTGTCGGAAGACAAGAGCGAGCCCCGGGTGTTCATCAACCCGAAAGTAGAAGTGCTGGACGGTGAGCTGGAAGCCATGCAGGAAGGCTGCCTGTCGGTTCCCGGTTTCTATGAAGACGTGAAGCGCATCGAACACTGCCGGATTACCGCCAAAGACCGTAACGGTGAAGACTTTGTGCTTGAGGCTACCGGCCTGCTGGCGGTATGCATCCAGCATGAAATGGACCACCTGAACGGCAAGTTGTTCGTGGATTACCTCAGCTCGCTCAAGCGTAACCGCATTCGCAAGAAGCTGGAAAAGCTCCACAAGCAAAGCGCCTGAGGCGCCAACAGCACAGAACCGAATTCAGACCGGGTTACGACCCGGTTTTTTCGTATCAACGACACAGAGAAGCAACCACCGTGCGCATTGTTTTTGCCGGAACGCCGGATTTTGCCGCCACCGCCCTGAAAGCCCTTCTGGAAGCCGGCTATAACCTGGTGGGCGTCTACAGCCAGCCAGACCGCCCCGCCGGCCGGGGCCGCAAACTGATGCCCAGCCCGGTCAAACAGGTCGCCCTGGACGCCGGCATTCCGGTGTTCCAACCGGTCAGCCTGAAACCGGAAGACGCCCAGCAGGAACTTGCTGCGTTAAAGCCAGATGTGATGATTGTGGCCGCTTACGGCCTGATCCTGCCCAAAGCCGTGCTGGATATCCCCACCCACGGCTGCCTGAACATCCACGCTTCCCTGCTGCCACGCTGGCGAGGTGCCGCCCCGATCCAGCGCGCCATTGCCGCTGGCGACGCCGAAACCGGCATTACCATCATGCAGATGGACGAAGGCCTGGATACCGGCGATATGCTGTTGAAAACCAGCACCCCGATCCATGCCGACGACACCGGCGGCAGCCTGCATGACCGCCTGGCGGACATGGGCGGCAAAGCTATTGTGGAAGCCCTGGTGCAACTGGCAAACAGCGAGCTGGCCCCTGACCCACAGAACGATGCTGACGCCAACTACGCCCACAAATTGTCCAAGGAAGAAGGCCACATCGACTGGTCCCGCAGCGCCATCGAGATCGAACGCTTGATTCGTGCCTTTAACCCCTGGCCCGGCACCTTTACCGATCTCGGCGAGCAACGCATCCGCCTTCATCAGGCCAGCGCACTGGATCAGAGCAGCGACAAGCTGCCAGGCACCGTGATCAGTCGCGAGAGAGAAGGCGTTGAAGTCGCCTGCGGCACCGGCACCCTGAAAGTCACTTCGGTCCAGTTGCCCGGCAGCAAAGCCCAGAGCATCACCGACCTGATCAACGGCGGCAAGCAGGTGCTGCTGCCCGGCCAGGAGCTGAACTGACCATGGCTTACCAGCCCCTGCCATTCCGTGCCGTCGCTGCCAATGTGTTGCTGGCAGTGGAAAGCGGCCAGTCATTGACCCAATGCCTGCCGCCAGCCCTGAACCAGTTACCCCCGGAACAAAGGCCGCAACTTCAAGCGATCTGCTACGGCACCTGCCGCTGGTTTCACCGGCTCGAGGGCGAGCTCAACCAGCGCCTGAAAAAGCCCCTGCGCAAACCGGACCGGGTTGTTCATCACCTGATGCTGGTCGCCCTGTTCCAGCTGCGGTTCAGTGAGCAGGCCACCTATGCCGTGCTGAACGAAACCGTGGAAGCCTGCCGGGCGCTGGACAAGCCGCACCTGACCGGTCTGGTCAACGGCGTGTTGCGGGCCGCGGAAAGGGAAGGGGCGCCGGAGCCGAAAGACGACAACAGCCGCTACAGCCATCCGGTGTGGATGGTGGAAAAGCTGCGCCACAACTGGCCCGATAACTGGCAAGCCATTCTCGATGCCAATAACCAGCAGGCTCCCATGACGTTGCGGGTCAACGCCCTGCGCTTTACCCGCGATGAGTACCTGGAGCTGCTGGCAGAAGCCGGTATTGAGGCGAATCCCACCCGCTTCGCCCCCCACGGCATTCAGCTTGAACGCCCGGTGCCGGTAGAACGCCTGCCCTGGTTCGAAGACGGCGGTGCCAGTGTGCAGGACGAAGCCGCCCAGCTGTGCACCACCCTGCTGGACCTGCAACCAGGCCAGCGTGTACTGGACGCCTGCGCAGCTCCCGGCGGCAAGACCTGCGCCATTCTGGAGGCCTGTGGCGAACTGGACGAAGTGATTGCCATCGACGAATCCGCCGAGCGCCTGCCCCGTGTACAGGAGAACCTAGACCGGCTCGACCTGCGCGCCACCCTGACACAGGCCGACGCCGCCGACATTGACAGCTGGTGGGATGGCGCCCAATTTGACCGTATCCTGCTGGACGTGCCCTGCAGCGCCACCGGTGTGATTCGCCGGCACCCGGACATCAAGCTGCTGCGCCGTGAATCCGACATCGTACCCCTGGCCAGCATTCAGCTTGGCCTGCTGGACGCTATGTGGTCTATCCTGAAACCCGGTGGGCAGTTGGTATACGCTACCTGTTCGGTGTTTCCCCAGGAAAACCACCGTATAATCCAGCGGTTCCTGAAACAGCAGGACCAAGCCCGGCTGATAGAAATTGATGCCGACTGGGGTCAGAACATGAACACCGGGCGCCAGTTACTGCCAGTCCCGGACAGCCATGACGGCTTTTTCTACGCCGTGCTGGAGAAACCTGAACTATGAAAATCCTGATTCTCGGTGCGGGCCAGGTAGGCGGCACCCTGGCGGAAAACCTCGCCAATGAAGCCAACGACATTACGGTGATCGACAGCGATAGCGCCCGCCTACGTGAGCTTCAGGACCGGCTGGACATCCGCACCATGCACGGCCGTGCCTCCTACCCCACGGTGCTGCGCCAGGCCGGCGCGGAAGACGCCGACATGGTGATCGCTGTGACCAACAGCGACGAAACCAACATGGTGGCCTGCCAGGTGTCCAAGCTGCTGTACAAGACGCCCACCACCATCTGCCGGGTGCGGGCCAATGCCTATCTGGCGAAATCCGAGCTGTTCTACCGCCGGGATATGGACAAAGACCTGGACAGCCTCCGGGGCTTTCCCATCGACGTACTGATCAGCCCGGAACACCTGGTCACCAAACACATCACCCGGCTGATCGAGTACCCGGGCACCTTGCAGGTGCTCGAGTTCTCCAAGGGCCTGGTCAGGCTGGTGGCCATACGTGCTACCAAGGGTGGGCCACTGGTAGGCCATGAGTTGTCCTACCTGCGCACCCATATGCCCAAGATCGATACCCGGGTAGCCGCGATTTTCCGCAAAGACCGGGCCATCATGCCCCAGGGCGACACGGTTATCGAAGACGGCGACGAGGTGTTCTTTATTGCCGCCTCCGATCACATTCGCTCGGTGATGAGCGAGCTTCAACCCCTGTCCAAGCCCTACAAACGCATCTTTATCTGCGGTGGCGGCAACATTGGTTACCGGCTGGCCAATACCCTGGAAAGCCGATACCAGGTGAAGATTCTTGAGCGGGACCACGACCGCTGTGTGATGTTGTCCGAACGTTTACGCAAAACCGTGGTGCTGGAAGGCAACGCCGCCGACAAGGACATCCTGCTGGAAGAGAACATCGAGAACACCGATGTGTTCTGCGCCGTCACCAACGACGACGAAGCCAACATCATGGCCTCTTTGCTGGCCAAGCGGCTGGGCGCCCGCAAGGTACTGACCCTGATCAACAACCCGGACTACGTGGACCTGATCCAGGGCGGCGATATTGATGTCGCCATCTCGCCCCAGCAGACCACCATCGGCAGCCTGCTCACCCACGTGCGCCGGGGCGATGTGGTGAACGTTCACTCATTGCGCCGGGGCGCTGCGGAAGCCATCGAAGCCATCGCCCACGGTGACCACCGGTCATCCAAAGTAGTGGGCAAGCGCCTGGACGAGATCAATCTGCCGCCGGGCACCACCATCGGCGCCATCGTTCGCCATAACGAAGTGCTGATCGCCCACGACCATATTCGTGTACAACCCGATGACCACGTCATCCTGTTCCTGGTGGACAAAACCCGTATCAGGGACGTGGAAAAGCTGTTCCAGGTGGGCCTCACCTTCTTCTGATTGATCTCAAGCAAAACAACACCCTGGCTGGCACTTAGAAATGCAACGCCAGCCAGCGTATAATGCGCGTTTTCAAATTTCGGAGTGCCCCGCAAAGCGGGGCGCCACACACAGACTGACCAGCAGGCAAACGTCGTGACAGACAAGGCAACCAACAACTCCGCGCCAGACATCAAGACCTTCCAGGGTCTGATCCTGGCACTGCAGAATTTCTGGGCGCAGCACGGCTGCGTGGTTCTCCAGCCCCTCGACATGGAAGTGGGCGCCGGTACTTTCCACCCGGCCACCTTCCTGCGTTCCATCGGCCCGGAAACCTGGAACTCCGCCTACGTCCAGCCCAGCCGCCGCCCAACCGACGGCCGGTACGGCGAGAACCCGAACCGCCTGCAGCACTATTATCAGTTCCAGGTGGTGCTGAAGCCGTCACCAGACAACATTCAGGAACTGTACCTGGATTCTCTGCGTGCCCTGGGCCTGGACCCACTGGTGCACGACATCCGCTTTGTGGAAGACAACTGGGAGTCCCCCACCCTCGGCGCCTGGGGCCTGGGCTGGGAAATCTGGCTGAACGGCATGGAAGTGACCCAGTTCACCTACTTCCAGCAAGTCGGCGGCCTGGAATGCTACCCGGTCACCGGCGAGCTGACCTACGGGCTTGAGCGTATCGCCATGTACCTGCAAGGCGTGGACAGCGTGTACGACCTGGTGTGGACCAAAGGCCCGGATGGCGTGGTCACCTACGGCGACGTGTTCCATCAGAACGAGGTGGAGCAATCCACTTACAACTTCGAACACGCCGACACCGAGTTCCTGTTCCACAGCTTCGACGTGTACGAGCGGGAAAGCGCCCGCCTGATCGAAGCCGGCCTGCCACTGCCCGCCTACGAACAGGTACTCAAGGCCTCTCATACCTTTAACCTGCTGGACGCCCGCCACGCTATTTCCGTGACCGAGCGCCAGCGTTTCATCCTGCGTGTACGCACCCTGGCACGCTCCGTTGCCCAGGCCTACTTCGAGAGCCGCCGCAAACTTGGCTTCCCGCTGGCACCTGAGCATCTTCGCAAGGAAGTGCTGGCCGCCGCTGAGGCTGCTGAGGCCAAGGCCAGCAAGAAGGGCAAAAAAGCCAACAAGGCACCGCAGGAACAGGGGAACGCATAATCATGGCAACACAGGATTTTCTGGTCGAACTGGGCACCGAAGAGCTGCCTCCGAAAGCCCTCAAACCGCTGTCTGACGCCTTCACCCAGGGCATTGTCAAAGGCCTGGAAGACGCTGGCGTGGCATTTGGAAGGGTCGAAGCCTTCGCGGCTCCCCGTCGCCTGGCGGTGCGCATTCGCGACCTGGCCGATGCCCAACTAGACAAACCGGTCGAGAAACGCGGCCCGGCGGTCAAAGCCGCCTTTGATGACGCCGGCAACCCGACCCGGGCCCTGACCGGCTTTGCCACCTCACTGGGCATTACCCCGGACCAGCTCGACACTCTGGAAACCGACAAGGGTGCCTGGCTGGTGTACCGCACCGTGGAGCAAGGCAAGCCAACGGTCGAACTGATGCCAGAGCTGGTGGAAAAATCCCTGGCGGCGCTGCCGATACCCAAGCGCATGCGCTGGGGCGCCCACAAAACCGAATTCGTGCGCCCGGTACACTGGTTGGTTTTGCTGTTCGGCAACAGTGTCATCGACACTCCGGTGATGAACCTCAAGCCCGGCAACAAAACCCGCGGCCACCGCTTCCATTGCCCGAAAGAGCTGATCGTACCAACACCCGCCGATTACGAAGTGGTGCTGAAACAGGAGGGCTACGTACTGGCCGACTTCGCCGAGCGCCGTGAACAGATTCGTCAGGGCGTTGCTCAACTGGCGGAGAAAGAAGCCAACGGCAAGGCTGTGATCGACGAAGACCTGCTGGACGAAGTCACTGCCCTGAACGAATGGCCGGTACCGCTGATGGGCCGCTTCGAGGAACGTTTCCTCGACGTGCCCGCCGAGGCGCTGATCTCCTCCATGAAGGAGCACCAGAAATACTTCCACGTGGTGGATGCCAACGACCAGATGCTGCCGCTGTTCATCACCGTGGCCAACCTGGAAAGCAAAGATCCGGCCCAGGTCATCTCCGGTAACGAGAAGGTGATTCGCCCGCGCCTGTCCGACGCGGCCTTCTTCTACGAAACCGACCGCAAGACCAAACTGGAAGACCGCATCGAGGCCCTCAAGCCCATCGTGTTCCAGGACAAACTCGGCAGCCTTTACGACAAATCCGTACGGGTGGCTGCGCTGGCGAAGAAAATCGCCGAAGCGATCAACAGCGACCCGGCCCTGGCCGAGCGCGCCGCCATGCTGGCCAAGACCGACCTGGTCACCGAAATGGTGCTGGAGTTCACCGATCTGCAGGGCATCATGGGCCAGTACTACGCCAGCAACGACGGCGAACACGCCGACGTCGCCAAGGCCCTGAACGAGCAGTACATGCCGCGCTTCGCCGGCGACGACCTGCCCACCACCCTGACCGGTTGTGCGGTGGCCATCGCTGACCGCATCGACTCGCTGGTGGGCCTGTTCGGCATCAACCAGCCGCCGTCCGGCACCCGGGACCCGTTTGCCCTGCGCCGGGCCTCCCTGGGTGTGCTGCGCATTATCATCGAACGGGAACTGCCCCTGGACCTGCAAACCGTGTGCGAGTGGGCCGAGCAGAACTTCACTGTGCTGACCGAGCAAAACACCGCCAGCACCGTGGTGGACTACATGCTTGAGCGCTTCCGTGCCCACTACGACGAGCAGGGCATCGGCGCCGAAGTGTACCTGGCCGTACACGCCCGCCGCCCAACCCGCCCGCTGGACTTCGACCGCCGGGTGAAGGCCGTAGAAGCCTTCCGCCAGCTGCCGGAAGCACTGGCCCTGGCCGGCGCCAACAAGCGGGTGTCCAACATCCTTACCAAGCAAGGTGGCGACAGCATCAGCGAGGCTGTGGATAACTCACTGCTGCAGGATGCCGCCGAGAAGACCCTGGCCGCCAAGGTAGAAGAGCAGGCGCAGAAAGTGCTGCCGCTGTTCGAGCAGGGCGACTACGCCAGCGCACTGACCTCCCTGGCCAGCCTGCGCGAGCCGGTGGACACCTTCTTTGACGACGTAATGGTGATGGCAGACGACGAAGCCGTGCGCAATAACCGCCTGGCACTGCTCAACCGCCTGCGCAACCTGTTCCTGCGAGTAGCGGATATTTCCCTGCTGCCGACGGCCAGCTGAGGAACCGCTCCGTAGTTATAAGGATGAATTTCCCCAGGGATGGGGGTAGTAAAACGGCCGGCAATCCGTATAATACCGGCGGTTGATCGGCGTGTAGCGCAGCTTGGTAGCGCACTTCGTTCGGGACGAAGGGGTCGGAGGTTCGAATCCTCTCACGCCGACCATTTTCCCTCCTGTTTTACCCTTCCTGTTTTATTTCCCCCAAGACTCGTTCATTGCGGATGCTTACACCCAAAATCTTTACATATCTCTCAGACTATTTTACTTTTGACCATAAAATAAAATAATCAGCGTTCTTATTTTACGATAAGGGGAATTTCTCTATGGACAGAGGGCTCACCGGACAAACCATTTCCAGCATTGCAGGCGGCGTTGAGTGCAAAGCTTTCATACCCTTCCCGTTGCCACCACAGCCACCCCTGTCTATCGGCACAAAGCTTCAGAGTCGAATGAACGCTGCTATGCTAGCCCTCGGCAGACTGGACGCTATGTCTACATTGCTGCCGGATGCCCCTTTGTTTCTCTACAGCTACGTTCGAAAAGAGGCGGTCATGTCTTCCCAGATCGAGGGTACTCAATCCTCGCTCAGTGACCTCATGCTTTACGAAATGGAAGCGCAACCCGGCGTGCCTATGGACGATGTGCAGGAAGTGTCCTGCTATGTGCATGCACTGAACCTGGGGGTCGAACGAATCCGGAGTGGCCACCCTATTTCTTACCGGTTACTGACTGAAGTTCATCAGGCACTTATGACATCCGGGCGAGGAATTAACCGGGGCCCCGGACAGTTTCGCCAGAACCAGGTATGGATTGGCGGGCACAGACCAGACGAGGCTATCTTCGTGCCACCGCCAGCCAACCGTATTGCGGAATGCTGGGGGCAGCTGGAGAAGTTCATTAATGATATACCGGAAGCCACTGATCCACTAATTAAGGCCGCGCTTGCCCACGTTCAGTTTGAAACCATCCACCCGTTCATGGATGGTAATGGCCGGGTGGGGCGATTACTGATCGCGCTGATATTGGCAGAAACCAAAGTGCTTCAAGACCCTTTGCTGTATCTCTCAGTATTCTTCAAAAAACACAGACACGTTTACTACGAGCGCTTGCAGCAAGTGAGGGAAACGGGCAACTGGGAGGCTTGGTTACTATTTTTTGCCGATGCCGTTGCGCAAACCGCCACTCAAGCCGTAGCGACAGCCCAGCAGCTTCAGCAACTCAGAGCCAAAGACCGTGAAACCCTGGGGGGTCTTGGCCGGCTTTCAGCCTCTGCCCAGCAGGTTCTGGATGCCATGTTCGAAATGCCGATTGCCAATATAAACCGGCTGGCCAGCAAAACCGGCCTGACCCACGCCACAATCAATAAGGTACTTTCCAGCCTGGAAGATCAATTGGATATTGTGCGGGAGATCACCGGTAAGAAGCGCAACCGGGTTTACGCATACAGCGCTTACATCCAGATTCTCAATCAGGATCAATCCTGAAACGTTACTGGAAAAATCCATCAAATAACCACAAGCATCTGCCAGGCTTTGTTATCGTAGCGGTGAGACGCGCGGATTTCTGCATCGTTGATTAATCTGCCAGAGATTAAGGGAGTTATTTTGATGAATGAGGCGATAGCCCGGCTACGTCAGTTCCGGGATGACAGAGACTGGAAACAATTCCACAACCCGAAAGATCTATCCCTCGCCCTCAGTATTGAGGCTTCGGAACTGCTGGAGCTGTTCCTGTGGAAATCTCCCGAACAAGCCGATGTCAGCAAAGTGAAGGAAGAGCTGGCCGACGTGATTGCCTATGCGCTGCTGCTGGCAGACAGCTATGAGCTGGACGTGGAACAGATTGTTCTCGACAAGATTGCCCTGAACGAAAAGAAGTACCCGGTCAGCAAAGCCCGGGGAACGGCGAAGAAGTACACCGAACTATGAGCCATTCGCCGATGGTAGAGATTCAGCGCTACCCCTTCAGCCGGGACGCCCTGAACGACTTGCGGGATAATGCATTTGCCGTGGGTAACTGGCCTCTGGTCTACGTGCTCAGCGACGAAAAGCACCGGCGCGCCTACATTGGCGAAACCACCGACACGCTCACCCGCATGAGCACCCACCTCAAGCATGACGAAAAGCAACTGCTGACCGCGGTTCACCTGATCACCAGCGAGTATTTCAATAAATCCGCCACCCTGGATGTGGAATCCCTGCTGATCAAGTACATGGCCGCCGATGGCAAGTACACCCTGCTGAACGGCAACCTGGGGCTGGCTGACCACAACTATTACCAGCGCGGCGCCCTGTATGAAGAGGTATTCCGGGAAATCTGGAACCGGTTGATTGCCAAGGGGGTTGTGTCCCGCACCCTGGACCACCTTGATAACTCCGACGTCTTTAAATACTCCCCGTACAAATCCCTGTCCTTCGATCAGCGCCAGGGTCTGCTCACCATCATGCACGAGCTGCTCAATCCCGGTGTGAAGAACATCGTTGTGGAGGGTGGAGCCGGAACCGGAAAATCGGTGCTGGCCATCTTTCTGTTCAAACTGCTGCATTCGGAAGCACACCAGATCAATCTCAGGGAATTCTCTGAAGAAGAAGCTGAGATCCATTCTCTGCTCTCGTCGCTCAAAGCCCTCATGCCCGAACCGACAATGGCGCTGGTAGTTCCGATGACCTCCTTCCGAACCACCCTTAAGAAGGCGTTTCGGCACGTTTCGGGACTCAGCCCTGATATGGTCATCAGCCCGTCAGAGCTCACCAAACAACACTACGATATTGTGCTGGTGGACGAGTCCCACCGTTTGCGCAAGCGGAAGAATCTCGGCGCTTACTTCGGCAGTTTCGACAAAGCCTGCGCCGCGTTGGGCATGGACAAGCACAGCTGCTGCGAAGTGGACTGGGTTTGCCAGCAGGCGGATAAGGCGATCTTCTTCTACGACGAAGGCCAGTCCATCAAACCCTCCGATGCCGATGTTGAAGTGTTCCAGCGCCTGAAAGCTGCCAGCGGCTCGGTCACTCATCGCTTGCTGTCCCAGTTCCGGGTAAAGGCCGGGCAACCCTATGTCGAGTTTGTGGATAAGTTACTGAACGGCCGTGTTGATGACGGCGTGGTATTCACCGCCAGGAACTACGAGTTTGAGGTGTTCGACTCCCTCAAAGACCTGGTCCATACCATCAACGAAAAAGAGGAACAGGTCGGGCTGTCACGGCTGATCGCCGGTTATTCCTGGCCCTGGGCCTCGAAGAAGGACGATGAGGCTTACGACATCGTGATCGACGATGTTCAGCTACGCTGGAACAGCACCAATACCGACTGGATCAACAAGGAAGGATCACACCGGGAGGTTGGCTGCATTCACACCACTCAGGGCTATGACCTGAACTATGCCGGCATCATCTTCGGAGAGGAGATCCGGTATGACCCGGATAGCCAGTCCATCGTCATCGACAAGCGCAACTACCACGACCGCACCGGCGGCCAGGGTATCAAAGACCCGGCAGAACTGAAGCAGTACATCATCAACATCTACCGCACCATCATGCTGCGCGGCATCCGTGGCACCTTTGTCTACGCCTGTGACGATGCGCTGCGCGAATATCTGAAACAGCATATTCCGGTTTATAGCGCTCACGTCGAAACGCCTGAAGCCACAAACGTGCTGGAGCTCGAGCCTTATGTAAACGCCGTGCCGCTGTTCGATCTGCAAGCGGCTGCAGGGGATTTCGGAGCACTCATTGACGTCAGCTACATTGACCCTAGCAGGCACCCAGACTGGGTCGGAGTGCCCGAAGGAGTGCGAGTGCGTAAAGGCATGTTCGCCTGCCGGGTATTCGGCGAATCCATGAACCGGGTTATTCCCAATGGAGCCTTGTGTCTGTTTCGGACCGACCGCGGCGGCTCCCGAAATGGCAGGACTGTGCTGGTGGAATGCATCGACAGCGTTGATGCGGACTCCGATTCACGCTACACCGTGAAGGTTTACGAAAGCTTCAAAGTTGAAGATGAAGACGGTTGGTACCACACCTGTATTCAGTTGAAACCCAACTCATACGATAACGGTTTTCAGTTCATCGAGCTGTCGGGGGATGAAGATCAACAATACCGGGTGGTAGGAGAGTTTATTTGTCTGATTGATCAGTAATGCGAAAGCTCACTGCTCCACCACAATCAACTCCCCAAGCTCAAACCCCTCCGCCTCGGCCCGGGCCTTAAACGCCTCCAACACCTCATCACTCACCTCCGGCGTGCGCGACATCAACCACAGGTAATCCCGGTTGTAGCCAGTGATATAGGCCGTGGAGTAGTCGTCATCCAGCTCGAACACTACGTAAGACGCGTAAAACGGCCCGAAGAACGACACTTTCATGTGACCCACATCGCTGTTACCCACAAACTTTGCCCGGCCCTGGGCTTCTTTCCACTCGCCCTTTTCTGCGTTGTAGCCGCGGTTGATCACTTTGATGCTACCGTCATCATTCAGGGTGTACTCGGCAGTCACCTGGCTCAGCCCGCGCTCGAAGGAGTGGTCCAGCCGGGCGATCTCGTACCAGGTACCCAGGTAGCGATCCAGGTCGAATCCGGTGACCGGTTCGATGCCTTTGGGCAGGCCGGTGCAACCGGCCAGCAACAGGAGTAGGGTGGTCAGCAGAGCAAAGGGTTTCATCAGGCGCTGTCCTTGATTCAGGGAGATGCAGCAACAATCATAACAAAGCGCCGGCGAAAACACTGCTGTGATTGCCTGAGCTCTGAAATGCCAAATACGACGTATACTGAACCTCAACCAATCACGGAGAACAGGCATGATCGGATACGTAACCATCGGTGTCAGCGATATGGGCAAGGCCAAGCAGTTCTACAGCGACCTGCTGGGGGAGCTGGGCGGCAAGGTGTTGCTGGATATGGAGCGCATTGCGTTCATTGGCGAGAGCATGGCCAAGCCCATGTTGGCGGTGTGCGTACCGTTCAACGGTGAGCCCAATCATCCGGGCAATGGCAACATGGTGGCCATCCCGGCGGGGTCCAAAGAAGCTGTGGATAAGTTCTATCACAAGGCCATTGAACTGGGCGCAACCTGCGATGGAGAGCCAGGACAACGTATTCCGGATATGTTCTACGGCGCCTATGTGCGGGACCCGGACGGCAACAAGCTGGCGTTCTTCGAGTTCGGCTAAGCATGCAAAAGGCCCCACATCGGGGCCTTTTTGTTGGTTACGGAGCTCAGTAAGCGCCGCGAATCAGATCAATCCCCGGTTTCAGCACGTCACGCCAGGCTTGCCGCAGCTCCGGCGTGTATTCCGGGTCGTGTACCCGAACCGTTTTCAGCAGGGCTTCTTCCCACAAACCGTACCACTCGGGCTGGATATTGTAGTTGTGGCGGTTATGGCTCTGGCCAAGGTCCTTCAATTTGCGGTCTGACATACCACGGGCCACCAGGATAATCTGCATCACTCCGTTGCGCAGCAGGTGGCGCTGGGCAGACATATCGGTATCGACAAACCGGTTGCGGATGGCGTCGGAACTGGACATGAAGAAGTCGTAGAAATCGACGAAGAATTCATCTTTCCGGCAGCAGCGGCCATAGCTCTGAAATACGAGATCCGTGGGAGTCATTTGCAACCTGTGTCCTTGATCATCTGGCGGAATGTCATTAAAGGCCACGCATTCTAAGCAAGCGAACAGGTTTTTCCATTGCGATATGTAACAACTGACGCCGACCGCGACAATTTGACGCTTCAAGGCTCCGAATTGCTGAACCACCACTTTGGTAACAGGTTGCGCACCTGCCTCTGCAGGAACCGGTCATCAATCAGCCAGATCACGCCCCGGTCGTCCGGCGTGCGAATCACCCGGCCGGCGGCCTGGGCCACTTTCTGCAGGCCGGGGATCAGGTAGGTGTAGTTGTAGCCTTCGCCAAAGCGTTCCTGCAGGCGACCTTTAAGAATTTCGTGCCAGGGGTCGAAGGGTGGCAGGCCAAGGGTGGCCACGAAGGCGCCGATCAACTGGTCACCGGGCAGGTCGATGCCTTCGCTGAACACGCCGCCGAGTACCGCAAAGGCGACCGTGCCTTCGGGCTTCTGGAACTCCACCAAAAACTGTCGGCGCTGCTCCGGGCTCATGCCCGGCTGTTGGGAGCGCTGCGGGATATCCGGTGCCTGTTCCGCCAGCGCATCACTCACTTGTTTGGCGTATTTGAAGCTGCTGAAGAAAGCCAGGTAATGGCCCGGCCGCTCCCGGTACTGTCTGGCGATCAGTTCGGCGATGGGTTGCAGGCTGGCCTGCCGGTGTACCTGCCGGGTGCTGATGCCTGGGGTGAACTCAACTTTGAGTTGCTCGGCGCTGAACGGGCTGGGCAGGGAGGTGAAGCGGGCGTCTTCCGGCAGGCCGAGTAAATCCCGGTAATAGACGCCCGGGCTGAGGGTAGCGGAGAACAGCAGTACCGAGTGGGCGGCCTTGAAGCGCTCGGTGAGGAAATCCGCCGGGATCAGGTTCTGGATGGTCAGGCTCGCCCGGCCCCGGCCGCTGCGCTGAAACTCACACAGGGAATGGTCGCCAAAGCCGTCTGCCAGCTTCATAAACGCCACGCTTTCGAACATCACCTCCTGCAGGGCCAGGTCCGGCGGGTTGTCAGCCAGGTAGTCAGTGATCACCGAGACCATGGCCTGCAGTGCGCCCAGCAATTGCGGCGGCAGAGTGGCCAGGAACACCGGTTGCGCCTGTTCGCCGTGGTCCCGGATTAGAGCCTGCCAAGCTCGGGCGGTGCGGTCCAGGGCCGATTTCACCGGTTTCGGGGCGGTCTTCTTCAGTTTCAGTAAGCGCTGTTGCTCCAACTGCACCGAATACATGCCCCGGGCACGATCCACCAGGTTGTGGGCTTCGTCCACCAAAACGCTGGCCCGCCAGTTGTTCTGGCGAGTAAGGCCGTGCAGCAGGGCCGACTGGTCGAACAGCCGGTTCACGTCGCCAATCACCAGGTCACTCCAACGGGCCATTTCCTGGGCCAGAAAATACGGGCAAATGTCGTGACCGGCGGCGATTTTCGCCAGATTATCCTGAGTTAACGGCTCTTTGCTTTGAGCAGCTTCGGCCCGGGCGTCGGGCAGGCGGTCGAAAAAGCCCTCGGCGAGGGGGCAGGACTCGCCGTGGCAGGCTTTGTCCGGGTGTTCGCAGGCGTCGTCTTTCGACACCAGTTCCAGGGTGCGCAGCGGCCAGGATTGTAGCTCATCCTGGGCGTGTCGCAACTTATCCACAGCATCCAGCGCCAGTTGCCGGGCGGTGTTGCGACAGGTGAGGTAGAACAGCCGGTCCTGCCGCGCCGCGGGCATCGCCATCAGGGCGGGGAACAGGGTGCCCAGGGTTTTGCCCAGACCGGTAGGCGCCTCCAGCAGCAGGGTGCCGGCTTTCACCGAGTTCTTGTACACCGTCTCCGCCAGTTGCCGTTGCCGGGGGCGAAAATCCGGAAAAGGAAAGGTGAGATTGGCCAGCAGGACGTCGCGCTGTTCCCGGTGGTGTTCTTCCTGTTCAGCCCAGGCCTTGTAAAGGCGGCACAGGGTTTCCAGTTCCTGCCAGAGCTCGTCTGCCCTAGCGGTTTCGGTGAGCAGTGTTTCCTTGTCCCGGCCGGTGTCGTAATACACCAGAGCCAGTTCCACGCTTTTACGGTTTTCCTGCCGGCACAACAAAGCGCCGTAGGCCCGCAACTGGGCCCGGTGCAGGGCGCGCTGGTGGGGGCGAATTCGGGACACATCACCCCGGTGGGTCTTGATTTCTTCCAGTCGGTTCTTGTGGGGGTGGTAGCCATCGGCCCGGCCGGATAGCTCCATCCCCAGCACGTTGCCGGTAAGTGAATACTCGCTTTTATAGCTATAGCCACGTTTTGACTGTATCGCCTGGTGGCCGGCAATGCCCTCCTCAGCACTTGGCGCCGGGGTGTAGCGGAAGTCCAGGTCGCCGTGGCGGGCCGCGAATTCACACAGGGTGCGGACGGCGACTTTCACAGGCTTGCCTCGTCGTCCTGCCAACGCACATAACAGACACTGGCCGGGATGCCCTGCCGGGCGAAGAACTGCAGCCAGCGAACCTGGTGGTCCTGCAGGCGGTCGCCGGGGCCTTTCACTTCGATCATTTCATAGCGTTGTTCGGGGTCGTCAGCCTCCGGCACCAGCCGGATCAGGTCCGGGAAGCCGCTGCGGTGTTCCTTGATGTTGTTGAGCAGACGGCGGAACAAGGCCTCCAGGTGCCCTGGGGGAATGCAGTGCAGGGCCAGCTCCAACAGAGCCTCATCCAAAACTTGCCAGAACACAAAGGGATTGGCGATGCCCTGCTTGGTCTGAAAGGTGTCGAGAATGTCCCGGCGATAGGCGCCGGTTTCCAGCAAACGGAACCGTTGCTCGAATGCCTGCTGGCGCCGGGCCACAAAATCGTCCCGGGTCAGGTCTGCCGGACCAATGTGGAAAGGGTGGAAGAAAGCACCAGGCAAAGGCTTGAAGATCACCGGCCAGCACAGCAGCCCGAACAGGGCGTTGATCAATGTATTTTCCACATAGAACACCGGGGCCGCGTCTGTGCCCAAATGCATCAGAGCCGCCCACTCAACGCTGCCGGCTTCCGGTTTCGGCAATGTGAGTGTGAATTCCTGCAGTGGTGGGTTATCCACAGGCTCGGGCTTGTCGGCCCCCACCTTGGGCGCCAGCCGTTTCAGCAGGCGGGCCAGGCCCTGGGCTTCGGCATCACCTAACTCGGCCATATTCCACTGGCAGACAATGGCCCAGGCTTCTTCAAACCGCTTCATCCGTTCCAGCAGCCGCAGCTGTTTAAGCCGTGCTTCCCGATGGCCGCTGTTCTCCCAGGCCTCCAGTGCCAGTTCCCGCTCGCCCTGACGCTCCGCCTGCCGGCCCAGCTCCAGCAACAACCTGTCCCGGCGGCTGGTAAGCCAGGGGTTATCCACAGGGCCGGGAACATCGGGCCAGACGTCCGCTGCCGGTTCGCCGTTGTCGAGCCGTTCCCGGCATTCATGCATCTGTAGGTAACAATCCACCTCTGCCCGCTGCTGGAAGGCCCGGGATTCCGGGGTGAAGGGCACCGGCTCAAATTGTTGTACGCCCAGTTCCACCAGCACAAAATCGGTCCAGCTCTGGCGCAGGTTGCCGAAGAACATCAGGCGGATGCGATCGAACAGGGCCATATCCTGGAGCTGGACGACTTCCGAAGCCGCACTGTCATCCAGTAACCATTCCGGCAAGGGCCTTGGCGTACCGAACGGTTCCGCCAATAGCTCAAGCATTTGAGCCTTGCCGAGGTTTTTCGGGTGGCCCTGGGACTGCAACCAGGGGCCGAACACCGGCCGCAGCTCCGCCAGAGTATACAGCCGGAATAAATCCTCCAGGCTCAGGGCCGGCTCATTGTCGAGCCAACCATCCTGCACCAGCTCCCTGAGTGCCTCGGCCTCCGGCACCTGCAGTTCCGGGTAGCGCAGCTTGTCAGCCCGAAACAGCTCACCGGTGCGCATCACCATGCGCGTGAGTAACGCTCTTGGTCCAGTCGCCAGTTTGGCAAACGTCGCCAGCCGGGTTTGCTCCCGTTCGGTCAACAAATCTGCGTGATGATCGGCCACCCAGGACACGATGGTGTCCATATTGCTGAGGTAATACAGGGGGTCTTCAAGGTTTGCTGTTTGCGGGCGCTGGCCCGTGAATTCTGTCGTCATAGGGCTGGAACTGTAATCCATGCACAAAAATTAATCATCACACGCCTTGCCAACTCCTCTAATGATAACTATTATCATTTGCATCAAAACAAGGAGGACGCCATGAAATTTCTCTGCCCGCGCCATCGCCAAATGTTTGCCCGCCTCTCCATCAACGAACAGAACGATCTATGGCTGTTCTGGATGGAATACGCTTTCACGTTCTGCGAAACCGAGCAGACCGAAAAGATGATCGCCGCCACCGGCAGTGCCTTTGATCTGGCCTGTCTGGCCAGGGTGGGCCACCCGGAATGCATGCACGTGGAACTCACGCTTTCCGCCATTCTGGTGTGCCGTGCCCTGCGCGACCGTGGCGATTACCACGCCGCAGATTACGTGCTGTTCAGTGCTCTGGAAAGCCTGCAGTCTTCCGAGCCCTGCTGTGGCAGCCCCAGCGGTGGCTGCAGCACCGATCAGTGTATTGAAGTGCTGCTGGATACCTCCCGGCAAGCCAGCTTTTTTGCAGAATACCTTAACTGGCCCGCCACGCCACTGGCACCTCGGGCACAACGTTCGGCAATGGTCGCTCACTAACGCTAAGGAGGGGGTTATGGGAATGGTATTCAATATCCCGCAAACGTCCCGGACGAATCGGGCAGAACAAGTATCGTGGCTGGATTGGAAACCCGGTAGTCAGGTTTGTATCAGTATCGATGTCGACTGCCTGGCCAGACTGATGGCAAAAAAACAGCTGCACATTCAGGACTTTTCCTGCGCCGACGAGGCCTCAAAACAGATTGTCAGGGGCCTGCTGCTGGATTGTCTGCGGGTACGCTGAAGCCTTCAGATACCCAGGTCCGCAGGCTGCAAGCGAACTCCGGCGATCTTCCAGGCTCCGTCCGTCATCTCCATGCGGTAATAGGCGTCCCAGCGTTTGCCCTCAGGGCCTTGCAGTCGAACCACCTGAATATCAAAGCCATCATGGGGCACCCGCTGGGCAAACTCGATGGCGGTGGCGCTGTGAACGGCGGGGTAGGCCTCGCGCACCATCGCCAGAAACCCTTCGGAGGTGCCGAATCGCCGTTTGATCCCTTCTGAGGCATACTCCCAGGCCTGTACCTCATCGTCATTAGCGAAAGCTTCAATCTGGCTGAGGATGGCATCCTGGATATCGGCATCCGCGTCGTCCGCCAGCGGCCTGGAAGACCAGGACAGGGCCAGCACCAATGCCATCGTAAGGGTCAGGATAACGACGGTTTTAATGTTAACGATGTTAATCCCCATGACGACCACCCATTTTCTGTTCAACTTTTAATCAATACGCTACCACTGCGGCTGCGGATTGATCCATCACTTTTGCTGCTCACTAATTGACCTGCCAGACGCCCGGCGTCGTATTCCTTACTACGACAACAAAGACAATGGAGACTGCCATGCAGATGACCGAGCTTGAACTCAGATCCCACAAGCACGACACGATCGCTTCGCTGGAGCTTGTATCGATGGAGGGGCGATATTACATGGCCAGGTTCTATCTGGACGGCCAGGGCTATGTTTTGAGCGATCCATACGAAAAAGCGGTTCTGTTTACCGGTGCCGCCGCGGCAAGGGACTTTTTCCGGGATTTCCATGTGGAGAATGTGGAAATAATTCCGCCAACCGGCACCGACGAGATGATCGGCATGCCGGACTGCCATGGCGAAACCATGAGGGTGCCGTTATAAGCGAGCAACTTCGGCCAACTGAGCTCCCTCACTGACCTCCCGACAACCTGCGACGCAGGTTGTCGTCCCCGCCATCTATAATTCCCTGCGTTCTGCCGTTACAGACTGTCCGCATCTGTGGTCACATAAGGTAACCTGTACCCTCAGGATTGACTCGAACACCAGACAAGGAATCCCATGGCGGCTGCACCCACCATCGAACCCGGCTTTCACGCCATACACGCCAATCATCTGGAAGACCTGCGCCGGGCCGTGGTCTATATCTGTCGGCAGAACCCCATGCCGCCGCTGCAGAGCGAGACCTTTCTAGTGCAGAGTAACGGTATCGCCCAGTGGCTGAAGCTGGCACTGGCGGAAAAGCGCACCGAGGATGGGGTGGAAGGCGGCTTAGGCATTGCCGCCGGCATGGATTTCCTGTTTCCCGCGCGGTTTATCTGGCAGGCCTACCGGGCGGTGTTGCCCGATGGCGAAGTGCCGGAGCAGTCGCCGTTCGACAAGCGCCGGCTGGTGTGGCGGCTGTACCGGTTGTTGCCGGAACTGGTGGGGGAAGATGAGGCCTTCACGCCACTGGCGCGGTTTCTGGATGGCAGCGACACCGACCTGCGCAACTTCCAGCTGGCCGAAAAAGTGGCAGACCTGTTCGATCAGTACCAGGTGTTCCGGGCCGACTGGCTGGCGGCCTGGGAGCAGGGCAAAGATGTGGTGATTACCGCCCGGGGCGAGGAGAAAACCCTGGATGCGGAAACCCGCTGGCAGCCGCTGCTCTGGCGGGCGCTGGTGCAAGACGTTGGCGCGGAAGCCCACACCAGCCGTTCACAAATTCACACCCGCTTTATGGAACAAGGCCAGCGCGTCCACGAACCGGCCAATCCGGCCCGCCTGCCCAAACGCATCGTGGTGTTCGGAGTATCCTCCCTGCCCCGCCAGGCATTGGAAGCCCTGTACGTACTGAGCCGGTTCAGCCAGGTGGTGCTGTGCGTCCACAACCCCTGCCAGTTCTACTGGGCCGACATCATCAGTGACCGCGAGCTGTTGAAGGCCGAGCGCAAACGGGGTTCGGCGCATCCGGTGCTGTCGCAGATTGACGACCCGGACCAGCTGCACCAGCACGCCAACCCGCTGCTGGCCGCCTGGGGCAAACAGGGCCGGGACTACATCCGCCTGCTGGATGAATTCGACAACCCGGACGATTACCGCGCCAGCTTCCAGACCCCTGGGCAGAAGATCGACATCTTCACCGATCACGGCGATGCCAACGCGCCCTGCCTGCTGCACCAGTTGCAGAACGATATCCACAACCTGACGCCACTGCAGGAAATCCGCCAGCAGCAACGCACGGTGGACCTGGCCCGCGACCATTCCGTGGTGTTCCACGATGCCCACGGCCCCCAACGGGAAGTGGAAATCCTGCACGACCAGCTGCTGGCAGCGTTCAATGCCGACCCCACCCTGCGGCCCCGGGATGTGATCGTGATGGTGCCGGACATCAACGTGTACGCGCCCCACATCCAGGCAGTGTTCGGCCGCTATTCACCGGGCCGCAAGCGCCACATTCCGTTCACCATTTCCGACCAGGGCCAGCGCCACCACGAGCCGGTGCTGATTGCCCTGGAAACCCTGATGTCGCTGCCCCGCAGCCGCTTTGGCGTAAGCGAAATCATCAGCCTGCTGGAAGTGCCCGGCATTCGCGACCGCTTTGACATCAGCGAAGACGAGATCCCCCTGGCCCGGCGCTGGGTGGAAGGCGCCAACATCCGCTGGGGCCTGCACGGCACACACCGGGAGAGCCTGGACCTGCCGGCAGAGCTGGATCGCAACACCTGGCAGTCCGGCCTGCGGGCCATGCTGCTTGGCTACGGCATGGGCGATGACGAGCCCTGGGGTGGGGTGGAACCTTACGGAGAAATCGGCGGGCTGCAAGCCAGCCTGGCCGGGCGGCTAGGCGAGTTCGTGCACCAGCTGGAAACCCTGTGGCAGGCACTGCAAATCACCCGCACGCCCGGTGACTGGGAGGCCCTGTTCTCCGCCATGCTCGAGCAGTTTTTCCACAAGGTGGAAGGGCAAGACCTGCTGTTGCTGAACCGCTTCCGCCGCCAGCTAGAGCAATGGCTGGACGATGCCCTGGCCGCCGGGCTGGACCAGCAACCGCTGCCCCTGAACATCGTCAAGGATGTGCTGCTGCAGGGCCTGGACGAAGGCGGCCTGAACCAGCGTTTCCTGGCCGGCAAGGTGAACTTCGCCACCCTGATGCCCATGCGCGCCATTCCCTTCCGCAAGGTGTGCCTGCTGGGCATGAACGACGGCGACTACCCCCGCTCCCGGCCACCGGTGGATTTCGACCTGATGGCCCAGGATTACCGGCCCGGCGACCGCTCCCGCCGGGAAGACGACCGCTACCTGTTCCTGGAAGCCCTGCTGTCGGCCCGGGAACAGCTGTACATCAGCTGGGTGGGGCGCAGTATCAAGGACGACTCTGAACGGCCACCCTCGGTGCTTATCGGCCAGTTGCAGGACCACCTGGACAGCCTGTGGGCAGTGGCAGGGCAACCGGACGTCGCAGTAACCAAGGCACTGACCACCCAGCACCCGCTGCAACCCTTCAGCCGGAGCTATTTCCCGAAAGCCAACGGCGTGGGCGAGGGCGACGAGGCCCAACCTAAACCGCTGGCCGAGGTGTTGCAGGCCCGCGGCCTGTTCACCTACGAACGGGAGTGGCGCAGTGCCCATGCTGTGGATAACCCGGAGCAGGACCGGCAAGCCCTGCCGTACCAGGCACCGGAAGAGCCCATCAGCCTGAACGATCTGGCGAACTTCCTGAAGAAACCCATCGACACCTTCTACCAGCGCCGGCTGCAGGTGCGCTTTGAAGCCGTGGAAGACGACGACACCGACAACGAAAACTTCGACCTGAACGGCCTGGACCGCTGGCGCCTGGACAACGAGCTGATTCAGCAGGGTGTCGTCAAAGCCGCCAGCGAAGAAGAATTGCACGAACGGCTGGAAACCACCCTGGACCGCATGGCCCGGCGGGGCGACCTGGGCATGGGCGTCACCGAACACCGGCTGCGCACCGAGCTGGCCGGCCGGCTGCCCGATCTGTTCGAGCGCTATCGCAGCACCCTGGCCGAGTGGCCTGAAGCGGTGGCCGAACCCTTGCCGTTCGAGTTTCGCTATTCCGGTAGCACCGGCGCGGTGGAGGTGGCCGATTTAATCGACAACCTGCGCTGCAACCCCGCAGGGCAGCTGTGCCGGCTGGTGATCGCCAGCTCCGGCCTGCTTACCGGCTCCGGCTACTCGAAAAAAGTCCGCTACGCCAACCTGCTGCGGGACTGGCTGATTCACCTGGCCGGGCAGCTCAGCGGCCAGCCGTTTGAAACCCTGATCCTCGGTAAAGAAGAAGGCCGCAAATTCCACTTCCCGATAATGGCCCCCGAACAGGCACGAACACACTTCGAGGCCATTCTGGGCCGCTGGATGGAGGCCACCACCCGGGCCCTGCCGCTGCACTGTGAGGCCGGTTTCGCCTGGATTACCAGTTACTATGGCGGCAAGAAATTCATCGGCGACCACGAACGGGCCATCAGTGAAGCAGAACAGGCCTACACCACGGCCCTGGACCGGGACACCGGCTACCTGCTGGGCGCCTTCGAAAGCCCCGAGGCGCTGATGGCCGGCGGCGAGTTTGAGGCCCTGCTGCACCAGCTTTATGTGCCGCTGTGGGAAGCCGAGCAGGGCAAGTCGGCGGCGGAGCAGATCGGGAGCATGGAATGACTGACCAGATGACCAACCGAAACCCGAACCTGGACCCGCTGACGCTGCCCCTGAATGGCAGTGCCCTGATTGAGGCCAGTGCCGGCACCGGCAAAACCTTCACCATCGCCATCCTGTATGTGCGCCTGGTGCTGGGCCATGGCCAGGCAGAAGACAGCCCGCTGCAAAACCTGCTGCCGCCAAACCTGCTGGTGGTCACCTTTACCGACGCCGCCACCAAGGAGCTGCGAGACCGCATCCGCACCCGGCTGACCCAGGCCGCCGAGGTGTTTTCCGACGCCGCTGACCACCTCGAACCCACCCCGGAAACCGCACTTATCCACAAGTTGCGGGATAACAGCTACCCGGACCCGGCTACCTGGCCCGACTGCCGCAAGAAACTGCTGCTGGCCGCCGAATGGATGGACGAAGCCGCGGTGTCCACCATTCACGGTTTCTGCAACCGCATGCTCAGCGAACACGCCTTCGACAGCGGCAGCCTGTTCAAGCTCGCCCTGGAAACCGACCAGAGCGAATTGCTGGAGGACGTGGCCCGGGACTACTGGCGCACCTTTGTTTACCCATTGCCACCGGCACTGATGGACGAAGCCCTGAGCCACTGGAAAACCCCCACCGATCTGCGCAAGGCGGTGCGTAACCTGATTGACGACCCGGATGCCTTGGGCACCCCGCCCCAGAGTGTGCACCAGGCCATCAACCAGGTAGTCAGCGAGCGGCTGGCCCGGGCCAATGAACTGAAAGCTCACCCCTGGGTCCAGTGGCAGCAGGAAGTCACCGACCTGCTGAACGATCTGAACAAAAGCAAACGCCTGCACGGCGGCAGCAAGAACGCCATGCTCAAGGTGTGGGAGTTCCTGGTTGCCTGGGCGGAATCCGACGAGCTGCTGCCGGAGAAGCTGGACAGCGCCGCCGGTTACAGGAACCAGACCCCCGAGGGCCTGGACAACATCCTGAAAGGGGACGACCCGGCGCCCCATCACCCGGCCTTTGAGGCCATCGAAGCCTTGCTGGAATTCGGCCAGAACCAGCCCAGCGCCATGTCCGACATCCTGCGCCACGCCAGCCACTGGATTGCCGAACGGCTGGAAGCGGAAAAGCAGCAGCGCTCGGAAATGGGCTTTGATGACCTGCTCACCCGCCTGGACGACGCCCTGCATGGCCCCCGGGGTGACCAACTGGCCGCCACCATCCGCCGCCAGTTCCCGGTAGCGCTGATTGACGAATTCCAGGACACCGACCCGGTGCAATACCGCATCTTCAACCGGATCTACAACGTCGAAGCCAACCAACCGGACACCTGCCTGCTGATGATCGGCGACCCGAAGCAGGCCATCTACGGTTTCCGGGGCGCCGATATCTACACCTACCTGCAGGCCCGCCTGGGTGTGCAGGCCCGCACATACACTCTGGGCAAGAACTTCCGCTCCGCCGAGGCCATGGTCAGCTCCGTCAACCGGGTGTTCGAGTACAGCGACCAGCACAGTCCGAAAGGAGCCTTCCTGTTCGGCAAGGGCGACAGCACCCCGTTGCCATTCCAGGGCGTAGAGGCCAACGGCACCAAGCGGCTGTGGGCCGTAAACGGAGAGATCCAGCCAAGCCTGGTGTTCTGGACTCATGAATCCGATGAAACCGACAAGGACGGCAACCCCAAAGGCCTCGCCAAGGGCACCGCCACCGCCGAGGTGGCCGAAACCTGCGCCAGTGAAATTGCC
The DNA here is from genome assembly GCF_052380025.1 of Marinobacter sp. NSM. Lineage (NCBI taxonomy): Bacteria > Pseudomonadati > Pseudomonadota > Gammaproteobacteria > Pseudomonadales > Marinobacteraceae > Marinobacter > Marinobacter sp. NSM. The sequence continues at coordinate 549,863 of NZ_JBQTCK010000002.1, forward strand.
CGGCTGCTGACCCTGGGCCAGGCCGGGCAGGCGGGCTTTGTGCTGGCGGATAACCCGACTGACCTCGAGCCGGTGGAGCCCAAAGACATCGCCGTGCTGGTGAACAACCGCAACGAAGCGGCTGCGGTGCGGGACGCCCTTGGCCGCCGACGCATCAAGAGCGTGTACCTGTCCGACCGGGATTCGGTGCTGACCTCCCGGGAAGCCAAAGAAGTACTGTGCTGGCTGCGGGCCTTCGCCGAACCCCGGCAACTGGCCTTCATCCGCACAGCGCTGGCCACACCCACCCTGGGCCAGAGCTGGCAAGCGCTCGACCTGCTGCTGACCGACGAACTGGTGCTGGAACGGGAAATCGAGCGTTTTCAGGGTTACCAGCAGCAATGGCAAAGCCAGGGCGTACTGCCCATGCTGCGCAGCTTTTTGATGGACTTCGAAGTGCCGGGCCGCCTGCTGCAGCGCCCGGATGGTGAGCGAAGACTGACAGACATCCTCCACATTGCCGAGCTGCTGCAGCAGGACAGCCTGCAACTGGATGGCGAACATGCCCTGGTGCACCACTTCACCCAGATCCTGCGGGCCGCGGATGAGGAAGACGAACACCGAACCCTGCGCCTGGAAAGCGACGCCGGGCTGGTGAAAGTGATCACCGTGCACAAATCCAAGGGCCTGGAATACCCGTTGGTGTTCCTGCCATTCGGCACCGCGTTCCGGGCGGAGAGCCCGAAACAGGCGTACGTTCGCTACCACGACGACACCCGCAAGCTGGTCACCGTGTTCGATCCGACCCCGGAAGACTTGGAAAAAGCCGATCAGGAACGCCTGGGCGAAGATATCCGCAAACTCTACGTGGCCCTGACCCGGGCCCGGTTTGCCACCTGGGTGGGCGCGGCGGCTGTGGATAACTGGCTCCAGAGTGGCCTGGGCTATGCGATTGCCGGAACAGCGGAGCAGCCCATCAGCGAGGCCCTGGCCCCGCTGGCGCTCGGCCGCTCTGAAATCCAGATTACCCCGCTGCCGGAAGCCGAAAGCACGATATTCACCGAAACCGCCCCGGAAGCCCTGGGGCCGGCGCTGATCTCCAGCCGGGAGGCGAAAGAGGACTGGTGGATTGCCAGTTACTCCACCATCGAATACACCGGTATGGCCGGCACCGGCATTACCTTCACCGGCGAGGTGGAAGACGCCCAGACCCAGAACCTGCTGGAAGAAAGTGCCCAGGACGACACCGATGAGGCACCCGCCGTGCCCGCGGCGCGCAACCACCACCATTTCCCCAAAGGCGCCGGCCCCGGCACCTTCCTGCACGAATTGCTGGAGTGGTGCACGGCCCAAGGCTTCCAGCGGGTTGTGGATAACCCCGAGCTGCTGCACGAGCAACTGGCCCGCCGCTGCGGTACCCGGGGCTGGGGCGACTGGGTGGAACCTTTGCAACAGTGGCTGCTGGCGCTGATCCAGAAGCCTCTGCAACTGGATCGCGACGGCCGAGAAAGCGCCAGCCTGGCGCAACTGGACAGCCTGCGCCCGGAACTTGAGTTCTGGTTTGAAAGCCGCAACGTCAGCATCCAGACACTGGACAAGCTGGTCACCGACCACACCCTGAACGGCGCCGACCGGCCCCGGGCCGAGGCCAACCGCTTCAACGGCATGCTCAAAGGCTTTATCGACCTTGTGTTCGAACACAAGGGGCAGTATTACGTGCTGGACTACAAATCCAATACCCTGGGCGAGGACGACGCCGCCTACACCGACCAGGCCATGGGCCAGGCGATTCTGGACAAACGCTACGACCTGCAATACATCCTCTACCTGCTGGCCCTGCACCGGCTGTTGAAGGCCCGGCTGCCCGGCTATGACTACGACCAGCACATTGGCGGCGCGGTGTACCTGTTCCTGCGCGGGGTAAATTCCGCCAGCGGCGGCGCCTTTACCGACAAGCCCCCCAGAGTGCTGATCGAACAGCTGGATGCCCTGTTCGATGGCGAGCCGGTTGCCGGGGAGGTGGCCGCATGAGCCGTACCCGCCACACTGAAAACCAGTTTGCCCTGGACCTGGGCGACGACACGCCAGTGAACCTGGCAGCCACGGAATCGCCGGAGGCTGTGGATAACTCACACCTCCTGACCAGTCTGACCGACACCGAGGCGCTGTTAGGGCAATGGCAACAGGCCGGCTGGATTCGCCCGCTGGATACCGGCTTTGCCCGGCTGATCCGGGAGCTCAGCGAGGAGCAGGGCAAAAGCCCGCACCCCCTGGTGCTACTAATGGCGGCACTGACCTCCCACCAGGTGGGCCGGGGCCACGTGTGTATCGACCTGGCCAGGTTGCTGGATGATGCTGGCCATATCCTGGCGCTGCCGCCGGAAGAACCGGCCCATACCAGCATGTCCGACGCCGAGGTGGCCAACCTGCAAGGGCTTTATCCACAGGAACTGCTGGCGCGGGTTCAACTGGCCGATTGCCTGGCGGCTCTGCAAGGGTCGTTGGCGGTCAGTGACGGCTCGGTGCCGGCACCGCTGGCGCTCAACGGCACCCGGCTGTATCTGCGCCGGTTCTGGCGCTATGAACAGCGCATTGCCGACGGCATCCAGCAAAGGCTGGCGTTGCCCTCAACCCTGGCGGACCCGCAATCATCGGCGGCGAAAACCCTGTCCCAGGCCCTGGATAAGCTGTTCCGGTCCACCGAACCGGTGGATTACCAGAAACTGGCCTGCGCCCTGGCCGCGCGTAACCGCTTTGCGGTGATCACCGGCGGCCCGGGCACCGGCAAAACCACCACGGTAGTGAACCTTCTGGCGGCCCTGCAGGCCGTGGCCGGAGAAAGCCCGGAGCGGGCAGGGCGCAAGTACCGCATTCGCCTAGCGGCGCCCACCGGCAAGGCCGCCGCCCGCCTGAACGAATCTATTGGCGGCGCAGTCAGCAAATTGCCACTGGCAGACCTGCCCGGCTCCGTGCAACTGGACGACATCTCCACCAAGGTCACCACCCTGCACCGGTTGCTGGGCAGCCGGCCAGACACCCGCCAGTTCCGCCATAACCGGGACAATCCGCTGCTGGTGGATATCCTGGTGATTGATGAGGCCTCCATGGTGGATGTCGACCTGATGGCCTCGGTATTCGACGCCCTGCCCGCCAACGCCCAGCTGATCCTGCTGGGCGACAAAGACCAGCTGGCCTCGGTGGATGCCGGGGCGGTGCTGGGCGAATTGTGCCAGCGGGCCTTCGACGCCCACTACACCCCGGAAACCGCCAGCTGGCTGGCCGCCATCACCGGCGCCCAGGTACCAGCCAGCCTTGTGGATAACTCGGGGCAGGCACTGGACCAGGCCGTGGCCATGCTGCGCAAGAGCTACCGCTTCGGGCAGGACAGCGGTATCCGCCAGCTGGCAGAAGCCGTCAACACCAGCGCGCTCACCAGCCAAGTACTGGGGCAGATCCGAGGTGCCGAGTTTGAGGATGTCATCTGGCTGAACGGCCACACTCCGAAACCCGATCCGGAACAGACCCTGGAGCTGATTTGCCACCACGCCATCACTGGCACTCCGGAGAGTTTCCGCAACGCCGGGCAGGGGCGGGTGGTGAATGACAAAGCGCTGCCACCGCCAGTGGGCTATCGCCACTACCTGGAAGTTATCCACAACTCCGGTTTAACCGCAGACAGTCCCCGGGAAGCCTGGGATGCCCACGCCTCAAACGTGCTGGAAGCCTTCAACGACTTCCAGGTTCTGTGTGCCCTGCGCAGGGGCCCGTGGGGTGTCGAAGGCTTAAACCAGCAAATCGCCCAAAAGCTGCTGGCTGAAAAACTGATCGACAAAACCGAAGGCTGGTATGCCGGCCGGCCGGTACTGGTCACCGGCAACGACTACAATCTGGGCCTGATGAACGGGGATATCGGCATCACCTTCAGTGTGCCCTGGGATAAAGCCGCTAATGGCGAGCCCAAAGACACCCTTCGGGTCGCTTTCCCCAGCGGGGACAGTTCCGGCGGCATCCGCTGGATTTCCCCCAGTCGCCTGCAGCAACTGGAAACCGTTTACGCCATGACGGTGCATAAGTCCCAGGGTTCGGAGTTCAACCACACCTGCCTGGTGCTACCCGATAGACTCAGCCCTGTACTCACCAAGGAACTGGTATATACCGGCATCACCCGGGCCAGGAACTGGTTCAGCCTGATTACCGGCGATGCTCAGGTGTTCAAAGATAGTGTGGGCCAGCAGGTGGTGCGGGCGTCTGGCCTGGCGCTTCGGCTTGGGGATAACTAGGCCCAGGTGTTCCGGATTTTGGGGGCTCCGGGACGCCAGTAAGCGGAGGGCCTTGCCAAAACACGCTCCTTCGGCACGTCCCTGTGACGCTTGAGCTCCGCCATCCATGGCTCCGCACAGTTTTGGCAAGGCCCTCCGCTCACTGGCTCAGCTAGGAGTTGTCCTCACTCCGGTGCTGCTGCTCCCACAGATGGGCATAGTGGCCACCTGCAGCCAACAATTCGTTGTGACTACCACTTTCCACAATCCTGCCACCGTCCATCACCAGAATGGTATTGGCGTCTCGAATAGTAGATAGCCGGTGAGCAATTACCAGGGTGGTACGCTGGCGACTGACTTCTTTCAAGGCCCCTAGAATCGCCTGCTCGGAAAGCGAATCCAACGATGAAGTTGCCTCATCCAGAATCAATAAAGGCGGGTTCTTCAGGATCACTCGGGCAATCGCCACTCGCTGTTTTTCGCCGCCGGACAACTTGAGCCCGCGCTCACCCACCTTGGTGTCATAGCCCTCCGGCAAGCTGTGGATAAAGTTTTCCAGGTGAGCCATTTTCGCCGCCCGATACACCTCTTCTTTGGTGGCCTCGGGACGGCCATAGGCCAGGTTGCGGTAAAGGGTGTCGTTGAACAGTACGGTGTCTTGCGGCACCACACCAATGGCCGAGCGCAGGGAATCCTGGGTGACTGACCGAATATCCTGGCCATCGATACGGATAGCGCCCTGATCCACCTCATAGAACCGGAACAGCAACCGGGCAAGAGTAGACTTACCGGCACCACTGGCACCCACCACTGCCACGGTGTGGCCGGCGGGAATGGTGAAGTTCACATCCTGCAGAATGGGGCGGTCTGGCCGGTAGGCGAAGTGAATGTGCTCGAACCGTACCTCGCCGTTATCCACAGCCAGGGGTTTGGCATCCGCTGCATCCAGGATCTCCGGCTCATCACCCAACAATTTGAACAACCGCTCCACGTTCACCAGGGCCTGGCGGATTTCCCGGTAAACGAAGCCCAATGCGTTCAGGGGGATGAACAGCTGGATCAGGTAGGCGTTGATCATGGTGAAGTCGCCCAGGGTGATTTCACCGCTGGCCACTTCGCCTACCGCCATGGCCATGATCACAATTAGCGCCACGCCGATGATCAGCGCCTGGCCGGCGTTCAGGGTGGCCAGGGACAAGCGGTTCTTCAGCCGGGCCTTTTCCCACTCGTCCAGGTCCTGGTCGTACAGTTCGGCTTCGTAGCGTTCGTTATTAAAGTATTTGACCGTTTCGTAGTTCAGCAGGCTGTCGATGGCTCGGGAGTTGGACTGGTTGTCCCTTGCATTGGCTTCCCGCACGAACTTGGTTCGCCACTCGGTGATCTTGATCGAGAACACCACATAAACCACCACCGCCACCAGAATGGCGAGGACGTAACCCACGTTGAACACCACCAGCAGGATGCCCGCTACCAGTAGGATTTCCAGGATAGTGGGCACAATATTGAACAAGGTGAAGCGCAGCAGGAAGCTGATGCCGTTGGTGCCCCGTTCAATATCCCGGGCCAGGCCACCGGTTTTGCGGTCCAGGTGAAAACCCAGCTCCCGCCGGTGCAGGTGTTCAAACACCCGCAGAGACACCCGCCGCATGGCCCGTTCCGCCACCCGCGCAAAAACCGCATCCCGCAGTTCGCTGAACAGGGTGGCGCCAAATCTGAGCGAACCGTAGGCCACTACCAGCACAACCGGAATCCACAGCAGCATGTCGGCGCCGCGATTCTGGTCCAGGTAATCGACGATGTATTTCAGGGCGACCGGCGTGGCGACGGTGGCCAGTTTCGCCAGTACCAGCAATGACAGCGCCAGCACCACCCGGCCACGGAATTCCAGCAAATAGGGCCATAATCCAGAAATGATGGACCAATCGGGTTTGTGGTCAGCGGGGTAGTCGTTATCAGCGTATGCGCGCAAACAGCAATCTCCATGGTCAGGGAGCACTTGGGGCTGGTAGGGCTTTCCGGGACCGTCAAAAGCCAGGGATGGCTTTTGTCGAGCGTACATGGACGTATTTACAGCGTGTCCCGGAAAGCCCTACCAGCCCCAAGTGCTAAAACTCCAAGGTTAGAGGCTATGATACGTCTTGAATCGAGAACAAACCGTAAAACACCGGAATTCGTTAAATCTGGCAAGGAGAGTGGTCATCAGCCCCAATCATCGTAAAGCATTAAAACTCGTCATCGAGTTTATCAGCCCCTACCGCCGCGCCGTGGCCGGGGCACTGCTGGCACTGGTCATCACTGCCGGCATAACCCTGGGTCTGGGCCAGGGCCTGCGCATTCTGGTCGATCAGGGCCTCGCCACGCAATCACCGGAAAACCTGGCCAAAGCCATTGGTCTGTTTTTTGTTCTGGTGCTCGGCCTGGCCTTTGGTTCGTTTGCCCGATTCTACCTGGTGTCCTGGATTGGCGAACGGGTGGTGGCGGATATTCGCAAGAAGGTGTTCAACCACCTGATTGATCTCCACCCCGGCTTTTTCGAGCAGAACCGGGCGTTGGAAATCCAGTCCCGGTTTACCGCCGACACCACGGTGCTGCAATCAGTGATCGGCTCCACGGTGTCCATTGCCCTGCGCAATACGCTGATGCTTATCGGCGGGCTGATTTTGCTGTTTGTCACCAACGCCAAGCTGGCGGCCATCATTCTGCTGGGGTTCCCCCTGGTGATTGCGCCGATCCTGTTCTTCGGCCGCCGGGTTCGGCAGTTGTCGCGGCTGAGCCAGGATCGGGTGGCGGATGTAGGCAGTTACGTGGGGGAGAACCTTTCCCAGATCAAAACCGTTCAGGCCTTCAATCACCAGCCCCACGACCGGCGGTTTTTCTCGGAGGTGTCCGAGAAGGCGTTCGACATTGCCCGCGAGCGCATCCGGCAGCGGGCGTGGCTGACTACTCTGGCGATTTCCCTGGTGATGGGGGCGGTCGGCATTGTGATCTGGATTGGCGGGCTGGATGTGATTCACGGCCGGATAAGCCCCGGTGAACTGGCGGCATTCGTATTCTACAGCCTGCTGGTTGGCGTTGCGGCGGGGGCTATCAGTGAGGTGATTGGTGAACTGCAACGGGCAGCCGGGTCTGCGGCCCGTCTGTTTGAGCTGCTGCAGACCGAGCCGGCGTTTGTGCGGGAAGGGGAGAACCGGTCTTTTACCGGGCCGGTCACCGGCGAGATCACCATCGAGCATCTGGGCTTCAGTTATCCAGGCCGGCAGGCCCTGCCGGCGATCTCGGATCTGTCGCTGCATATTCGCCCCGGGGAGACCCTGGCCCTGGTGGGGCCTTCCGGGGCGGGCAAGTCCACCCTGTTCGACCTGTTGCTGCATTTCTATCAACCGGATTCCGGGCGGATCCTGATCGACGGGGTAGACTCCGCCGAGCTGACTTTGGAAGCGCTAAGACGCTGCTTTGCCCTGGTACCCCAGAACCCGGCGTTGTTCCATGGCACCGTGGCGGACAACATTCGCTATGCCCGCCCGGGCGCTGAGCAATCCGAGGTGGAGCAGGCAGCGCGGATCGCCCATGCCGATGAGTTTATCCAGGCACTGCCACAGGGCTATGACACGCCGTTAGGCGATGCCGGGCTGGGGCTGTCAGGCGGGCAGAAGCAGCGCCTGGCCATTGCCCGGGCACTGCTGGCGGATGCCCCGATTCTGTTACTGGATGAAGCCACCAGCGCCCTGGATGCCGAGAGCGAGCACCTGATCCAGCAAGCCATGCCGGCGCTCACCGCCGGGCGCACCACGCTGGTGATTGCGCATCGACTGGCGACTGTAAGAGACGCCGATCGCATCGCGGTACTGGAGCAGGGTCGGCTGCAGGCGGTCGGCAGCCACGATGAACTGATGCGCGATAACGAACTGTATCAGCGCCTGGCCAGCCTGCAATTCCGGGACGCCAGTCGCTAGCGCCCATTCTGGTCGGTTTGTGTGTTGAGTGCGTACTCCCTACACTGTTAGGAGAAATCCTCAATCCTGAACCAGGGAGAACAGCAAAGTGAGCAATAAAGAATTGCAGGCACTCAAAGAGCGATACGTCGCCGCGGGCGCAGCAAGCCCCAATGATCAATTTGCAGACCACGCCCTGAATGCAGAAGTCTGGGACGCCGACGGCAAACGCATGATCGATTTCGCCGGCGGCATTGGCGTGTTGAACATCGGCCATCGGCACCCCAAGGTGGTTGAGGCGGTCAAGGCCCAGCTCGACAACCTGATGCACACCTGCCAGACCGTCATGCCTTATGAAGGCTATGTGAAACTGGCTCAGAAGCTGAGTGAAGTGGTTCCAGTGAAGGGCCACGCCAAGGTGATGCTCGCCAATTCCGGTGCCGAGGCACTGGAAAACGCCATGAAAATCGCCCGGGCTGCAACCGGGAAAACCAACGTGATCTGCTTTGACGGCGGTTACCACGGGCGCACGTTCTACACCATGGCGATGAATGGTAAAGCGGCACCCTATCAAACAGATTTTGGCCCCATGCCCGGCAATGTTTACCGGGCACCGTATCCCGTCCCGTACCATGGCGTCAGTGAAGAAGAGGCTTTGCGTGGTCTCAAAATGACCATGAAAGCCGACTCACCCGCCCACAACACCGCGGCCATCGTTATCGAGCCGGTTTTGGGTGAGGGGGGGTTCTATGCAGCACCCACCAGTTTCCTGAAGGAAATTCGCAAGATCTGCGATGAGAACAACATCCTCATGGTGGTGGATGAGGTTCAAAGTGGCTTTGGCCGCACCGGCAAGATGTTCGCGATTGAACACAGTGGCATTGAGCCAGATTTGATGACCATGGCCAAGAGTATGGCGGATGGCATGCCAATCTCGGCCATCGTTGGTACGGACAAACACATGGATGCCTCCGGCCCTAACTCCCTGGGTGGCACCTACACCGGCAGCCCGACAGCCTGTGCCGCTGCCCTGGCAGTGTTTGACGTGTTCAAAGAAGAAGACATCCTCGGAAAAAGCCAGCGCCTGGGCGAAAAACTGAAACAGCGCTTCGACCAGTGGGAGGAGCAGTTTGCCCATGTGGATAACGTTCGTAATCTGGGCCCCATGGCAGCTTTTGAGTTGGTGGACAGCAAAGATAACCACACACCAAAGCCCGAGCTGGCAGCGGCGATTACCAGGAAAGCCAAAGAGAAAGGGCTGATCTTGCTGAGTTGTGGTATGTACGGCAACACCCTGCGCTTCCTGATGCCAGTAACCATTGAAGATGAGGTGTTGGAGGAAGGGCTTACCATTGTTGAAGAATGCCTGAGAGAAGTGGCTGCCTGACCCGGGCCTCCGGGCCCGGTTACGTTCCCCCTCCAATTCATCGTATACTGCCGGAAAGCTCTCTCCGGCAGTGCCTCTTCAGGCACCTGCCGTCGATTCCTCGATAGGCGGTAACCATGACGTCCCAGACTAACCCTTCCGTTCCCGACCACAAACCCAGACCGTGGGTTGACCTTCTGGTCAGTATCATCATTCCCTCGGTCATACTGATGAAGTTCAGTGGTGACGAGCATCTTGGCAGTGTCAACGCACTGGTCATTGGCCTCGCGTTTCCTCTTGGCTGGGGATTGTTCGAGCTCATCCGTTACCGCAAAAAGAACTTCATCGCCCTGCTGGGCCTGATCAGCATTGGCCTGACTGGCGGTATCGGGTTACTGGAGCTGGACGCCGGCTGGCTGGCCATCAAGGAGGCGGCAGTACCGGCAGTGATTGGTCTTGCGGTATTGATATCCACCCGGACCAAGTACCCACTTGTACGAACGCTGCTGTACAACCCGAACATTCTGGATGTGGATAAGATCCACGCCTCGCTGGAAGAGAAGGGCTGTGTTGACCAGTTCGAGGCGCGGCTGCTCAACGCCAGCTATTTCTTTGCCGGTACCTTCCTGTTCTCCTCCATCATGAACTATGTGCTGGCCAAGTGGATCGTGGTCAGCCCCTCGGGCACTCAGGCGTTCAACGAAGAGCTTGGACGGATGACCCTGGTGAGCTATCCGATGATCGCCATTCCATCAATGATCATGATGATGCTGATCTTCTACTACCTGTGGCGCACCATTCGCCGCCTGACCGGGTATACCCTGGAAGAGGTGATGGCTCAGCACCTGGTGGAGAAGGAGAAAGAGAAAGAACAAAAACGCGCGGAATCCTCGAAGTAATATCTCGGAATAAAAATTCCTGACTGATAACAAAAAACGGTGGCCCCGTCGGGTACCACCGTTTTTTTTATGCCAGTCTGTCAGCGTGGTTATACGTCCAGATTGGTCACTTCCAGGGCGTTGGTCTGAATGAAGATCCGGCGCGGCTCGACGTCATCACCCATCAGGGTGGTGAAGATCTGGTCGGCAGCGATGGCGTCTTCAATGGTGACCTTCATCATGCGGCGACTTTCCGGGTCCATGGTGGTTTCCCACAGCTGTTCCGGGTTCATCTCACCCAATCCCTTATAGCGCTGGATGTTCAGACCACGCTGGGCCTCTTTCATCAACCAGTCCAGAGCACCCTCAAACGACAACACCACCTGCTTGCGCTCGCCACGCTGCACGTAGGCACCCTCGTCAATCAACCCCTCCAGGGTCTCACCCAGGCGGGCAATGGCCTTGTAGGAGGATGATTCAAAGAAGTCATGGCTGAAGATGTGCTCATGGGGAATACCATGCACATAGATGGTAACCATCGGCAGATACAAGCCACGCTCTTCGTCCCGGGTGACCGAGAATACGTATTTGGTGCCGGTGCGGGTATCCAGTTCAAGACCATCACCCAGATGTGCAACCCACTTGGCAACCGCCGCCTCGTCTTTCAGCTGCTCCGGCTTGAGGGTGGTGTTGTACACCATCTGCTGCAATACCTTCGCGGGGTAGGCGCGGGACAGGCGTTCGATCATCGCCATCACCGCCTGGTAGTCCTTGACCATGGTTTCCAGGGCGGAATCCTTGATGGCGGGAGCCTCCGGATTCACGAACAGCTGAGCGCCGTCCAGGGCAGTCTGGGTGAGGTAAGCTTCTTTCGCCTTCTCGTCTTTCAGATACTGCTCCTGCTTGCCGCGCTTGACCTTATACAGGGGCGGCATGGCAATGAACACGTGACCGCGCTCGATGATTTCCCGCATCTGACGGAACAGGAACGTAAGCAGCAGGGTACGGATGTGCGAACCATCCACGTCCGCATCGGTCATGATGATGATCGAATGGTAGCGCAGCTTGTCCGGATTGAACTCTTCCCGGCCGATGCCGCAACCCAGTGCGGTAATCAGGGTACCCACTTCCGCAGACGACAGCATCTTGTCGAAACGGGCTTTCTCCACGTTCAGGATCTTACCTTTCAGGGGCAGGATGGCCTGGGTTTTACGATCGCGACCCTGCTTGGCACTGCCACCCGCAGAATCACCCTCCACTATGAACAGTTCGGACAGGGCGGGGTCTTTTTCCTGGCAGTCCGCCAGCTTGCCGGGCAGACCGGCGATGTCCAGGGCGCCTTTGCGGCGGGTCATGTCCCGAGCCTTGCGGGCGGCTTCCCGCGCCCGGGCTGCTTCAACCATCTTGTTGACGATCAGCTTGGCCTCGTTCGGCTGCTCCTGCAGGTACTCGGCAAAGCTCTGGTACAGTTCCTGCTCAACGGCGGTTTTCACCTCAGAGGAGACCAGTTTGTCCTTGGTCTGAGAGGAGAATTTCGGGTCGGGTACTTTCACACTGATGATGGCGGTGAGGCCTTCACGGGCATCGTCACCGGTGGTGGCTACCTTGGCCTTTTTGCCCAGACCTTCATGATCGATGTAGTTATTCAGGGAACGGGTCAGGGCGGCGCGGAAGCCCGCCAGGTGCGTACCACCATCCCGCTGGGGGATGTTGTTGGTGAAGCAGTAAAGGTTCTCCTGGAAGGCGTCGTTCCACTGCATCGCCACTTCAACCGAGATGCCGTCTTCTCGATCACGGGTGAAATGAAACACCCGGTTAATTGGCGTCTTGTTGGTGTTCAGGTGTTCTACGAAGGCCCGCAAACCACCCTCATACTCGAACACTTCTTCCTTGCCACTGCGTTCATCGGTCAGGCGAATACGCACGCCGCTGTTCAGGAACGCCAGTTCCCGCAGGCGCTTGGCCAGGATATCGTAGTGAAACTCAATATGGGTAAAGGTTTCCGGTGAGGGAATAAAGTGCACCTTGGTGCCGGACGCTTCTGTTTCACCCACTTCTGCCAGGGGTGCGTTAGGTACGCCGTGGGTATAGGTCTGCTCGTAAACCTTGCCCTCACGCCGGATCGTCAGGGTCAGGGTAGAGGACAGGGCATTAACCACCGAAACACCCACACCGTGAAGACCACCGGAGACCTTGTAGGAGTTGTCATCAAACTTACCACCAGCGTGCAGAACCGTCATGATGACTTCGGCAGCGGAAACACCCTCTTCTTCGTGGAGATCCACCGGAATGCCGCGGCCATTATCTTTAACGCTGATAGACTCGTCAGGGTGAATAATGACCCCGATCTCGGAACAGTAGCCAGCCAGAGCCTCATCGATGGAGTTATCCACCAATTCAAAGACCATGTGGTGCAGGCCGGTGCCGTCATCGGTATCACCGATGTACATGCCCGGGCGCTTACGCACCGCATCCAGTCCTTTAAGGACCTTGATACTGGAGGAATTGTAGTTCGATTCACTCATTAATGAGACTCCTGAAGGTGATACTGGCGAGGTTCAGCGGAAAACGGTACACGCCGCCAATGCCAGTCTATTCTTCCGTCAATTTTCCATGTTCCACGTGGAACATTCTGTATTCCGGTGCATCACGCTCGCCCCAGAGCACGTCAGGTTCCGGATGCTCAATAGAGGTGATAAACACCTGACAACGCAAATCCTGAAGCTCATGCGCCAGCATGATCCGATGGCGCACATCCAGTTCGGCATTAATGTCGTCCAGCAGGAAAGTCACCTGCTTACCAAGATCACTCAACACCTTTCCCTGGGCAATTTTCATCAGAATAACCAGTGTCTTCTGCTGCCCCCGGGAAAAGGTTTCCGCAACCGGCCGACCACCTAACTTGAGACGGATATCTGCACGATTAGGGCCATACAACGTATGCCCCATCCGGCGTTCCTGCTCCCGGTGGCTTGCCAGTATATCCACTAGCGAGCGAGACCGATCCCAGCCAGGATAGAACTCAAGTTTCAGACCTTCCGTCCAGCTGGCATCCAGCTCCTGAAGCACGGCATCGAACGCCGCTTTGAACTGCCTGAAAACCTGCTCTCTGACATCGCTCAGGGTTTCCGCCAGGGCACCGAACTGACTGTCCCAGACCCGGAGCAGCGATTCGTCCAGTCTACCATTTCTGAGCGTTTGATTCCGCTGTGATGTCACTCTCTGGCACTGTTGCCACATTACCGAAAAGGAAGGTTCCACGTGGAACACTAACCAGTCCAGAAACTGCCGCCGTTTTCCGGGACCACCAGCCACAATGTCGAATACCCCTGGGTCAATCACCGACACGGGCAAATGCATGGCCAGGGATGACAAACTGCGTACAGCTTCGCCATCAACCCTTAACGCTGTTTCCTTGGCGGATACATCCCGGGATATTCCCAGCCGATGGGCGATGCCGGTGCTGCCTTCCGCCGTACCACTTTGGTCCTCACTATTGCTGAGCCCACTGTCCAGAGCGCCAAACACCGTTAACTTGCTGTGACCATGGCTGACCACCGCCTGATGCCGACTCACCCGAAAAGACCGCCCCAATCCCAGATAAGCAATCGCTTCCAGGGCACTGGACTTACCACTGCCATTAGCGCCGTACAACAGATTAAAGGAAGGTGAAAAACCGACAGGGTCCGGCGCCAGGTTTCGGAAATTCTGGGTCTGGATTTTCACAAGCGCCATAAAGGAGGAATTCTCATCACCGGGGTCGGAGCATAAAAAAAGGCAATGCCGGAACACGACATTGCCTTAGTGTACAAGATGCGTGGCGGCGACGCTCGTTAATGGAGCATGGTCAACCGTTCATCCATAAACACATCCATCTCCGGTGCCAGGATATGCACATACCGATCGAAATAGAGGAACTGCTTCAGCAACAGCGCAAATTCTCGGGGAAAGTGCAGCCCATGGCTTTCTCCCACCTTCACCATATCCATGAGAATATTGTTAACGTCATCCTCCGCCTGACCCATTTCATAGGGAACGTCGTCCGGGACCATTCCGTCCATCTGACGATACAGACGTTGCAGGTCGGCAGAGAGCTCATCCACCCTCACCGTGCGACGGGTGACGCCAATCCGGATCATGGCATCGGCCATACCGTCGAAGTTACCGACCATAATCGCGGATATGAAATCGCTGACCGCCTGCCAGGTGTCCGGCCTGATGCGCCCGACAATACCAAAATCGATAAACCCGACGCGCCCGTCCTTCAGCACCATCAGGTTGCCAGCGTGCACATCCGCGTGGAAAAACTCACACTGGGTCAGACTGGCGAACCAGGTGTTCATGGCGGTGATCAAGGTACGTTCGGGATCTTTGGAAAAACCGCGAATGCTGTCGAGATCCGTCAGCGGAACGCCATAGAAACGCTCCATCGTCAGGATTCTGCGAGTAGTGCACTGCTCATATACCCGGGGCACGGTCGCGTCGTCGTTATGGGTATTCAGCAAGAATTCCCGGAACACCTTCAGATTATTGGCTTCCTTGATGAAGTCGCATTCTTCCATCATGGTCTGCTGAATTTCTTCAACAATGCCAGACAGGGATGTCCACGACAGCTTCGGCGCCAGGGTTTCCAGAATCCGCGCCGACAGGTACAGAAAGTTCAGGTCGGTCAGCAGAATATTTTCCACGCCAGGCTTCTGAACCTTGATAACCACGTCTTCGCCAGTCACCAGTTTCGCCGCATGAACCTGCGCAATTGATGCCGACGCAAGAGCCACCGGATCGATTTCCGAGTACACCTGATCAATCGGCCGCCCAAGTTCCTCACGGATAATGCGCTTGATCACGCCGAATGGAAGACTGGGGGTTTTATCAAGACAATACTGAAACTCTTCCACATACTCTTTTGGAAAGAACGTGGGGGAGCTCGCTATAAACTGACCAAGCTTGATATAGGTGGCCCCAAGATTCTCAAACGTCTGGCGCAGCAGTTTCGGGGTAGGGGGGCGATCGCCCCGAACCCAGTTCAGCCCGGTACGGCCAAGCACCGACAGTGTCTGACCAACCCTGAAAGCACCTTTGATTCCGTTGGTTACGGCACCCATTAAATTCCTCCGGAAAGGTTACAGCCGCATCGGCATGACCACATACAGGCAGCTGTTGTCGTTCTCTGCTTCGATCAATGCACTGCTGTTGGGGTTCGACAGGGTAATCTTCACCTGAGCCTCATCCAGCGCATTCATCACATCGATCAGGTAGCCTACATTAAAACCGATCTGCAGGGATTCGCCCTGATACTCCACCGGCAGCGCGTCTTCGGCCTGTTCCTGGTCCGGGTTGTTGGCGAACACTTGCAGCTCCCCCGGTGCCAGGTTCAAGCGTACCCCGCGAATGTTCTCGTGAGACAGAATACCGGCCCGCTGCAAGGTGTTCTTCAGCGTTGCCCTGTCAGCGAGCACCACCTTATCCCCACCCCTGGGGATAACCCGGTTGTAGTCCGGGAACTTGCCTTCGATCAGTTTGGAGGTAAAGGTATACGCGCCCACCGTCGCACGCAGGTGGTTGTCACCAATCACCAGAGTGACCGGCGATTCCACATCGTCTAGCAGGCGGGCGAGCTCCAACACGCCTTTTCTGGGCACAATCACCTGCCGGGGTTCCGGGCAACCGGTTTGCAGGTCGGAATGGGCCATGGCCAGGCGGTGGCCATCGGTCGCCACCACCCGCACATGGCTACTGTCTACTTCCAGCAACAGGCCATTAAGGTAATAACGAACATCCTGCTGGGCCATGGCAAACGCCGTGGCGTCCAGCATCCGGCCCAGTTCTTTCTGCGGCAGCTCCAGGCGGAAGCTTTCCGGCTCGTCTTCCACGTTGGGAAAGTGCTCAGCCGGCAGGGTCGACAAGGTAAAATGGGAGTTGCCCGCTCGCACGTGCAGACGGTCACCTTCCAGCGCCAGATCAATCGGGGCTTCGTCACCCAGTGCTCGACAGATATCAGACAGCTTCCTGGCCGGTACCGTGATCCTGCCCGGTTGGTCCACGTGGACCGGCGTAACCCGCCCGACCAGTTCAACTTCCATATTGGTACCGGTGAGTGTCAGTGTGTTGTCTTCAGCTTCCAGCAACACGTTGGACAAAACCGGCATGGTCTGTTTCTTTTCCACAACGCCAGCAATGCTTTGCAGAGGAGTAAGAAGGGATTCACGGCTTATGGTCAGTTTCATGGCACTCGGCTTCAGTTGTCGGAAGTGAATGTTGTTGGTTGATCGCCACCCGGTCAGGTGGTCAGCAATCGCATAAAGTTCTGGTAGTCCTCGCGGATTCCAGGGTCCGTTTCCTGGAGTTCCACAATCTTCTTACAGGCGTGCAACACCGTGGTGTGGTCACGGCCGCCAAAGGCGTCGCCGATTTCTGGCAGGCTGTGATTGGTCAACTCCTTGGCCAGGGACATGGCCACCTGACGGGGCCGGGTCACCGTCCGGGTGCGGCGTTTGGACAACAGATCGGCCACCTTGATCTTGTAGTACTCCGCCACCGTGCGCTGGATGTTATCGATACTGACCTGCTTTTCATGCAGCGCCAGCAGATCCTTCAGGCTTTCCCGGATAAACGGAGGGGTAATCTCAGACCCAGTGAAGTGAGCATTCGCTATCACCAAACGAAGCGCTCCCTCTAACTCTCGAACGTTTGATCGAATCTTCTGAGCAATAAAGAATGCCGCCTCGCTGCTCAATTTCACATTGGCCTGCTCGGCCTTCTTCATCAGAATCGCCACACGGGTTTCAAGCTCCGGCGGCTCCACCATTACCGTCAGACCCCAGCCAAACCTCGATTTCAATCGCTCTTCCATATCGACGATTTCTTTCGGAAACCGATCACAGGTCACGATGACCTGCTGGCCACCTTCAAGCAGCGCATTAAAGGTATGGAAAAACTCTTCCTGTGAGCGCTCTTTACGGGCAAAGAACTGAATATCGTCAATCAGCAACGCATCCACGGACCGATAATAACGTTTGAACTCGTTGATGGCGTTTAGCTGCAGAGCCTTGACCATATCCGCAACGAACCGTTCAGATCGAAGGTAAGCGACTTTCGCCTTGGGATTACGGCGGACGATTTCATTACCGATGGCGTGCATCAGGTGGGTTTTACCAAGACCGACACCGCCGTACAGGAACAGCGGGTTATAGGCTCCGCCGGGGTTCTCAGCCACCTGCATTGAGGCCGCACGGGCCAGCTGGTTGGACTTACCCTCAACAAAGGTCTCGAAGGTGAAGGTCTCATTCAGAAAGCTCTGGTGCTTGATGTCACCTTCCACCTGTACCGGCCGGCGTTCGCCATTTATTTTCTGCGCACTGCGGCTGACACCCGCAGAGGTAGAACCGGCCACAGTTGCCGCGACACTCTTCTCTTCCTCGGTTACCCGCTGCCCGATTTCGTCGGCCAGACTAGCCGGCTTTGGCTCAGCCACCGAGCGCACCACCGGTTCACTTTCCCGGGGCGCCGACCCTACTTTCATCTGAACCCGCGGCGCCTGACCACCATTGAGGTCCTTCAGGACTTCCTCTATACGGCGCAGATACTTTTCATTAACCCAGTCCATTACAAAACGGTTCGGCGCAAACAGCATCAGCTGCCCCTCTCGGAGATCCGACTGGAGGGGTCTCAACCAGGTATTGAACTGTTGCGCGGGAAACTCATCCCGGAGTACTTCAAGACATTGATGCCACATACTGTTAGGCACGACCGCCTGCTCCCGAAACCTGACTGTTCTCACATCGGAAAAGGCTTTTCCCGACGCTCAAGGTGACCCCGGATTCTACCCCGCCGTGGCCCACAGTAAAAGGCCAACAATCACTGTCATAAACAGCCTGTGGAAACATTTCTCTCCATCTTTCAGAACGTTCCAGACCTATCTACAGGCTTGTGTACAGAAATGCCCTGAAAAAAAGTTACCCACAGGTCCTTGTGCACAGACCGCCCCCAACCCTGTGTGAAAGCCTTGGACCAAACCATGAATAACTCGGGCCTTCCTCGAAACAGCGGGTTATTCACAATTCCATGCCCTCTCGTCCACAGGGCTCACAGCGACCTGTCACCGTACTTGTCATTAATTCAAGTATCTGTTGTTGAAAGAAAAAAAAGACTTTCCCACAGATATCAAGGTGCCTAATAACAGTAATAAATAATCTTTGAAAGAATTTAAAAAAGACCTATAGATTTTATTAGTCAGGCCTTCGGCTTGTACCCATACCGAAAAATTCACTTCCCCGATGCACAGTCATTGAACTTGCTAGCAGATTTGACTAGAATGCCGCTCCTGTTTTGGCTGTCTATTTTCCAGCCAACGACCAATGTCCATTGACGAATTTGTGAGAACATCACCATGAAAAGAACATTCCAACCGAGCGTCCTGAAGCGCAAGCGTGTTCACGGCTTCCGTGCCCGTATGGCGACTGCTAACGGCCGTAAGGTAATCTCTCGTCGCCGTGCCAAAGGCCGCGCACGCCTGTCAGCGTAACCTGATGTTTGCCTCATGAAGGCCTTGACGTTTCCGAAGTCACACAGACTGTTGCGGCCTTCGGACTACAGCAAGGTCTTCGATGATGTGCAGCTGAAAGTTCCGCACAGGAATTTTCTGATCCTGGCAGCTCCAAATAATCTGGGCCACGCCAGGGTCGGACTCATTTTCTCCAAAAAGAATCTCAAACTGGCGGTCCAGAGAAATCGGATAAAACGCCAGGTTCGAGAAACTTTCAGGCATCAGACGGATCTACCGGACCTCGACATTATTGTTCTTGGTCGGCAAGGACTCGCTCAACTGGATAACGCCTCAGTTATATCGTCGCTTAACGATCTTTGGCGCCGTCTCAGGAAGAAGTACCATCAGTCCTCAGTTGATCAAACAACTGTGAATTCAAAAGGTACGGGTTAATGCGACAGATTCTGTTACTGCCTATCCGGTTCTATCAGTACGCTATCAGTCCCATGATGGCCAGCCATTGCCGGCATTTCCCAACCTGCTCCCAATACGCGGTTGAAGCGATTCAACACCACGGAGCAGCCAAAGGCTCTTATCTGGCAACCCGCCGATTATTAAGATGTCATCCCTGGGCCGAAGGCGGTTATGATCCCGTACCGGGCACAGAGACCCAACATTCTCCGACCAACACTCAAACCAGACACTAACGTTTATGGATATTCAACGCATCGTTTTGTTTGCCGGCCTGGCTATTGTCAGTTATCTGATGGTGCTTGCCTGGAATGAGGACTACAACCAGCCCCCTACTGAACAGGTCACCCAGGTAGAAACCTCGGGGTCGGACGGATCTGTTGATGACATGGTTTTACCGGAAAGTGCTTCCCGGACAGACGATGAGTTTGTCACACCTGAAACCGGCGAACTCCGATCCACCTCCTCTGACGGCGAACAAAGTGTCGGCGACCAGTTCATCACGGTAGTAACCGACGTACTGGAACTGACCATCGACCGTGTTGGTGGCAATGTCATTGCCAGTTCCCTTCTTCAGTACGATGAATCGCTCGACAGCGAACAACCCTTGACCCTTCTGACCAACACCCAGAACCGTACCTATATTCTGGAAAGTGGTTTGATCGGCCGCAATGGTCCCGACGGTCGCAGTGCCGGTCAGGCGCCGGTTTACCAGGCAGAAGCTTCCCGTTTCGAGCTGACCGATGGTCAGGATGAACTGATCATTGACCTCAAACTGACCACAGAGGATGGCGTTGATATCACCAAACGCTACCGCCTTGCCCGGGAAAGCTATGAGATTGATATCCGTTACCTGATCAACAACCAGTCCGATTCCGACTGGCAAGGTAACTTCACCGGTAAGATCGTAAGGGACGAGGCTCCAGACCCAACCTCCCAGACCACCATGGGTATCAAGGCCTACCTTGGCCTGGTCATCAGCACGCCTGACGATCCCTATGAAAAATACGATTTCAGCGACCTGGGCAAACAACGGGTTAACGAACCGGTCACTAATGGCTGGCTGGCGTTCCTGCAGCACTACTTCATTACCGCCTGGGTTCCGGACCGTGATAAAACAGCACAATTCCAGACCACCCGCCGGGATCAGTTGCATGTGATGGGTTTTGTCTATCCGGCAACCGCGGTTGCCCCCGGGCAGACTGTTGAGGTAGGTGCCACTGCTTACGTGGGCCCCAAGATCATTGATCGCCTGGAAGCCCTGGCTCCTAACCTGGACCGTACCGTAGACTTTGGCTGGCTGTTTTTCATCTCCCTGCCGTTGTTCTATATCCTGGAATGGTTCTATGGCCTGGTGGGCAACTGGGGTGTGGCGATCATCCTGCTGACGGTGCTGGTCAAAGCGGTGTTCTTCCACCTGTCTGCCACCAGCTATCGCTCCATGGCAAAAATGCGCGCAGTGGCACCACAACTCACGCGCCTGAAAGAACTCTACGGTGACGATCGCCAGCGGATGTCCCAGGAGATGATGGCCCTGTACAAGCGGGAGAAGATCAATCCGCTGGGTGGCTGTCTGCCGATACTGGTACAGATGCCGGTGTTCATTTCGCTCTACTGGGTACTGTTCGAGAGTGTGCAGCTACGCCATGCGCCGTTCATGTTGTGGATAAACGACCTGTCCCAGATGGATCCGTACTTTATCCTGCCAATCCTGATGGGCATCAGCATGTTCATCCAGATGAGCCTGAACCCGACACCACCAGACCCCATGCAGGCGAAGATCATGAAGCTGATGCCACCAGTCTTCACGGTGTTCTTCCTGTGGTTCCCGGCTGGTCTGGTACTGTACTGGCTGGTGAACAACATTCTTTCGATCTCTCAGCAGTGGTACATTACCCGCAAGATCGAAGTGGAAATGGCAGGCAAGAAACACTGAGCAATCAGTTGCACTGACCTGACGAAGGCTCCCCTGTGGAGCCTTTGTCATTTCTAATCAGGAAAAACACACCATGCAGGCAACCACAGACACCATCGCGGCCATCGCCACTGCACCGGGCCAGGCGGGTGTGGGTATTGTTCGGGTTTCAGGGCCGAAAGCCCTGGACATTGCCAGTAAAATGCTCGGCTTTGAGCCCCGGCCCCGCTATGCCCATTACGGTCCCTTCCGGGATAACCAGGGCGAACTGATCGACGAGGGCATCGGGCTGTATTTTCCGAACCCTCACTCGTTCACCGGTGAAGACGTGTTCGAGTTGCAGGGCCATGGCGGCACCGTGATCCTGGACATGCTGTTGCGGGAAGTCTGCAGTCTGGGCGCCCGTCTGGCACGGCCCGGCGAGTTTTCCGAGCGGGCGTTTCTGAATGACAAACTCGACCTGGCCCAGGCTGAAGCCATTGCCGACCTGATTGAAAGCAGCTCCGAGCAGGCAGCCCGATGCGCCGTGCGCTCCATGCAAGGTGTATTTTCCAGACGGATTGATGAACTGGTCGATGCGGTGACTCACCTGCGTATCTACGTGGAAGCGGCCATCGACTTTCCGGAGGAAGAAATCGATTTTCTCGCCGACGGCAAAGTGGCGGATGATCTGCATGGATTGTTGCAACAGGTAAAACAGATCCTGTCGGAAGCCCAACAGGGCACGATTCTGAGAGACGGTATGAAAGTGGTGATCGCAGGCCGTCCCAATGCCGGTAAATCCAGCCTGCTTAATGCCCTGGCCGGCCGGGAAGCGGCCATTGTGACTGCGATTGAAGGCACCACCCGGGATGTTCTGAGGGAACATATCCACATCGATGGCATGCCGTTGCACATTATCGACACCGCCGGCCTCCGGGACAGCCCGGATGAAGTAGAGCAAATCGGCATCGCCCGGGCCTGGGATGAAATACGCCAGGCTGACCGCATCCTGTTGATGGTGGATGCCACCACCACCGACAAAACCGAACCCCACGAAATCTGGCCTGATTTTATTGATCAGCTCCCGGCCAGTGCGCCGGTCACGGTTATTCGCAACAAGGTAGACCTTACCGGCGAACGGGTTGGCATAAGCGCCGAACCCCATCAGACCGCACCGGTTATTCGTCTGGCGGCCAAGGGGGCGGAAGGCCTGGATGTCCTCCGTAACCACCTCAAGGACTGCATGGGCTTTGCCAGTACCACCGAAGGCGGCTTTCTGGCCCGCCGCCGCCACCTGGATGCCCTGGAACGCGCTCGGGATTCCCTGCTTCAGGGACAGACCCAACTGGAAGGCTATGGTGCCGGGGAACTCCTGGCTGAGGATCTTCGGGCGGCCCAGGACGCCCTGGGTGAAATCACTGGCCATCTCACGCCCGATGACCTTCTGGGCAAGATCTTCAGCAGTTTCTGCATCGGTAAGTAGCCCCGGCTAAGGGTTCCATTTTCCGGGACGCATCGTCCCGGTTAAATCGTTTTAATTATCAAATGAGAAATAATATCATTCGCTCCTGATTTTCAGTCTTGGTCTTCAAGGAGTGACTCATGGTATTCAGGCCCTCAATTCTGGCCGTGTCTGTTGCGGCTGTTAGCAGCACCTTTTCTCTACACAGTGTTGCCCAACCGACGCAACTGAATGAGCTGGTTGTTTCGGCATCGGGCTTTGAGCAAAAGGTGACGGATGCTCCGGCCAGCATCAGTGTGATCAGCCAGCAGAACCTGCAACAAAGCCAGTTCTCCAATCTGGCGGAAGCCCTGGAAACTGTGGAAGGTGTGGATGTGCGCCAGAGCACCGGCAAGACTGGTGGGCTGAACATCAGTATTCGAGGCCTTCCGAGCGAGTACACCCTGATCCTGATTGATGGCCGCCGCCAGAATCCTCCGGGCAACGTCACTCCCAATGGCTTTGGTGATACCTCCACCAGCTTCATTCCGCCCTTGTCTGCGATTGAGCGTATTGAAGTGATCCGTGGACCCATGTCGACGCTGTACGGTTCTGATGCGATCGGGGGTGTTGTCAACATCATTACCAAGAAGGTGTCGGATGACTGGAGTGGCTCGGTCACGCTCGAACATACCTTCCAGCAACACCGGGAATACGGCGATAACGGTAAAGCCAGTTTCTACACCAGTGGACCGCTGATCGACAATCTGCTCGGGCTGGCAGTGCGCGGCAGTGTGTTTGATCGGTCGGCGGCGGATCTGAGTTTCGACGACGGTAGTGAGGCGCCCAAGCGGGGTGTTGCACCGGTGGACGGTCGTAATCATAACCTTGGTGCACGGTTGACGCTGGTGCCGGTCCAGGGGCAGGAGTTTTATCTGGATGCCGAACAGGGGCGCCAGGTGTACAACAATGACCGTTGCCAACTGGGTACCCTGGATGGGCAGAACCGGGCCTGCAACGCTGACACCAACACCGCCAATGGCTATCGGGACGAGCTGCGGTTCAACCGTGACCAGATTGCCCTGGGCCATGCCAGCCAGCTGGGCTTTGGCACCTGGAGCAGTGATCTGACGTACAACGTGA
The DNA here is from genome assembly GCF_052380025.1 of Marinobacter sp. NSM. NCBI lineage: Bacteria > Pseudomonadati > Pseudomonadota > Gammaproteobacteria > Pseudomonadales > Marinobacteraceae > Marinobacter > Marinobacter sp. NSM. The sequence goes on from NZ_JBQTCK010000002.1 coordinate 573,714, forward strand.
CCGAAACCAAAGGCCGGACGATTCCGGGCACCATAGGTACGCCTTACGATGCGCCCTATCAGAACCTGATTGGTGGCCAGGATCGCAAGCTGGAATCGGAAGATACGGTGTTTGATACCCGGTTGGTTGCGCCCGTCACCAGCAACCACATCGTAACGCTGGGGGCGCAGTACCGTGATACCAGACTGGAAGACAGCGTTGCCAACACCACTTTCAAACAGGAATCCTGGGCGGTGTTTGCCGAGGATGAATGGTATTTGAGAGACGATCTGGCCCTGACGCTGGGAGGGCGTTACGAAGATCATGACGCTTTCTCCGGCCATTTTACGCCTCGGGCTTATCTGGTGTGGAACACGTCACCCAGCTGGACCTTCAAGGGTGGTGTCAGTCAGGGCTATAAAACGCCGGATATCAACGATCTGCACAATGGCATCAACGGCGTCACCAGCCAGGGTGAGGTGCTGACCATAGGCACACCGGACCTGGAACCGGAAAAAAGCACCAACTACGAGGTAGGGGCCTACTTTGATAACCTGCAAGGTTTCAAAGCCAACGCCACGGTGTTCTTCACCCAGTTCAAGGACAAGATCGACAGCGGTGCGCCGGTGACCATCAGTGGTGACCCGAGGATTCCGGACGGCACTTACGATCAGCTGGATAACATCGGCAAGGCTGAGACCCGGGGTATCGAGCTGGCGTCCAGCTGGCGCTTTGCTCCGGACTGGAGTATTCGCGGCAACTATACCTATACCGACACAGAGCAGAAGAGCGGTGACAACAAGGGCGCACCTTTGACCAACACGCCGGAGCATGTTGTGCATGCGCGGCTGAACTGGCAGGCTTCGCCACAGCTGGATCTCTGGTTGTCCGGCGAATACCGGGGTGAGCGTACCCGCTACCTGAAGAACCGGGACAATTTCACCGCCGAAGAAGCGGCTGTGTTTGACCAGGTAGGTGACCTGAGCGCCTATGCGCTCTTCCACCTGGGTGGCGCCTATCAAGCCAGCGAGCGGGTAAAACTCACCGCCACCATCTACAACCTGTTCGACAAGGAGTTCCTGTCTGGCAGCGAGTATTCTTATGTGGATAACAACGGCAATCAGGTGGATGCCTGGGCTTCGGATTATGTCTATATCTTCCGTGGCATGGCCAGCGGTGGAACCGTCGAAGAGGGCCGCCGCCTGTGGCTCTCCGCCACCTTTGATTTTTGAGTTATCCACAATTATCCACAACCCCAGACCGCCGGCATTCGCCCGGCGGCCTGACGAATTCCCTTACAAAAACAGATAGTTTAGTTGTAAAACAACGTCAAAGCGTCGGGTAAACTCCGCCTACGTCTATTGGTGCCGCCAGTTTGGCGGTTTCATGCCATTCGAGTTAAAGGAGATAACCTGTGCGTAACCTGCTGTGCGTTACTGCGGTCGTTTTTGCCCTGTTTACGGCCCCATTGCCGGCCGTGGCGTCTGAGCGTATCTATATCTATACCGAGAACTTCCCTCCCTACAACATGAGTGCCACGGGTCGTGCCTTCGAGCATAACGAAGATGGCATTGATGGTCTGTGCACAGAAATGGTCAAGGCCATTCTCGAGCACTCCGGGCTGGATTACGTGATCAAGCTGCGCAACTGGGATTTCGGCTATAACCGTGCGCTGAACAAGAAGAATCATGGCATCTACTGCACCACCTACACGGAAAACCGGGCTTCCCAGTTCAAGTGGGTAGGGCCGCTGACCACCAACCTGTGGACGATTTTTGCCCCCCCAGGTACCGATTTGAAAATTGACAGTCTGGAAGATACCCGCGGCATGCTGTACGCCGGCTACCGTGGTGATGTGATGACCGAGTACCTGTTGGAGCGCGATTTCCGGGTCTCAGCCATGGACAGCGATGACCTCAACCCCAAGCGACTGGAACTGGGCCAGGTTGATCTTTGGATTGCAGACCGGCTGGCGGGACCTTACTTTGCCTCTCAACAGGACGTTGAAGGCCTGGAACCGGTGTTTTCGTTCAATAACACCGAACTGTACCTGGCAATGAACCTCGAGACTTCAGAGGAAGTGATTCGCAGGCTGCGCCAGGGACTGGAGACCATTCGCAACAACGGGATGTACGAGGCCATCGAGACCAAGTGGGGGCTGTAAGCAGCATTTGATCGCTGACAGAAAGAAAAAGTCCCGGGCCAGGCCCGGGACTGGAAGTTACCGGGTAATTACCCGGTAAAGGCCATATTTTCCGGCTCCACCTGCATCAGGTTGCGAGTCGGGCTGAGCATGCTGGTGGCGTGGGCCTGGGCCCGTGGCAGCAGGCGCTCGTAGTAGAACTCGGCGGTTGCCAGCTTGGTCTGATAGAAGGCTTCAGACTCGTCGCCGCCGTTCTCCAGCTTGTCGGCGGCCACCGCGGACTGACGCAACCACATATAGGCCATGGTCACGTAACCGCTGTACATCAGGAAGTCGTGGGCGGCAGCGCTGACCACATCGCGGTCTTTGCGGGCCGCCAGCATCACCCTGACGGTGAGCAGGTTCCACTGGGCCGTCAGTTTCAGAAGCTCGATGGCCATCGGGCGCAGCTGTTTGTTGGTCAGGTGCTTGCGGGCAAAGTTGGCAATTTTCAGGGTGAATTCCCTTACCGCGCCGCCCTGGGTCATCAGCAACACTTTACGGCCCAGCAGGTCCAGTGCCTGGATGCCGGTGGTGCCTTCGTAAAGCGTGGCAATCCGGGTATCACGAACGATCTGTTCCATGCCGTGCTCACGGATGTATCCGTGGCCACCGAACACCTGCACACCCAGATTGGCGGCTTCATTGCCCAGTTCGGTCAGGAAACCTTTGAGAATTGGGGTCAGGAAACCCAGTTTGTCGTCGTATTTCTCGGCCTTCTCGTCATCGCCCACGGTGTGCGCCTCAACCATGTGGTCTGCCAGCCTGGCGGCGTAATACAGCATGGCGCGGCCGCCTTCGGCGATGGCTTTCTGGGTCAGCAGCATGCGTCTTACATCCGCGTGGTGAATCAGGCTGTCGGCCACCTGGTCTGGCTCTTTCTTGCCAGACAGCGCGCGCATGGAACGGCGTTCCTTGGCGTAGTCCAGCGCCCACTGGTACGACAGCTCAGCCGGGCCAACGCCCTGAATGGCAGTGCCGATACGGGCGGTGTTCATGAAGGTGAACATGCACTCCAGGCCCTCGTTTTCCGGGCCGATCAGGTAGCCGGTGGCACCGTCGAAATTCATCACGCAGGTGGCCGAGGCCTTGATACCCATTTTCTTTTCCAGGCTGCCGCAGTTCACGCCATTGCGTTCGCCCACGCTGCCATCTGCGGCCGGCAGGAACTTGGGTACGATGAACAGGCTGATGCCCCGGGTGCCTTTAGGCGCATCCGGCAGACGTGCCAGTACAATGTGAACAATGTTTTCGGTCAGGTCGTGATCACCGGAGGAAATGAAGATCTTGGTACCGGTCAGCTTGTAGCTGCCATCCGCCTGTGGTTCGGCCTTGGTCTTCACCTGGCCCAGGTCGGTGCCGCACTGGGGCTCGGTGAGGCACATGGTGCCGCCCCAGCGGCCCTCGGTCAGGGGAACCAGGTAGGTTTGCTTCTGGTCTTCGGAGCCGTGCAGGAAAATGGTGTTCATGGCACCCAGTGACAGCCCCGGGTACATGGAGAACGACCAGTTGGCGGTGCCCATCATTTCCTGTTTGAATAAGCCCATAGACGCCGGCAGGCCCTGGCCGCCGTATTCCTCGGGGGCTGACAAGCCCTGCCAGCCGCCCATCACGTATTGGTCATACGCTTCTTTGTAGCCTTTGGGCGTGGTGACCTCTCCGTTTTCCAGGCGGCAGCCTTCTTCATCACCCGTCTGGTAGATTGGGCTCAGCACTTCCTCACAGAAGCGCCCGCACTCGGTCAGAATGGCGTCTACAATATCCGGTGTTGCGTTCTCTCCAGAGGCCAGGGTCTGGTAGTGGCCCGGGTAGTCGAACACGTCGTTAAGCAGAAATTTCATGTCACGCAATGGCGCTTTGTACACTGGCATAACCCATCCTCACAGTCTGTTATCGCAATCCGGTCGGGCCCGAGGCCCGTTATGACTGCTGTTTTACGGCATTCACTTGCGGCTGCCATTGACGGAAAGCGCTTGTCTGCATGTCAGAATGGACAATTGGCTCAAATGACGCATTTCATATCTGCCTGATCGGATATTGCTCCTGGCCCGTAAATCACAACTCGACGACGCCTTAGCCAAGGCCATCTAGCGGAGTGTAAAAGCCATGCAAAACAGGGAAATTCGACTTAAAGCCGGTGGTGTCTGGTCAGTTGCTCTTATACTGTTGATGGTATCTGTGCTGGCAGGCTGTGCTGGCCCTTCACTGGACGATTATCGCGACGCACAACCGGAGCTGATCCCCCGGGAATTTTTCCAGGGCGAACTTTCTGCCCGTGGAGTAGTCAAGAACTTCTCCGGTAAGGTCATTCGTACCTTTGACGCCGATATTGTGGCCACCTGGAACGATGAGGGTGTTGGCACTCTGGATGAAGTATTCCGGTTCAACGACGGAGAGGTTCAAACCCGGGTTTGGACGCTGACGCCGGCCGGCGACAGCTACCATGCCGAGGCTGGCGACGTAGTCAAACCCGGCACCATGCGCTGGCAGGGCAACGCCATCCATATGAATTATGTACTAAGGGTGTCATACGGCGATGGCACCATAGACGTCCGGATGGATGACTGGATGTACCTGATCACACCAGACACCCTGATCAACCAGACCACCATGAGCAAATGGGGCGTCGAGGTTGGTGAGGTGGTACTGGTTATCCAGAAACTGGGGTACGGGGACGACTCGTAACATTTATATCTGAAAGGTTAGCAATACCCATGTGGAAACAATGGCTGATCGCTGTGGTTGTGGTTGCGGTGGTGGCTGCAGGGGTTGGTATTTACCTGAACTTGGAGTCAGGAGACAGTGGCCAGAGCGGTGGCGAGGCTCAGGCCAGTGCCGTCAATGTGGTAACACCGGAACGGCAACGGGTTCGTGACACCGTTGGCGCCGTGGCAAATCTGCGAGCCCTGAACTCGGTAGAGTTGACTACTGAGGTGAGCGGTCGAGTGATGGAGCTGAACCTGCAGCCAGGTGCTGCGGTAGCCCAAGGGGCTGTTCTGCTCCGGTTGGATGATCGCCAAGCCCGGGCTGACCTTGCCGTTATTGAGGCTCAGCTGGCTGACGCCCGCCGCCAGTATGAACGGGCTCAGAGGCTGCGAGCCAATAACAGTATCTCCCAGTCCCAGGTCGATGAACTCAGAACCGCCGTCGACGTTGCCATTGCTCAGCGAGAAGCTGCAAGGGTCCGGTTACAGAACCATCGGATCGAAGCGCCGTTCGCCGGCGTTGTCGGGCTCTCAGACATCAGCGTTGGCGCTTTTCTCCAGGTGGGCACCACCATCACGACACTGGACACCAATGATCGGATGGAGCTCAACTTTGCCGTTCCTGAACGATTCATTGGCCAGGTCAGGATTGGTCAACGAGTGCGGGCAACGTCCCCTGCGTTTCCCGGAGAAACCTTTGAGGGAGAGCTGATTGAACTGGCTACCCGGATCAATGAGCTGAGCCGGACGCTGTCCGTTCGGGCACTGATCGACAACTCTGAGGGCCGTTTACGACCCGGCCAATTCATGTCGGCGTCTCTGACACTGCAGGAGCGAGAAGGCCTGGTCATACCGGAACAGGCGGTCATGATCCGGGGTGATCAGAAGTATGTATTTGTGGCAGAAGATGGTGTTGCCCGCCGGGTGTCGGTGCACACGGGCTCGCGAATGCCCGGCCTGGTTGAGGTGGTGGATGGCCTGGAGGCCGAGGACCAGGTGGTGGTCACAGGCCAGGATCGCCTGAGTACCGGTGACCGGCTCAGGCTGTTGGAGTCTGATCTGGCAATACCGGATAACCGGTTTATTTCCAGCCGGGAGTCCTGATCTATGGTCCTCTCCGATATTTCCATCAAGCGCCCGGTATTTGCCACGGTCCTGAGCCTGCTGATTGTGGTGTTTGGGGTGGCGGCACTGATGGGACTGCCCGTTCGGGAGTATCCGGACATCGATCCGCCCATTGTGTCGGTATCGACCGACTACACTGGCGCTGCCGCCGAAGTCGTGGACACCCAGATCACCCAGGTGATTGAGGGGGCGATCAGTGGCATTGAGGGTATTCGTTCCATCGAGTCATCCACTGAGCAAGGTGAATCCCGAACGTCCATCGAATTCAACACCTCTCGCGATATCGACGTTGCCGCCAACGATGTTCGGGATGCGGTTGCCCGTGTGGCCAACCAGTTACCTGATGAAGCAGATGCCCCCAGGGTTCGTAAGGCGGACTCCGATGCCCGGCCGATGATGTGGGTAACGCTGCTCAGTGATGTATGGGACAGCGCAGAGCTCAGCGATTTCGCCGATCGGGTGCTGGTCGACCGGTTGTCTGTGCTGGATGGCGTAGCCGATGTTCGGATTGGTGGCGAGCGCCGATACGCCATTCGGGTGTGGCTAGACCGGGAGCGCCTCGCGGCCAGAAATATCACGGTGGCGGAGGTAGAGCGCGCACTCCGGGACAACAACGTTGAATTGCCGGCGGGGCAGGTGGATTCGTCTACCCGCAACTTCACGGTAAGGGCGGAAGGTCGCTTGTCCAGTGTTGAAGAGTTCCGCAACCTGGTGGTGCGCCGTGACGGCAATGATTTGCTGCGGCTGGGCGAAGTCGCCAATATCCAGGTGGGTGTGGAATCTGACATCAGCCGATTGCGGGCCAATGGGAAAACTGCCATCGGCCTGGGCATTATCCGGCAATCCAAAGCCAATACCGTGGCGGTATCGGATGCAGTGCGTGCCGAACTTGAGCGGATTCGGGATACGCTGCCACCGGAAGTCTCGCTCGCGGAAAGCTACGACGAATCCATCTTTATCCGTGCCTCCATCAAAGAGGTTCTGATCACCCTGGGCATCGCGGTGTCTCTGGTGATTCTGGTGATTTTCCTGTTCCTGAGATCCTGGCGGGCCACATTGATACCAGCCGTGACCATACCGGTGGCGGTGATCGGGGCGTTTATCGGCTTGGGCTTCCTCGGTTTTTCCATCAACGTGCTTACGTTGCTGGCGATTATCCTCGCCATCGGCCTGGTGGTGGATGATGCCATTGTGATGCTGGAGAACATCCAGCGGCGCATCGATGAAGGAGAACCGCCGCTGCTGGCAGCCTATCGCGGTGCCAAGCAGGTGGCCTTCGCCATCATCGCCACCACACTGACACTGATTGCCGTGTTCGTGCCCATTTCGTTTATGGGTGGCAACGTTGGCCGGCTGTTCGCCGAGTTTGGCTTTACCCTGGCCGCTGCCGTGATCTTTTCCAGTCTGGTTGCGCTGACGCTGGCCCCTATGCTGTGCTCCAAGTGGCTCCAGCACAGCCCGGAATCCGAGGAAGGCCACCGCTTGTGGGCGTTCAGTGAGAAGGTGCTCAATGGCCTGACTAATGGCTATAAAAAGCTGCTGACATTCTCCCTGAATCAGCCGGGTTTGCTGCTGGGGCTAGGTGTGGCCGGCCTGATCATAGCCACCGTCATTTTCCCGCGCCTGCCGCAGGAACTTGCGCCCACGGAAGATCGGGGCGTGATTATCATGCCTACCAGCGCACCCAGGGGGTCAACGGTTGAGTATACCGACCACTTTGTCCGCCAGGCGGAGACACAACTGCTGCCCTACCTGGACGAAGGAATTGCCGCGCGTTTCCTGTCGATTGTCGGTTTCCGGGAGGAAGAAGATAACGCCTTTATGATCATGGGCCTGACCCATTGGGATAACCGCGACATTAAGCAGCAACAGGTAACCAGTGAAATCCGGCAGAAGCTGGCGGATATTTCCGGTGTACGGATTAACGTGATCAACCCGCCGGGCCTTGGCCAGCGAGGCTTCAATCAGCCTGTTGAATTTGTGGTGGCCGGGCCGGATTACGAATCGGTACAGGCCTGGAGTGAAGAGATCGTCGAACGGGCGAAAGAGAACCCGAACCTGATCAATGTGGATACCGATTTTGAGCTGACCCGACCGGAGTTACGGTTGAACATTGATCGGGACCGGGCGGCGGACCTGGACATCACCGTTCAGGATGTGGGCCTGACCCTGCAAACCATGCTTGCCTCCCGCAACGTGACCACCTATGTGGACCGGGGTCGCGAGTACGATGTCATCATCCAGGCTGACGACGCCAACAGGGCGACGCCGGGGGATCTTGAACAGATCTTTCTGCGACCGAGAGAAGGCGGCGAGCTGATCCCGATCAAGGCCCTGGTGTCGGTGGAGGAAATTGGCGCCAATCCGGACCTTCGGCGTATAGATCGGTTGCCGGCGGTGGTCATCAGCGCCTCCCTGGCCGATGGCTATGACCTCGGTTCGGCGCTGACCTACCTGAATAATCTGGCTGTGGATAACCTGCCGCCAGAGGCCCGGCTCAGCTACAAGGGCCTGTCTCGGGAATTCCAGGATTCGTCCGCGGCTATCTATCTGACCTTCGGCCTGGCCTTTGTCATTGTGTTCCTGGTGCTGGCGGCCCAGTTTGAGAGCTGGATTCACCCGCTGATCATCATGTTGTCGGTGCCGCTGGCGGTGACCGGGGCGCTGATTGCGCTGGCCTGGTCCGGCATCAGTCTGAACATTTACAGTCAGATCGGCATTATCATGTTGCTTGGGTTGATGGCCAAGAACGGCATATTGATTGTGGAATTTGCCAACCAGCTGCGGGACAAGGGTTATGAGGTGCGAGACGCGATTCTTGAGGGTGCCACCTTGCGTTTCCGTCCGGTTTTGATGACCACCATTTCCACGGTGTTCGGCGCCGTACCACTGGTCATTGCCACCGGCGCCGGCGCCGAAAGCCGGGCCGCCATCGGTATGGTGATTCTTGGTGGGCTGGTGTTTGCCACGACGCTGACACTGTTCATTATTCCGGTGTTGTACAACCTCCTGGCGCGATTCGCCAAGTCGTCCAACGCGGTGGAAAAGGAGCTGGAGCGCCTGGCGTCCGGTTCGGCTGGCGGCTCCAGCCCCGCTGGCTCACCCGCAAGCAAGGCTGATGACTTATGATCAGAACGTTCTCGGTTACAGCACTGTCGGGAACACCAGATGTCCATCCAGAACCTCGTCCGGGTGGATATCAATACAGAAAATGTGCTGGCCCGTCGAACCGGCAAGGCCTGTGGATAACGTGACGGTTCGCCGTGCATCCGGAAGCGCAACGTAAGGGCGGCAACTGTTGATTTGTTGCGGCCTTTCCAGGGCATTCCGGAAGTATTCCCGGTGGCTCCAGCGGGCGCCCGCCGAGTAGTAAAGCGGGTTGAAGCGGTCGCCACTGACCATATCCACCTGCGCCAGCCGGCCCTGCTGGACGCCATGGCTGTCCAGAATGAAACAGCGTTTGACGCCTTCCATGAGCAGCAGGTTTCTGCACACGCGTTCAAAGGGCTCGCCCCGGGCGATTTGATGGCAGACATCCATGATTTCAAAGCGGAGCAGTTTCAGGTAGGTTTCCTGGCTGTGATAATCCCTCAGGCTCCACTGCTGGGACCGGGACATCACCTGCTGCAGGGCGTTTTCGGCATTGACCGTGTATTCCCGGGTACTGTGTTTGGGCCGGGCAAACAGAAACCCCTGCAAAAGATCCGCTTCAGTATCCAGCGCAATCCGTGCCTGGTTCTCGCTCTCGATACCCTCCAACAATACCAGGCTGCCGCTTTCTCGGATCATTCTGACCAGGCTGTGCAGCAATACCCGGGCACGCTGGTGTGTTTCCGCATTGGCTAACAGACTGCGATCAATTTTCACGATCAGTGGATTGATACGCCACAGCCGCTCAAAGTTGGAATCGCCCATGCCGAAGTCGTCGATGGCAATCTGAAAACCGAAATCTTTGGCTTCCTGAATGAACTCCAGCAGGGCATTGGTGTCGCGTGTGGCGGTTTCCACCAGCTCCAGCACGATCCTCTCCGGGGGAACCCCGGCGCTGTGGCAATGGTCCGCTAGCTGGCCAAGATAACCCGCATGGTGCAGCAAGGTGTCCGGGTTGATGTTGATAAACAGCCAGACCGGTTCGTGTTTCAGGCCGAAGTTGGTCAGGTGCAGTTTGAGCAGGTGCTGGTCGACACCGGTGGTGACGCCCTGAATAGACGCCTGCTCAAACAATTCAGGCGGGGCAATCGGCCGGTTATCCCGATGAACCCGCACCAGCGCCTCGTAACCCACCAGTTTCTGGTGGGTCGGGCTGAGAATGGGTTGATACACAGACTGGAAATCATGATGCTTTATAAATCTGGCACATTTGCCAGCTACCTTGCCGCGATGGTCTGCAAGGCTTAACACGCTTTTCATGGTCAGGAGCCCTATACTGCTATGGCGTAGCCATCCTGGCCGTTGATGAGGTCACTGGGAAAAGCTAAAGCCAATTCCGTGCCATTGGTATCTGGTTTGAGAAAAACGAGGCTTGGCCTGGCTTTAAGAGGCACAAGTGCTCCGGGGTTTGTCACGGTTCGCACCATAAGGGTGCTGAAATATCAGACAACGGCAGTTATTCGCACCAGGAAACAACAGTCTATGAGTCAACACAGTCAGTTCCGGTTATTGGGCCAACGGCGGTTTTTGCCGTTCTACCTGACCCAGTTCTCCGGCGCCTTCAACGACAACCTCTACAAAAACGCCCTGTTGCTTCTGATTACCTTTCAGGCCGGTGGTCTGATGGGGTTGTCGGTGAATGTGGTGGTCAACATCGCCGCGTTCCTGTTCATCCTGCCGTTCTTCCTGTTTTCCGGTATCGCCGGCCAGATGGCTGACCGCTATGAAAAGGCCGTGATCATCCGTAATGTCAAAGCGGCGGAAATCGGCATCATGCTGGTGGCGGCCACGGGGCTCTGGTTTGGCTGGTACGAGCTGCTACTGGTGTTGTTGTTCCTGATGGGGGTGCAGTCCACCTTCTTCGGTCCGGTCAAGTATTCGATTCTGCCCAGGGTGCTAACCGACGACGAGCTGGTCGGCGGCAATGGCCTGGTCAGCATGGGCACCTTTGTCGCGATCTTGCTGGGTACCATTGCCGCGGGCCTGATCATGGGGGCGGAACAGGCCGCCAGGGTGACCGCGGTTGGTGTGGTGGTGATGGCGGTGCTGGGCTATCTGGCCGCCCGGCAAGTACCCAATACCCGGGATGAATCCCCGGGGGTACGGGTGCGGTTCCGGCCGTTGCTGGAAACCTGGCGGCTGATGTCGGTGGCGGCGGAACGGCGCCAGGTACTGTGGGCGATTCTGGCCATCTCCTGGTTCTGGTTTCTGGGTGCCGCCTACCTGACCCAGTTCCCCAACTTCGCCAAAACCTGGCTGGCCGGGGATGAAACCGTGGTTACCCTTTTGCTGGCGATGTTTATCGTGGGTATTTCCATCGGCTCCATGCTGTGTGAGCGGCTGACCAAACACCGGATCACCCTGTCGCCGGTACCCTGGGGGGCGCTGGGCCTGACGCTGCTGGGCATCGACCTGTTCTTCGCGGTACCCGCAGACCCCAGCCCCTCTACTTGGCTCAGCCTGATCACCGAGCCTGTGTATATCCGGGTATTGCTGGATCTGGTGGGGATCGGCATCTGTGGTGGGCTGTTCATAGTGCCGCTGTATGCCTTTATCCAGCATGAAACCCCGGATCACAAGCGGGCGCGCATCATTGCCGCCCTGAACGTGATCAACTCGCTGTTCATGGTGTGCAGTGCCCTGGCAGGCATTGTGGTTCTGGGTGTGCTGGAGCTGGGAATCCCCGGGTTTTTCCTGATGTTGTCACTGCTTAACGCCCTGGTGTGGATGAGTGTGCTGGGGTTGCGGCGCCGGGCCGAAAAATCTGTGGATAATTAATTGGAAAACCTACGGATAAGCTCCGAGTAAAACTTTTCATTGCATTTAAAAACAAGTAGTTATGATGACTTTCAGGCGTTGAAAAAGTGATCAGGGATGTGGATAACTTTCTTGAAAACTTTTCTGAGAAGCTGCTGACAACTGACTGAAAAGCAAAAAGTTTCGGTTTTTACCTAGCCTGAGCCCCGGGTTTATTCACCGGATTTCCGGGCACCCACCGCCGGGATGCTTTTCGCCGCGGCGATATCTGGTTAAAATTTGCACATTCAGACTGCAATTTCGCCGGCGAGGCGTTATACTCGCCGCCCTGTTTTTATACCTTTTTTATAGTCCGATTTCCGAGGTGTAGTGTGGAGTTTCCGACCCGTTTCGATGTCATTGTCATTGGTGGTGGCCATGCCGGTACTGAAGCCGCCCTGGCAGCCGCGCGCATGGGTTCGCAAACCCTGCTGCTGACCCACAACATTGAGACTCTGGGGCAGATGTCCTGTAACCCCGCCATCGGGGGGATCGGCAAGAGCCACCTGGTGAAGGAAATCGACGCCTTGGGCGGCGCCATGGCCCGGGCTACCGATCAGGCAGGTATCCAGTTCCGGGTACTGAACAGCCGTAAGGGTCCTGCAGTGCGTGCCACCCGCGCCCAGGCTGACCGGATTCTGTACAAGGCAGCCATTCGCCATACTCTGGAAAACCAGCCCAACCTGACCCTGTTCCAGCAGGCAGCAGACGACCTGATTGTGGAAAACGATCAGGTGGTGGGTGTGGTTACCCAGACCGGCATCCGCTTCAACGCCAAAACCGTGGTGCTGACCACCGGTACCTTCCTGGGCGGCGTTATCCACATCGGTATGCAGCACCACGCCGGTGGTCGCGCCGGCGATGCGCCGGCCAATGCCCTGGCCAAGCGCCTGCGGGAGTTGCCGTTCAACGTTGGCCGGCTGAAAACCGGTACGCCGCCGCGCATTGATGCCCGTACCGTGGATTTTTCAGCGATGCAGCAGCAGTGGGGCGACGACCCGACACCGGTGATGTCCTTTATCGGCAGCCGTGACGAGCATCCGGAGCAGATCTGTTGTTATGTCACCCGCACCACCGAAGAAACCCACGACATCATCCGCAGTGGTTTTGACCGCTCGCCCATGTTCGCCGGTAACATCGAGGGCGTGGGCCCGCGCTATTGCCCGTCCATCGAGGACAAGGTCAACCGTTTTGCCGACAAGGATTCGCACCAGATTTTTGTGGAGCCCGAGGGCCTGACCACCAACGAGCTGTACCCGAACGGCATTTCCACCAGCCTGCCGTTCGATATCCAGCTCAAGGCTGTGCGCTCCATTCCCGGCTTCGAGAATGCCCACATCCTGCGCCCGGGTTACGCCATTGAATACGATTACCTGAACCCCCAGGACCTGCGCCACACCCTGGAAACCAAGTTCATCCAGGGCCTGTACTTTGCCGGCCAGATCAACGGCACCACCGGCTATGAAGAAGCCGGCGCCCAGGGCTTGCTGGCGGGCATCAACGCCGCCTTGCGGGCTCAGGAAAAAGCCGAATGGTACCCGCGCCGGGACGAAGCCTACCTGGGCGTACTGGTGGACGACCTGATCACCATGGGGACCAGCGAGCCCTACCGTATGTTCACCAGCCGCGCCGAATACCGGCTGATCCTGCGGGAAGACAACGCCGACCTGCGCCTGACCGAAACCGGTCGACAGATGGGCCTGGTGGACGACGAACGCTGGCAGAAGTTCAGCGACAAGTGCGAAGGCATCGCCAAAGAGCGCAGCCGCCTCGAAACCACCCGCATTCACCCGAACACCGAGGCCGGTGAGCGGGCCAACGGTTACCTGAAACAGCCGATGACCCGGGACCAGTCCCTGGCCGAGCTGCTGCGCCGCCCCGAAATCGCCTACCAGCACATTGCCGAGATAGGTGCCGAACAGGCCGACGACCCGACGGTGGCCGAGCAGGTGGAAATCGAGATCAAGTACGAAGGCTACATCTCCCGCCAGGCTGATGAAATCGAGCGCCTGCGCCGGAATGAGAACACCGCACTGCCGGTAGACCTGGACTATGAGGTGATTGGGGGCTTGTCGAACGAGATCAAACAGAAGCTGCAAACCGTACGGCCGGAAACCGTCGCCCAGGCCTCGCGAATCCAGGGGGTCACGCCGGCCGCGGTGAGCCAGATCCTGGTGCACCTGAAAAAGCGGGACCTGCTCAGAAAGCAGAGCGCCTGAGATGACTTATCCACAATGGCCACGCCAGCTGAGCGATGGTCTGGCGGCGATGAATCTGTCTCTCAGCGAAGGCCAGCAGCAACAGTTGCTGGCTTTTCTGGCTCTGCTGAACAAATGGAACAAGGCCTACAACCTCACCGCCGTGCGGGATGAGCGGGTGATGGTGTCGCGGCAGTTGCTCGACAGCCTGAGTATCCTGCCCTGGGTGACCACCGACCATTTACTGGATGTTGGCGCTGGTGGCGGTCTGCCGGGTATCCCCCTGGCCATTGTGTTCCCGGAAAAACGCTTTACCCTGCTTGACAGCAATGGCAAGAAAACCCGGTTCCTGAACCAGTGTGTGCTTGAACTGGGGCTAGGCAACGTTGAGGTAATTCATGGCCGGGCGGAAGACTGCCAGCCGGATCAGCCATTCACCCAGATCAGCAGCCGGGCCTTTACCGCCCTGGAGAACCTGGTGACCTGGTGTGGCCCGTTGCTTGCGAGTGAGGGTGAGTTCCTTGCCATGAAAGGCCAGTATCCGGATGATGAAGTAGCTGCCCTTCCGGCCGGCTGGCAGGTAGAATCCAGCCATTCCCTGAAGGTGCCCGGTGCAGATGGCGAGAGGCACTTGCTGATCGTCACCCGGGCTGAGTAAACCCGCTAACCCCAAGAGCAGGAGGCAAAGCATGGCGCGCGTGATTGCTGTGACCAATCAGAAAGGCGGTGTGGGCAAAACCACCACCTGCGTCAATCTTGCCGCGTCTCTTGCCGCTACCAAACGCCGGGTGCTGCTCGTGGATATGGACCCCCAGGGTAACGCCACCATGGGCAGCGGTGTCGACAAGAATAGCCTGCAGTTGTCCGGTTACGACGTGCTCACCAAACGTGGCAGCGCTGCCGAAGTGATTGTCAGGGCTGAGGCCTCCGGTTTTGACATACTGCCCGCCAACGGCGACCTGACCGCGGCGGAAGTGGAACTAATGAACGAAATCGGTCGGGAGCACCGGCTGCGCCTGACTCTTAACACCGTTCGCGAGAGTTACGATTACATACTCATTGATTGCCCGCCGTCCCTGAACCTGCTGACCGTCAATGCCCTGTCGGCGTCGGATTCGGTGCTCATCCCCATGCAATGCGAATACTACGCACTGGAAGGCCTGGCTGCGTTGATGAACACCGTGGAGCAGATCAAGGAAACGGTGAACCCGAATCTTGAGGTGGAAGGCATCCTGCGCACCATGTACGACCCACGCAACAGCCTGACCCTGGATGTCTCCGGGCAGCTTAACGAGTATTTTGGTGACAAGGTCTACCGGGCGGTGATTCCCCGCAACGTGCGCCTGGCCGAAGCGCCGAGTTACGGTATGCCGGCGCTGGCCTACGACCGGGCCTCCAAAGGCGCCATAGCCTATCTGGCCCTGGCTGGAGAGATGGTGCGCCGGCACGGATCGAAAAAGACATCCGCCGCGGTTGCGGTGTAACATAGTTCGCCGTCAGGCGACCATGCATCCACCATTTCAACAGGAAGAATGACAACCACCATGGCGGCGAAGAAACGAGGTTTGGGCGAACGCGGTTTGGGAGCACTGCTTCAGGGTTCCAAGGTTAACCTGAACCAGGAAACCAGCAATCACGATGGCGAGCTGCGGGACATTCCCGTGGATCTGATCCAGCGCGGGCGTTATCAGCCCCGCCGTGACATGGACCCGGCCGCCCTGCAGGAGCTGGCTGATTCCATTCGCCAACAGGGTGTGATGCAGCCTGTGGTGGTTCGCCCCATCGCTGAAGGCCGCTATGAACTGATTGCCGGTGAACGCCGCTGGCGCGCCACCCAGATCGCCGAACTGGACCGCATTCCCGCCATTATCCGCGATGTCCCCGACGAAGCCGCCATTGCCATGGCGCTGATCGAGAACATCCAACGGGAAAATCTCAATCCGATCGAAGAAGCCTTCGCCCTGCAACGCCTGCAGGAAGAATTTGGCCTGACCCAGGCCCAGGTGGCAGAAGCGGTGGGTAAATCCCGCACCACCATCACCAACTTGCTGCGCCTGATTGGCCTTACCGAAGATGTCCGCACCATGCTGGAACACGGTGACCTGGAAATGGGCCATGGTCGCGCCATGCTCACCCTGCCGCCAGAACAGCAGATGCAGGTGGCCCGACAGGTGGTGGCCAAGTCGCTGTCAGTCCGCCAGACCGAAGCCCTGGTGCGCCGGATTCAACAGGAAAAACCGCAGGCCGAAAACACCCCAAGCAAAGGCCTGGACCCGAATATTCGCGCCCTGCAGGATGATCTTTCCGATCGCCTTGGTGCCCGGGTAGCGATCAATCACGGCAAACGGGGCAAAGGCAAAGTGGTGATCGAATACAGCTCACTGGACGAGCTGGATGGTATTCTGGGCCATATCCGCTAAGACAACCGGATAATCGGGAAAAATCATCCTAAAGTCCCGCTTTTCCCATTAAACACCACATGTGGTTGCTTCAGAGGTTGCAGAACACAACTTGTGTTATCTGCCATCATTTACCCAATTAGATTGGTCAAAACTTGGCCAATTTTTCGCTCGAGTTGTGTTGAACAGCTATCGGTTAACACATATAATTCCGCGCGCTTGGAATGACAGCTGGTGACATGACACGTTCGAAGAAAGCCATCATGCATTTGCCGCTGCTGAAGTGGCTGGTTATCGAGATGGCGGCTCTGGTCACTATCAGTCTGTTGTGGTTGTTTGAAAGTCGTTTGGCCGGGTATTCCGCATTTATCGGCGGTCTTATTTTTGTCATACCAAACGCGTATTTTGCTCACCGGATGTACCGGTACCAAGGCGCCCGACACGCGCGCCTGATGGTGGGCAACATGTTCAGGGCAGAAGGCATCAAGCTCGCCCTTACCGCAGTGGGTTTTGCGGCAGTTTTCATCTTGATGGAGCCAGTACATGTACCGGCTCTGTTATTCACTTTTGCTGTAATGGTTGTTCTCAGTGGCGTGCTGCGCTTCCTGATTCAACCTCAAAGACAGCTATAGACTGGACGTGAGAGCAGTATGGCAGCTGATACCCCAGTAGAATATATACAACACCACCTTCAGAACCTCACTTACGGCAAGCTCCCCGCCGGTTATGAGAGGGTCGACCCCTACACCAACGATGTCACCGTGTTGCAGGAGGCTTCCTGGACGTTCGCGCGTACCTCGGCCGAAGCAACCGACATGGGCTTCATGGCGTTCCACGTGGACACCCTGGGCTGGTCCATTTTTATGGGCATCCTGTTCCTGACCATCTTCCGTATGGTTGCCAAGCGGGCCACCAGCGGCGTGCCCTCCGGGCTGCAGAATGTGGTCGAAATGACCGTCGAATTTGTTCAGACCATCGTTCGTGATGGCTTCCACGGCAGGAACCCGGTCATCGCGCCGCTGGCCCTGACCATGTTTGTCTGGATCTTCCTGATGAACAGCCTGAAATTGATCCCGGTGGACTTCATACCGGTGATTGCCAAGTCCTTGGGGCTGGAATACTTCAAGATTGTACCGACCACCGATCCCAATGGTACCTTCGGTATCTCCATCGGTGTGTTCCTGCTTATCATCTTCTACAGCATCAAGGTAAAAGGTGCTGGCGGCTTCGCCAAGGAATTGTCCTTCACACCGTTCAACCATTGGGCGCTGGTACCCTTTAACCTGGTACTGGAAATCCTGGGCCTGCTGACCAAGCCGCTGAGCCTTGCACTGCGTCTGTTTGGTAACATGTACGCCGGTGAGGTAGTGTTCATTCTTATCGCGATTCTGCCGTTCTGGGTGCAGTGGACGCTGAACGTGCCCTGGGCGATCTTCCACATCCTGGTGGTAACGCTGCAGGCCTTTATCTTCACAACGCTGGCGGTGGTTTATCTGAGCCAGGCACATGAAGATCATTAACGGACAGTACAGAAGACGTTTCGTAAAACCTGGATTGTGAAATCCCAAATTAACCTTTAATAAACTGAAAGCTAAGGAGTTTTAAATGGAAATCGTATTCATCGCAGCTGCTATCATCCTGGGTTCTGGCGCTCTGGCCACCGGTATTGGCTTCGCTCTGCTGGGCGGCAAACTGCTCGAGTCTTCTGCTCGTCAGCCTGAAATGGCTCCGCAGCTGCAAACCAAGACCTTCATCATGGCTGGTCTGCTTGACGCTGTTCCGATGATCGGTGTTGGTATCGCGATGTACCTGATCTTCGTTGTAGCTGGTTAATAACACCCGAGAAGCCAGGGCGCTGCTCACTTGAGTTGAGGACGCGCCCGGTTTTCCGGAAACCAGGACGCAACGAATAGCAAGAGGTATATTGCCGTGAATATAAACCTTACGTTGATAGGGCAAGCGATTGCCTTCGCTATTTTCGTCTGGTTCTGCGTCAAATATGTGTGGCCGCCCATCACGGCTGCCATGGAAGCGCGCCAGAAGAAAATTGCCGACGGCCTTTCTGCCGCAGATCGGGCTTCCCTCGATCTGGAACTCGCGCAGGAAAAAGCCTCCAAAGAATTGCAAAAAGCAAAACAGGAAGCTGCAGCCCTGATTGACCAGGCCAACAAGCGTGCCGCCCAGATTGTGGAAGCGTCTAAAGACGATGCCCGCAAAGAAGGCGAAAAGCTTATTGAGCAGGCCAGGGCCGAAATTCAACAGGAGCGTGTTCAGGCTCGCGACGCACTGCGCAAAGAAGTAGCGGTTCTTGCCGTTGCCGGTGCCGAGAAGATCCTGGAAACCTCTGTAGATGCCAAAGCTCACAGCGAGATGCTGGACAAGCTGGCCGCAGAACTCTAAACGAGGGTCATCATGGCACAACTGACTACGTTAGCCCGACCCTACGCGAAAGCCGTATTCGATGCCGCTAAAGAACAGAATGCCGTTGATCAGTGGGATCAGGCACTGGCTTTTGCAGGTCTGGTCGCGGCTGACCAAGAGGTAGCGAACATCCTGGCCAATCCCGGCCTGTCTGAGCAACGCAAGGCGGAACTCTTCGCCGATTGTTTCGAAGAGCCCCTGCCTGAAGCACTCAGAAATTTCCTGTTGATTCTTGCTGAAAACAAGCGTCTGGCGCTGTTGCCGGAAGTTGCTACGCTGTTCAGTCTGTATCGCGCCGATCTCGAGCGCACCGTCAAACTGGCGGTGAACACAGCGTTCGAACTGTCTGACGACGAACAGCAGAAGTTGATCAAAGCACTGTCCGAAAAGCTGGAGCGCAAGGTTGAGCTTGAAACCGCGGTGGATCAGTCCCTGATCGGCGGCGTGGTAGTACGCACAGGCGACCTGGTTATCGACGCTTCAGTCCGTGGCAAGCTGGCCAGAATGGCCAAGGCTCTGGGCTCCTGATTTCAGCAAAAGGTTTGAGGACAAAGGCATGCAGCAACTGAATCCATCCGAGATCAGTGACATCATCAAGAAGAGAATCGAGAAACTCGACATCTCTTCCGAAGCAAAGAACGAAGGTACGATCCTGTCAGTATCTGACGGCATCGTATTGATCCACGGTCTGGCCGACGTTATGTACGGCGAGATGATTGAATTTGCCAACGGCACCTACGGCATGGCTCTGAACCTGGAGCGTGACTCTGTTGGTGCAGTGGTACTGGGCGACTTCGAAGGTCTGGCCGAAGGTCAGAAAGTTCGTTGTACCGGCCGTATCCTGGAAGTGCCGGTTGGTAACGAACTGCTGGGCCGTGTGGTTGACTCCCTGGGTAACCCGATCGACGGTAAAGGCGAGCTGGGTAACAGCCTGACCTCTCCGGTTGAGAAGGTTGCACCTGGCGTTATCGCCCGTCAGTCCGTTGACGAGCCGGTACAGACTGGTCTGAAAGCCATCGATACCATGGTTCCCATCGGTCGTGGCCAGCGTGAGCTGATCATCGGTGACCGTCAGATCGGTAAGACCGCTGTGGCGATTGACGCGATCATCAACCAGAAGAATACCGGCATCAAGTGTATCTACGTTGCCGTCGGCCAAAAGCAGTCTTCCATTGCCGCGGTTGTGCGCAAGCTGGAAGAGCACGGCGCCATGGACCACACCATCGTGGTTGCCGCCGGTGCCGCTGATCCTGCCGCCATGCAGTTCCTGGCTCCGTACTCCGGTACCTCCATGGGTGAATTCTTCCGTGACCGCGGTGAAGACGCTCTGATCGTATACGACGACCTGTCCAAGCAGGCTGTTGCTTACCGTCAGATCTCCCTGCTGCTGCGTCGTCCGCCAGGACGTGAAGCATTCCCGGGTGACGTTTTCTATCTGCACTCCCGTCTGCTGGAGCGCGCTTCCCGCGTTAACGCTGACTACGTTGAGCAGTTCACCAACGGCGAAGTGAAAGGCAAGACCGGCTCTCTGACCGCGCTGCCGATCATCGAAACCCAGGCTGGTGACGTTTCTGCGTTTGTACCGACCAACGTGATCTCCATCACCGACGGTCAGATCTTCCTGGAAACCAACCTGTTCAACTCCGGTATCCGTCCGGCCATGAACGCCGGTATCTCTGTATCCCGGGTAGGTGGTGCAGCCCAGACCAAGATCATGAAGAAGCTCGGCGGTAACATCCGTCTGGCCCTGGCCCAGTATCGGGAACTGGCGGCATTCGCCCAGTTCGCTTCCGATCTTGACGAAGCAACCCGTCGTCAGCTGGAGCACGGTCAGCGCGTTACCGAGCTGATGAAGCAGAACCAGTACAGCCCGATGACCGTTGCGGAAATGGGTACCGTACTGTTCGCAGCAAACGAAGGCTTCCTGGACGATGTTGATGTAAACAAGGTTGTGAAGTTTGAAGCACAGCTGCTGGACTGGATGCGTTCCGAGCAGAAAGAGCTTCTCGACAAGATCGGCCCCGAGGGCAACTTTAACGACGACATCACCGCTGGCCTGAAAGCTGCTCTGGAGAAATTCAAGACCACTCAGAGCTGGTAAATCCACTGGGCCCGCCAATGTGCGGGCCTGCTGGTCCCTTTGAGTGTCTAACTTGAAAAGGCAGTGACTTATGGCCGTCGGAAAAGAAATACGTAACCAGATCGGAAGCATCAAGAGCACGCAGAAGATCACCTCCGCCATGGAAATGGTGGCGGCGAGTAAAATGCGTAAAGCTCAGGACCGTATGCAGGCAACACGCCCATACGCCGAAAAGATGCTGCAGGTAATCGGACACATTGCCAAGTCCAACAAGGATTACCGTCATCCGTTCATGCAGGAGCGTGAGGTCAAGCGGGTAGGCTACATTGTAGTTTCCTCCGACCGTGGCCTTTGTGGTGGTCTGAACACCAACGTGTTCAAACTGCTCGTTCGCGAAATGCGTGAATGGAAACAAAAGGGTGTTGAGACCGACATCTGCGCCATTGGGCAAAAAGGCGCATCTTTCTTCCGTAACTACGGTGGCAACGTTGTAGCGGCCATCACCCACATGGGTGATAACCCGTCTGCGAGCGAGCTGATTGGTAGTGTCAAGGTAATGCTCGATGGTTTCGAGCAGGGCAAGATCGATCGTCTATACCTTGTGAGCAACGAGTTTGTGAACACCATGACTCAGAGCCCGACATCGCTGCAGCTGCTGCCATTGCCGGAAGGTGATGACGAGGATGTAGGTCACCAGTGGGATTATCTCTATGAGCCGGATTCGCGTCCGATTCTTGACGGGCTACTGCCACGTTATATCGAATCCCAGGTGTATCAGGGTGTGGTAGAGAATCTGGCCTGTGAACAGGCTGCCCGGATGATTGCCATGAAGAGCGCGACAGACAACGCCGGTGGCATCATTGATGAGCTTCAGCTGGCCTATAACAAGGCCCGTCAGGCAGCCATCACCCAAGAGATTTCGGAGATTGTGAGCGGCGCGGCATCTGTTTGATAACGCTCACAAACCTACTGGTTTTATTGACTACTAGATAACGAGGAACCGAGCATGAGTAGCGGACACATCGTTCAGATCATTGGCGCGGTTATCGACGTGGAATTTCCACGTGACTCCGTGCCAAGCGTTTATGACGCACTGCTGCTTGAAGGTGGCGAAACAACTCTGGAAGTCCAGCAGCAGCTGGGTGACGGCATTGTTCGTACCATCGCCATGGGCAGCACCGAGGGCCTGAAGCGTGGCCTGAAAGCAGAAAACACCGGCAAGCCGATCTCCGTACCCGTGGGTACCCAGACGCTGGGCCGGATTATGGACGTTCTGGGCCGTCCGATCGACGAGCAGGGCGACATCGGTGAAGAAGAGCGCTGGGCTATCCACCGTAAAGCACCGGGCTACGCCGACCAGGCAGCCTCTGCGGACCTGCTGGAAACCGGCATCAAGGTAATCGACCTGATCTGCCCGTTCGCCAAGGGTGGTAAGGTTGGCCTGTTCGGTGGTGCCGGTGTAGGCAAAACCGTTAACATGATGGAACTGATCAACAACATCGCGAAAGAGCACTCTGGTCTCTCCGTATTCGCCGGTGTTGGTGAGCGTACCCGTGAAGGTAACGACTTCTACTACGAAATGAAGGAGTCTAACGTTCTCGATAAGGTTGCCATGGTTTACGGCCAGATGAACGAGCCCCCGGGAAACCGTCTGCGTGTGGCCCTGACCGGTCTCACCATGGCCGAGAAGTTCCGTGACGAAGGCCGTGACGTACTGCTGTTCGTTGACAACATCTACCGTTACACCCTGGCCGGTACCGAAGTATCTGCACTGCTGGGCCGTATGCCTTCAGCGGTAGGTTACCAGCCGACCCTGGCGGAAGAGATGGGTCAGCTGCAGGAGCGGATCACCTCTACCAAGAACGGTTCTATCACCTCTATCCAGGCGGTCTACGTACCGGCGGATGACTTGACTGACCCGTCTCCGGCCACCACTTTCTCGCACCTGGACGCGACCGTGGTACTGAGCCGTGACATCGCCTCCAAGGGTATCTACCCGGCGATCGATCCGCTCGACTCCACCTCCCGTCAGCTTGACCCGCTGGTGATCGGTGAGCAGCACTACAACGTTGCCCGTGGTGTTCAGAACGTTCTGCAGCGTTACAAGGAACTGAAAGACATCATCGCGATCCTGGGCATGGACGAGCTGTCTGAAGAAGACAAGCTGACCGTAGCCCGTGCCCGTAAGATCGAGCGCTTCCTGTCTCAGCCGTTCCACGTAGCGGAAGTATTTACCGGTTCTCCGGGTAAATACGTGTCTCTGAAGGAAACCATCGCCAGCTTCGAAGGCATCCTGAACGGTGACTACGACGACATGCCGGAGCAGGCCTTCTACATGTGCGGTGGCATCGAAGAGGCAATCGAGAAGGCTAAGGCAATGAAAGAGAAAGAAGGCAAGTAAATTACCTTCTTCCCTTTCTGACCCAAGAGGCGTAAGAAATGGCTATGACCGTACATTGTGACGTCGTAAGTGCCGAAGAAAAAATCTACTCGGGCCTGGTGGAGATGCTGATCGCCACCGGAACCGAGGGTGAGCTAGGCATCCAGCTTGGCCATGCTCCGCTGCTGACCGAGCTCAAGCCCGGCTCAGTGCGGATCATCAAGCAGGGTGGCGCCGAGGAGATTCTGTACGTATCCGGTGGTTATCTGGAAGTACAGCCGAACCTGGTGACCCTGATGGCTGATACCGCAGTTCGTGCCAAGGATGTGGACGAAGCGGCAGCCCTGGAAGCCCAGAAGCAAGCCGAGAAGGCACTGGCGAACAAGACAGGCGAGTTCGAGTACTCCCGTGCTGCCGCCGAGCTGGCAGAAGCCGCCGCTCAGCTGCGCACCATCCAGAAACTGCGCAAGCACCTGCGCTAAGCAGGGTTTGTGTCAGGGCCCGGACTGGCCTGACCGTGAACCGCATCCGCAGGTGGATAACCAGCCACACCCGCAAGGGCAAGGCCGGTTATTCACCGGGACGCGGTTTTTTATTTTGAGATTCACCACCAGATTGGAGCGTACCGCCCCATGAGCCCATTACACGTTGTGATCCTGGCGGCCGGCCAGGGCTCCCGAATGAAATCGACGCTACCCAAGGTATTACACCCGGTGGCCGGCAAGGCCATGCTGCATCACGTGATTGATACCGCAAAGCAGCTGGGGGCGGAGAAAATTCACACGGTAATCGGCCACGGTGCAGATCGGGTGCGGGCATCACTGCACGAACCCTCGGTGAACTGGGTGATGCAGACCGAGCAACTGGGTACCGGCCATGCCGTGGCCCAGGCCTTGCCGGATCTGCCGGACGACGCCCGGGTACTGGTGCTCTACGGCGATGTGCCGTTGACCCGCAAAGACACCCTCGACGCCATGGTCAGTGACCTGGACGATGGTAATCTGGCCCTGCTGACTGTGGATATGGACAACCCTCACGGCTATGGCCGGATCGTTCGTAACGCCGAGGGCCAGGTGCAGGCGATTGTGGAGCAGAAAGACGCCACCGCCGAGCAGCAAGATATCCAGGAGGTAAACACCGGTATCCTGGCCGTTTCTGCCCGGCACCTGAAAAGCTGGCTGCCCACGATATCCAACAGCAACGCCCAGGGTGAATACTACCTGACCGACATCATCGCTATGGCTGTTGACCATGGCTTGTCCGTCACGGTGTCTCAGCCCCTGAACCCGTTTGAAGTGCAGGGCGTGAACAACCGCCTGCAACTGGCGGAGCTGGAGCGTTGGTACCAGCGCCAGCAGGCAGAAAGGCTGATGACCGAAGGAGCTACCCTGGCAGACCCTGCCCGGTTGGATGTACGCGGTGAGCTGACCATTGGTAACGACCTGTGGATTGATGTGAACGCGGTGTTTGAAGGCAAAGTCAGCCTTGGCAGCAACGTGGTGATCGGTCCGAACTGTGTGATCAAAGATTCCACCATTGCTGATGGTGCTGAAATCAAAGCCAACAGCGTGCTTGAAGGCGCGATTGTAGGCGCCAATGCCCAGATTGGCCCGTTCGCACGCCTGCGCCCGGGTACCGAACTGGCCGCCAACACCAAGGTGGGCAACTTTGTCGAAACCAAGAAAGCGGTAGTGGGTGAGGGCAGCAAGATCAACCACCTGAGTTACGTGGGCGATGCCTCTCTAGGTCGTAATGTGAATGTGGGTGCAGGCACCATCACCTGCAATTATGATGGGGTGAACAAGTTCAAAACCGAGATAGGCGACGGTGTGTTTGTGGGCTCCAACACCTCGCTGGTTGCACCGGTGACGGTGGCGGCCGAGGCCACCATTGGTGCGGGGTCTACCATCACCCGCAACGTCGCGGAAAGCGAACTGGCCGTGGCCCGGGGCAAGCAACGGAATATCGCGGGCTGGGAACGGCCGAAAAAATCGTAACAACCGAATTAACTGACAGGTGATAACAGCATGTGTGGGATTGTAGGAGCGGTTTCCGAACGGGACGTCCAGGGTATTCTGCTGGAGGGGCTCCGCCGCCTTGAATACCGGGGTTACGACTCGGCCGGTATGGCCGTGATCAACGGCAAGCCGGAAGTGCAGCGTGCCCGGGAAGTTGGCAAGGTTGCCGCCCTGGCCGATGCCATCAGTGCCAATCCCCTGGCCGGGCATCTTGGTATCGCCCATACCCGCTGGGCCACCCACGGTGAGCCGTCCCAGGTGAACGCCCACCCGCACATGTCTGGCGACCGCCTGGCCATCGTCCACAATGGCATCATTGAGAATTATCAGGAACTCCGCGAAGAGTTGAAAGCCGAAGGCTTTGAGTTCACCTCGCAGACCGACACCGAAGTGGTTGCCCATCTGATTGGCAAGAACTACAAGGCCGGCGGCAGGCTTCACGACGCCGTGAAAGCCGCTATCAGCCGCCTGCGCGGTGCCTTTGCCCTGGCGGTTGTCCATGCCGACGAGCCGGACCACCTGGTGGTGTGCCGTGAAGGCAGCCCGCTGGTGGTGGGCGTGGGTATCGGCGAGAACTTCATCGCCTCTGACCAGCTGGCGCTGCTGCCGGTCACCGACCGGTTCATTTTCCTGGAAGAAGGCGACATCGCCGATATCCGCAAGGACAAGATCGAGATTCACGATCGCGAAGGCCAGGCGGTTGAGCGCGCCATCAACCGTTTCGAACACGGTGCCGATTCCGCCGACAAGGGCGAGTACCGCCATTACATGCTTAAGGAAATCTACGAGCAGCCGAAAGTGATCAAGGCCACCATGGAAGGCCGGATTACCGCTACCCGGGTGCTGGAGCAAGCCCTGGGTACCGATGCCGAAAACCTGCTGGAGAACGTGCGCCACGTCCAGATCATCGCCTGTGGAACCTCTTATCATGCCGGCATGGTGGCCCGTTACTGGATTGAAGACCTGGCCGGCGTACCCTGTTCCGTGGAAGTGGCCTCCGAATTCCGCTACCGCAAGCACGTGATCCAGCCCGATACCCTGTTCCTGTGCATTTCCCAGTCCGGTGAAACCGCCGACACCCTGGCCGCCCTGCGCCAGGCCAAGAAAGCCGGGTTCCGGGCCGCATTGGCGATCTGCAACGTACCGGGCAGTTCCCTGGTGCGGGAATCCGACCTGGTGATCATGACCCAGGCCGGCCCTGAAATCGGCGTAGCCTCCACCAAAGCGTTCACCACCCAGCTGACCGCCCTGCTGATCTTCTCCCTGGCCCTGGCCCGCCACAACGGCCTGAATGCCGAGCGGGAAGCCGACATCGTGAAGGCCATTCACCTGTTGCCTGGCCAAGTCAGCGATGTGCTGGCCCTGGATGGTGAAATCGAGGAAATGTCCAAAGCCTTCATGGACAAGAACCACAGTCTTTTCCTGGGCCGGGGTTCCCAGTACCCGGTGGCCATGGAAGGGGCTCTCAAGCTCAAGGAAATTTCCTACATCCACGCCGAAGCTTACCCGGCCGGCGAGCTGAAACACGGCCCGCTGGCCCTGGTAGACAGCGAAATGCCCGTGGTGACCGTGGCCCCCAACAACGACCTGGTGGAAAAGCTGAAGTCCAACCTGGAAGAAGTACGGGCCCGCGGCGGCGAACTGTTTGTATTCGCCGACAAGGCCGCAGATGTGAAGCCGGAGGAGGGCCTGCACGTGATGCAGATCCCCTCGGTACACGAAATCATTGCGCCCATCGTCTACACGGTGCCACTACAGTTGCTGTCCTATCACGTGGCGGTACTCAAGGGCACCGACGTGGATCAGCCGAGGAATCTGGCCAAGAGTGTGACGGTCGAGTAGCCCTGACCGCCTCGCCAATGTAGCTGCCGGTTACCAGCGATAGCTGAGGCTGGCTACTACGCTTCTCTCGGCGCCGTAATAGCACCAGTAGTCACAGCTGGCCACGTATTCACGGTCGGCCAGGTTGCTGACGTTCAACTGGGCTTGCCACTGGGGTGCGAAGGCATACTGGGCCATCAGGTCGAACACGGTGTAGGAGGGCACTTCCGTGTTGCCGTCTTTGGTTTCGCCCACAAACCGGGCGCCGGCGCCGATCTTCAGGCCCGGGGCCAGATCGTTGAAGCTGTAGTCCAGCCACGCCGAGGCCTGGTGGCGTGGAATCAAGGGGGCCTGGCGTTCGCTGCCGGCCGTGGCCTGGTCGCGAACCTTGGCGCTGTTGTAGGTGTAGGCGGCGGTCAGCTCGAGCTGCTCGGTGAGGTAGCTGACACTCTCCAGCTCGAAGCCCTCAGTGGTACGTTCGCGGTCCTGGATCTGGAAGCCACCCTGGCTGGTGCCTAGAGAGTTCTCCTCTTCGATGCGGTACACCGCTGCGGTTACGTAACCGTCCAGATTGCGGGGGGCAATTTTCACGCCCAGCTCAATCTGCTCGCCGGTGCGCGGCTCATACAGATCGCCGTTGCCGTCGGTACCGGCAATGGGTTGGAAGGATTCGGTATAGGATACGTAGGGACTGACGCCGTTTTCGGCCAGGTACATCACACCGCCCGAAAGCGACAGCTGATCATCGTCTGCTTTCTGGCGGGTATTGGCATCGCGGTTGATGTTGTCCACCTTCGCCTGGTCATAGCGTGCGCCGGCCAGGAAGACCCAGCGGTCATCCAGGCGCAGCTGGTGCTGGAGGTAGTAACCGGTCTGCTGCTTGTCGATCTCGGTAACGATCAGATCGGCGGGCGAGACTGGTGTGAAGTTACCGTACTGCGGATTGAAAAGATCAATGGGTCCGCCGAATATTGAGAACCCACCCGCACCGTTCTGTTGTCCCTTGTTATTCAGATCCTGGTAATCGACACCTGCCAGGAACGTATGCTCGGTACGATCGGTGTACCAGTTGCCTACCACACGGTTATCCACCGTCCAGCTGTCGATCTTGCCGTCACGATAGGTGAGGTAACGCTGGCCTTCCCGCGGACCTGTCTGGAAAAAGATGTAGCTGCTGCGCAACAGTAGATCCAGCTCGCTGTAGCGTAAATCCTGTTCGAACCGCCAGATATCGTTGATCTGGTGGCTGAGGGCATAGCCCAGAGAGGTCTGGGTGCGTTCGTTGGTATCGTAACCAGGTTCACTGTAATTGGTGGAGGGATCCACCTTGCCAAACGGCGTGTCCTGCACGGTGCCGTAGGCTAACTTGAACGGGTTGGTCGGGATGGCGTCGTCTTTCTGAAAGCTGGCCAGAACGGTCAAACTGGTGTCTTCGGTGATGTCCCAGGCCAGGCTGGGCGCGATGTAGTAGCGTTCGTTTTCGGTGAAGTCCAGGTCGCCTTCGCCGTCGCGATAAAGGCCCACCAACCGGTAGCGGAGGTTATCGGTTCCAGCGACCGGGCCGGAGGTGTCAACACCAAGCTGGCGGTGCTTGCCGGTACCTGCCTGCACCAGCACCTCGCCTCGCCTGTCATCGGTCGGGCGCTTGCTGATGGCGTTGATCACACCGCCTGGAGGCGCTTCACCGTAAAGGATGGACGCCGGTCCCTTCAGCAGTTCAACCCGCTCCAGGCCGTAGGTCTCAGGCAGCCACTGGTAGAAGCCCTCGCGATAGATTCGCAGGCCGTCCTGGTAGGTGGCCTGGTCAAAGCCGCGGATTTTCAGCCAGTCGGTGTCGTTGTCATCACCGTAGTGACCCGACAACACACCGGCGCGGTACTGGAAGGCCTCATCAAGGGACTGAACGTTACGCTCCCTGAGCTCCTCTTCCTCCACTACCGATGCTGGTCGTGGGGTTTCTACCAGCGGTGTCTCCACCTTGAGTGCTGTGGCCGAGACCACCAGGGCCTCCAGGCTGGCGGGTTCGGCATCCTGCGCCAGAAGCGGGGCCGAGGTGGTTGCCATACCAACGGCCAGGGTCAGGCGTATGGCTTGCGTCAACGGCTTGGTCAGGAAAACGGAGGGCATAACGGCACCTTTGTAACGGCTGTAAGTAACGAGAACGGGGTGAAACATCACCGAAATTCGCCGAATATTATGCCTTAAATAATCTTAATGCAAACCAATATCATTAACGTTTATTGCCGGTTGCCTGGGATGATGGGTTAAATTTTCATGAAACCACCTTATACGACTGAAAATCGGTTAAAATGCCGCCGCCCGTCCAGGGCTAATTAAGTTGTATTACGAAAATTATTGTGAAGCCCGAGCGCATACTCTCTCCTTTTTATTATTAAGACCAAAAGCGGTCTTACGTTTGTACCTTCGGACCATACCCCGGTACGCAAATATCAAGGAAGATGCTGATCCTCCGGCGCACTATTCCAATAACCCGCTTTCTCAGAAGACCATCGCAATGCCCAACACCGTCCTGTCTGGCTTTACCCATAATTTTCTTGGCAAAGCGCCTGTCTGGTACAAACAGGTAATTCTGCTGTTTCTTATTGCCAATCCCATCGTGATGTACGTGTTTGGGCCGGGTGTGACAGGCTGGTTGCTGATTGGTGAGTTCATTTTCACCCTGGCCATGGCGCTGAAGTGTTATCCGCTGTTGCCGGGCGGTTTGCTGGCGGTGGAGGCGTTGCTGATCGGGCTCACTACGGCAGACGCCGTGTATCACGAGGTTCTGGTGAACTTCCCGGTGATTCTGCTGCTGATGTTCATGGTGGCGGGCATCTACTTCATGAAAGACCTGCTGCTGGTGACCTTCACCCAGATTCTGGTGGGGGTTCGCTCCAAGTCGGCTCTGTCGTTGCTGTTCTGCAGTGCGGCCGCCTTGCTGTCAGCGTTTCTGGATGCCTTGACGGTGACCGCCGTTATTATCAGCGTGGCGGTGGGCTTTTTCTCGGTCTACCACAAAGTGGCCTCTGGCAAAGGCTACCAGCAGAAAGACCACAATGCCGGCAGTGATGAAGAAGTGATCGAGCTGCACCGGGAAGACCTGGAAAACTTCCGGGCGTTTCTGCGCAGCCTGTTGATGCACGGTGCCATCGGTACTGCCCTTGGTGGGGTCGCCACCATGGTGGGTGAACCCCAGAACCTGCTGATTGCCAAAGTGGTGGGCTGGGATTTCGTGGGCTTTTTCCTGCACATGGCGCCGGTGAGTATCCCGGTGCTGTTCGCGGGCCTCGCGACTTGTTGGGCGCTGGAGAAACTGCGCTGGTTTGGTTACGGCGGCCGCCTGCCCAAGCCGGTTCGCCAGGTGCTCGAAGAGTTCGCAAAAAATGAGCGGGCCCGCCGCACCAAGGCCGACCAGGCATCCCTGTGGATTCAGGCCATCGCAGCCGCCATTCTGGTTATCGGCCTGGCGTTTCACATTGCGGAAGTGGGCCTGATTGGCCTGCTGGTGATCATCCTGATTACCTCGTTTACAGGCGTCACAGACGAGCACCAGATTGGCAAAGCCTTCCAGGAATCCCTACCGTTCACCTCTCTGCTGGTGGTGTTCTTCGCCGTGGTGGCGGTGATTCATGAGCAGCATCTGTTCAAACCGATCATTGATTACGTGCTCAGCCTGCCGGAGCACCAGCAGCCGGGCATGTTTTTTATCGCCAACGGCCTGTTGTCGATGATCAGTGATAACGTGTTTGTCGCTACGGTCTATATCAGTGAGGTCAAACAGGCGCTGGACGCGGGGGCTATCAGCTACGAGCATTTCCAGACCCTGGCAATGTCCATCAACACCGGCACCAACCTGCCCAGCGTGGCCACCCCTAATGGCCAGGCAGCGTTTCTGTTCCTGCTGACTTCGGCCATTGCACCACTGGTGCGGCTGTCGTACGGGAAAATGGTGATCATGGCGTTTCCTTACACCATCGTGATGGGAGGAGTGGGTCTTTATATGGTTACCCATTCATTCTGAATACACGTTTTTTAGCGTTTGGCCCCACAGTGTTTCGCCTATCTGTTACTCTCTAGGGAAACAGATAACGATAAGCGGTATACATGCGCAGTTGCCAACGTTACTCCACTGATCTGCCTCGTGGCGCCTGGGCGCTGACGGGGCTTTTTGTTGTTTTGATCAGCCTTTTCTATGCCGCCCTGGCGCATGCCGAAGACCAAGGCCCCTACAGCAAGAAGGTTGTCAGGGTGGCCTATGTCGAGTTTCCCCCGATCACTTACCGCAATGCCGAGGGTGAACCAGCCGGCGAGTTTGTTGAGATCACCAAAAAGGTGGCCGCCGAGGCCGGCTATGAGCTGGAGTTTTTTTACCTGCCGGTGGCGAGAACCTACCTCTACCTGAAAGATGGCACCGTTGATCTCTGGCTGGGATTATCCGCCACGCCAGTATTGAAAGATGCGGTTCTGGAAAGCTGGATCAGCCCGATTCCCGTAGAGTTGAGTGCCTGGTATCGCCAAGACACAGAACCGCTTGAACACATGGATCAGTTGCATGGCAGTATGGTGATATTGATCGGTGGCTACACCTATGGTGGCCTTCGGTACTGGTTGGAAGACCAGCCAGACATTCGCATCACCGAGGCGCCTAACCATCGTTCAGCAGTGGACATGCTGAAACGAAAACGGGGTGATTACCTGCTCGATTACCGCCAACCGGTGCGAGAAATCCTGACCCATCCCTCAGATGCCATCATCCGGGAATCGGAAGTGCGAAGCCGCAACAGCGCCTGGATGTTCTCGCTGGCCAGCTCCCGGGCCGCCATTCTTCGGGAGGCGTTTGATGATGCCTATCTGCGGTTGGCCGAGCGTGGTGAAGTGCCGCCGGTGCGCCGGTTCGAGAAAACCTTTGTATTGCCGGGGTTTCCTGACGAGTATCGTTGAGTGATCAGGACGGGACACTAGCTGATGGCCAGCACTCGTATCGCATTTGCCGCTGCGGCCGTCCGGTTTTCCACGCCCATCTTCCGAAAAACCTGTTCCAGGTGTTTGTTCACCGTGCGTGGGCTCATCTCCAGGATCTGACCGATTTCCCGATTGGTTTTGCCGTTGGCAATCCACAACAGCACATCGGATTCTCTGAGTGTGAGTTCAAAGGCCGCTCGTAGTGCCGTCGCCGAACTGTGCGGGTTCTGAGGCGTTTTAATCCGCAGCAGGTATTCTCTCTCATCAATCAGCGCCAGGAACTCGATGGAACGCGGGGTATCCGCAAGCCGGATGGGTAGGGCATGCCTCGGTTCCGGTTGGCGAGTAAGCCAGACTTCAATCTGTTTTCGCAGGGACTCCTGTTCCGGGTCTTCGTTGCCCGGCAGTATTCGGTAAACCTGGGGCGTTCCCCAGAGCAATTCACCGCTGGCATTGACGGAAAACAAATTCTGGCCGGCCCGGTCCAGTGCTGAGCGAGCACTTCGTGTCATGCGTGCGTTCGCCAGATGCACTTGCATACGGGCCAGCAATTCGGTGGTATTGATGGGTTTGGTAATGTAGTCGACTCCGCCGGAACCAAGCCCCATCACTACGTGTTCGGTATCGCTGAGACCGGTCATGAACACGATCGGAATGTCGGCGAACGCCGGATTTTCCTTCAGCCTGCGACAGGTCTCAAAGCCGTCCATGTGGGGCATCAGGGCGTCCATAAGAACGATGTCTGGCACGATGTTCTGACTGATTGTAAGTGCCTGTCCACCTTCCAACGCTACAAGAACCGTCATGCCTGCTTCCTCCAGGGCGTCACTGATCATCCGGATCGAATCGACGGCATCATCCACGACCATGACCACGGTTTTTTTCTGTTCAGGCAGACTCATGTTCGGGTACCTCAAGTAACGCGAGAATTTTCTCAAACTGAAATTCGTTGGTGAGTTTTGTCAGTTCGGTTGTGAAATGGCTGTCGGCTTTACCGCTGTGTTTAAGCTCGTTCAAGGCCTCAAGCAGCCCCTTGCGGTGACCGATTCGGGCCAGCGACATCAGCGCCTGGCATTCCTCGAATCCTGGTAACGTCAGTTCAGCTTGCGCCGGAGGCTCAAGTGCAGCGAGCGGGTCCGGGCTGGGTGTGAAGCGCCATGCTATGTTTAGCACTTTGCCGATAGTATCCAGCAGCAGATTCAGGCGAACCGGCTTGATGATGTAGCCATCATGCAGGTTGGGTGAACCCGGTGAGTGCTGGCCTTCGTTGGCGTCGGCGGAGATCATGATGACTGGCATGTGGTGTTGGGCATCTCTGAGTTGTTGAAGGATCTCCCAACCGTTAAGCCCAGGCATGGATACATCAAGCAGGATCAGATCCGGCCGGTCGCTGCTGACCTGTTGTGAGACCAACAGGGAATTCCCCATGTCGCCAACGTCAAACCCAAGAGGCGACAGCATGGCTCGAATGACCTGGCGGTGGGAAAGGTCATCATCCACGATGAGAACTTTACGCCGGGTGCCGTGGTAGCCGTAGATCCGACGGGCAGGTGCGGTTATGGAGCGGGGAGTAACATCGTGCAGGCTGGATAGCATCAGGCTGACCTTGAAGGTGCTGCCTTTTCCGGGGGTGCTGGTAACCGATATGTCTCCCCCCATGATTTCGGTCAGCAAGCGGGTAATGGTCAGCCCCAACCCTGTTCCTATCCGGCTCTGCCCCGCGGAACGAACCCGCTCGAACGGACGGAAGATCCGTTCGATGTCGGCTTCGGCAATGCCTTCACCGGTATCCTGCACGGTGAATTCTGCCACCTGGCTCCGATAGCGGAGTGTCAGGCACACCCGGCCGTGATCCGTGTATTTGATGGCATTCGACAGCAGATTGATCAGGATCTGGCGTAGACGTTTCTCATCGGCGGTTACCCGCTCAGGAAGTGGCAACGGGCAATGGTATTCAAAGGCCAGTCCTTTTTCTTCGGCCTGCAAACGGAACATCGTGACCAACTGCTCCATCAGAACTTCAATCCGCACCTGGTCCCGGTGCAAGTCCAGCCGTCCGGCCTCGATTTTGGAGATATCCAGCAGACCTTCGATCAGATCGGCAAGGTGTTCGCCGTTACGATGAATCACACCCAGCGCTTCCTTGCGGTGGGCGGGGATGTCGTCGTCGTTCGCCATCAGTTGGGCATAACCCAGAATGGCATTGAGCGGAGAGCGCAACTCATGGCTGATGCCCGTGAGGTAACGGCTTTTCGCCAGGTTGGCCGCATCGGCCTGTTCCTTGGCCTGCTGCAGTGCCTGATCGGTTCTCTCGTGCGCGACAATTTCTTCGGTCAGCAATCGGGTTTGGCGCCGGGATTCCTCTTCTGCGACCACCCGGCTCTCGTGGGCCAGAACGAACAGCCAACAAATCACACCGGTCACGATGACCAGAATGAAAAAGACCTTCCAGAGCGTTACCGACAGCAGGATGCCTTCCGCGCTCGTCGCGACTGGGGTCTTGAAATAGATCAGAGATAGCAGCAGGCCCGACAAGCCGTTGATCAATAGCAACAAACTCAGAAAATGACCGAGGCGTGATCGCAGGCGGACCAGCAGATAATCGGGAACGAATTTGCCCAGGAACAGCTGAAGCTGTTCCTTATAGCCCCCGCCGGGTTTGCAGACATCGTCGCATCGTGCGTCGAGTGAGCAACACAGGGAACAGATGGTGCCCGCGTAAGCGGGGCAGTGGGTTACGTCTTCCGGCTCAAAGCCGTGCTCGCAGATGCTGCACTGCACCAGCTGGTGATCGGTAGCGATCGGTGTGAATGGGCGCGCGGTATAGAAACGGCCGCCGGTTCGCCAGGCAATAACCGGGGCCATGACCAGGGCGACCGCCAGGGCGATGAAATGCGAGAGTGCCTGGGCATAAAGGCCAATCGCGCCGGAGTGGCAGACAACACCTACCAGGGAGGCGGTGATCATCGCCCCGACACCCACCGGATTGATATCGTAAAGGTGTGCCCGTTTGAACTCGATGTGGGCGGGGCTTAGCCCAAGCGGTTTGTTGATCACCAGATCGGCCACCAGAGCACCTACCCAGGCAATGGCGACGATGCCGTAGAACCCCAGCGTCTCTTCCAGTGCCCGGTACACCCCCAGTTCCATCACCAGCAGCGCGATAGCCACATTGAACACCAGCCAGACCACGCGGCCGGGGTGGCTGTGGGTGAGCCGGGAGAAGAAATTCGACCAGGCAATGGAGCCGGCGTAGGCGTT
Source organism: Marinobacter sp. NSM (assembly GCF_052380025.1). Lineage (NCBI taxonomy): Bacteria > Pseudomonadati > Pseudomonadota > Gammaproteobacteria > Pseudomonadales > Marinobacteraceae > Marinobacter > Marinobacter sp. NSM. Next base: position 609,191 of record NZ_JBQTCK010000002.1, read on the forward strand.
GGTTACGTTGATCTTGATCTGACACAGAATGACGAAAATACCCGCGAACGCCAGGGAGATTTCCGGGGAATGGGTCACGTAACTGAACGCGACCAGGTACATGTGGGTAGGGTCGGCGGCTTCGCTGGCGGGAATGCCCTGATTCAGTGCCAATACGGTCAAAAAAGAGCCTGCCAGGATTTTTATCATCCCGATCACAATCCAGCCAGGACCACCGGCCATCACCGCTATCCACCAGCGGCGTTTATCCTTTGGCGTCTGGGGCTCGGGAATAAAACGCAGGTAATCAACCTGCTCGCCAATCTGGGCAATCAGCGAGAAAACCACGGCGGCGGCAGCGCCAAACATGAGCACATTGAAACCCTGACCTTCCGATACACCGACACCGCCAAACTGGGTCCAGTCACTGACCGATGACGCATCGGCAAAAATGATGAAAATAAAGGGCAACAGTTGCAGCACGATAAAGGCGGGCTGAGTCCAGACCTGGAACCGGCTGATGGTGGTTATGCCATGGGTAACCAAGGGAATGATCACCACCGAACAGATCAGGTAGCCCAGCACCAGAGGAATGCCGAAGAGCATTTCCAGCGCCATGGCCATGATGGCCGCTTCGATGGCAAAAAAGATGAAGGTGAAGCTGGCGTAGATCAACGAGGTAATGGTGGAGCCAATGTAGCCGAAGCCGGCGCCACGGGTGAGCAGGTCAATGTCGACGCCATATCGGGCTGCGTAGTAGCTGATGGGTATGGCGGTCAGAAAGATCACTAGGCTGACCGCCAGGATGGCCGCAACGGCATTGTCGAAGCCGTAGTGCAGTGTAATGGCACCGCCGATCGCTTCCATGGCCAGAAAGGATATGGCACCCAGGGCGGTATGACTGACCCTGGCAGCCGACCAACGGCGGGCACTCTTGGCGGTGAAGCGAAGCGCGTAGTCCTCCAGGGTCTGGTTGGCAACCCACTGGTTGTAACGTCGCCGGACCCGAAAAATATTCTGTCTTGCGGCCATAGTGCCTTGCCTTCTGGTACAGAGCGCGACTTTTTGGTGCAACTACCGGGTTGGCAGCACCGTCTTTGACAGCTGGAACAAGATCCATGCCATGTGATGGTGCGGATAAGGAATCGCGCCTGACATTATTGCTTTCGTATTCGCGTTTTAGCCTGCTGAGCCTGTGACAGGAATGCGTCAAATGACGTAGGCCGCTGGGGTGATTGCCGAATGGGCTCTGTGTCAGTGCCTGAGCAGAATGTGTGTCGTGGGCGCTGTGCTTCGTTTGTTGAAGTGCGGTACCGGCATACCAACACTGCGAGGAATAACCATGGGCACGACAGATTCAACCGCCAACGGGCGGTCATTCGGCAAGGGAACCGGGCTTCGCAAGAAGCTCATGACGCTGGCAGCATCCATGATGCTAGCTACATCGGCACAGGCGGCCACACCCCCCACCTCCGAGGTGAATACCACCGGGCTTGCGGTGACAGACGACACCGTCAAGGTTGGCATACTGCACTCCATCACCGGCACCATGGCGATCAGTGAAATCGGTTCAGTACAGGCCGAGAAACTGGCCATTGAACAGATCAACGCCTCTGGCGGTGTGCTGGGCCGGCAGATCGAGTTCGTGCAGGAAGACGGCGCCAGTGACTGGCCCACCTTCGCGGAGAAATCCCGCAAGCTGCTGCGCCAAGACAATGTCGCGGCCATTTTTGGTGCCTGGACCTCCGCTTCCCGGAAAGCCATCCTGCCGGTAATCGAACAGTTCAATGGCATGCTGTACTACCCCACGTTCTACGAGGGCCTGGAGCAATCACCGAACGTGATCTACACCGGGCAGGAAGCCACTCAGCAAATCCTGGCCAGTATCGATTGGGCGGTTGAAGAGAAGGGCGCCAAAACCTTCTACCTGCTGGGTTCGGACTACATCTGGCCTCGCACCTCCAACAAAATCGCTCGCAAACACATCGACAAGCTGGGATTGAAGGTAGTCGGCGAGGAGTATTACCCGCTGGGTCATACCCAGTTCAACTCGGTCATCAACAAGATCAAGTTGCGTAAGCCCGATGTTATTTTTGCGTCGGTTGTGGGCGGCTCCAACGTTGCCTTCTACAAGCAGATGAAAGCCGCTGGTATTGATTTCACCAAGGAAAGCCCGCTGTTGCTGACCATCTCTGTAACCGAAGACGAAATCCGGGGCATCGGTGGTGAAAACGTGGAGGGCATCTATGCCTCCATGAAGTACTTCCAGAGCCTGGATAACCCCAACAACCAGGAATTTGTGGCCGCGTTCAAAGAAGCCTGGGGTGATGACATGGTCATCGGTGATGTTACCCAGGCTGCCTACCTTGGCCCCTGGCTGTGGAAGATGGCGGTCGAGAAGGCCGGCTCTTTCGATGTCGACAAAGTGCGTGAAGCCTCACCGGGCATTGAGTTCACCAAAGCCCCCGAAGGTTATGTACGTATCCACGAAAACCATCACCTCTGGTCCAAGACCCGTATCGGCAACGCCCAGCGCAATGGCCAGTACAAAGTGGTCTACGAAACAGAAGACCTGATGGAGCCAGATCCTTTCCCGGAAGGTTACCAGTAAGCACGGCTGGCCGGTGCCAAGGGGCGCCGGCCGCCGGTTTTCCAAACGGTTGGGTGCGTTATCTCTAGGGAGTAAGGGTCATGTTTGATGGCTACACCACCAGTGAATTGATGTCGATATTTGCCATGCAGGGGTTCGCCGGGCTGTCCCTGTTCTCAGTGTTCGTGCTGATGGCACTCGGCCTGGCGATCATTTTTGGTCAGATGGGGGTGATCAATATGGCCCACGGGGAGTTCATGATCCTCGGTGCCTATACCACCTACCTGACCTCCAGTGCGTTTCAGAGTTATCTGCCGGGTCTGTTCGGGGGCTATTTTTTCGTCGCCATGCTCTTCGCCTTTCTGGTGTGCGCGGCGCTGGGGGCCTTTATCGAATGGGCCATGGTCAGGCATCTGTACAGGCGGCCGCTGGATACGCTGTTGGCGACCTGGGGCCTGAGCCTGATTCTCCAGCAAGCCTACCGCACGATTTTCGGCGCCAGGGAAGTGGGGGTCACGCTGCCAGACTGGATGATGGGATCAATCCAGGTCACCGACATGGTTGATCTGCCCATCAACGGGCTGTTTGTGATGATCATCGCGCTGTCCATCGCCATAGCCGTTTACTTCCTGATGTACCGGTCCGGTTGGGGCAAAAAGGTTAGGGCCGTGGTCCAGAACCGGCCCATGGCCGAAGCCGTGGGCATCAACAGTGCCGGTGTCGACAGGGCCACGTTTGCCCTGGGCTGCGGGATTGCGGGTATCGCCGGCGCGGCTTTCACCATGATCGGTTCCACCGGTCCGTCCTCCGGCCAGGCCTACATCGTGGACACCTTCCTGGTGGTGGTCTTTGGCGGTGCACAGAGCCTGATTGGAACCATTGTGTCTGCGTTTGGCATCTCCCAGGCCCAGTCCACCCTCGAGTTCTTCCTGAGTGGTTCGATGGCCAAGGTACTTACGCTTCTGGTGGTTGTCGGCATTCTCATGCTGCGCCCGGAAGGACTCATGGCCCTGAAGATTCGTCGCTAGGAGACCGTCATGAAAGACTCACCCGTTGTTAAATGGTTTACCTCCCGAGAGGGGCTGTACTACCTGGCGTTGGCGCTGTTACTGGTGGTTGTTTTGCCGGTCATGCTCGATGCCTTCCGATTGAATATGGTCGGCAAGTACCTGACCTACGCCTTTGTGGCCATTGGCCTGGTGATGTGTTGGGGTAAAGCAGGCATTCTCAGCCTGGGACAGGGCGTTTTTTTCGGGCTTGGCGGCTACTGCATGGCGATGTACCTCAAGCTTGAGGCCTCAACGCCGGAAGCAACGGCCATACAGTCAACGCCCGGCATCCCGGACTTCATGGACTGGAACCAGATTACCGCTTTGCCCTGGTTCTGGGAGCCGTTCAACAGTTTTGCCTTCACCCTGATTGCCGTGATCGGTGTGCCGGTTCTGCTGGCCTTCATTATCGGCGTTGCCATGTTCACCCGGCGTGTGGGCGGGGTCTACTTTGCCATCATCACCCAGGCCATCGCGGCCATCCTGACCATCCTGATCATTGGTCAGCAGGGTTACACCGGCGGCATCAACGGCATCACCGACCTGAGAACCCTGATGGGTTGGGACATACGCACCGATGAAGCAAAAACGGCCCTCTACTTCGTAACGGTTGCGCTGTTGTTCGTCTGTCTGTTCGCTGCCCGCCTGATCCAGAAGCGCAAACTCGGGCGAATCCTGGTGGCGATGAGTACCCAGGAAAATCGCGTCAGATTTTCCGGCTACGACGTTGCCGCCTTCAAAATCTTCGTGTTTTGCCTGGCGGCGGCTTTTGCCGGCATCGGCGGCGCGCTGTTTACCTTGAGCGTCGGCTTCATGTCGCCCTCGTTCATCGGCATCGTGGCATCCATCGAGATGGTGATCTTCTGCGCACTGGGTGGCCGTCTATCCATCCTTGGTGCGGTCTACGGCGCACTGCTGGTGAATGCCGCCAAGAGCGGTTTTTCCGAATCCTTCCCGGAGCTCTGGCCCTTCGCCATGGGTGCGCTGTTCATCGGTGTTGTTCTGGCCTTCCCGAACGGCCTCGCCGGTCTTTATCAGACCTATGTCATGCCCCTGGAAGACCGGTTGTTTCGGCGAAAGCGAGGCTCTGTTGAGGGCCGAAACGTCGCTGCAACCGCGCCCGCCAACATCAAGGATCTGGAGGATAAGGCCAGTAATTACGACTCGATGATTGACCAGTACAGCCCGGAGAAATCCTGATGAAAGCAGCCAAAAGCAAAAGTAAGGACTTTTTGTTGGCGGTAGAGGGACTGACGGTATCGTTCGACGGCTTTAAAGCGGTAGACGACCTGTCCTTCTACCTGGACCCAAACGAAATCCGGGTGATCATCGGCCCCAATGGCGCCGGTAAAACCACGGTGCTGGACCTGATCTGCGGGAAAACCCGGGCCACGTCAGGCTCCATTCGCTTCCAGGGGCGGGAGCTGACAAAGATGAAAGAGCACCAGATTGTGCATTCTGGGGTTGGGCGTAAATTCCAGACCCCCTCGGTGTTCGAGGACCTCACCGTGTTCGAGAATCTCGAAGTGTCTTATCCGCAGGGCCACTCGGTGATGGGCGCCCTGGCGTTCAAGCGGGATCTTGCGGTGGTAGAGGAAATTGAAGCGGTTGCCCGGACCATTTTTCTTGAAGACATGCTTGAGCAGCCGGCGTCTCTGCTCAGTCATGGTCAGAAGCAGTGGCTTGAAATCGGCATGCTGCTGATTCAGAAGCCGAAGCTGATCATGTTGGATGAACCCGTAGCGGGCATGTCGGTGGTGGAGCGCAAGAAAACTGCCGAATTACTGAAAGTGATTACCCATGAACACACGGTTCTGGTGATCGAACACGATATGCAGTTTGTGGGTGACATTGCTGACCGGGTAACGGTGATGCACCAGGGCAAGGTGTTGTCGGAGGGGTCCATCGAGCACGTGAAGTCGGACCCGAAAGTCATCGAAGTCTACCTGGGGCATTGATCATGCTGAGCGTCAAACAACATTCGGTGGCCTACGGCCAGAGCAACATCATTGAGAACCTAGACCTTGAGATTGGCAGGAATGAGATCGTTGCCGTGGTTGGCCGCAATGGTATGGGCAAGACCACGTTGATGAAGTCCCTGGTGGGTATGACGCCGACCAGAGGTGGGCAGCTCCAGCTGGATGGTGCGGATCTTTCCAACCTTAAGAGTTTCCAGCGGGTGAGGGCAGGGATCGGCTTTGTACCCCAGGGCCGGATGATTTTTCCGACTCTGACCGTGAAGGAGAACATTGAGACCGGCCTGGCTGCTGTCGGGGAGAAGAAGATCCCCGAGGATCTTTACGAGCTGTTTCCGGTGCTGAAGGAAATGCTGCATCGCCGGGGTGGCAACCTGTCTGGTGGACAGCAGCAACAGCTGGCGATCGCCCGGGCGCTGGCCACCCGGCCCAAGGTGTTGCTGCTGGATGAACCAACCGAGGGTATTCAGCCCAACATCATCAAGGACATTGCCAAGACTCTTCGGCGGATTCGCGATGAGCGAGGGTTGTCGATTGTGGTGTCGGAGCAGGTGTTGAGTTTTGTGATGGATGCGGCGGACCGGATTCTGGTGATCGAGAAGGGGGAGATTGTTCACGAGGAGCTTCGGGAGGAGGCGGATCAGGACAAGATTGCCAGTTATCTGGCCGTTTAATTCTGGGGTTTGGTGCAAGCCGCTGAGGCGGGGGCAGCCTTCCGAAACACGCCGTGAATACGTCCATGTAGGCTCGGATGCGCCATCCCTGGCGCATACGGTTTCGGAAGGCTGCCCCCGCCCCATCGGCCCGGACATGGGTGACAACCGCTATGCGGTGAGGAGCAAGCAGAATGAGACACGGTGATATTTCCAGCAGTAACGATACCGTCGGTGTGGCGGTGGTGAACTACAAGATGCCTCGGCTGCACAGCAAGGCCGAGGTGCTGGACAACGCGCGTAAGATTGCGGACATGATCAAAGGTATGAAGGTGGGGCTGCCGGGGATGGATCTGGTGGTGTTTCCGGAATACAGCACCATGGGGATCATGTACGACAACGACGAGATGATGGACACCGCTGCAGCCATCCCAGGTGACGAGACGGCGATTTTCTCGGCGGCGTGTCGTGAGGCCAATACCTGGGGGGTGTTTTCCCTGACCGGGGAGCGGCATGAGGATCACCCCAACAAGGCGCCTTACAACACGCTGGTGTTGATCAACAATGAAGGCGAGATTGTTCAGAAGTACCGCAAGTGCATTCCCTGGTGTCCGATTGAGGGCTGGTACCCTGGCGACACCACCTATGTGACTGAGGGGCCCAAGGGGATGAAGATCAGTATGATCATCTGTGACGATGGCAACTATCCGGAGATCTGGCGGGATTGTGCCATGAAGGGTGCGGAGCTGATTGTGCGCTGCCAGGGCTATATGTACCCGGCCAAGGAGCAGCAGATCATGATGGCCAAGAGCATGGCCTGGGCCAATAACTGCTATGTGGCTGTGGCCAACGCCAGTGGTTTTGATGGTGTGTATTCCTACTTTGGCCATTCCGCGATCATCGGGTTTGATGGCCGTACTCTTGGCGAGTGCGGTGAGGAAGACATGGGCATTCAGTATGCCCAGCTCTCGGTCAGTCAGATTCGCGATGCCCGCCAGAACGATCAGTCCCAGAACCATCTGTTCAAGCTGCTGCATCGGGGTTACACCGGCGTGCATGCCTCCGGCGATGGCGACAAGGGCATTGCCGATTGCCCGTTTGAGTTTTACCGCACCTGGGTGATGGATGCGCAGAAGGCGCAGGAGAATGTCGAAGCCATGACCCGCAAAACCGTGGGCACGGCTGAGTGCCCGGTGGGCGAGCTGCCGTTTGACGGCAAGGAAAAATCCGCAGGGGCTTAAGCCCGGGAGGCACATATGCCGTTTATCAACGAACGGCTGGAAGCCAACCGGGAGACCAACGACAAGAACCGGGCCGCTTCAGGCCCGGTTCGTGCTTCCCGGTTTCGCTTCGAGCCTGAGGTTGTGATGGCCCGTTTGCGAGCAAACATTGTGGGCCAGGATGAGGCGCTCACGGCGATGGAGTCGATGCTGGTGCGGGTAAAAGCCGACATCGGTGAGGACAACCGGCCGCTGGCGGTGCACCTGTTTCTTGGCCCGACCGGTGTGGGCAAAACCGAAACCGTAAGGCTGATTGCCGAGGCCATTCATGGCCACCGCGATGGCCTGTGCCGCATCGATATGAATACCCTGGCACAGGAACATTATTCGGCGGCGCTCACCGGCGCACCGCCAGGTTACGTGGGCAGCAAGGAAGGCCATAGCCTGTTCGATCTGGACAAGGTTCAGGGCTCGTTCAGCAAGCCCGGCATCGTGTTGTTCGACGAGATTGAAAAGGCCAGCAAGGAAGTAGTCCGTACCCTGTTGAATGTGCTGGATACTGGCCGGTTGGTATTCCCCTCCGGCAATCGGGAAATCGACTTCCGCAATACCCTGATCTTCATGACCAGTAACGCCGGCGCATTGGATGCGGAGGCTCACCATCACCGCTATCAGCGAGGCTGGCGCCGATGGCTGGGGCTGTCACCCGGCTCTGGCGAAACCATTCGGGATGCTGCGCTTCGGCGCCATTTTGATCCGGAGTTTCTTAACCGGATTGATCAGATCCTGAACTACAACACCCTCACCGACAACTGGCTGGACGCGCTGCTGGATATCGAGTTGGCGGGGCTGAACAAGCGCCTGGCCCGCAAAAATGCAGAACTGACTCTGTCCGAGAATCTGCGCCGGGAGCTCTGCCGAGGCTACGACAGCCGTTATGGCGCACGGGAGATGTTACGGGCATTTCGCCAGCGTCTGGAGCCGGCGGTTGCGCGGGCGTTGCTGGCCCATCCTGAGGCGGAGCAGTTCGCCGCAGACATTGAAAACGGCGAGATAAAGGTTCGCCAATACGTCGAATGACGTAGGCGCCGGGGGTATTTGGCGAATACCCCCGGCATGCCGTGCAGCCGATAGTAGAGGCGTTATTCAAACAGACAAGCCAATGTACAGGAGCGCCCGCTATGGCTGAAACCATCATCAAGATCGATCTGAATAAATCGGCCTACGAGAACGACAAAGTCCACAACCGCTGGCACCCGGATATTCCGTTGGTGGCCACCGTTAAACCCGGTGACGATTTTATCGTGGAGTGTTACGACTGGACCGGCGGCCAGATCAAGAACAACGACAGCGCCGACGACGTGCGTGATGTAGACCTCAGCCAGGTGCATTTCCTGTCGGGCCCCATTGGCGTCGAAGGCGCAGAGCCGGGTGACCTGCTGGAAGTCGACATTCTGGACATAGGTACGTTTGAGGAGAGCCAGTGGGGCTTCAACGGTTTCTTCTCCAAGCAGAACGGCGGTGGCTTTCTGACGGAACATTTCCCCGAAGCCCAGAAATCAATCTGGGACTTCAACGGCATGTTCACCAAGTCACGGCACATTCCTAACGTGGAGTTTGCCGGGTTGATACATCCAGGGCTGATTGGTTGCCTGCCTTCCAAGGAACTTCTGGATACATGGAATAAGCGGGAAGCGGGCCTGGTAGCAACGGACCCTGACCGTGTGCCGGAGTTGGCTACTCTGCCTAACGGTGAAACGGCCCACATGGGCCAGATGAGAGGGGACGAGGCCAAGGCGGCTGGCGCTGAGGCCGCGCGAACCGTGCCACCGAGGGAGCATGGCGGCAACTGCGACATCAAGGATCTTTCCCGTGGCTCCAAAGTGTATTTCCCGGTTTACGTAGACGGCGCGGGACTGTCTGTGGGCGACCTGCACTTCAGCCAGGGGGATGGTGAGATTACGTTCTGTGGGGCCATCGAAATGGCCGGCTGGATCCACTTGCGGGTGAACCTGATCAAAGACGGCGTGCGAAAATACGGCATCAAGAACCCGGTGTTCAAGCCCAGCCCCATCAAGCCCCGCTACGACGATTATGTGATCTTTGAGGGCATCTCGGTGGATGAAGAGGGCGGCCAGCACTATCTGGACGTGCATGTGGCCTATCGCCAGGCCTGCCTGAATGCCATCGAATACATGACCAAGTTCGGCTACAGCAAGGCACAGGCTTACGCGATCCTTGGGTGTGCGCCGGTGGAGGGGCATATCAGCGGTGTGGTTGATATTCCCAACGCCTGTGCAACGCTCTGGCTGCCAACCGGCATCTTTGATTTCGACATCAACCCGTCAGCGGATGGCCCACAGAAGAAAGTCAGTGGCGGCATGGACGTGCCTCTGTCGAAAGACAAGGAGTAACCAACATGCCTGTGTATGACTACAAATGTCGGGAACACGGGTTGTTCCACCAGCTGGCCACCATGGAAGACTGTGCCAAGCCGGCGGAGTGCCCGACCTGTCAGGCGCTGTCACCCCGAGTCATATTGCTGCCCCCGGAGATTGCCGCCATGGACCCGGCCAAACGATCGGCTCAGGACCGGAACGAGCGCTCGAAACACGAACCAATGTTTTCGACTGCCGATCGCAGGGCACACGACAAGGAACACAGCCGAAGTTGTGGTTGTGGCTCACCGAAGCCGGGCAAATCCATGCTGTTCTACACCGCGGACGGTAAGAAAATGTTTCCCTCAATGCGGCCGTGGATGATCAGCCACTGACAACCGGTTCGACGTTTCACGTGTTTGGCCCCGATACGGGGCCTTTTTTCGATCCACAATTCAGGGCTGCTCAAGCACCAGATCCCGATACCACGCTGTTGCCCGTTCACCGGTATTATCCGCATCTGACATAATGGCCACGCCAACAATGCGCGGGGGGTTCTCCCCGAACGCTTCCCGGTAATCCGCCACAATATCCCGCTCCACGGTGACCCACTCACCGGTTTGCTCCGGGCCGGAATTGACCGCCACCATCATGGTCTGGTCGGTGAAGGCATTGGCGACAATGGATTGCTCTGGTAGCCGGTTGGCCCAGATGTAGTTCAGGGCATTACCCGGCAGGGACTCGCCAAACATGACCTCCACGGTTTTGCGCTTGGCCCGTTCAAAGAAGCCTGCTTTGTCGGGCTGAAATTCAAAGGCCACGTAGATTCGCGCCGGGTAGTCGTCGCCGGACTTTTTCCGGGCATCACCCTGGTCGAACACATTGGACACCTTCCATTGCCAGCGCAGAATCAGCGATTCGCCGGGTTCTAACGACAATCGGGCAATCAGGCCGGAGGCGCTGTTATCAGCAGTCGCCTTGACCACCTGAACACCGTCGTCCGTGACCAGCTCGTAGCGCGTGTGCCGGTCGATTCTGGGAAATTCCAGAGGTTCCCAACCATCAGATAATGAACTCATGGTGGAGAAGGGTTGCAGTAAAGGCGCTTGTGCCATCATCGCCGGGCTGACCAATAGCAGAGCCAACACCCATGCAGTGCCTGCCAGTGATGAACGCTTCATAGACTTGTCCTTTTGTTTTCGGGCCACTGTAGTGGCAGACAGCGGGCCTGCAATAAAGTGCCTTGTCAGTGGCTATTAGTCCGTATATAGTGACCAAATCCTTGGTTGACTACCATATGTTGTGATCATTCTCTGATCACTTCACTCGTAAAGGTAGTCGGGAATCCGGTGAGAATCCGGAACTGACGCGCAGCGGTATTGGGGAACGAGCGTGGCATCAAGACACTGGCAAGCGCCGGGAAGTCGCCACGCAAGGCCGAACCAACAGGTTCACGCCCCTGAGTCCGAAGACCTGCCAGGGATAGACACTGCACCTTCGCGTTTCAAGGTGAGCAGGTAAGGATTATTGGCCACGGACGACACGGATACCCACGGACTACAAATATTCAAAAGATGGCAGCCCCATTTTTTGTCCGTGAAAGTCCGTGTCGTCCGTGGCCAGAGTGCCTTTTCTCCTGTGAACGCGAAGGTTGCACTAACAACGCGTGCACAAGGAGAAGCCCCATGTCTGCCACCGCTCTGGCCGAAGCCCCGGCCGCCGATACCCAATCCCTTCAAGTTATTAAACGCAACGGCACCCTGGTTGGATTCAATCCCGCCAAAATTGGTGTGGCTGTGACCAAAGCGTTCCTGGCCGTGGAAGGCGACAAAGCCGCCGGTTCGGCCCGCATCAACGATGCCGTGCACCGGGTAACCGAACAGGTGGTGCAAGCCATCAGCCGGCGCCTGAAAGCCGGTGGCAAAGTGCATATTGAAGACATCCAGGACCAGGTGGAACTGGCCCTGATGCGTGCCGAAGAGCAAAAGGTGGCCCGGGCTTACGTGCTCTACCGGGAAGAGCACGCCCGCAAGCGCGCCATCGAAGAGCCCATGGAAGCGCACCCGCACCTGACCGTGAAAAAAGCCGACGGCAGCGTGGCGCCGCTGGACCTGGGCCTGATGAAGCTGCAGGTAGAACAGGCCGCCACCGGCCTGGACGGCATTGACGGCGAATCCCTGGTCGACGAAGCCCTGCGCAACCTGTACGACGGCATTGCAGAAACCGAAGTGCTCTCTGCCCTGGTGATGACCGCCCGTGGCCGTATCGAGCAGGAACCGGACTACAGCGCCGTCACCGCCCGCCTGTTGCTGGAGCAGCTGCGCCTGGAAGCCGCCGAGGCCCTGGACTTGCCCCGCAACCAGCCGCTGGCAGAGGTTTATCCACAGGCCCTGAGCGCGTTCATCCACGCCGGTATCCGCTACGAATTGCTGGACGAAGCCCTGGCCGCTTTTGACCTGGAACGCCTGGGTGCGGCGATCATCCCCGAGCGCGACCACCAGTTCGGTTTCCTCGGCCTGCAAACACTTTACGACCGCTACTTCCTGCACTGGAACAAGGCGCGCCTGGAACTGCCCCAGGTATTCTTCATGCGCGTCGCCATGGGCCTGGCCCTGCGGGAAGACGACCCCAATGCCCGCGCCATCGAATTCTACAACCTGTTGTCATCTTTCGATTACATGGCCAGCACACCCACGCTGTTCAACAGTGGCACCCGCCATTCCCAGTTGTCGTCCTGTTACCTGACCACCGTCGGCGATGACCTGGAAGGCATTTACGGTGCCATCAGAGACAACGCCCTGTTGAGTAAATGGGCTGGCGGCCTGGGCAACGACTGGACCCCGGTGCGGGCATTGGGCTCCCACATCAAAGGCACCAACGGCCAGAGCCAGGGCGTAGTGCCCTTCCTGAAAGTGGTCAACGACACCGCCGTGGCGGTGAACCAGGGCGGCAAGCGCAAAGGCGCCGTGTGTGCCTACCTGGAAAGCTGGCACCTGGACATCGAAGAATTCCTGGAGTTGCGCAAAAACACCGGCGACGAACGCCGCCGCACCCACGACATGAACACCGCCAACTGGGTGCCGGATTTGCTGATTGAACGCATGCGCGAAGACCGGGACTGGACCCTGTTTTCCCCCAGCGATGCGCCAGACCTGCACGACCTTTACGGCAACGCCTTCCGGGAACGCTACGAGCATTACGAAGCGCTGGCGGAGCAGGGCAAGATCAAACTGTTCAAAAAACTCCCCGCCAAACAGCTGTGGCGCAAAATGCTCACCGTGCTGTTTGAAACCGGCCACCCCTGGATCACCTTCAAAGACCCGTGCAACCTGCGCTCACCGCAGCAGCACCAGGGCGTGGTGCACAGCTCCAACCTGTGTACTGAAATCACCCTGAACACCAGCGCCGACGAAATCGCGGTATGCAACCTGGGCTCGGTCAACCTGGCTGCCCACATTCACAACGGTGAGCTGGACGTACAACGCCTTGAACGCACCGTGACCACCGCCGTGCGCATGCTCGACAACGTCATCGACATCAACTTCTACGCCGTACCCCAGGCGAAGAACTCGAACCTCAAACACCGCCCCGTGGGCCTGGGCCTGATGGGCTTCCAGGATGCCCTCTACCAACTGGGCCTGCCCTACACCAGCCCGGAAGCGGTCGAGTTTGCCGATGTGGCCATGGAACAACTCAGCTACTTCGCCATCCGCGCCTCCGCCACCCTGGCCGGCGAACGGGGTGCCTATGAAACTTACGAAGGCTCCCTCTGGCAGCAAGGCATCCTGCCCATCGATTCCATCAACCTGTTAAAGGAGAACCGCCGGGAAGGGGACCTGTCGCTCAACACCAACAGCCGCCTGGACTGGACCCCGGTGCGCGAGCTGATTGCCAAACACGGCATGCGCAACAGCAACGTCATGGCCATCGCCCCCACCGCCACCATCTCCAACATCGTCGGTGTGTCTCAGTCCATTGAACCGGCGTACCAGAACCTGTTCGTGAAATCGAACCTCTCTGGCGAATTCACCGTGGTCAATCCCTCCCTGGTGCGCGACCTCAAAGCCGAAGGCCTGTGGGACAACGTCATGGTCAACGACCTCAAATACTTCGACGGCAGCGTGCAACAGATCGACCGCATCCCACCGGTACTGAAAGCCCGCTACGCCACCGCCTTCGAAATCGACCCAAGATGGCTGGTAGAAGCCGCCGCAAGACGCCAGAAATGGCTCGACCAGGCCCAGAGCCTGAACCTGTACATGGCCGAACCCAGCGGCAAGAAACTGGATGCTCTGTACCAGTTGGCCTGGGAGCGCGGGTTGAAAACCACCTACTACCTGCGCTCCCTGGGTGCTACCGGCGCCGAAAAAAGCGCCCCGGTGGCTGCACCCCAGCCGCAAGTGTGCAGCATCGACGAGCCAGACTGCGAAGCCTGTCAGTAACTATAGGCTTTGCCGAATAAGCAGCGATTACTCCACAGCCTGAAGAACCGGGCTGGTCTGGCTTCCCAAAAATGTCTGTAGCCATGGATGGCTACAGCCAAGCCCCCCAGGGATGGGTTCACGGGCGGTTTTTGGGAAGCCAGACCAGACCGGTTCCACCACCAAGCAAAGCAGGCCAAGCGACCAAGAACTCCGAGGTAAGACAAATGCTAGATTGGGACGACGAACCAAAATCCGAAAACAAGCCGGCTGCCACCGCCGGCCCGGCGCCAGTCAACGTAGACGACAAGCGCGTCATCAACGGCGAAACCGACATCAACCAGTTGGCACCGTTCAAGTACCCCTGGGCCTGGGAATACTTCATGAACGCCAACAAAAACCACTGGACCCCGCTGGACGTCAACATGGCCCAGGACGTCCACGACTACCACCACCGCCTGAGCCCGGCGGAAAAGCACGTGTACGAAAACGTACTGGCCTACCTCACCACCTCCGACATCCTCGCCATGCGCAACATCGGCCTGGCCGTGATGGAGAAAATGAGCGCGCCGGAGCTGCAAATCTACCAGGCCCGCCAGGTGTATGAAGAAGCCCTGCACACCTGGACTTACCAGCACTGCATTGAAACCCTCAACCTAGACCAGAGCGAAATCTACAACCGCTACCGGGTGGTGCCGGAAATCAATGGCAAGATCCAGGTTGCCAACCGACGGCTGGACGCCGTCATGCGCTCCGACATGAACCTGCGCAACCCGGATGACCTGCAGGAATTCATCATGTCTTACCTGTTCTTCGCTGCTGTATTTGAGGGCTGCTGGTTCTACAACGGCTTCAGCCCCATCTTCGCCCTGCAACGCCGGGGCCTGATGCGTGGCACCGGGGAGCAACTGCAGTACATCCTGCGGGACGAAGCCATGCACTTCTCCTTCGGCCTGAAAGTGGTCAACCAGATTCTGGAGGAAGAAAACATCAGCTTCGACCCCAAAGCCGTCCGCGACATGTGGGACGAATCCGAAGCCGCTGAAATGGCCTACGCCAACTACATCCTGCGTGACCCCATCCTCGGCTACTCGGCGGAATACCACAGCGAACAATTCCGCTTCGTGGCTAACCGCCGCGCCAGAACCGTAGGCCTGGAAGAACCTTTCCCGGGCGCCAAGAACGTCTCCCCCTGGCTGGATGAGCAGGCCACCATGCGCAAAGAGAAGAACTTCTTTGAAACCCGTGTGATTGAATACCAGACCGGGGCGCAGCTGGAGTGGTAACAGCGCCAGAGCACCGGCGCCAACGGGTGGCCAGAGGTTGATCTATGGCACAGGTGGGAGTGTAATGACAGCACACTCCTACCGCACAGAACGCCCGAAACCGGGCGTTTTTCAGTAAGAGGCCAAGCCCATGAAAGTGGCTGTTTTCAGCACCAAACCCTACGACGAGCAATTCCTTGGGCAGGCCAGCCGGGACAGCCAAGAACATGAACTGGTGTTTCTGGAACCCCGGTTGAATACAACCACGGCAGCGCTCGCCAAAGGCTTTGATGCGGTGTGTGTGTTCGTGAACGACCAGTTGGACGGCGAGGTGCTGGAGCAGTTGTCCGAAGGCGGCATCCGTGCAGTCGCCCTGCGCTGCGCCGGCTTCAATAACGTAGACCTGAAAGCCGCCGAGCGCCTGGGGATCAGCGTGGTGCGAGTGCCGGCTTACTCACCCTATGCCGTGGCCGAACACACCGTTGCCCTGATCCTGACGCTCAACCGGCAGATTCACCGGGCCTATCATCGCATCCGCGATGGTAACTTTGCGCTGGATGGTTTGCTGGGCTTCGACCTGCGAGGGCGAACCGTGGGCGTGGTGGGTACCGGCCAGATAGGCCTGGAGGTAGTGCGCATCATGCGTGGCTTTGGCTGCCGTGTGCTCTGCTACGACCTTCATGCCAACCCGGAAGCCCAACAACTGGGCGGTGAATACGTGGCACTGGACGACCTGTTCAGCCAGGCCGATATTGTCAGCCTGCATTGCCCGTTAACCCCCGACACCCACCACCTGATCAACGCGGATGCCGTGGCCAAGATGAAACCAGGCGTGATGCTGATCAACACCAGCCGGGGCGCCATGGTCGATACCGCCGCGATCATCGAGGGCCTTAAATCCGGACAGATTGGCTACCTGGGCCTGGATGTATATGAGGAAGAAGGCGACCTGTTTTTCGAAGACCTGTCCAACATCGTTCTGAAAGACGACGTGTTTGCGCGCTTGCTGACCTTCCCCAACGTAGTGATCACCGGCCACCAAGCCTTCTTCACCCGCAACGCCCTGGAGAGCATTGCCCGAACGACTCTGGGCAACCTCACGGAACTGGCACGCACGGGGCAGTGCGAAAACCGGGTAACCGCACCCGCCGGTTAACGGCGCACTGAGACAAGCGGGCCGCGTACTCGTACAATCCGACCATGTCCAGACAGTTTTATCGAACGGGCCCCGACCATCGTGCCGGGGCGCCTGTTACCTTCCTTGATGTACGCCGCCGCTTCCAGTTCCGAACCGTGGAGATCGGCCGCTGGGTAACCGAACCGGAAAAGCAGCGCAGCGCCGCCTTGTTCTACGACGCCCTGTGCGACTTGATGACCATCCTCGGCGGCACCGAAAGCCTGATCTCCCTGCGGGGCAGCCTGGCCCTGCAATACGGCATCGGTGGCCGCCCCGGCGTATCCGCCCATTACACCCCCGCCACCCGCAGCTTCGCCCTGGCCAAAAACGCCGGGCCCGGCAGCATTGCCCATGAATGGTTTCACGCGTTCGACCACTACATAGCGGACAAATTGTTCCCAAACACTTCCAAAGCTGAATTTGGCTCCACACTCTGGCTAACCCGCGAAGATGCCATCCCGCACCCCCTGAACGACTGCCTGCAAGCCTGCTACCGCACCATCCTGCTGGACAACACCGGTGAGCAGCCCAGCGACCTGTTCCGGCAATCCGCCAAGGCCGACAAAGCCGCCGGTGTGCATTACTACAGCCGGCCCGAAGAACTTTGCGCCCGAGCCTTCGAAGCCTTCGTTCAGGACGCCCCCGTAAAAAATGCCTTCCTGGTGAGAGGCACGAAAGAAAGCGAAGAGGCCCAGTTGGGGCTTTATCCACAGGGGCCACAGCGGGAGAGCATCAATCGGGCGTTTCTTGCTTACTTTCAATCTCTGGGCCGGGCCTTGCGAAGGGTTGAGGGGAAGGATTTGAGGAGCAAAGATGCATGTGAATAATTGGAGATAGACAACACCTGTCGCATAACTCTGGAACCTGCGGTCTGAAAAGCTTCTAACTCGTTGAGAAATATGGAACAGTTGAGTCTGGTGGAGTGTAGATAAGCGAACTGGGGTGTTGCATAAAAACCGACATTTGACGTTTATTTTCCGGCGCAATAATTCCAGAATCTGCTAGCTTGTTAATAAGAAAAGAAATTTTCCTGAATGACGTGGTTGGTAATGCGGAATATATGCGTTTTGCATAGATGGCATTTGTCGTTGAATTAACTGTTATGAATAGGGAAAAGGATTCATTCCGATGCATATGGTTCCTGTTACACCGGACATCGATCTGACACTCACCGGTGTCAGCACCTATTCAACCCCTTGGGGTGCCCCAGCCTTACTGGCGATGCTAGGGCATTCGCCGGACAACAGTTCGGATAAGCATATTTTAATCGCGTATGAGTGGCCGTATGTAACAGTGCCTTTGGTGGGCCCTTTGGGAAAGGTCCAAAAAGAAAAGCTTCATTTGGATAAGTTTTGTACAGATGCAAGATTTGCCCTCGGGAAAGCTCCCTTTGACCGCTACGATGAAGGTGACAACCCGCCAGATTTTCTGGTGCAAAAAGGTGATCAGTCAGTAGCTCTAGATTTAGCACAATTGACCTTAGAGCCTCGCAGGGGTGCGAACGCCCTATTTGAGCGAGTGAAAAAAGCTGCTTATGCTTGCGAAGCTAATACTTTCAATAACTTAAAAGGTTGTTTTGTTTATATAGACTTTGGGCTGGATGGAAAAAGAGGCCATGCCCTCCCTTTCAAAAAAAGTGATATAGAATACATAGATCAGCTGATTGATAGCTTATCTTCTTTTAATGTTGACCCTAAGAAATGGCCCACCGGCGAACTACCAAGACGCCTTCCAGAGTTAAATCAAGGAGATTCTGAGGGAGAGGCAGGATTTTTGGTTGCACCATTGGCGAATGCAACTCCAACAACTCCCTTTTTCTCCCGCATGGCTTTCGAAATGGGTTTGGCTTTCTACACTAGATACGGGATAAGCGATGCTTGGGAGGAAATAAGAAGGAGAGTGAGAGATCATGATAAACCTGAAATTCAGGAGCTATTGATTTCTGCTGGTGCTCCAAGTGGTCATGGATTGTCCTATCCGTCAGATGAAATTGTCGCAAATCTCGCACTTGAAAATGCACCACCTGATGAGCCTTTGGAAACCAATCACCTGGAGGCTGTATACGTTCATATCTGGAGTAGTGGAGCTATTTGGCAGGTTTTTCCAAGAATAAAAATGCTGTCAAAAGGGGTGTTTAAAGGCTTTGGGATCAGCCACCAGTCCGTGCAGAACGGTGATTCATAACCAGTGCGTTAACGGGACCGGTTTGTTCCGCTGCGCTCCACAAACGGGCCCGTTACGCCGGCGTTATAAATACTAAAGGAGAACATCATGCGCCTGAAAGATTCCGTCGAAGTATTTTTACTATCTTTGATGCACCAGTGGATGGAGTCTGCCCCCGAGAATGGCCGGAAGGGTCTCTATCAGGGTGAGCCAAAGGTCAATTCTCAAATGATGCGAGCAGCATATATCCTTAAAATCATTGGTGTTGCAGAGGAAGATAAGGTTTTTAACAAACTGGCAGTTCACTGCAGAAGAAACGACGGGCACTCATACATATCCAAGGATGGGGGCTGGATGGAAAAGCCTTTGGAGTTGGGCGGCGGATGGTATTTTGAGGGTGGCACTAGTCTTGTTCAAAAGCAGGACATTTTAAGTAGCCTGACAAAGATCGGATATTCACCCACCTTTGTATCTGCTGCGGACACATTCGTAGCTGGCAAACCCGTGAGTGATTTTTTTCCAACAGACGAGGAAGCCAAGCTCCTACTTAGCCAAATAAAGTTGCAAGCATCCAGCGAGAATTGATAACAAGTCGCAGCAGTACGCGGCCGATGGCCGCCGGACGCCCTTTACGTGGCGCCTTCGTCGCCACTCCAAGGTCGCCGCTGTGCTTCGGCGTTAAAAACCAAATGGGAACTTGGACTAATGCCACTTATTTATAGAGGTCTTGTTACTTTCCTCTTACTGCACTCTATGTCAACGCTAGCAGAGGATCGCGAGACACCCTCGTGCGAACTGGTCGGATATTTAGCAGAAAATATTATGCAGGCTCGTCAGAATGGCGTGCCTGATGATGAGATGATTGCTATGACTGAGTCAGTGGCTTTTGCAAAATCTGAGTCAGTGGCTTTTGCAAAAGTGGTGGTCGCGGATGCTCTTCTAGTTCCCGTGAACAGAATGGTGTGGAACCGGAACGAGGCAGTTAAGGACTTCAAGGAAAAGTGGTTCACTAAATGCCTTGGGCTTCGAAAATCGTTTGCTGCCGACCAAGAATCACTTCTATCTCAGTCCAATAAGTCTCCTCCACAGCTTTGGTCGTATCACAAAGTATTGAATTTAAATGTAAAAATTTGCTCAGATAGGGGAGTTTCGACTCTCAAATCTCTAAACTTTACCGCTGTTGTTCGTAGTGGCACCTATGTATACGGTAACTCTGGGCCCAACAGGGCCGCAGTTAAATGCGTTGACCAGAAGGGGGAGTCTTCGTTTCTCTATCTTGCCGTTGCAGGCCCAGAAAAAGAATCCGTAGAGAATTTGCGCAATGAAATTGCACGCCTTATGTCACCGTCGGGGTAAACGTCAGAAATTTTTAACAAGGCCAGGCACGGCGACGCCTACTACATTGCGGCTTCGCCTCCATTCCGTAGCCGCGCATGCTGGCTAGCGTTATGCTCTCCTCCGGATTTATCTGTCAGATGATAACGCTTGACGTTATTGACGCAGCCCGTCATTATTGAGCCATGATCATATCGTTCAAGTGTAAGGACACAGAGAAGCTGGCAAGCGGACGCCGCGTCAGACGCTTCGTCGATTTTGAGCGAGTTGCCTTGAGGAAAGTTCGGCAATTCCAGGCTGCCAGCCAGCTGGATGATCTTAAAGTACCCCCTGGAAATATGTTGGAACCATTGCATGGTGACCGTCAAGGTCAGCACAGCATTCGAATCAACAGGCAGTTCCGGGTTTGCTTCCGATGGACCAAGGCTGGCGCGGAAGATGTCGAAATTGTTGATTACCATTAGGAGGTGGCTCATGCGCAACATTGATGCTGTCACGCCAGGCGAGTTGCTGAAAGAAGAGTTTCTGGAGCCGATGGGCATTTCTCAATACCGCCTGGCCAAAGAAATTGGGGTGCCTGCTCAGAGAATAGGCCAGATCATTGCGGGAAAACGTTCGATTACCGCAGACACGGACCTGCGACTCTGTCGCTTCTTTGGTTTGTCTAACGGCTACTGGTTGCGAGCTCAGGCAGCCTACGACACCGAGATTGCGGAAGATGCCCTAGAGGATCAGTTGAAGAATATTCGTCCGTGGACTGCTGTATCCGAAATCGGGAACAGGGCATAACAATCGGCTGCACAGCGACCGATTCTCCGCCGCTACACGGCTCCAAACCGGCGCGTGAGCCAGGCGTTAACCCCTTCGCCTGCCACTTTGCAAAACTCCGTCAATGACGTATATTTGTCTTCATGTTTACCATCATCGAAACCCCTACATTCGAAGCAGATGCCAGAAAAATCTGGACTGAGGAGGAACGAAACGCGTTCTTTGCCTGGTTGGCGGCCAATCGGGAAATTGGCGATCCCATTCCAGGTAGCGGCGGATGTAGAAAGGTTCGGTGGTCGGTGGCGGGTTCA
The DNA here is from genome assembly GCF_052380025.1 of Marinobacter sp. NSM. Taxonomy (NCBI): domain Bacteria; kingdom Pseudomonadati; phylum Pseudomonadota; class Gammaproteobacteria; order Pseudomonadales; family Marinobacteraceae; genus Marinobacter; species Marinobacter sp. NSM. The sequence continues at coordinate 630,476 of NZ_JBQTCK010000002.1, forward strand.
GGGAAGCGTGGTGGAGTGCGAGTCATTTACTTCACCAGATTGGCAAATGGCGAGATCTGGCTGTTGGTGATCTACAAGAAGGCCGTCTAGGAGAATATACCCGCGCATATCCTGAAGTCGATTCGTGAGGTACTGGAAAATGAGTAATGAGACTCTGAGTGCTGAGGAGCTTGGCAACAAGCTGCTCCAATCCGTTAAAGAAATGAAAGCGGGCAAAGCCGCACGAGTCAGTCGTGTGGAGCCAAACGAGGTCGCAGAAGCGCGTGGCAAAACTGGCCTCACGCAGCGAGAGTTTGCAGAGGTACTCCATATTTCTCCGCGCACGTTACAGGAATGGGAGCAGGGGCGACGTAAACCTTCCGGGCCGGCAAAGGCGCTCATCGAGATTGCTTTCCGCCATCCGGAGGTGATTCGGGAAGATCTTGAACTCAGGGGTTAACAATGTGGTCAACGGGACGCCAACTACGCTGCGCTCCGTTGCCGCCCATTACCACTGGCGTTATGGCGGTGGTTGCCGGAGTGTAAGTTACTGGGTACTATCCGTTTGCGGAAAAACCATGGAAAGGAGAAAATACAATGGACTGTCCTACGATTTCGGGCTTGAAGCTCGACTCTGAAGATCAGGAAGCACTTGAGGCAATAAGGAAGGCTCAGCGCAATGGAAACATGCTTGAGATTTTTTTACCTGCTGGTGTTTTAACCACGATATTTCTTGGCAATAACTCTGCGCAAGTCACCTTCAACGTTCATTCCACCGACTGGGTTTTGTTCGCGCAGTCTATAAGCAAAATTCAGCCTATCGTAAGAAAAACCATATCTAAAATTGCCCAAATGCAAAGACTCAGAGCAGGGTTGTCATACGAGCAACGCCAATTCTGGGAAGCCGTGGATAATGGTTGCGGGGGCTACTAATATGAAGATCAACTTCAAGTTCGCATGTCCTTTACTGCTCGCTGCCACTTCTGCTCTTGCTGGCGGTAATGACGAAGCTAGTGCACATCGGTATATCTCTGAAAGAATCGCCCAATATGGAGAAGCAGTGGAACGGTGTGAACAGGTAGCGGCTAGCCGCCCTTTACCCGATCAGTCAGTGATCAAACATTTGCGTGGCTACAGTATCGAGGATGTTAGAGCTTTTCTTATCACACGTAGCTCGCTTGTTTCGGAAGTTTGCGAAAAGCCAGAGCTGACTGAATTGGCTTACGCAATTGCTGTTTTGGAGGGTGCTGATATTTCCGGTGCACCAAAAGAGATTGTGCAGAATATAAAATTACTGGTTTTTGGTGAATCTACTTGGGGCCTGAAAAAGAAGTATCTTGAGCTTCCAACGAGTGTCCAAAATATTCTGGAGCAAACGGATTACTTTGATAAGCCATTTGACGATATTGCTGTCCTGAATGCTATCGAAAATGCCAAAAAGCCATAACAAGAGCAGGCACGGCGACGCCTTCTACATTGCGCCTTCGGCTCCATTCCGTAGGCGCGCATGCTGCAAGCGTTATGCCTTAAAGCAGATTCAGTTCAGGCAACATGCGTTTGTGCAGGATGCGGATAATTTCAACCACATCTTCCGCATTGAGCCGATAAAAGAGGATGTGGCTTCCCTGAGGGTACTGTCGGTAGCCTGAGCTAATCTCATCGCAAGATTGTCCCAGATTCGGATTTGCACCCAGAAGGTGGAAGCACTGGTCGAATTGAAGAATGTAGTGGTTTCGTTGATCCCGTCCCCATTCACGCTCCGTGTGCAGTGCGATAGATTTGAGGTCAGCTTTGGCCTTCCTGGAAAGCTTGAAATTCGGCATCAGTGTTCTTCATTGTCCAATTCGCGAATGAATGAATCATAGGAGTAGTCTTCAAAACCACTCTCCTCGCCTTCCTTAAGCAGTTTGCGGAGCGTAGTCAGGCGTGTTTCGGACTCCTCAAGCAGGCGCAATCCTGCACGAACAACTTCGCTGGTTGAGCTATATCGTCCATTTTTGAGCTGTTCCGCAATGAACGCATCAAAATGTTGGCCTAGAGTAATGCTGGTGTTCTTCTGCATGATGCCACCTTGCGAGTACCAATAATTGGTATATTTTGGTCCAGGTGGCATAACAATGCAATCCACGCGACAAGCGCGTGATTGCCGGCGTTAGGCGTAATGAGCTCACGGAGGAACCAATGAAAATTAAGTGCATCGCTGGTTTTGCCTCAATCACCAAGGATCCTGAGGCAAGTGCGTCGCTGTACCAAGGAATGCTTGGCCTGCCACTGGAGAAGATGGACGATTATCGCTTCATGGATAAATTCCCCGGGGCGAACCATTTTGGCGTATGGCCTCTTTCAATGGCTGCCCAGTCTTGTTTTGGGCAGGATGAATGGCCCGAGAGTGTTCCTGAGCCCACCGCCACGATTGAGTTTGAGCTAGCGGGTGCCGCTGCGGTTGAGGCGGCAGTGGAAGAAATGAAAGAGAATGGACAAAAGTTCGTTCACGAAGCTCGTACCGAACCGTGGGGACAGACAGTCGCAAGGTTCATGAGCCCCGAGGGTGTATTGGTGGGACTGAGTTATGCCCCATGGCTACATGAATGAACGCCTAACCATAGCGTGAACGCGGACCGGCTTTTCCTCTGACGCTCCAAAGCCGTCCGGTTACTCTGGGCGTTAAATCAGTAGTGATACCGAAGCTGGGCGATAAGCAAAGCGTCATCCGTGACTTTGTAAACTATTCGGTGTTCTTCGTTGATCCGGCGAGACCAGTACCCGGCGAGACTGTGTTTGAGGGGCTCTGGTTTGCCAACACCTTCGAACGGCTCTCGCTTGGTCTCTTTGATCAGCTTGTTGATTCGGTTAAGAATCTTTTTGTCGGTTTTCTGCCAGTACAGATAGTCTTCCCAGGCGTTCTCGGAGAAGATGAGTTTCATTCAAGAAGTTCCTTTTCTTGACCACCGCCTTGCTCCAGCTCGGCAACGGATTTCAGCAAACGCCGTGCGTTTTTGGGTGCGCGCAGAAGGTATGCAGTTTCTTGCAGCGCCTCGTAGTCCTCCAGGGAGATCATGACCACAGACTGCGACTTGCTCCGGGTGATGATCACAGGGGAATGGTCTTCACAGACCTGCTCCATGGTTTTTGCTAGGTTGGTTCTAGCGGCTGTGTAGCTAATGGCATCCATAAGGTTGCTCCTGTACAGAATGTTGACCATGGACAGAATAGCGTACATAAAAGGATTTAACAATCGGCTGCACAGCGACCGATTTTCCACCGCTGCGCGGCTCCAAAGTTGCCGCAAAGCTTCGCGTTACAGCGAGTGGCATGATACCTCAGATCTGATGTCTACTTAGGTTGCTCAGACAGTCAGGGTGCGGTAGGGTTTAGCCCAAAATTGGAAAAGGAATTTTCAATGACATATCAGTTTATACTGGCAGCTATACTTTCCTTGTTTTCTATTGGCTCCGCTTGGAGTGCGGAGGTCGAGAAATACGAATACGAGAAGGAAGAATACGGCCCAACTTTGTCCATGGTCTCTGGTGTTCTGGGTGGGCTAGAGGTGCCTCTCGATGAACTTCAAGGTGCGAAGGTCGTAGGTGGGCCGGGTATCATTGTCATGTTTCCAGATCGTTCACACCTCTCACTTGAAGCTTTAACAAGCAAAAATGCTGGATATGAAGGTTTAGATATAAGAAACTGGCCTATCTATTTATTTGGCATTAAGAGTAAAGGGTCTGAGCCTGAATCATATATTGAGGACCTTTTGAAGTCCAAAGAGCATGTTATCGATTTCGATATAGAACCAACTTCCATAAGGGTTTTCGATACATCGAGAGGGAAAGGTTATTGGGCTTTCGGTCCTGAGAAATCTTTTATAGTGTTGGTCGATGAAAAAGTTAGCAACCAAATTTTAATTATAAAAACGGCAGGGGTTTCAGAAGAAAGGATTGAAAAGCTGATAATCAATGGAGTGATTTAATCTGGCATTGTCGAATACCGAGAAGGATGATCTTCTCAAAGTTATAGAAGTTTTGTTTGGGCATGATCCTGGGATAGAAAGACTGAAGGATTCATTTAATACGAGGACAGTCGAAACAGTAGAAGATGCTCTCGAAGCACTGGTTCGCTGCAACGCTAATATTCGGTCTTTAGTTGTCGGGCTGATTGGTGGCACTGGTTTATTGGTAAGAGGATGGTTGCGGGAGATCCTTTCGAAACTCAGAAAAGAGCTCGAATCCAACCGAATTAAATTTGATGGTCTGGCCTGTAAAGTTGTCTTTGCCTATAACTGGAAATCAGCGATTGTAATATCTACAAATTGAAATGTTGACGTAGATCGCTGTAACAAAACATTCAAGTACGTTCCCGGCCTGACGGCCGTCCACCGGACGCCCTTTTATCCGCTTCGCTCCAAAAGACCGCCGCTTAATATTGGCGTTAGCTGTGATTGCGCCACCCGGAGAGTGATACTATAGTGTCACTAATAGTCTGATTCAGGGTGAGTCCATGAAAGTTGAGCTTGTTACGAACCTCAAGCGCCAAGCCACAAAGATTCTGGCAGATCTGCACTTGTCGAAAGAGCCGGTACTGATTACCGAGCATGGTCAGCCATCCGCATACCTTGTCGATGTGCAAGATTACGAGTTTATGCAGCGCCGACTTGAGCTGCTTGAGGGGCTCTCACGAGGAGAGCGTGCTGTACTTGAGGGAAGAACGTACAGCCAAAGTGAGGCCAGGGAGAAAATGAGTAAATGGCTGAAGTAATCTGGACAGAGCCTGCCCTTCAAGAACTGGATGCCATCGCTGAGTACATTGCTCTGGATAACCCTGCTGCCGCAAGTCACCTGGTCCAAGAAGTTTTCGATAAGACCGAGCGTTTGGAAAATTTTCCCCAATCCGGGCGGATTCCTCCCGAACTCCCCAATTCGGTATACAGAGAGGTAGTGGTTCCACCGTGTCGTATTTTTTATCGTGAGGATGAGAAGCGGGTTCTCATCCTCTATGTCATGCGAGAGGAGCGGCAGCTTCGTGCGTTCATGCTTGGAAGCAGCTAACCCGGCGCAGTTCACTCGGATGCCTTTATCTGCGCTTCGCTATGCCAAAGTCACCGGTGCGCTTCGGTGTTACGAAAAGCGTTCGCCTTGACGTACGTACTTGATGGCGTACACTGATGAAAAGTTGAACACGCAAGAGGTGTGTCATGACCGGAATCACTGCAACAGAGGCGCGAAGCAACCTTTATCGGTTGATTGATGAAACTGCCGAGTCTCACCAACCAATCGTGATCATGGGTAAGCGGAACACAGCCGTCTTGGTATCGGAAGAAGACTGGTCGGCCATTCAGGAAACACTTTACCTGCTTTCCGTACCTGTTATGCGGGAGTCTATTCGTGAGGGGATGGATACCCCCGTGGATGAATGCGATGAGGAGCTGGACTGGTGACATGGAAGTTGGTTTACACCACGCAAGCCCAGAAAGATGCAAAGAAACTGGCCTCCAGCGGCCTTAAACCCAAAGCCCAGGATCTGTTAGCGCTGATAGCAGAAGATCCATACCGCAAGCCGCCTCCGTTTGAGAAGCTCATTGGTGATCTTGCGGGAGCCTATTCACGCCGCATCAATATTCAGCATCGTCTGGTCTACCAAGTGCTAGAGGACGAGCAAGTGGTGAAAGTCCTCAGGCTCTGGAGCCACTACGAATAATGCATAACCTGCCGGCCATAGAAGGGAATCCTATGACTAAGCACGTTGGTTCTTGCCTGTGTGGCATAGTGAAATTTGAGGTCCATGGAGACTTCGACAGCTTTTACTTGTGTCATTGTAAGTATTGTCAAAAAGATACCGGATCTGCTCATGCGGCAAATTTATGTTCGCAGTCAGCTAAACTGACCTGGCTGGCGGGTGCAGATGCTGTGTCTTCCTTTACGCTTCCAGGTACTCGCCACAACAAAAGCTTTTGTAGATCGTGTGGATCAGCATTACCAAGCGCTCTACTTGCAGGCCTGCTCGTTGTTCCTGCAGGGTGTTTGGATACTGAAGTTTCTGTGTCGCCAACTGCGCACATCTTCACATCGAGCAGAGCGATCTGGGAGGGGGCGATTGGTGACGCGCCAGAGTTCGGGGGCCTGCCAGAGTAGGCTAAGATCACATAACCGGCGGCTGCCGGCGGGCGCACCTTCGCTGGCGCTCCGGCACGCCGAAAAGGTCTTTCTATGGCCCCCTAAATCGATCACTGGAAGGAGCATGCAATGAGAATAGGCCTTCTGATCATCGCCGTATTCTGGGCGCTTCCAGCTTCGTCTCAGACACTCCAGGTTATGGGGTCAGACGAGGGTTTTCTGCCGTTCTATTACGGTGACAACCTGGACAAGGGCATTTTGGTCGAGGTGATCAATGATTTCAGCCTGGAGGCCGGTATCGCCGCCGCGTTCCGTCCGATGCCGCGTAACCGCCAGGTCTGGGCCTTGGAAGAAGGGCAAGCCAATGCGGTTTTCGCCAACCCGCTGTGGATGCCACTGCCGAACCGGATGCACGCCGTTGGGCCGGTATTAACCTGGCGTGATCGTGTGTTCGCGCAACCGGGCCGACAGCCGGGCTCCTTCGATGACCTTCAGGGCAGCATTTGCCTGCGCAGATGGTTTGTGTACAGTGATCAACTCGAGCGGCGGGTCGGTACCAACCTGAGCCGCCATGATGCATACAATGCTCAGCAGATGCTGGACATGTTTCTGCACAAACGGTGCGATTACATCGTCATGAACGAGCTGGAGTTCCGGTTTATGGCGCAGTTGCTGGACATCGACCCGCACCGGTACCGCACCGAACTGATCGACGCCGAATGGCCCGTCTATCTCGGTATCCTCAAAACCGAGACGGCTCTGATTGAGGCCGCAGAAGCGTTCTTTTCCACCCACATAGTTGATGTGGAGACCATGCTACCCAACCTGCCGCCGCCAGACCGGCATATCTCGATTGAGCAGGACAAATAGGGCACTTTCGTGCGGACATACTTTTATTAGCCAACCCGTCGCGTTACTCGGATACCTGAACTGAAACTTTCCATATCCCGCCCCCGTAGCTTGATGAGCAGGCGTCGGGAGCGCGGTCGTCGTTGTGTGTGATGGCTCTTCGATCCCTGTGCCGGCACCGGTTGCGGTGGCTTATCGTGCAGCGCCGATGCAGCTTGAGGGCGTGATACCCAGCCTGGATTTCCAGTATGTGATCGATGCCCGAAACAGCGGCCTGGCGCGGGTAGCGGTGCCTAACGACGGCGCCCTGGTGGCAGTGGGTGATGGCTTGCTGGACGGTTTGGCGTTGCCCATGGATGGCGCCATTCAGCAAGCCATGGACATTGCCCAGAGCGGCACCGCCTATGCGGCCCTGAGAACCTCAGCAGGTGCGGGCTCTATGCTGTACACCCTCAACCTCCTGGCTGGTACCGCCGAGCAGGTTGGCCCGATTGGTGGTACGGCCAACCCGGTGGCGGTTAATGCCATGTCGGTTGTGATTCCCGAGCCTGAAGTTATGAAGGCCGGGCGCTAACAGGAAACCTGTATACATATACCCCGGCCTGGTGCCGGGGTTAGTTTTTGGAGGAGACAGCCATCCGCTAGCTGCGCCTGGGTTGGCTATGTGAAGCGACACAAATTACTACACAAAATACCGCCAGACGTCTTCCGTTCCTGCGCTGTCTTGCTAGACTTGAATGCAAATAACAACTAAAAGGGTGTGTCGTCCGTTTGGGGAGTTTGCTGTTGGTGATCCCTTGCAAGGCATGGCGGATACTGGGTTTGGTGCTGTTCCTGATCGTTTGGCCGATCAGCACTGCAGCTATGGAGCCGGTAACCATCATGCCCGGCGCCGCCATCGGCCATCAGTTTCAATACTGGGAGGACACCAGCGCCCGCGCCACGCTGGATGAAATCCGGGCGCTGCCCGATGCCGCATGGCAGGTTTAGGCCAGCGGCCGGGCAACCCTGGGTATTACCGAGTCTGCCTACTGGTTGCGGGTTCCGATTGTTAACCATACCCCAGACAGCCTCAGCCTCATTGCCGAACTCGGATACTCCCAACTCGACGACGTAACCTTCCATGTCATCGCCGAAGGTGAGTTGGTTCGAACATTCCAGACCGGAGATCGCCGGCCGTTTTACCCCCGTGACGTCGACCACCCCAACAGCCTGCTGCGTTTCCAGCTTGCCCCGCAAGAGGCAAAGACCCTCTATATCCGAGTTGCCACTGAAGGCACCATGGTGTTGCCGTTCAGTCTCTGGCGTGAGAATCAGTTCTACGAATCCGCCGGGGCCGAGCAAAAGCTGCAGTTTTTCTATTTTGGCAGCCTCACCGTGATCATTCTGATCAACCTCGCGGTGTTTCTTACTCTGCGGGAAAAGCTCTATCTGTATTACTGCCTGGCGATCTTCGGTTACCTGGTGTTTTTCGCGTCAATCCGCGGCTTCAGCTTTCAGCACATCTACCCTTCGTTTCCGGCGGTCCATGCCCAGGTGCTGATGCTGTCCATCCCGTTCCTGGCGATGTTTTCAATCTTGTTCTGTATGGAATTCCTGCGGGTGCGTTCCCACAGCCCCCGGCTCCGGGCCGCTTTGATCGGGATGCTGATTTTCGAGGTTCTGTACTTTCTGGCGGTACCGTTTCTGGACTACAAAACGGGGATACTGCTGGCGGCTGTCTCGGCGTTTGTGTTCTTTTCCCTGTTGATGATCGCCGGGCCCGTGAGCTGGGCCGCCGGGGTTCGGGCTGGCATATTCTTTACCGTCGCATGGTCTCCGCTGACCGTGGGTGTCATGGCCACGGCAGGTCGGGCTTTGGGGGTGTTTCCTGAGAACTTCTTTACCAATTACGCCATGCAGATTGGTTCGGGGTTGGAGGCGTTTATTCTTACCCTGGCCCTGGCGGACCGCTTGTACCGGGAACGGGAGCAGAAGATTCAGGCCCAGGCCGATATTCTGCGCCAGGAAAAGGCGCGCCGTGATGCCCAGGACCGCCTGACTTACGCCATGACCCATGACCCGGCCACCGGCCTGGAGGAGATTAACCGGACCCTGGGCCTTGAGCGCAGTGAGCGGCTGCTTAAGCGGCTGGCAGAACAGATGACCATGCTGGCAGGGCAGTTACCGATGGTGCATGCCACCCAGGATAGCCTGTGCAGGACTGAGCGTGTGTATCAGATTTCCGGAGACAGCTTTGGCCTGCTTGTGGATGCCCGCAAGGCGGGTGATGATTTTGGGGCATTGGACAGCGCCCTCAAGCAACTGGCGCAACCGATAGCACTGGATCACCTGGCGATTGATCCGCACCTGAAATACGGCGCCGCCAGCTTCCCCGATCATGGTAAAAAGGCCAGTGTGCTGATCCGCAATGCCCACGTGGCGATGGAGATGACGCCCCGGGGCTCATTCGAGACGGGGTTCTATTCCGGCAAGTACGACATCTACGATGAAAGCCGGCTGACGTTGATTTCGCACCTGCGAGAGGCCATTCAGAACCGGCAAACCGAGCTGTATTACCAACCAAAGACTCGCCTTTCCACGGGTGAGGTGGTCGGCGTTGAGGCATTGATGCGCTGGTTTCATCCTGAGCGTGGCTGGGTGCCGCCGGATGAGTTTATACCGCTGGCGGAGAAGACCGGGGTCATCAAACACCTTACCCGGTGGGTTGTTAACCAGGCCCTGGCAGACCTCAAGTCGTTGCAAAGCGTATGTCCGGGGCTGACCATGTCGGTCAATATTTCGGCCCGGGACCTGCTGTCTCCAGGCCTGGATGAACTGTTTGCTACGGCCCTGGAGACCTATGGCTTGCAGGCCGGCGATGTCATCGTGGAGCTTACGGAAACAGCAGCGATGGACGACCCCGAAAAAGGTTTGCAGGCGCTGGAACGGCTTGCCAGTTCGGGCCTGAAGGTGTCCATCGATGATTTCGGGGCCGGCTATTCGTCGTTATCGTACCTCAAGCGCCTGCCGGCCAATGAAATCAAGTTGGACCGGTCACTGCTGCAGGATATCTGTACCAGTGACAGCTCACGAACGATCGCTGAGACCGCCATCACCATGGGCCGCAGCCTGGGTTTTTTGGTGGTGGCGGAAGGCGTGGAAGACGAGGCCTCCGCCCAACTGTTGGCAACCCTGGGGGCCGATATGTTGCAGGGCTTCTGGCTATGCCGGCCAGCCCCGCTGGAGTCGATAAAAGACTGGCTGCTTACATCCAATGCCGCCGTTTGAAGAACCCGATCAGGCTAGCGGTCACGAGCTTCGATGTTGACTCTTCCCGGTAAAACTATCTGACAGAACCTGAGCCCTGCCAATGGTCTAAGCTTTTGGTAGCAAAGGAGGCCGTTATGTTTGTGGCAGAGAGATCCACCGGGCACTTGATTGAAGTGCTGGATACCCAGGCGTTGTTCAACCCTCATAAAAGCCGGATCAAGGGCAGTATGCACTACGGGGAGGAAGCCCAGGATCCTGAATTCTATGAGAAAAGTGATCTGGCATTCCCCTCGGGCGAGGCATTACCCAAGTGCTGGACCGATCCGGATTACCGCCTGAAACAGTAGCCGGGATCGGAATATTTGAATCCTTCCTCTCATTTCTGTAACCTTTTTATTAATTGAACGTTCAATTAACAAAAAGATACGGAAAAGCGCGCGCCTGCCATGCCAAAAGTTGGAATCAAAGACACCCGTCGCCAGCAACTGATCGACGCCACCATGGAGTCCATTGCCGAGCTGGGCATGCAGAACACCACCATTGTCAGCATCAGCAAGCGGGCGGGGATGTCGTCCGGGATCATCAGCCATTACTTCGGGGGCAAGCAGGGGCTGATCGAGGCGGCCTTGCGTTACCTGCTGGATCAGCTCGGCAAGGAGCTGCGGGAGCGCATGGCGAAGACCGATCGTTCCCCGGCCCAGCGGCTGGATTGCATCATTGAGTCCAACTTTTCCGAGTTCCAGCGTTCGGCGCTGGCGGCGAAAACCTGGCTCAGCTTCTGGGCCCGTTCCATGCATGAGCCGGGGCTGAAGCGGCTGCAGCAGATCAACAACGCCCGGCTGTACAGCAACCTGCGCTACTCGTTTGCCCAGGTGTTGCCGCCGGAGCAGGCCACGGAAGCGGCCCGACAAACCGCAGCGATGATTGACGGCTTCTGGCTGCGCAGCGCCCTGAGCCTGGACCCGGCCGAAAGCTTTGAAGCCGGCGAGCGGCTTTGCAAGCAGTTTGTTCACAAGACACTGGCTCGGGCAACCGCCTGAGCCAACGCGAATTCCATGGCCCACAAGGCCTGAAGACACCGAATTGAGGTTACCAACCGCTTATGTCTGCATCTGTTCCTGTTGTTCAGAACTTTGTCCACGGCCGGTTTCTGGCCAACCGTTCCGGTGAGACCTTCCCGGTGGTGAATCCGGCCACCGGCCAGGTGATCTACCAGGTGGAAGTAGCGGATGAGGCGGTGCAGCAGGCCGCCATTGAAAGTGCCCGCGCCGGCTTTGCCCAGTGGGCGGCCATCCCGGCTATCGAGCGCAGCCGGATTCTGCTGAAAGCGGTAGCGCTGCTGCGCGATCGCAATGACGAACTGGCAGCGGTGGAAGTGCGCGACACCGGCAAACCCTGGCAGGAAGCGGAAGCGGTGGATGTGGTGACCGGTGCCGATGCCATCGAGTTCTTTGCCGGCCTGGCGCCGTCCATCGAGGGCAACCAGCAGGATCTGGGTGGTGATTTTTACTATACCCGCCGGGAGCCGCTGGGGATCTGTGCCGGTATTGGCGCCTGGAACTACCCGATCCAGATTGCCTGCTGGAAGTCCGCGCCGGCCCTGGCCTGTGGCAACGCCATGATCTTCAAACCGTCGGAAGAAACACCCATGGGCGCAGTGAAGCTGGCGGAAATCTTCATCGAGGCCGGCGTGCCAGCGGGCGTGTTCAACGTGGTGCAGGGCGCGGCCGAGGTGGGCCAGTGGCTGACCCATCATCCGGAGATTGCCAAGGTGTCGTTCACCGGCGAAGTGGCCACCGGCAAGAAGGTGATGGCGGCGGCTGCTTCGTCCCTGAAAGACGTGACCATGGAGCTGGGTGGCAAATCCCCGCTGATCATTTTCGACGATGCGGATCTGGAGAACGCCATTTCTGCGGCCATGGTGGGCAACTTCTACACCCAGGGCGAGATCTGTACCAACGGCACTCGAGTGTTTGTGCACGAAGACATCTATCCGCGTTTTATAGAGCGCCTGCTTGAGCGCACCCGCAAGAACATCAAAGCCGGTGACCCGATGAACCCGGCCACCAACTTCGGTGCCCTGATCTCCAAAAAGCATCAGGATCTGGTTATGGGCTACATCGGTAAAGGCATCGCAGAAGGTGCCACGCTCAGCCACGGGGGCCGGGCGTTTGAGCCGGAGGATGCCAAAGGCGGCTACTTCGTGGAGCCCACCATTTTCACCGACTGCACCGACGACATGGCCATCGTGCGGGAAGAAATCTTCGGGCCGGTGATGTCGGTGCTGACCTTCCGCGATGAAGACGAGGTGATTGCCCGGGCCAACAATACCGATACCGGTCTGGCTGCCGGAGTGTTCACCAACGACATCCGCCGGGCGCACCGAGTGATTCACCGGATCCAGGCCGGTATTTGTTGGATCAACAGCTACGGCGCCTCGCCGGCGGAAATGCCGGTGGGCGGCTACAAACTCTCTGGCATTGGCCGGGAAAACGGGCGCGAGACCATTGCCCACTACACCCAGATCAAGTCCGTTTATATCGGGATGCAGGATCTGGACGCCCCGTTTTAAGCCCGCAGGCCACAGAGGAGAGCGCGTATGACAGAAAACCGATACGACTACATCATTGTGGGCGCGGGCTCGGCCGGCTGTGTGCTGGCCAACCGCCTCACCGAAGACGCCCGCCACAAGGTGCTGCTGCTGGAAACCGGCGGCAGCGACAAAAGCATCTTCATCCATATGCCCACGGCCCTGTCCATTCCCATGAACACCAGGAAGTACGCCTGGCAGTTCGAGACCGAGCCGGAGCCGTATCTGGATAACCGCCGCATGCACTGCCCCCGGGGCAAGGTGCTCGGTGGCTCCTCGTCCATCAACGGCATGGTGTATGTGCGTGGCCACGCCCGGGATTTTGACGAATGGGATTCCGAGGGTGCCACAGGCTGGCATTACCAGAACGTACTGCCGTATTTCAAAAAGGCGGAGACCTGGGCCTTTGGCGGCGATGACTACCGGGGCGACACCGGCCCGCTGGGGGTCAACAACGGCAACAACATGCGTAACCCGCTGTACAAGGCGTTCATCAAGGCGGGTGTGGATGCCGGCTACCTGGAAACGGCGGATTACAACGGCGCCCAGCAGGAAGGCTTCGGTGCCATGCACATGACCGTGAAGAACGGTCGCCGCTGGTCCACCGCCAACGCCTACCTGCGCCCGGCCATGGCGCGACCGAACCTGACGGTGGTGACCCACGCCCTGGTCCATAAGGTCCTTCTTGAGGGCAAAACCGCCACCGGTGTGCGTTACGAGCAGGGCGGCAAGATGCACGAGGCCAATGCCGCTGAGGAAGTGATTCTGTCTGCCGGTTCCATAGGTTCACCCCATCTGCTGCAGTTGTCCGGCATCGGCAAACGAGAGGTGCTGGAACAGGCCGGTATTGAGGTCAAGCACGATCTGCCCGGCGTGGGTGAGAACCTGCAGGACCACCTGGAATTCTACTTCCAGTTCCGCTGCAAACAGCCGGTGTCGCTCAACGGCAAACTGGACTGGTGGAACAAGCTCAAGATCGGCGTGCGCTGGATTCTGCGCAAAGACGGGCTGGGCGCCACCAACCACTTCGAGTCCTGCGGTTTTATCCGCTCCAAGGCGGGTGTTGAGTGGCCAGACCTGCAATACCACTTCCTGCCGGCGGCCATGCGCTACGACGGTAAGGAAGCCTTTGATGGCGACGGCTTCCAGCTGCACATCGGCCACAACAAGCCGAAAAGCCGGGGCTATGTTCGGGTTCAATCCGCCGATCCAAGACAGGCACCAACCATTCGCTTTAACTATCTGGAGCACGAAGCCGACCGGGAGGGTTTCCGGGACTGCGTGCGCCTGACCCGCGAGATCATCAACCAGCCCGCCATGGACGATTACCGGGGTGCGGAAATCCAGCCCGGCGTGGCTGTGCACAGCGATGACGAAATCGATGCCTTTGTGCGCCAGGCGGTGGAGAGCGCCTACCATCCGTCCTGTTCCTGCAAGATGGGTACCGACGCAATGGCGGTAGTCGGGCCAGACACCCGTGTACACGGGCTCAATAATTTGCGGGTAGTGGATTCGTCCATCTTCCCGACCATACCCAATGGCAACCTGAATGCGCCCACCATCATGGTGGCCGAGCGGGCAGCCGACCTGATCCGGGGCAAGGAGCCCCTGCAACCTGAGGATGTGCCGGTCCATATGGATGAGCAGTGGCAGGCACACCAACGACCGGGGCAAGCGAAACGGGTGCTGATCTAGCGCCCGAAGCCCCGGCCCCGGGGGCGCAACACCTCCGGGGTTAGCAAACCATCAGGATTTCCCTATCAACGCGACGGCTGTGCTGGTCGTTTCCTGGGCGTCAGATAGGCAAGTCCTGGCCCGTAACGAGAAGAAAACGCGGGGGTTTGTGTCCGATTCGAATTAAGCAGCGCTTAAAAAGTAGAGGAGGAACACCCATGCTGTGCACGAAACTGAAAACAACTAACCGGAGGCTCAGCGCATGACACTCTGGTTATCCACAGGCCTGATCTTCACCTTCGCCGCCATTGCCCTGATTCTGTACAAATGGTGGGACGTACAGTGCATCGGCGTGACGCCGGTTCGCACCCTGACGTTCATTGCCATTCTGTTCACCTCGGGCCTGGATGTGGGGCTGATCATGTTCCCGCTGACGGAATTTGGCAGTTATGCCGATCTTTCTGCCAGCCCGGAATACGGGTTCGCCAATCCCCTGGCCATTGAGTTTGGCTTCTGGGCGTTCCTGATCTGGGGCTTCTATTTCCTGACCTGTTTTTACTTCGCCATCATCGAGCCGAGGGTGAAGTTCTTCGAGATTCCGGTGGTGAAAATCATCAATAACGTGGTGATCATCGGTACCTGTGCCTTCACGGCGTACCTGTTGCTGGTGAACCTGCCCTGGTATCTGCCGCAGTTGGGCGACGGTGAAACCGTGATGCCAGCGTTCTATGTGATTGTGTTTGTGGCCATCGCCCTGGCGGTGTACTCCAGCTCCAAGATCAAGTATGTGCGGATTCTGAGTGTCGGTTCCAGTGTGCTGTTCATTGCCCTGATTGCCGGCATGTGGCTGCGGGCCTTTGCCCTGGGCAAGGGCTCACCGGCGGATTTCTTCGGCACCGCAGGCATGCTGGGGGAATACTTTACCAACATTCACCGATTTGCCCTGCCGATCAACGACTACCATGAGTTCTACCTGTTCTGGTGGTTCTCCTGGAGCATCATGATTGGCCAGTTTACGGCTCGCTTCGTCAGCGGTATCAAAACCTGGCAGTTGCTGATTGCCATGCTGGTGGTGCCGTCCATCGCTATCGGTGTGTGGTTCTCGGTGCTGTTCCACTACCACGCTGAGGGTCTGAAGATTACGGCGATGACCAACCTGGCCATGATTTCGGTGGGGGTTCTGATGGTGGTGAACTCACTGGATTCGCTGATTCGACTGTACACCGACAACCTGAACCTGACCGCCCGGCGTATGGGCCGAATGAACTACGTGATCGTGAACTTTGGTGTTATGGTGCTGCTGACCATGCTGTTCCAGCTGGATTTCCTTCGTATTCAATGGGTTGGAGCGCTGGTGATCGGCCTTTACTTCGCCTGTTTTGCCTACATTCTGGCGAACAAGCGGGCCGAGGTGGCGGCCATCAAATCGTCACCAAAAGAAAATATTCTGGATTTCCGAAAGATTGAACTTGCGGGATAAGGCCCCATAGATAGGTTAAGCCTATTCCGGGTTTGGAAATAATCAATTTTCACCCAGTGGGCCAAAGCCGTATCTTATGCACCGTTTTCAAGCCTAAACCCAAATGAACCAACAGGAGTTATTCTGAGATGGGTATCATTAACAGCGAAATCAAACCGTTCAACGCCACCGCATTCAAGCAGGGCGAGTTTGTTGAAATCTCTGAAGCAGACGTGAAAGGCAAGTGGGCCATTTTCTTCTTCTACCCGGCCGACTTCACCTTCGTTTGCCCGACCGAACTGGGCGATGTCGCTGACAAGTACGAAGAGCTGCAGAAGCTGGGCGTTGAAGTGTTCTCTGTGTCTACCGACACCCACTTCACCCACAAAGCATGGCACGACACTTCCGACACCATCGGCAAGATCAACTACTACATGGTAGGCGACCAGACCGGCACCATCACCAACAACTTCGGTGTGATGCGTGAAGGCCAGGGCCTGGCAGACCGCGCTACTTTCCTGATCGATCCGGATGGCGTTATCCAGGCGATGGAAATCACTGCTGAAGGCATCGGCCGTGACGCAGACGACCTGCTGCGCAAGGTGAAGGCTGCCCAGTATGTTCGTAACCATCCTGGCGAAGTTTGCCCGGCCAAGTGGAAAGAAGGCGAAGAAACTCTGGCTCCGTCTCTGGACCTGGTTGGCAAGATCTAAGTTTCCCTGTACGGGTGAAACTTGCAAGAAGGCCCGCACAGCGGGCCTTTTTTGTATCTATCAATCGACTTTATGGAATCGTATAGGTCTGAGCTATCGGATGGGTTGGGTCAATCAATTTGAGAAGGCCCCGGCTTGCCCTTATCGTACCCGCAACTTCAGATAACGATTCATTCTTGAATTCAGACAGTTAGTTTCACGACATAAAGGGGAATACCGAACATGTTGGACGCCAATATCAAAGGACAGTTGAAGGCCTACATGGAAAAGCTGCAGCAGCCGATTGAGCTGGTGGCAGCCTACGACGACAGCAAAAAATCCCAGGAGCTGAAGCAGCTGCTGGAAGAAATCGAGCCGATGTCCGAGAAAATCAGCCTGCGGACTGAAGATTCGGCTGATGTGCGTCGTCCGTCGTTTGCCATCAACCGTGTGGGCACGGACATTGGCGTGCGTTTCGCCGGTATTCCCATGGGCCACGAGTTTACCTCTCTGGTCCTTGCGCTGTTGCAGGTGGGCGGCCACCCGTCCAAAGCTTCCCAGGAAGTGATTCAGCAAATCCAGGAACTGGACGGTGAGTTCGAGTTCGAAACCTATTTCTCCCTGTCCTGCCAGAACTGCCCGGATGTCGTCCAGGCGTTTAACCTGATGAGTGTGCTGAACCCGAACATCAAGCACACGTCCATCGATGGCGCCCTGTTCCAGGACGAAGTCGAGCAGCGTGAAGTGATGGCGGTGCCCAGCGTGTACCTGAATGGCCAGCCCTGGGGCCAGGGCCGGATGACGCTGGAAGAAGTTGTGGCCAAGCTGGACACCAACTCCGCCGAGAAAGAAGCCAAGAAGATCAACCAGAAAGACGCCTTTGAGGTGCTGGTGATTGGCGGCGGCCCGGCGGGTTCTGCAGCAGCCATCTACGCCGCCCGTAAGGGGATTTCCACCGGGATTGCGGCCGAGCGGTTTGGTGGCCAGGTAGCTGACACCATGGGTATCGAAAACCTGATCTCCGTGCCTTACACCGAAGGCCCGAAGCTGGTGGCGGCCATGGAACAGCACGTTAACGAATACGAAGTCGACATCATGAACATGCAGCGCGCGGAGAAGCTTATTCCGGCGGCACAGACCGGTGGCCTGCATGAAGTGAAGCTGGCGAACGGCGGCTCCCTGAAAGCCCGCACGGTGATTCTGTCTACCGGTGCGCGCTGGCGCCAGATGGGCGTGCCGGGTGAGGAAGAGTACCGCAACAAGGGCGTGGCCTACTGCCCGCACTGTGATGGTCCGCTGTTCAAGGGCAAGCGCGTGGCGGTGATTGGTGGTGGTAACTCCGGCGTGGAAGCGGCGATCGACCTGGCCGGTATTGTTGGCCACGTAACCTTGATTGAGTTCGGTGAGCAAATGCGTGCCGACGACGTGCTGCAGAAGAAACTGCGCAGTCTGAAGAATGTTGAAATCATCACCTCTGGCCAGACCACCGAGATTACCGGTGAGAACGGCAAGGTGAATGGCCTGACCTACACCGACCGCAACACCGGTGAGTCACACCACGTGGCGCTGGAAGGCGTATTCGTGCAGATCGGCCTGGTGCCGAACACCGAGTGGCTGAAAGGTGATATCGAGCTGAGCCAGCACGGTGAGATCATCGTAAATGATCGTAACGAGACCTCGATTCCGGGTGTTTTCGCTGCGGGCGACGCCACCACGGTGCCGTACAAGCAGATCGTGATTTCGATGGGTGAGGGCTCCAAGGCCGCCCTGAGCGCTTTCGACTTCCTGATCCGTAATTCAGCCGAGTAAGTTGTTCACCCAAGCCTGACCATTCAGGCTGACCCCTGTAGCCGGCGCCCACGGGAAGTGGGTGGCCGGTTTTTTTATGGGTTGCTGGTGACGTCCTGCTCCAGGCTGCCATCAACGCGGGCGGGTTTTTCGTCGGCCTCAAACAGATGACCGTACGCTGAACGGACCCCGTCAACGATAAAGTCAAAGGGCACGTCATCGAACACGCCGTGGTCGTTGATGTATTCCATATGGGCCTGGCCGTCTTCGGTGAACTCCTGGAACACGGAATCGTTCACGCCATCAAACTCCAGCGGTTCTACTTTCATCAGCGCGCAAAGCTGCTTGTTAAAGGCGGGGGTGGCTTTAACCCATTGGCCGTTTAGGTACAGTTCGATAAAGCCATGCATCCGGAAAATATCGGAGCGCAGCCACTCGATCAGCTTGGGGCTGGACAGGTGATTGCGTACATCGGCCAGGCCCAGACGGCTGGGAATGCCGATGTATCGTGCAGCTGCGCCGAGCAGCACCGCTTTGGGAATGCAGTAGCTCTCGCGGGATTCCAGCGCGTAGCTGGCAGACAGGGTGTTTGGGTCGGTCTGGAACACATAAGGGTTGTACTGGACGCTGTCACGGACCGCCAGGTACAGCGCCTTGACCTGCTCTACCGGTTCATTGGGCGCACCCTCAAGTTGCTGGTCAATCCAGGCTTTGACTTCCGGCTTGTCGTAATCGAAGAACTCGGTGGGCTTGAGGTAGTTTTCCATGGTGATCTTCCGGCATTGGCGCATTATTGACCGATGATCTCTCGGTTAGCAAGCTATGGGCAATGACTTTATCCGCCAATTCGGCTGACCTTCAGTACCGGTTGTGATCAGGTTGGTATTCTACGGTCTTCGGATATTGGAATGTTCGTTATACTGATCACCCAGAAGTCCAGTGGTTAGGGAGTTACATGGCATTGCGCGCAGTCCTGCTGATCAGTCTCATTGTTTGCTCTTTTGGGCGCATGGCCGATGCCGGCACACGGCCAAGTGTGGCGTTCCTGTCTCCAGACGATTCGCGCTTCTGGCATATGGTGGCGGGCTTTATGGAGCAGGTGGCGGTTGATCTGGATGTTGAGCTCGAGATTCAGTTTGATACTGACAGGCATCGGTTCAGCTACTTGCGCATGGCTCAGCAAATCGTCACCGCTGAGGAGAAACCGGATTACCTGATCATCATGTGCAAAGAGCTTGTCACCACTCAGATACTGGAGCAGGCCCATGGGCAGGGTGTGAAAGTGTTTTCTTTCAACACGGATGTGCCCGAGGCTACACGGGCCGCAGTGGGAATGCCCAGGGAGACGCTGGATAGCTGGATTGGCCATGTGGTGCCTGACAACGTCGAGGCTGGCCGAACCTTGGCCAGGCTGCTGGAGCGCCGGGCGGTGGAGCGTGGTTTGGTTGAGGCCGGGGAGCCGGTGCCGATGGTGGCGTTGACCGGAACGCAGGATTCTTCCGCTGCCAGGGATCGAAACGAGGGTTTGCTAAACGCCACCAGTATCGGTAATGGCCAGCTCTTGCAGTTGGTGCTCGCTGAGTGGAGTGAGCAGCAGGCCAGCGAAAAAATGTCGGTGTTGTTCCGGCGCTATCCGCAAACCACCGCGATCTGGAATGCCAGTGATGGAATGGCGCTTGGCGCCATTGAAGCCGCCAGAAACGCTGGCCGGACGCCCGGCGAGGATGTGATTGTTGGCGGTGTGGATTGGGAGCCCAGGGCGTTGGCAGCCATTCACCGGGGTGATCTGATGGTGAGCCTTGGTCGCCATTTTATGGGCGGAGGCCTCGCGCTGTTGCTCATTCACGATTACCACCATGGTTACGACTTTGCTGAGGGCCGGCGATCTGCGGCCTTGCGCTACCAGTTTGAGCCAGCGACAGCCGACAATGTGCATTTGGTCGAACGAATGCTGGCGCCGGAAAACTGGAAGGCCCTCGATTTCAGGCAATTCAGCCGGGCGCTCAATCCGCAGCTGAGAGAACAGGACTTCAGCGCTGAGCAATTAATGGATCAGTTTTCGTCCGGGCTTATCCAGCTGGGTGGCGGTAACCAGCTGGTTCGCCAATAGGGCCCTCCCTCCTTGTTCTGGGCTAAACGGAATTCCTATGCCGGAATTTATGACCTCACTCAGCCTTACCGATAGCCTCGGCCAGTTGTTTGGTCTGGTCGCTCTGGCCTTCTGCATTGCCGGCTTCGCCAACAAGAACGACGACCGGCTGATGGTGCTGCTGATCTCCGCCAACGTCGCCTTCGCCCTGATGTTTGCCTTCTTTGAAAGCTGGACCGCTGCCGCGTTGACGGTGCTGGTGATTGTGCGCATCGCCCTGGCCAGGAAGTATAAGGGCAACTGGGCGATCTTGGCGGCGATGTTGACGGTTAATGCCCTGGTGGCCTGGGCGACCTGGCGAACTGCGACCGATGTATTCCCGCTGGCGGCGGCCGTACTGGGCACCATCGGCATGTTCCTGCTCAGGGGCATTCCACTGCGCATTGTGCTGGGGCTGGCGGCGTTCTGCTGGATGCTGAATAACATTGTGATTGGTTCTGTTGGAGGCACCTTGGCTGAGGGCATGGTGCTGGTCACCAACATCATTACGATCATCCGGCTGTACCAGTTGCAGAAGAAGTATCCGGATTTCAGGCCTGGAGATTGAGCGCAGCGTGGCTCAGGCCAGTGCTTCCGGGGTCAGTCTGTTGCTCACAAGGTCCTGGCTGGTTACGCACAAGGCTCCGGCCATGGCCCCGGCACGAAGGCACGTCTTCAGGTTTCCGCCCTGCAGGTAACGGTGTAGAAAGCCGCTGAAAAAGGCATCGCCGGCACCGTTGGTATCAATCACGTCAGGCACCCTGATAGCCGCCTGCTCCAGCCATCTTCCGTCGCTGCTAAGAAGGGTGGCTCCGGCGGAACCGTGGGTGCAAACCACAAACGATTTACCACCTCGAATCAGCTGCTCCATGGTGCGCCGGTAATCCGGGAGCTTGTCACTGGCCAGGAAGATGACGTCCGCGGCGTCAATGAACGGTTGATGGTATGAGTCCGAATCATCGTAGTCGTGAAGGTCTGTCCAAACCGGCCGGCCGGATTCGCGCAGCCAGCCCAGAGCGGGTTTGACGTAAGCAAGGATGTTGGCCACTACCAGGTCGGTTTCGGGCAGCCGCTTCTGCACCGGCTGCCAGTCTACGGTTTCTGGCTCTGCGGGTGGCTGCACGAAAAGTGAGATGCGCTCGCCGGCGGCGGTCATCAGGTTGACGTGTTGTTCCGTTGAGGTGTCGGTGGTCTCCACCAGCAAGCGTATTCCGGGCTTTGCCAACTGCTGGCGGATCGTCTCTGCTTCTGCATCCCGGCCCAGCAACGTGTGCAGGATTATCCGATGCCCCAGGGCGGCCAGATTCAGGCTTTTGCCGGCGCCGGTGCTGCCCACACTTCGATATGCCCGTTGAGGCCAGATGGTCTGGGGTACCGGTTCGGGAAGTTGGTTCAGGTGGATGATGGTATCGAGCGACGTTCCGCCAAGGATCACTATGGATGATGGCATGTGGGGGCCCCGGTGGATGAATTCGACCCAGTTTAAGCCGCTGATTCCTGGTGTGCCTCGTTCCGGCCCCTCAACCCTGAAGTTCAAGCTGGGGGAGGATGCCCGAACAGCGACTGACTCAAACAACCATGATTTCGGACCTTGATGGCCAATTTCCGGGTGCACTACGCTGGGCTATCGTGATCGGACTGACGTGACCAACAATAAACGGATCCGAATCCGAGGGAGCAGGTTATGGGTAAGCAACACTATGACGTCCTGATCATTGGCGCCGGGGTTTCCGGCATTGGCATGGCCTGCCATCTGAAACGGGAATGTCCTGGCAAGCGTTTCGCCATTCTGGAGCGCAGACAGTCTCTGGGCGGTACCTGGGATCTGTTTCGTTACCCCGGCATTCGCTCCGATTCCGACATGTTCACCTTTGGCTACAACTTCCGGCCCTGGACCGGTGGCAAGGTGCTGGCGGATGGTGCTTCTATCAAGCAGTACGTGGCCGATACCGCCCGGGAAAACGATGTGGAAAGGAACATCCGCTACGGTGTGGCGGTGAAAACCGCCGATTGGTCCAGTGAGGAAAAATGCTGGAATCTGACGGCGGTGAACGAAAAAACCGGCGAGGCGGAGACCTACACGGCCAGTTTCCTGGTGGGCTGCACTGGTTACTACAACTACGATCAGGGCTATAAGCCTGATTTCCCAGGCGAAAAAGACTTCAAAGGCCAGGTGGTGCACCCGCAGCACTGGCCGGAGAATCTGGATTACACCGGCAAGAAGGTGGTGGTGATTGGCAGTGGTGCGACCGCGATTACCCTGGTCCCCACCATGGCGGAAAAAGCCGCCCATGTGACCATGCTGCAGCGTTCGCCCACCTACCTGATGCCGTTGCCATCGACCGACAAGGTCACTCTGGCGCTGCAGAAGGTGCTGCCAGAGAAAGCCGCTTACCGGCTGACCCGGGCCCGGAATATCTCCATCTCGCGCTTGCTCTACGAGCGTTCCCGCAAGAGCCCGAAGGCCATGCGCCGATTGTTCCTGTCGGTGATCAAGAGCCAGCTGAAGGGTAAGGCGGATATGCGCCACTTTACCCCCGACTACAACCCCTGGGATCAGCGCCTGTGCGTGGTGAAAGACGGCGACCTGTTTGATGCCATCAAGGCGGGTACTGCCTCGATCAAAACCGACCATATTGAACGCTTCACCGACACGGGCATTCGCCTGAAATCCGGTGAGGAGCTGGAAGCGGATATCATCATTCCGGCCACCGGCCTGGACATCCAGATGCTGGGTGGTATTCAGCCCAGGGTGGACGGCCAGGGTGTGGTCTTGAAGGAAAAGGTGATCTACAAGAACGTGATGGTGGAAGGCATGCCCAATTCCGCCATGATCTTCGGGTACACCAACATCTCCTGGACCCTCAAGGCCGATATCGCCAGTGAATACCTGTGCCGTTTGATCAACCATATGGATCGCAAGGGTTATCAGGTGGTGGTGCCGCGAGACACCGAAAACAGCTTGGGCAACGACACCATTCTGGGCTCGCTGGATGCCGGTTACATCAAGCGTGCCGAAGACCGGCTGCCGCGCCAGGGCACTCACGGGCCCTGGAAGGCGTCCCAGAATTACCTGCAGGATGTGAAAATCCTGCGCTTCGAACCCATCGAAGACGGCTACCTGGAGTTTGATGGCCGGCGCAGCCAGCAGGCCAGCCCGGAGAAGGCGGGCTTCCTGAAACCGCTGCGCTCGGCGTTGTTCGGGGCCTGAGTCAGGCTCCGTGGGTTGTCAGCTTCCCGGAGCCAACCTCACTCTTCAGGTAGTGACGGCAGCTTGATTCGAGATATTGCCGGAACGGGGGCAGAGTCACCTGCTGTTGTGCCAGAAATCGCTCTGTCACGGTTGTATCGAATCGGCAGGTCTGAATAAAGGCCAGCGATTCCGGGGCAACTTTCAGCAGGCCGGGCAGGCCCGGAATGGTCAGCAACGCTTTCATCACGCCGATCGGAAGATGCCTGCGGGGCCCCGGCTTGCCCAGAGAGTGCGCCGCTGCCTGTAAAAGCGCTGCCAGGTTTGGCGTGTTCTGGTCCAGCGCCAACAGCGTGTCGGGCACATGATTGGCCACGCAGGCTGCCGCAATCACTTGGGCCAGGCTGTCCACCGGAATCAAAGGCAACCAGTGCTCGGGCGACCCCGGGATCATGGCCAGTCGTCCGTGGTAGAGGTTTTCCAGTAAACCATATAGCGGTTGGGCCGGGTCGAGTTCCCCGGTTGAACAGTGGCCGGCAACGGTCGCCGGCTGTACCTCGACCGCATCCATGCCCTGTCTTGCGACGAATTCCCGCAACCGGAAGGCGGATTCCAGTTTGCTGGCCTCATAACCACCGGCCCGCCGGTACACCCGGCTCCAGTCAGTCTGCTCCGGATGGCTCCGATTGATTCCAAGCCGTGACAGATGCCCGGTGTTTGCCAGCATGAAGCCACTGATAAACACCAACCGGCAGCGCAGTTGACGGGCCAGCTCCGCCACCCGGAGGCTGCCGGTAACGTTGGTGTGCCGGGCCTCCTGCTCGGGCAGGTTCCAGGCGAACCGGGCGGCCAGGTGCACAAGGCATTCGATCCGGTCCGGCAAGGCGACCAGCCCCAGATCAGGCTTTTCGAGGTCGCCTTCCAGTGCGGAAAACCGCTCCATGGTGGCGCCCTGTTGTTGAAGAAAGCCGGTGAGCTGGTTCAGGCTGGATTTGGAGCGGATCAGTGCCTGGACTTCATGCCCCTGCTGCAACAGGGAGAGGCACAGGTATTTGCCAATAAAACCGTTGGCGCCGGTGATCAGGATGGTCATGGTGCGTTCCTTGTTCATTGAGCCGAACGCAGCCTAAAGTATGGAGTATGCTCCAGGGTCAACAGGGAGAGTGCTTGGCATGAGAATATCGGAACTGGAACGGCGCACTGGCGTGAGCCGCGATACGTTGCGCTACTATGAAAAGCAGGGTTTGATTCGCGAGGTCGGCCGCAGCGGCAACAATTATCGGGATTATCCGGAGCAGGCAGTAGCACGCGTATCGATGGTACGGCAGCTCAAGAGACTGGGCTTTTCGTTGAGTGAAATCCGCGAGTTGCTGGATGCCGTTCGTTCAGACCGGATCGACTGTCTGCAGGGCGCGGCGGTAATGGCGCGCAAGGGGGCCCTGGTGGATGCCCGGATTGCCGAGTTAACGGCGGTCAGAGAACTTTTGAAACAGGAGCAGGCTCGCCTGGAGGCCAGTGCCCGGGAGCATGGGCTGGCTTGATGGCCATCCTCATAATTGCTGATAGCGCGGTGAAGGTAGCTTCCTTAACATAGATCGTCTTTTCAGGTTCCTTTGATCTGTTCGGGAAGACGGTCGTGCTGCCACTTCGCTCCGCGTTAGCCTATGTTGCTTTACTCTCTGCTGTTCTGGCGACTCTGCCGGGTATGGCATTTCTGGGTGCGGTGGCGGTGAGCCTGGCGGTCAGTCTTGGCTGGCAGGACATGCGCCGGGTGCCTCGTGCGGTCTTTGCGGTGGCGGTGCTGGCGATGGCCTTTGCTTTTGGCCGTGACCCCGGATTGGTGGAAGGGGCGGCCGGGAACATGACCCGTTTGGCCGGGCTGATTCTGTCGGTGATGTTGTTGTCGTCGGTATTGGCCGGTTCCCGGGATCTGCAGCGAATCTCCATCAGTCTGTTCAGCGGCAAGCCGGGTACCCGGTATGCGAGCCTGGCGTTCGGCACGGCGCTGGTGTCGGTACCACTCAACTTCGGCTCCGTGGCGGTAGTTGGTAGCCTGATCTCCGAGCGAATCCGCCGTTCCGGCGATTCGGCGGCCACCCGCAACAGCACCCGGGCGGTGCTTCGGGGCTTTGGCGTATCACCAATCTGGTCTCCGTTATCCATCTCCGTAGCACTGACATTGACGCTTCTGCCTACCCTTGGCGGTGCTCAGCTCATTGGCCTTTCACTGCCGTTCGCCATGCTGGTGCTTCTGGCGGGTTTTCTCTGGCGCGAGCCGGAACCGCAGCTTGAAACGGGTGCAGCCGCAGACACCGCCGGGGCTGCAGCCTGGTTACGGTTTGGCGGGATTATCCTGGGTATCTGTGTCGGAGTATTCCTGTTCAGCCATGTCTATGAATTCAGTTACGCCCGTTCGGTTACCCTGAGCTGCCTGGCGGCGGTCATCATCGGCTGGGCGCTGTCCTGGTCTGGCGGCCGGGCGCCTCGCCCGCCGACAATGGCCAACGTCAGTAATGAACTGGCTATTGTCGGTGGTTCCGCTTTTATTGGTTCGGTGATCAGTGCTGTGGTGCTGGGGCAGGTGGCCGGCGATATGGGCTTGCCGGGCTGGGCGTGGCCGGTACTGGCGGCACTGGTGCCCTGGAGCTTCTTCATTGCGGGGCTGGGCGGTGCCAACCCGATCCTCACCGGTACCCTGATTGGCGGTATCCTGGGGCCTGCGTGGCCACCTGGCGCAGTCCTTGGGCTGGGCTTTGCCATGGTCACCGGCTGGGGTATCACGGCCTTCGGCACCCCGTTTGCGGCCAACGCCCTGATCATGGAGCGTTTGACCGGCTACCGCGCCCGGGATGCGTCGTTGCGCTGGAGCCTGGCGTTGTCATTAATCGCTTTGTCCACCGCCAGCGTTATAGCCGTTGGCCTGACCGTCTGGCTGGCCTGATCAACGGTACGGTTCAGGGATTCATTCAATTATTGGAAGAAACCTCAGTTGCAGGTGTCAGAAAGCGGGAGTCGAAGCGCTCAAGGCCGCGGGCCAGACTGGCGCGGGACAATTCACCCATGTGGCTGTCTACCAGGTTGCCTTCGGCGTTATAGAACAGGGTGGTGGGCAGGCCGTGGCTGCCGGTCACCCGACCGAACTGGCCCTGCCGGTCGCTCAGCACATGGTGCAACTCAAGGTTCTGTTCAGACAGGAATCTCTGGATGGTTTCCGGATGCTCGCCTTGATTAGCAAAAACGAAATTGATGCTTGGGTAACGCTTCTGGGCCTCCTCCAGCACCGGCATTTCCCGGATGCAGGGTGGGCACCAGGTGGCCCAGAGGTTTACAACGGTAGGCTGGCCATTGGCGATCGCGCTCAAATCGACCGGTTGCTCGTTGAGGTCGGTCAGGGCCACCTCGGGCAGGCCTTTCAGTTGCTGGTTGATCAGCTGAATGGCGCCGCCAGTCAGGCCCCAGGTCAGCAGGCCGGCCGCCATGGCTGTGCCCAACGCCCGGCGGCTGCTGGCCCGGCGCCACATCAGGAAGCCGGCAAACACCAGGGCAGCGACCAGGCCTGTGACCATATCAAAGCCACCGTCGCGGATATCAATCATGCCCAGCCAGTCGCCCTGGTAGTGCTCGTAATAGCGAATCACGAACCCGATGCGGGCACTGAGCATGGCGACCACGAAGATATCCGCCAGAGTGCCGGCGATGGGTGTTCCATGTTTGCGGCCGGTGATGCCCCCGACAATCAGGGCAACAATAAAAGCCAGGACCAGCAACAGGTGCCCGATGGAAAAACTGACAGGGCCAACGCCAACACTGAGCATGGTATCTCCGGATTCCGAAAGGTTTTTAAATGCGCACGGCAGCTAGTGACCGGTGGCCTTCGGGAGAGTTCCGTTTCTCCGCCAGAAAATACAAGCCTGCTAATCAAAACCACCTATAGCTATTTCACCAGCCCTCTGTTACCGTGCCTGCATCCTGCCTCTAGGGATTCCGCAGTTTCTGGCTCTTTGCCGCTTTGCGAACCTCCATACGACCTTTGAGAGGACGTCACCCCGATATCGGCGTGTGACCGTAGTCGTCTTTTATTCCATGAATGTTCATGGCATCTGCCCGCATTCGCCGCATCCGGTGTTCGTGGAGGCAGAATCAATCAAGAGTATATTTTATATGAGTTTTTCTTCCCTCGGTTTGTCCGAGCAGCTGGTCCGTGCCACTTCCGATCAGGGTTATGACACCCCTTCTCCGATTCAGCTGCAGGCGATTCCTGCCGTGTTGTCTGGCAAGGATGTGATGGCTGCGGCCCAGACGGGTACCGGCAAAACCGCCGGCTTTACCCTGCCTCTTTTGCAGCGCCTGGCGGATAACCCGCGCAATGGCAAAGGCCCCCGTGCGTTGATTCTGACGCCCACCCGGGAGCTGGCAGCGCAGGTGCACGACAGCGTGAACCTGTACAGCAAATACGTTCCTACCAAAGCTGCCGTAGTGTTTGGTGGCGTGAAAATCAATCCGCAGATGATGAAGCTGCGCAAAGGCGTTGATGTACTGGTGGCGACGCCGGGCCGCCTGATGGATCTTTACCAGCAGAACGCCGTGCGCTTCAACGAAGTGGAAATCCTAGTGCTGGACGAAGCCGACCGCATGCTGGACATGGGCTTTATCCGTGACATTCGCAAGATTCTTGCATTGCTGCCGGCCAAGCGTCAGAACCTGTTGTTCTCTGCCACCTTCTCTAACGAGATCCGCGGCCTGGCCGAAGGCCTGCTGAACAATCCGGTACAGGTGGAAGTGGCTGCCCGAAACACCTCGGCTGAAAGCATTATTCAGTCGATTTACCCGGTGGATCAGAGCCAGAAAACAGCGCTACTGAGCAAGCTGGTACGTGACAATGGCTGGGAACAGGTACTGGTATTCACCCGCACCAAGCACGGTGCCAACCGCCTGACCCAGAAGCTGGAAAAAGACGGCATTACCGCTGCCGCTATCCACGGCAACAAGTCCCAGGGTGCCCGTACCCGTGCTTTGGCAGACTTCAAGGCCGGCGAAGTGCGTGTGCTGGTTGCTACCGACATCGCCGCCCGCGGCCTGGACATCAAGCAGCTGCCCCAGGTGGTGAACTTTGAATTGCCCAACGTGCCGGAAGACTACGTGCACCGCATCGGCCGTACTGGCCGCGCCGGCGAAAGTGGTCATGCGTTGTCTCTGGTGAGCGCCGATGAAGGCAAGATGCTGGCAGGCATTGAGCGGCTGATCAAAAAGCAGCTGCCGCGCAAGGAAATCGAAGGTTTTGAGCCGAAGAACAACCTGCCGTTGAAGCCCAAAGCCAAGGCGGATCCGAGCAAGGCCCGCAGCCGCCGCCCGCAGGGTGGTAACGGCAAGAGCTTTGGCCCGAAACCGGCCGGTCGCAGTGGTGGCCGTGGTCGCGGTGGTCAGGGCGAAGGACAAGGACGTGGCCAGGGGCAGGGCAGAACGGGCCGCCCGGCTCAGCGCCAGAGCGCCTGATCTCCCCGGTTCTTCTCCAGACATAAAAAAGCGGGGCTGCAAAACAGCCCCGCACAGGAGAACGCACCAGCTGGCAGCCCACAGACCAGAAGGCTGCCAGGGGTACGTGGGATCAGAACTTGTAGGTGAAACCGACCATGTAGACCATGGGGTCGATTTCGACTTCGGTAGTGGCTTCGGCTACTTTGGTATCGCCGGCAAAAGCTGACACGGTTGCATCCGTATTAATGTCTGCCCACCAGATTGCGGCGTTCAAACCAAAGTTTTTGCTCAGCATGTAGTCCATACCAATCTCAAATGCGACACCTACGCTGTCATCAAGGTCGAGCTTGGTACTGGTAACCGTTCCTTGGGGCGTTCCGTAGGCGGCGTTGGCGGTGCTGTCGACGAAACCTGTCAGCGTGTCGGTTGTCTTCTCTTCAAAGAAAGTCGTGTAGTTAACGCCCACACCGACAAACGGCTGGAAGGCTGATGAGCTGGGCATCGGGAAGTACTGGAGCGTAATCGTTGGCGGGAGATGTTTGGTCTCACCCAGTTTGCCCGCGCCAGCCAGAGAGCTCTCACCTTTAATGTCGTGTTTGAAAGGCGTTGCACCCAAGACGCCTAAACCAAAACTATTAGTAAACATGTAGGTTGCGCGAATACCCAACTGGGTATTGGCATCAACGCCAACCTCAGTGCCAGCCAGCAGATCGCGGTTGCCAGCCAGTGGGCCAAAACCTGTCACTAAAAGTGGGTCACTGGAATCATCCGGCGCCACATGCACAACACCCGCACGCAGAATGAAATCACCCGCTTCGAAAGCCTGAACGGCCGGTGCAGTTGCCATCACGGCCGCTGCCAGAACACCCAATTTGAAACTACGAGACATAGCCATCTCCTTATCCATTAAAACTCGATGGACTCAATGTAATGGAGCGGGGCCGGGGAAACTTGATTTAGCGCAAGAAATGGCGGGCAGCGGATCTGGTTTGGTGTGGCTCTTGATTCAGCTCAAAAAAAATCGGGGAGATTCCGGAGAATGCGGTTTGCCCTTATGGTCAGGCCGTTTTGCTGTCGCTTTCAGCATTGTCTGGAACGAACACATCACGGATTGACAGTGGTTGGCCTTCGGCATTGCGCACGGTAACCGGTTGCACCGGCTTACCGGTATCACGATCGCGCAGGTCCAGCGGCTGCCCATCAGGTGCCGGGTTCCATTTGTCGCCCCACTGGCGCAGGGCCACCACCACCGGGAACAGATCCCGGCCTTTCTCTGTCAGGCGGTATTCGAAGCGGGAGCCGTGCTCGCCAACGTCTACTTTGCGAAGCACTTCGTTATCAACCAGGCGTGCCAGGCGGTCGCACAGAATGTTTTTGGCAATGCCCAACTGCTGTTGAAAATCCACAAACCGGCGGGTGCCGTACATGGCGTGCAGCACAATCAGCAGGGACCACCAGTCCCCCACTTCATTCAGGGCACGGGCGACGGAGCAATTGGAGTCATCAAAACGTTTTCTGGCCATGTGAGGGAGTGTACCGAATAGGGTTGCATTTTGAAACCGGATTTAATAGGGTTGCTTAACGAAACCAAATTAATGAGGTTGCACATCACATGAGTATGAATCTTGGTCCTATGTTTGAGCCGTTTGAACTTCACAACCTCAAGCTGCGTAACCGCGTAGCCATGGCTCCGATGACCCGTAACTTCTCGCCCAAGGGCGTCCCCGGCCAGAACGTGGTGGACTACTACCGCCGCCGCGCCGAAGCCGGCGTTGGCCTGATCATCACCGAGGGCACCATTGTGAACCACGCGGCGGCCAACGGTTACCCGAATGTACCGGCTTTCTACGGTGACGAAGCCCTGGCCGGCTGGAAGAAAGTGGTCGATGCTGTTCACGAAGCTGGCGGTGCCATTTTCCCGCAGTTGTGGCACGTGGGTGCCGTGCGTAAAGAAGGCACCGAGCCGGATCCGTCCGTCCCCGGATACAGCCCGTCTGGCCTGTTCGCCCCAGGCAAGCCCAACGGCAAGGCTATGACCAAAGAAGACATCCAGGCCGTGATCAAAGCCTTCGGCGACGCCGCCCAGGACGCCAAAGCATTGGGTTTTGATGGTGTGGAAATCCACGGTGCCCACGGCTACCTGCTGGACCAGTTCCTGTGGGAAGGCACCAACCAGCGTGACGACGAATACGGCGGCAGCCTGGAAAACCGTCTGCGCTTTGTGGTGGAAATCGTCGAAGAAGTGCGCCACCGCGTCGGCCCGGATTACCCGATCATGCTGCGTTTCTCCCAGTGGAAGCAGCAGGCCTACGAAGCGAAACTGGTGAACAGCCCGGAAGAGCTCGAACGCTTCCTGAAGCCGTTGGTTGAGGCCGGCGTCGATATTTTCCACGCCTCCACACGCCGCTTCTGGGAACCGGAATTCGAAGGCTCCAACCTGAACCTGGCTGGCTGGACCCAGAAACTTTCCGGCAAGCCGACCATGTCTGTTGGCAGCGTGGGCCTGACCGAAGACTTCATCAGCGGCACCTTCGCCAGCAAGCAGGAAGCCGTGGAGCAGTCCGGCATCGACGAGCTGGTAGAGCGAATGAACAACGGCGAGTTCGACTTGATTGCGGTTGGCCGGGCCCTGCTGCAAGACCCGGAGTGGCTGGTGAAAGTGAAAGAAGGCCGGCTGAACGAAGTGGAAGCCTTCGCCAAGAAATCCCTCGCCAAGCTGTACTGATCGACGTATCCCTTCGATCCTGCTTGCCGCGGCGCCTGTTCAGGCCCCGCGGCTTTTTTGTGGGTGAAAGTTATCCGGTTGTTAATCGCACAGTTTTACAGAACCGCTATGCTGTGTTCAGTAATGACTCAACCATCGAAAAAGGAGTTGTATATGGCAGTGGCTCGACATCTGAAACTGGCTGGCATGGCCTTGTTGTTGGCGACCCTGGTGGGCTGCGCGACGGTAGGCCGCGATTTTGCGACCCACAATGTGGACCAGATCCGCATTGGTGAAACCACCCGGGCGGACATTCAGGATATGTTCGGCGAGCCCTGGCGCACCGGGGTGGAAGACGGCAAGCGCACCTGGACTTATGGCAAGTATCGCTGGTCTGCCTTTGGTGATGCAGAAACGACGGACCTGGTGGTGCGGTTCAACAGCGATGGTACTGTGTCATCCTACGTGTTTAATACCACAGAGTAATCGAAGTAGAGGGCCTGGCGAGCAGGCCCTTTATCTGTCTTAGTGTTGGTAAAGCGTCTGGAGAATATGGCCCGGTAGCGCCGCGAGCAGCGGGATTCCGGATACGGTAACACCATGCCAGTGCTGGTTGCCGTTGCCATGGCATCCGTACATCAGGACGGTCTGATTGTGCCAGGCGTAATCGATGCATTGCCCTGAGCCAAGGTTCTGCAAGGTGGTGTCTTCCCGGTGCCGCCACTGCTGGTTCTCTTGCGAAGGCTCGCACTGGGCAAGGCCGAGCCGCCCACTGGTGGGCGCCAGGCAGAGCCATGGCTTATCAACCGGGTGCAGGCTACCGCGGGCCGACATCAGCCAACGGGCGGCGTCCGGGTGCTCATCTGCATCGTTAAACACGGGCAGATAACCGTCTTCATCAGGGATGAGGCCTATCTGCTGGTTGCCGTTGCGGAGCACGGTTCCTTCAAGCTCCATATCCTCTGCCGTCCTTATGTAGCCCTTTTGAATCAGGAAATCGGTCAATTTGCCTCGTATTTCCGTCTGGCTGGCATTGCCGTGTTCCAGCCTGGTGATCAGAGCCCGCGCTGAGGATACGTGCTTCTGGCGCTGTTGAAGCGCCTGAAACACCTGTTTGGCTTGATTACTCAGGGCGTTGATGAGTTCAGCGCTGTCATAGCTGGCAAGCAGCACCTGAGTGTTGGCATCGACAAGCGGGAAGGCGTCGTCTGCCAGATTTCCGAGCGTCTCGTTAAGCGTGGCGATTTCCCGCGCTGCCAGTTGTTTGAAACCGCGTTCCTGGCCCACGATCGCAGCCGGGGGCAGCTCAGGAATCTGGCCATCAAAGCTGGTGCGGGCAAGCTCAGCCACTGAGCCATTGCGGCGGCAGTTCAGTGTGGCTTCCGTTGGCCGGAAGTCGGCTTCCAGGTTCACATGGAACTGGTTGATGGTGGCGTTGGTATGCCGGCCGGCTGCCAGGGCGATCTGTTTCTGCTGGTTTGCCCCGTTGCGGACGGTAAGCCAGCAGCTGTCGCCCGTTGGCGTGGGCTTTGGTAACTCGAACACGTTGCCGTAGTTTCCGTGGAACACCGGGTAGATCACCGCATTGCTGCCATCCGGATCATACCCACCTAATAACGTGGCTACTGGCACACCCACCTGCAAGGGCACCCGGGGCTGTATTCCATCTGTAAACATATGGGGTTCATACTGGCCGGTTTCCGTGTTCCACATTTTATAACCAGTGGCGTAGCTGGTATCCGGAATCGGGAACTGCGCCAGATCGTTCTGGATTATTCTGGCGGTATAGCCGGTGTAATGAGTGTAGTGGGAGAAACGATTTCCACCGCCACCGCCAGACATGGAGTCGTAACGGTAGGGAATCCGTCCCAGGAAGTGGGAACCGTGAGGCAGCTTATCCTCTGACCAGCTGTTGTGGGACAGGTTGTCTCGCATCCGGTTCCGGTGGGCAATAAAGCCCCAGCCGCTATCAGCATGATGCCGCTGCCATCGGCCGTCTTCGGTCAGGTTGGCGCCCGGATAATGGCCCAGGCCGTAGGCATGGCCCCACTCATGGCTTGCCTCATTACCCCAGCTGTCATAGAGGGTGCCAATGCCGTTACCACCGCTGAGGCCATGTCCCTGACGGCCATTCTGATAGTTGCCCCAGGCATGGTGATTGGTAATTTGCTTGAACACGTGGCCATAGCGCTGGCTCATGTTGCTGCTGGTTACGCCGTAATTGGCCTGATTGATGCCAACACTGACTTGTGATTTCGCCACGTTCTCACGCATATCACCGCTGTATACGCCGCCCTCGCTGTCGCTGACAGAATCGTAGATCTTGCCGTTGGCGATGATTACCCGGTCCAGTTCCATATCGGCGTAACTGGCCATGATCATCTTGGAAACCGGCATGGTCTGGAAATAATCGGTGGCCGCCATTACCGGATCGCGCAGGGTGAAATGGCCGTTATTGTGATCAACATGGGTAAGCATGCCCAGCCGAATCGACTGAAATACGATCTGACTGGCTTCGCCGATATCGATATCCGCAGCAGCAAGGGTACCGGAACGCTCATCGGGTGCACCCTTGTTGACGATAAAAGTTACCGACAAGCCGTTGCGGACCAGGTTCCACGGCAGCGTGGTGCTCCAGGCCCGCGTTGAATACTCGATTCGATGCCTGCCTTCGTGGTCTGAGGCTGGCAGATCATTTGGATGAACAAGGGCCAACTCTCCAATGGGGGCTCCATTTTGGTGAAGTTGGGCATGCACCGTTACTGGTGTTTCTGACGCCTCCGGTGTGAACATCAGCAAGGCCTCGCGCAAGGCCACCAGCCGAGGCTTGTAGTGGCTGCGAGTTTCGTCACCGGCGTCCCGGTCATAATTACCATTGGGTTTGACGGTGTGGGACTGCGCGAACATGACTTCACCGGCCAGGTTTCCGTTGCTCAGATCGTTGCGCAGGGGCCGCAGATCGCCATCGTAATCCGTTGCCCGGAAATCCACTGCCTGCCGAGGCTGAAATTCGGCAGTGTGGGCGACGGTCAGAGCGGCATCAAATGACTGACTGTGGCCATCCTTTGTGATCACCAGCTGGAACGGATGGTAGGCGGTGACATCGCCGGTCTCGGGGGTGCCGGTGATCACACCGCTGGTTCTGTCCAGTGACGCCCAGTCTGGCAGGCCTTTGGCCGAGAACCGGATAGCGGAGGCGTTGCCCGAGAGGGCCGGTTGAAACTGGAACGGTAAGCCGGCGACGGCCATTTGGGGTGCGTTGGTTATTGTGGGCAGGTTGGCAGAGGACTCATCGGAATCGGATCCGCCGCATCCTGAAAGCAGTAAACCGGCGGCGCAAAGCGCTGAGAATTTCCGAATCATAAGTAATATCTTCCATGTGACGAGCTATGGTGACGGAAGATAGATACACCCCATACAGACAGAAAGCGATACTGTGTTACTTATTGTACGATGTGCTTTAGTGCACGAAGGCGGGTTTGGCCAGGTCTCAAACCTTCTAAATTATCGGGACTTGGCGAAGTTGATAATGTCTTCCTCAGATTGGGACTCAACCAGCGCCCCCCGGAACTGCCGGTTGATAAACCGTTCGGTTTCCTGCTGAATCTTTTCCCGCTGCTCGGGCTTCTCAATGTAATCCATGGCCCGGAACAGGATATAGCGGATGGTCATGTGGGAAACCTCATGCACCACAGCGGCCTCCACACCCGGCACCAATCCCCGCTCAAGAATATCCTCCGCCATCTCCCGGGCACTGGCATCCAGCTGCGCCTCCAGCGCCCGGCGTAACACCGGCGAGGGCCCGTGCAGTTCGCGGACGGCGACCGTGGTGGCGGCGGGATTGGCGAGGAAGTAGTGGTACACAAAGGTGACGGTGTCGTGGGATGCCTGCTCGGATGAGTCCGCCATCTGCCGCAGTTGCCGCACTCCGGTTTTCATGTCCTCGGCGATATACCCCAGTACCTGCAGCCCGAACTCGTCCAGACTCTTGAAGTGCCGGTAAAAGGTATTCGGATTCAACCCAGCCTCACGGGCTAGCTCCCGCAGCCCGAGTGATGTCAGGCTCCGTGTTTCGGTAATCAACCGCAGAGCGGCCTGTACCAGTTTCAGTTTTCCGCCGGCCAGTGTGTTCATATCTTCCTCTTCTGTTGCGGAGTAAGACCGCCTTGGTGCCTGCCTATCAAACGCTTGAGTATGCATGCGGCTCTAACAGCCAAGTTTGGGAGACGGCCGTCATAACAGTCTGAAAGTTGGTTTGGGGCACGCTTTCCAAAAATTTCGAAGGCCAAGGATGGC
The DNA here is from genome assembly GCF_052380025.1 of Marinobacter sp. NSM. Taxonomy (NCBI): domain Bacteria; kingdom Pseudomonadati; phylum Pseudomonadota; class Gammaproteobacteria; order Pseudomonadales; family Marinobacteraceae; genus Marinobacter; species Marinobacter sp. NSM. The sequence goes on from NZ_JBQTCK010000002.1 coordinate 666,659, forward strand.
CTGAGAGAAGCGCACATGGATGTGCTCGTAGCGGTTTTTGGAAAGCGTGCCCCAAACCAACTGCCCCCCAGACCGGAGGCCACACGAAACCAGGCACCCAACTAAAGGCCACACAGGCCAACAATCTGTCACCCAGGGCCAAACACCCGAACCAGAGTATACAAGTGTCTACCTGTGGGAGTATACATGTGTCTACCGGTCAATAATGACCACCCAGACAACAACAGGCAAGGCCAAACAGGCCACACAGGAGTGCAGCAATGACACAAACCGCACAGATCGCCATCATCGGCACCGGCTTCTCCGGCCTCGGCATGGCCATCAAACTCAAAGAAGCCGGCTTCAACGACTTCGTTATCCTCGAACAAAGCGACGACATCGGCGGCACCTGGCACGAAAACCACTACCCCGGTTGCGCCTGCGACGTGCAATCTGCGCTGTACTCCTTCTCATTCGAACAGAACCCCAACTGGACCAGGATGTTCGCGCCCCAGCCGGAAATCAAAGCCTACCTGCGCCACTGCGCGGAAAAGTACGGCCTGCTCGAACACATCCAGCTCAATACCCACGTGGCTGGTGCCCGCTGGAATGACAAAACCGGGGCCTGGACCATCGAAACCTGCGACAGCCCCAAGCTCTGGGCCTATATGCAAACCAGCAACCTGAAGCCCGGGGATGTCCTGGATCGCAGCGACAAAACCCTGCCCAGGTTCCGCAAGCTGCACGCCCAGGTGCTGGTATCCGGTATGGGTGGCCTGAGTACACCTGCCTACCCGGATATCAAGGGCATGGACACCTTCACCGGCACCAGCTTCCACTCCCAGAACTGGGACCACGACTATGATTTCCGTGGCAAGCGAGTGGCGGTGATCGGCACCGGAGCCTCGGCCATCCAGTTTGTTCCGGAGATCGCCAAGGATGCCGCCCATCTGGATCTGTACCAGCGCACGCCACCGTGGATTATGCCCAAGCCGGACCGGGAAATCCGCCCGCTGGAGCGGATGATGTTCCGTAAGGTGCCGCAGACCCTGAATGCGTTTCGTCAGAGCATCTACTGGACGCTGGAAGCCCGGGTGCTGGGCTTTGTCGGTAACCCGCGCATACTGAAAATCGGTGAGCTGCAGGCCCGGCGCCATATTCGCAGTCAGATCAAAGACAAGGAACTGCGCAAGAAGGTGACGCCGGATTTCCATTTCGGCTGCAAGCGGGTGCTGATCTCCAATAATTACTATCCGGCGCTGGATCAGGATCATGTGGACGTGCTCACCGATGGCATCCGTGAGGTGAAAGGCAACACCATCGTGGATAGCAATGGCACGGAGCGCCAGGTGGACTGCATCGTTTATGGCACCGGCTTCAAGGCCCAGGAGCCGATTCCCCGGGGCATGATCTTTGGCCGTGGCGGCCAGGACCTGCTCGATGCCTGGCGCGAAGGGGCGGAAGCCTACAAGGGCACCACGGTAGCCGGCTTCCCCAATTTCTTCATGCTGATGGGCCCGAACACCGGGCTGGGGCACAGCTCCATGGTGTACATGATCGAATCCCAGGTTCAGTACGTGCTGGATGCCCTGAAAAAAATGCAGCACCGGGGCTGGAAGACGGTGGAAGTGAGGGAAGACGCCGTCAGCCAGTACAACGCCTCGATTCACGCCAAGCTTGGCGATTCGGTGTGGCAGACCGGCTGCAAGAGCTGGTACGTGAACGAGAATGGTAAGAACACCACCCTGTGGCCGGGCTTTACCTGGCAGTTCCGGCAGCAGACCAAGCGTTTTGATGCCGAGCAGTATGTGTGTGAAGCGGCGGAGGTAATGGAGCAGGGTGGCGAGCCGGCATTGGCGGGTTGACCACTTCCTGGCCACCGGAGGGTGCTATCGCCGGTGGCCAGGTCCTAAAGCGTTCAGTCTCTGTCAGCGACGAATATCCAGAGAATTAACCAAGGCGTGAATTTCTTCCGCTACCTTGAGAAGCCCCAGAACGAGATTCTTATCCACGTCGATGACACCCTCGTACTCGGCTAGATTTCGTTTGCGGTGGGCCTGATCAAGAACTCTCCACTTTGCCGAGGGCAGGTCGAGTGTGTGCTGCAGGCATTGGAACACCAGGTAACGACTATCTGATCGATACCCGTGATACCGCAAAGCTGCCAACGCCAAGGCATGCGCAGCGTTGTAGGCGAGATCGAAGCGGCTCTCCAGACTGAGTGATTCCAGTGCAGCGTCTTTGAGCCGGATGGAGCCGGATTGAACCAAGCCACTGATCTCTTCGGTATCAGGTGTTTCGTGGTGAAGTTTTCTGATCTGGACCAGGTTGTCCAATGCTTCCTTGTTCATCGATGATTCCCTTCAATAATAAAACTGGCCCGTTCAATACCTTTCTGATGAATGGGTTGTCCTGTTTGCGGCGCTTTTCAAATTCATCCCTTGAATAGAGTGTCGGGTTAATTGGTCTGGACAATTCACCTTCTGCTCCTTCAAAAGCGCTGAAGATATCTTCGAGTGAGAGTGTGTCAGACACCAAAAATACGTCAATATCGCTATCAGCTCGGTCGGTTTGTTTGGCTACGGACCCATAGATAAAAGCCAGTTCAATCTCATGGGCAACCGGTTGAAGGGCTTTCTTGATAATCTCCGTTGGCCCCAGGGTTTTAACAATCAATGCGCTCAGCTCGCCAAATATTGGCGACGCCATGTTGGCATGATAGCTCTTTTGTCGTCCCCGATACTGGACGTTCACAAGTCCACTTTCGGTCAGTCGGGCGACTTCTCTTTGGACTGCTCCTGAGCCGGCTTTGGCTTGCTCAATCAGTTCACCCATCGTAAAACTTCTGTCAGGTTGCAAAAAAAACAGACGTAGCACTTTCTGACGGGTACTGGAAAAAAGTGCGTCGGCAATGCTGGTGTCTTCATAATGGCCGGGGTTTGTTGAGATCATCGAGGCGCCCATGCAATTTAATACCCATATTGGGCAAAATTATACCCTAATTGGGTAGGTTGCAAGGAGTGGTTGTTCCTGGCATGGTGCTGAACCTTGGGTTGCGGCCAACGATAGTTGCCGTCGTCCAATCCCGATGGGATGATGCGCGGATTGCATTGCACGCTATCCGTTCATCATCCGCATCTGGCAGGGCTTCATGGTCAACAGGACATCCACCCGACTGAACAAATACATCAGCGAGAGCGGCATGTGTTCGCGCCGGGATGCTGACCGCTACATCGAACAGGGCAACGTGCACATCAACGGTCGGCGGGCCCAGGTGGGTGATCAGGTGTTGCCGGGCGATGTGGTGAAGGTGAACGGCCAGGTGGTGGAGCCCCGGGACGAGGAAGATCTGGTCTTCATTGCCCTGAACAAACCGGTGGGCATTGTCAGCACTACCGACAGCGCGGAGAAAGACAATATCCAGCGCTTTGTCGGCCACAGCGAGCGCATTTTCCCCATTGGCCGCCTAGACAAGGATTCCCAGGGCCTGATTTTCCTCACCAGCAATGGTGACCTGGTGAACAAGATTCTACGGGCTGGCAACAACCACGAGAAAGAATACCTGGTGACCGTCGACAAGCCGGTAACCCGGGAGTTTGTGGAAGGCATGAGCAACGGCGTGCCGATTCTGGGGACCATGACCAAGCGTTGCAAGGTGGAGAAAGTCTCCCGGCTTGTCTTCCGGATCATATTGGTGCAGGGCCTGAACCGTCAGATCCGCCGGATGGCGGAATACTTTGGCTATGAGGTGACCAAGCTCGAGCGGGTGCGGATTATGAACGTCAGCCTGCAGGGTTTGCCGGTAGGCGCCTGGCGGGATCTGACGGAGAAGGAACTGGCGGTACTGTTTGATGCCATCCGGGATTCGTCTTCGGAAGCAACGCAGCCGGCGGCCAGCAAGCCCCGCAAGAAACCCGCCGGTCCCAAAGGTGCCCGCCCGGGTGCCGGTGGTAAACCGGCCAGGGCTGGCGCAAAACCGTCAGGTAAACCTTCCCCCGGTCGAGGTGGAAAAGGAACTGGCAAAGGCACCGGCAAACCGCCCGCAGGTAAACCTGGCCGTGGCCCGAAGGCCAGTGGGCACACGACCGGCCCGAAGGGCAAACCCGGCAAGCCGCGCAAGCCCTCCATCAAGAAGCGTTGATCCGCTCCGCCGGCCAATAGGTTCTCTTCCTTACGGCAGAATCTGCCCACAGGCGCTATGCTTACCGGCTTTAACCCCTGGCCGGATTTGCTTTAATGTTTGAAACGTTTTTTGCCACTTACCTCAGCAGTACCATCCGTTTCCTGTTCCTGCTGGCACCGTTCTTTGTGGTCACCATGTTCCTGGCGCTGACCCGCGGCCTACCGGCGGCGGAGAAGGCGTCGATCATTCGCAGGGCCTGTGTTTCGGCGTTCATTTTGGGTGTGGTGCTGTTCTTTGCCGGGCCGCTGTTGTTCAGCGCCATTGGTATTACCCTGAACTCGTTCCGTATTGGCGCCGGCAGCCTGCTGTTCCTCACCGCCATCAGCCTGGTCACCAGCGGCACCCGCAACCATGCCACCGGCCTGCCGGAAGAAGACCGCGACGATATCGCTGTGGTGCCCCTGGCCATTCCGGTGATGATCGGCCCGGCCACCATCGGTGCCATCATGGTCTACGGTGCTGAACTGAAAGCCGTGCACGAAGTGGCTGGCGGCTTGCTGGGCCTGGTGTCCGGTTTGCTGATTCTGGCGGTGTTGCTGCGGTTGTCGGGCTACCTGGAGAAAGTGCTGGGTAAAACCGGCCTGAACATCATGTCGAAAATCAGTGGCCTGATACTCTCTGCCATGGCGGCGGAAATCGTGCTGACCGGTATCGCCGGCTTTATTGCAAGCACTCAAGGCGCCTGACAGAATCAGGCTTTTGTATCCTCTGCAGGTTTGTTATGCCCGCCAACACCATTGATCACAATCGTACCCGCTACAACTTTGACGGCATCGACTCTGTCTGGTTGTTCGGTTACGGCTCTTTGATCTACAAGGTGGATTTCCCGTTCCTGGAACAGCGGCCGGCATCCATTCGCGGTTGGGCACGCCGGTTCTGGCAGGGGTCCCATGACCATCGTGGTACGCCCGAGGCCCCTGGCCGGGTGGTCACGCTGATCGAGCAACCCGGAGCGGTCTGCCGGGGCATGGCATTCCGGGTATCACCCAATGTTTTCGAGTATCTGGATGTACGGGAAAAGAACGGCTACCTGCGCTTCAGCACCACCATGACCTTTGATGATGGCAGCCATGCCGAGGGCTTGGTGTATATCGCCACCGAGGATAACGAGGCGTTTCTGGGCGAGGCCCCGGAAGCCGACATTGCCGCCCAGATTGCCGCAGCGGTTGGCCCCAGTGGGCCAAATTCCGAATATCTGCTCAGGCTGGCGGAGTCCCTGCGGGCGTTGGGGGATGACTGCCGCCATACCTTTTCAATTGAATCTCACCTCACTCGTTCCGGGCCTGTCGAGGCTTTGGACAGTTAAACGTCAACCCATGTAAAGCTTGTGCAAAACAGGCCGTTGGGCACTGACATCTCCCTTCCTATCATTAATCTGGTGGCAAGGCTTCACGGAATGTTTCCGTTTAGCATGGTGCCAGTCGGTATGGACGGGAGAGTCACTATGAAACGATTTCTGATCAGCAGTACCCTGATTGTCGCCCTGGGCTTTGCCGGTATTGCCCAGGCAGACGGCTACCGTGGTCACGGACATCCGCCGGGTATTCAGAAGCATTTGGATCGGGGCAAGGCGCTGCCACCGGGGCATCAAAAGAAAATGCTGCGGGCCGAGCACCGCCGGTCGTACCATGATCGCCACCGCGACAACCGTTATCGGGATAATCGCCACAAGCATCGGTATGACCGCCGGGACTATGGCAAAAAGCACTCCCATTACCGTTACAAGCCGAAGTACCGCAATGATCACAGTGGCTACCGGTCATCCCTGGGGTACAACGACCGGATGCCGGCAGAGTATCGGGCCGCCCGGATCATTCGTGATACACACATCCTTATTGACCAGACCCGCCGGTAGGTTCGGCAATCAGTCTTTCCGAAGTTGATTCCCGAGTCGCGGGGTTGAAGCCCCGTGCCGGGGAGCGGCGCCGGTGCCGCAGGCCGATCAGTACCAGCGGCACCACAATCATCAGACTGCCGGCCAGGAACCACAGGTCCGGCACCTCGCCAAACCAGATCCAGCCAATGGCAACCGCCCAGATCAGCCCGGTATATTCGGCGCTGGTGACCTGATTGGCATCCACCTGCCGGTAGGCCAGCAATACCGTGATGTTGTACCCCAGGATGAACAGGGCGGAACCGGCAGCGCTGATCAGGATCTGCGGGTTCCAGGCGGCGCCTTCCCAGAACGCCAGGGCGGCTGCGGCCGGCACAATCAGCAGGTAGTTCAGGAACAGCTTGTGGACGGTGGTCTGCTCTTTGGGCAGCTGGCGCACCATTACGGCGTTGATGGCCAGGGCAAAGGCAGAGCCCAAGGCCGCAATCACGGCCCAGTTGAATTCCACCGGGCGCAGGATGACGATGATGCCGGCAAAGCCACTGAAGACGGCGGTGACGCTCAGGGGTGTGAGTTGTTCCCGGAAAAAGAAGGCGGAGAGCACCATCACCAGTATCGGGGCGGCGTAAAACAGGGCGTTGGCGGTGGCCAGCGGCAAGTTGGTGAGAGCGATTACCATGCAGACGATGCCGACCAGGTGGATGTGGGCGCGGATGGCGTGGATTTTCAGGCCGCCGAAGAGGTTCTGGCGGTCGAGTTTGCGGGCCAGGGGGATCAGGAAGGCCAGGGTCAGGAGGCAGCGCAGGAAGGCGAACTGGAAGACGGGGGCGCCGGGTTCCAGCATTTTGATAAATACATCGGAGAGGATGGCCATGGCGTTGCCGATGACCAGCAGCAGAATGGCGCTGTTGACGGTTTTGCCTGACACGTTGGTGCTCCTTTTCCTACCTGAATTCCGCTGGTTTGGTGCAGGAGTGGGTAGGCGGTAGGGCTTCCGAAAACCGCTGCGAGTACATCCATGTACGCTTGCTTTCCGCCATCCGTGGCTACAAGCATTTTCGGAAGCCCTACCGCCTACCCACTCTCGTACCTTGGAAGTGGATTCTAGGCGTGCTTAACTATCCGATAAAATGATCAATATTCCCCATCTATTAGAAAATTCGATAGTGAGCCACAATGAGACTCCCGCCCCTCAAAGCCCTCCCTGTATTCGAAGCCGCTGCCCGGCTTAACAGCTTTTCGGCGGCTGCCGAGGAACTGTCGATCACCCAGAGTGCGGTCAGTCACCAGATCAAACAGCTGGAGACCTACCTGGGCGAGCGGTTGTTCTGGCGTTCCGGACGGAAGGTGACGCTGACGGATGAGGGGCGGCAGTATCTGGATGCGATTGGTACGGCACTGTTGCAGATCGAGCGGGCCAGTGAGCAACTGTTGGGGCATGAGGAGTCGCGGTTGCGGTTGTCGGTGTTCAGTTCGTTTGCGGTGCGCTGGCTGGCGCCGAGGTTGCCGGATTTGCAGCGTTTGCATCCGCAGATTGATCTGGCTCTGGAGATGAGTAGTGAGAATCCGGTGTTGTCGGATCGGGTGGCGGATTGTTTTATTACGATTCACCGGGATTCGCGGGCCTACAGTTACGATCTGCTGTATGAGGAGCGGTTGTTCCCGGTGTGCAGTCAGGATTATTGGCAGCGTATACGGCGGGAGTTGGGGCGGGATACGGAGCCAGAGCGGCGGGATGAGCAGCCGATAGAGCCGGAACAGATGGCCCGGTTTCCGTTGCTGTCGACTCACAGTATTTACGACAGGCAGGGCGGTGACTGGGAGGCCTGGTTTCAGGAGGCCGGTATGAAGCTGCCTGCGTCCAGTCGGCTGCTGCATTCCAGCCATATGCTGTTGTCGCTGGAGGCGGCGCGCTTTCATCAGGGCATCGCGTTGACGAATGACTACATGCTCAGTACCCGCAAGGATTCGGCGGATTTTGTTCGGTTGCCCGCGCATTCGGTGGTGACAGGTGACAAGTTCTACTTTGCCTGGAAGACCAGTCGCCGGCGGGAGCGTGGGATTCAAACGTTGCGGCGGTGGTTGGTGGATGAGGCGATTCGTGGAGGATTGAGGGGCGAGTAATCGCCCCTCAATGATGATCAGTCTTTCGAGGGTCGTTCGACGACTTTGCGTTTGCCTTTGGCGCCCTTGGCCAGGGCTTTCAGGCCATCGGCGTCGAAGGCATCTACCCGGATAACGTCATACAGGGCTGTGAGCGCTTCTTCCATTTTCGGGCACTCGTCCGCCTTGATGATGCCCTGGGCGCAGGCCCAGTCCACCAGTTCCTTGCGTTGGTGGCCCATCAGCAGGGCGATGCCGTCCAGCTCGTCTTCGTCACGGGTGCGGATGGCTTCGTGCAGGCGCTGGCGCATCTCGGCGGTTTCGTTGGCCAGGTTATAGGCATTCAGTACGCGGCCCAGCGGGTCGTCGGGATCCATGTTGATAAAGGTGCCGCGGCTGATGCGTTGGCGCACCGGGGTGTCGTTCACGATGGTCGCGGCCACTTTCGCGCCCAGCTTGTCGTCCGGGCCGTTCAGGCCGGTGGCGCCGAGGGGGAACACCAGCAAACGCAGCGGCCAGCGCAGGGCCGGGACCGGGAAGTTGATGATGGCATCGCGCATGGAATCCTGCAGGTCGTGCAGGCAGGTTTGCAGGCACCATTCCACCAGGTCTCGCTGGTCGTCCGGGTAGCCTTCCTCATGCCATTGCTTGATTACGGCGGTGGCGTAATAGAGCTGGACCAGGCAGTCGGCCATGCGGCCAGACAAGCGCTGGCGGGCTTTCAGGCCGCCGCCGACGGTCAGCAGGGTGACGTCGGTCATTAATGCGAAGGCAGCGGAGAATCGGCCCAGCTGGCGGTAGTATTTCTGGATGTCGCCCTGGCGTGGCGCGGTTTCCAGCCAGCCCTTGCTCAGGCCGAGTACGAACGCCCGCAGGGCATTGCGGGTGGTGTGGGCTAGGTGGCGGTAGAAGATGCCATCGAATTGTTTTGCTGCTTTGTCTTCATCTTCCATGCCCGCGGCTTCGATTTCTTCCACGATAAACGGATGGCAGCGAATGGCGCCCTGGCCGAAGATCATCAGGCTGCGGGTCAGGATGTTGGCGCCTTCCACTGTAATGCCGATGGGCACTGCCTGGTAGGCCCGGGCCAGGAAGTTGCGGGGGCCGGTGATCACGCCCCGGCCAGCGACTACATCCATGGCGTGGTTGATCACCTCCCGCATCAGGTCGGTATTGCGGTACTTCAGTACGGCGGATGGCACGGAAGGCCGTACGCCCCGGTCCAGCATGCCGGCGGTCAGCAGGCGGGCGGCGTCCATCATGTAGGTGTAGCCGGCGATGGGCTCCAGGGCTTCCTGAACGCCTTCAAACTGGCTGATGGTGCGGCCGAACTGTTCCCGGGTATAGGCGTAGGAGCCGGTGGCCAGGCTGGCCAGTTTGCCTGCGCCGGTGCCGAGAGCCGGCAGGGAGATGGAGCGGCCGATAGACAGGCACTCCAGCAGCATTTTCCAGCCTTTGCCCAGCATGTCCTGGCCGCCGATCACCTGCTCCATGGGGATGAATACCTCGGTACCCCAGGTTGGGCCGTTCATGAACACGGTGTTCATCGGCAGGTGGCGGGCGCCGGCATTCACGCCGTCGGTATCCCGCGGCACCAACACACAGGTGACGCCTATGTCGTCGTTGCCGCCCAGCAGTTTGTCCGGATCATAGACCTTGATGGCCAGGCCAATCAGCGTAGCCACCGGGGCCAGTGTGATATAGCGCTTGTTCCAGGTGACCTTCAGGCCGAGCACTTCCTTGCCGTCCCATTCGCCTTTGCAGACGATGCCTTTGTCCGGAATGGCACCGGCGTCGGAGCCGGCTACCGGAGAGGTCAGGGCAAAACAGGGAATCTCCTTACCTTTGGCCAGGCGCGGCAAGTAATGTTGCTTCTGGTCGTCGGTGCCGTAGTGCATCAGCAGCTCACCCGGACCCAGGGAGTTGGGCACCATCACGGTCACCGCCGCAGACACGCTTCGGGTGGAGATCTTCATCACGATTTCGGAGTGGGCGGTGTTGGAGAAGCCCAGGCCGCCGTCTTCCTTGGGAATGACCAGGCCAAAGAAGCCCTTGTCACGGATGAACTTCCAAACTTTGTCCGGCAGGTCGTAGTGTTCGTGGGTGATCTGCCAGTCATCCAGCATCTTGCACAGTTCCTCCACCGGACCGTCGAGAAACGCCTGCTCCTCGCTGGTCAGGTGGGCCGGTGCGGCGTCCAGCAACTTGTTCCATTCCGGTTTGCCGGAAAATAGTTCTCCATCCCAGTCAACGGAGCCTGAATTCAGCGCTTCCTGTTCTGTTGGTGAGAGCTTGGGCAGACGGCTGCGTACCCAACCCAGCAAGGGCCGGCTGAACTTGTCCAGGCGCAGGTCTCCGGGGAGGGTGATCAGCAATGCCAGTGCCAGCAACACACCGCCAATCAGAAAGCTGAGGATGTGCCAGCCGTCATTGGCGACCCCTACAAGGGTGGCAACCGACATCACAATCGCGGCGGTTTTGCCTCCGATGCTGAAATAGATCAGCACCAGGGCACTGATAACAAGAAACAGAACGCTCATGGGCAGACCTCCATATCATTACCAAAACAGGCAGATTTACCTCTAACCATCGGCCAAAGTCCAGACAGTTGCAAGCAAAACGGGCGGTTCAGTAGAGGAGGCGTTAACAGGTTGTGAAATAATTTACAAAATCTTGCAAAAGTAATAAGGCCATTCATTTTGTCAATCTTAAGTCTCTCCACTTAACCAATAACCCGGGAAATTCAGGACATGATTGGCCGGTTGCAGGCGGGCACCGGTGAGGCTTCCGGTGAAATGGAGCGGAGCCGGGAGCTGGCCCGCGTGATGGTAGAAAAGACCGCCGAAGCCGAAACATCCCTGGGGCGGTTTCAGGAAGAAGTGGCGTCGATCAACGACATGAATGCCCAGATCGCCAGTGCCGCGGAAGAACAGAGCTCAGTGGCGGAAGAAGTGAACCGTAAAATCGCGAGAATTCACGACGCCACCATCGAAACGTCCGCCGGATCGGATCAGGTGGCCGGTGCCAGCCGGGATCTTGCTGTACTGGCGGGCCAGCTGCGCTCTAGGGTCAGCGTGTTCCGGTTCAAAGGCTGAGCCCGGCCATCAGTAACGCCAGGGTAGACAGCAGGGTGGCCACATTGGCACCAAGCAGGCGGTTAAGTTCGCCTGTGTTATTCAGGCTGTAAGGTAAGCGCACGCTGATCCAGAGGGCAACCGGCATCGGCAACAGGGCGATCAGTGTGGGGGGCGGTAAAATACCGGTCAGGATGCCGCTTAAAACCAGCAGATAGCTGCCGGCAAGCAGGCCTGCCACCACCTTACTGGCGGTTTCCGGCCCGAGCGTGATAACCAGATGCCGGCGGCCAACCTGCCGGTCGGCATTCGCGTCCGGGATCTGGTTGATTAACAGCAGCTCGCTGACCAGCAGCAGGGTGACGGCCGCGCAGATCAGGGCGGCAGCGTCCAGCTGGGCACCCAGAGCCACCAGGGTGCCCAGTACCATCACCGGGCCAAAGCCAACGCCCGGTGCTAAAAGGCATAACAGCGGCGAACGGGTTATCCAGCGGGTGTAGGTAAGCACCAGTACCACCCCGGCGGCACCCAGAACGAACATGGGCAAACCTCGAAGCCACAGGAAATACACGCCGATGGCGACCACCAACCCCAGGGTGCCGAGCCCTGCCCACAATACCCGCCGCGCTGCGGAGGGGACTTCGGGCAGTGCGCCACTGCCTCCGGAGAAAGGGGTACGCCGGGTGATCAGGTCCAGCCCGGACTGGAAATCGTCATACTCATTGAGCAGGTTGACCGCTGCATGGGCCAGCAAGGCACCCACAAACACCAGTAGGGTGTCGATCAGTGCCGGAGGCTGGCCCTGTTGCCAGGCAACGGCCAGGCCCAGCCCCACGCACAGTGGTGCCAGCAGGAGAAAGTTCGGGCGGGCAGCGCGCACTACCGCAACCGTTTCAGACATCGGTTATTCATCCATGTGGAGTGGTGAGCCGTTCAGATGTAGCCGGCGGAAAACACGAGGCCCAGCACAATGGGCATGACCACCAAACTACCCAGGTTGCTCAATAATACCAGCGATGCCACCGCATGGGGTTCCTGCTGATACTGTTCCGCTACCATGTAGTTCAGCACGGCAGGCGGGAGGGCCGCAAAGACCCACAGGCAGGCCACCTGTAACCCCGGCAGGTCAAGCAGGGCAATCATTGGCCAGGCCAGGAGCAAACCGCTTACCGGGCAGGTAATAGCGCCAATCAGCCCCAGTTTCCAGTCCCGGAAGTCCACATCCAGCATCCGTACCCCCAGGGCAAACAGCATCAGCGGGATGCACACACCACCCAGCATGTTCAGCGTTTCCAGCAGCCAGCCGGGCAGGGCAACGCCGCTGAAGTTAACCGTTAGCCCGGCAATACTGGCGAACACGATCGGTAGCCGTAATCGCCGGATGATTGAGGTGTGAGGGTCCAGCATGTACAGGCCAACCGAAAAGTGCAGCAGCATCTCGACGATGAACAGCACGATCGCGGCCGGCAGGGCCGCCTCGCCGAACGCCAGTACCAGCAGCGGAATCCCCATGTTGCCGGAATTGTTGAACATCATCGGTGGCAGGAAGGTTTTCAGGTTCAGATTCAGCACCCGTGCAACCGGGTACAGCAGGATGCCGGAGCCTAGCACCACCACCGTTGCCGCCAGGGCCAGCCAGCCGTAGTCCTGCAGGGGCGCCTGCTGGTCGGCCAGTACGGCAAACACCAGCATGGGCACGAACAGTTCCATGTTCAGAACATTCAGGCCCTGAATGTCTGGCGTGCGGTAGCGGCCATACAGGGCGCCACAGCCTGCAATCAGGAACACCGGCAGCATGGTAGCTAGGATCTGGCCGATCATGGGGAGAGCTCCGACAAACGTTCGGGACGACAACCGTCAATAAACGGTTAGGTTCGCAAGTATCGGGCGGTTTCGGCAAGCAAAAATTGCCGGGGTTCGACCAAAGCGGGAGACGCCAGCCATGCCAACGGTCACTGTTGGTTGCGGTGGCTGGCCCGGGCCACCACAATAGCTTTCGGTAGCCTTTCAACCTGTCGGGGAGTTCGTTTGTGGCCAGTGCGTTTGATCAGCCTGTTTGCCGTGAAAATACCTGCGCGGTCAAATTTGATGCCCGCCAGGCGGTGTTTGGCCGGGACGATGTCATTCCCGTGTGGGTGGCGGATATGGACTTTGCCGCACCCGAGGCGGTCACCCGCGCTCTGACAGAGCGGGCACAGCACCCGGTTTACGGCTATACCCTGTTTCCTGACAGCCTGTACCAGGCAATGATCGACTGGTTTGCGGAGCGCCATGACTGGCACATTCGCCGGGAGTGGATACTGATGGCGCCGGGGGTGGTGCCATCCCTGAACGCCGCCTGCATGGCCTATGCCGAACCCGGCGAGGGTGTAATTATCCAGCCGCCGGTGTATCCGCCTTTCTTCAGCTCAGTACGTCAGAGCGGTCGTGAAGTGATCGAAAGCCCGTTGGTTCAAGACTCTCAGACCGGGCAGTACCGGATGGATCTGGAGCATCTCGAGCAATGCGCTGCCCGGCCGGACGCCAGGGTGCTGTTGTTGTGTTCCCCCCACAATCCGGTCGGCCGGGTCTGGAAGGAAGCGGAGCTGAACGAGCTTCTTGCAGTTGCCCGGCGCCACAACCTGGTGGTGCTCTCAGACGAGATACATTGCGATCTGACTTATTCGGATGCTACTCCACATACCGTCCTGGGCAGATTGACCGGAAAAGACGATGCGCTGGTCACGGCGGTGGCTCCGAGCAAGAGCTTCAACATGCCGGGTCTTGGTCTGTCTGCTCTGGTGATTGCAGACCCGGAACGGCGCAAGGCTATGAAAGCGGTGTTTGAGTCCATGCACCTGCCCCAGTGCAACCCGTTCAGCATTGCCGGTTTTGAAGCGGGCTATCGTCATGGTGCCGGCTGGCTGGATGAACTGATTAGCTATCTGCAGGCCAATCGGGATTTTGTGGCCAACGCGGTGTCACAGCGATTGCCGGGTATTGAGGTGGCTGCGCCGGAAGGTACGTATCTGATGTGGCTCGACTGCCGCAGCCTGGGGTTGGATGATGCTGGCCTAAAACGATTTTTCGTGCAGGACGCCGGCGTGGGCATGAACCCGGGGTTGTCCTTTGGGCAACCAGGCAGTGGCTTCATGCGACTGAACATCGGCTGCCCCCGATCCGTGTTGGAACAGGTCATTGTCCGGATCGAGGCAGCGCTGGCTGGCTTATAACGCCGGTTGCGACTGGATGGCGCAGTGGTCTTCTACCAGCTTCCAGTGCGGTGGCTCCTTGATACCCGGCATGTCGCCCTTGGTATCCCGGATGGCTTCCCAGATCTTGCCGCCATGGCTCACCTGGCTGCCGACCGAATAACTCTCAGCAAACAGCCATTGTTCCGGGCGCTCGCAGTACTCCGTGTCGCTGTCCGTCTGGGTAACGCCTTCTTCCACGTCAGATGGCTCTATAGGTTGCGGCGGTGGGTTGTCGCCGCCGCAATCGGGTACTGAGTGCAGGCGTTTCCAGTCGAAGGTGATGCCAGGTTCCATACCTTCATGGATTTCACGGGACTCGTACCAGTTGTCGTTGTGAAACACCACAGACCCCGCCGGGTAATAGCGGCTGGGCACCCATTCATGGTCTTCCGGATCACAGGCCTCGGCAGACGCCAATGCAGGCATGCCGAGCGCCAAGATCATCAACAACAGACCATAAATGATACGAGTTCGCCTGATGCTGGTGGTGGCATTCATCATGTGTTTCTCCCGTTTTGTTCCTGACTCTGAAGTGGGTACGTAGCATGTCGGCGCCCGGTTTGCGTGGCCAGTACCAGGCCCGCGAGAATCAGCAGGCCCCCTATCAGATGAAATACGCCGAGCGACTCACCCAGAAACATGCCGGCAAGTATCGATGCGAATACCGGTGTCAGGTACATGAATATGGCGGCCCTGGCCGGGCCGATTGCATGCACGCCGTGATTCCAAAATGCGTAGGCAAGGATACCGGGGAATATGGCGAAATACAGTAGCGGCATGGCCGTATTTCGGGTCAGATCGAAGCCGCCGGCAAAGAAAAACAACTCCATCAGGTAAAACGGCAGGATCACCAGCGTGCCCAGAAGAATTTGGGTGGACAGGAAAGTGAGGGCCGGTAACGGCACCGCCTGCCGCCTGAGCAAAACCGAGAACAGACCCCAGCTGAATACAGCCGCCACCATAATCAGGTCGCCTGGCTGGGCTTGAAGGCCGGTCAGAACCGAGAGCTCGCCTCGGGCCACCACGGTCAGAATGCCGGCGATGGCCAGGGCGATGCCCAGGGCCTGCACCGGCCGGGTGCGGTCGCCCAGAAGAATCCACGCCAGCAGGGCCACGAAAATGGGGATGGTGGCGTTAATCAGGGCAATGTTGGTGGCGGTGGTGGTGATGGCGGCGTAGTACAGCAGCGAGTTGAACGCCGCCACACTGAAGGTGGCCAGCGCCAGCATGGAACCGAGGCGTGCGCGGATGACCCGGCGATGATGCCACATGCCTGGAAGCCCGAAGGGCATCAGGATGGCGAGGGCAATCACCCAACGCCAGAATGACATGGACAGGGGCGGTATATGCTCAACCGTGCCCCGAGCCACCACGGCATTGCCGGCCCAGAACAGCGGTGTAAGCACCAGGCCCACATAGGCCAGGCCGGGAATTCGGGACACAATGCCGGAGTTTTCCGAAGACAAATGGGCTCCTGTGGATCAGATGCTGTCGAGTAAAACCCCTAGCATACTACTCTCCCGGCACTTCTGCCTCCGTACCAATGTGGTAGGCGGCAAAGCCGGCCATCACCACCTGATCCACCGCCATGCCGATGATCCGGCCGTTGGAGGTGGAACGTATCGGGTGTTGCTCATTGGTAATTGGGTCCGCCACATAACCTAGTACCTCGCCTTCGGATACGTTGGCACCCAGATCAATTTCGCTGAACAGAATGCCGCCATGCTCGGCGCGCACCCAGGTGGAATTGTAATAGACCGGTTCCGGATCGCCCCAGACAAACATCCTTGAAATCATGCTGTGTTTTTCCAGCAGGCTATTCAGGCTGTTCACCCCGGCTTCAATCTGATGTTCCTGAATCCGCAACGACTCCCCGGCTTCCATGGTCACGGCACGGATACCTGCCTGCACGGCTGCCGTGCGCAGCATGCCCGGGGAGCCGGAGCTGTGCACCACCGCCATGCGGTCAAACCCACGGGTGAATTCCGCCACGTCTGGATTGTTCATGTCGGCCCGCAGCTGGGGCAGGTTGGTGCGCTTGAGGGAACCGGTGTGAATGTCCACCAGCATGTCGCAGTGCCGAATAACATTCTCAAACAACGAGTAGGCCACCCGGTCGGCAAGGTTGCCGTCCTTGCGGCCCGGGAAAAAGCGGTTCAGATCCCGACGGTCCGGCAGGTACCGGCTGCCCTGCTGGAAGCCGGTGAGATTGACGATCGGCACACCGATCACCCGACCGCTGAGCTTCTCGGGGTTCAGGTCGTACATGGTGCGGCGAATAATCTCGATGCCGTTAAGCTCATCGCCATGTAAGGCGCCAGTCAGGCACAGGGTTGGCCCAGCATTCACGCCGTTGACCACCAGAACAGGGGTAATTTGTGACAGGCCGGCAATCTGGATCTGGGGGGACCAGGCCAGCCGCGTCGAGGTGCCGGGCAGCACTTCCTTGCCAAGCAGGGTGAAACTTTCGGCCGGCCGGGGTTCTACCGGCGCGTCGGCCTCGTCTTCAGGGGCAGACGTTTCCCCTTGTGCAGTATCCTGAACTACCTGAAGTTCCTCTGCAGACAGTTCCGCCCCCGGCAGGGTTTCCGGTTCCGGCTCGGGTTCCGGCAGCGGGGCCACCTCTTTCAGGTCGATATTGGGGGCAATCTTGCGGGTAACGGGCACCACCACGGTGTTGACCTTTTGTGTCTGCTGGTCGGTGTCTGGCGCCGATGGTTCCTGTTCGTCGTCGCTGGCGTCGCTATCTTCGCCTGGACTGCGGCGGGGTTCAGAGCGCACCACATCCTCAACGTTTTCATCCTCTGCGAGTTGGGCCACCAGCACAGACGAATCGTTGGTGTCGGCCAAGGTGACCATTGGCAGGGTGGCAGCGAAAAGCCAGATCGGAAAATGTCGGATTGTGGAGTGTCTGGGCCTTTGAAACAGCATAAGTCCTCGAGTACCTGTCCAGTGGCCCCAAGGATAGGGCCCTGTATGGTTCATGAATACCGCTGTGACAGAGGTTTAATGCCACTTTCATGATCACGGGCCCATCTGTAATGGCCCGATGTGGTTGAATGTAATAACACTGCTATCTTTCAGAGATATGACTGTTATACGTGCCACGAGGATAGAACTAAATGGACCTTTTGCGAATTCTGGTTGCGATTCTGTTACCGCCATTAGGTGTTTTTTTACAGGTGGGGCTGGGCAAGCATTTCTGGATCAACATACTGTTGACCATCCTGGGCTACATTCCTGGCATCGTGCACGCGGTGTGGATCATCGCCAAGAAGTAGCCCGGTATCCGGCTTAGTGAGTATGCCAGAGGTTGTCTGACTGATAGGCCCGGTGTTCCGCCTCAAGTTTGAGGAGGTGCGCCAGGGCTGATCGCGCAGCCAGTCCATGGATGGCCGCGGGCACGTCGTCGTAGGCTTTCGCAGTAAGGTCTTTCAGCGAAACCGGTGCCAGGGCTTCCAGTGCCCGGAAGATCTTGTGCTCCCGCGATAACCGATGGGTGATCAGGTAATCAATCACCGCCTCCGGTTGCCCCATCAGAAAGCCGTGGGCGGGCGCGATAAAGCGCACAGGCTCCTCCAATAGCTCGTACAGGGATTCCACATAGGCCTTCATGTCGCCGTCCGGCGGATTAATCACCACCGTCGACCCCTGCATGATGTGATCGCCTGAGAACAGCAGCTCCTGGTCCGTCAGCAGGTAACACAGATGGTTCGAGGCGTGTCCGGGTGTGTGGATCACCTTCAGGATGCCCGCTTCACTGACAATCAGGTCGCCATGCTCCGGCTCATCGTCCGCCTTGAAGGACTTGTCCTGCCCGGCGCCTTCCGGGGCCGGCCAGCCAAACACCCGGCATCCCGTTCGCTCCTTCAGCACCGACACTGCCGGTGAGTGGTCCAGGTGGGTATGGGTCACCAGCACCTGATCCACTACCCCGCCGGTTACGTCCAGGATCGCGTCAATATGGGCGTCATTGGCCGGCCCGGGATCAATCACCGTAAACCGCTCAAAGCCCAGAATATAGGTATTCGTGCCCGGCCCGGTCATCATCCCCGGGTTCGGGGCCGTCAACCGCATCACACCGGCTGCCACCTCCACTGGTTGCCCCGGCACGATTTCCGCCCAGGTAGTGCCTTCCCCCTCCGGGTCCAGCTTCACTGCCTCATCGTAAGCCGGCGCGTTGGGTTCCAGCATCACCGGCTTACCCTTGCGAAGCGCCGGCCAGGGATCGGTCGGGAACGCCTCCGGCGGATTGGCGTGGGCATAGCGCATCAACTCGGCGGTGGAACTGAAATCACACAACACCCGCAAGGTACGGATCGTCGGCAACCCCAACAACCGCTGCCCCGCCCGATGCTCCTCCAACGCCTGCGCCGGTGAAATCCACACATGATCAATCGTCTCCTGACCATCGTGCCCGGCCACCTGGCCTTCCGGCGCCACTGCCACAAAAAACCGCGTATCAAACCGCCGAGGCGGCCCCGGCGGCGTCACCCAATGGCTCAAATACGCCAACCGATCCAGGGGCACCACCAGCCCATGCTTCTCACACAACTGCGCCAGCGACACCTCATCCCGGAACAATGCTTCACGCTCACCAAGAACCGGATGATCCGCCCTGATGAGCTGACCGCTGCCGTCCTGAGCCACCAGAATCCCCGCCTCCTCAAAGCATTCCCGTACTGCAGCCAGCATATAGTCGGCACCGCCTTCGTCCAGACTCATGGTCTGACTGATATCCCCGTCTTCAACACCCACGGCGTGCGGCTGCGCCTCCGACTCCTGCTCGTTCACCGCTCCGCCGGGGAACACATAGTAACCGGGCAGGAAAATGGCCTCCCAGGTGCGTTGCAGCAGAAGCACTTCAATGCCGTTTTCGGTATCGCGGGTAAGAACCAGAGTGGCAGCCGGGCGAATATCCATAAGTAACTCTTATTATGACGTTTTATTGGGTGCACGCAGGAAGTCTGGGCGGGGCTTGGGGCTGGGCTTTCCAGAACTGTGCGGAGCCATGGATGGCGGAGCCCAAGCGTCACAAGGATGTGCCGAAGGAGCGTGTTCTGGAAAGCCCAGCCCCAAGCGCCGCTTACTCCGAAACAAAAAGCGCAGGAACTAGAAGCAAGATACCCGATAGCAACACAAGATGAGAAGTCACAACTGAAAGCGTATCATCCGGCCCAGACCAAACTTGAACTCGATCAGGACACCCCCGTGGCAAGAATCAAACTCGAATTCCCGGACAACGCCTTCAGCTTCGAAACCCGAATGCCCGTCAGAATCACCGACATCAACGGCGCCAACCACCTCGGCAACGACGCCCTGATCTCCATGCTCTCCGAGGCCCGCGCCCAATTCCTGGTCGAACACGGCATCGAAGAAGCCGACCAGAACGGCACTGGCATTATCGTCACCGACCTGGCCACCATGTACCAGGGCGAATCCTTCTACCCGGACATGCTCCGCTTCGAAGTGGGCCTGATGGATTTCAACAAATACGGCGGCGATTTCGTGTTCCGGGTTACCAAAGCCGACACCGGCCAATCGGTGGCTATGGCCAAGTACGGCTTCGTATTCTTCAACTACAAAACCCGGGAAGTCACCCCCATGCCCGAGAGCTTCCGGTCCAGGTTTGCCGGCTAACGGTCCGGGTAATTCCGGCTTGGGCCGCCCTTATCCACACCCCGGAACAGGGCGGCCTTCGCCATCATATGGGCGCTGACTGGCGCAGTCACAAACAGGAAAACGGTCACAATCGCCTCATGCACAGAAAGCGCGCCGCGCTGGAAACTGAAAAACAGCAACGAGCCGATCAGCAAACAGCCCAGTCCAAGGGTGCTGGCCTTGGTGGGCCCATGCAGCCGCATAAAGAAATCCCGCAAGCGGGCCAGGCCAACAGAGCCAATCAGCGCAAACAAGGCGCCGGCCACCAGGAACAGCGAAATCACCAATTCAAGAACGAACGGCATGGTTGACGCAGTCATTCGATCACATCCCCCCGTAACAGATACTTGGTCATCGCCACTGTTCCGACAAACCCCATCAGGGCAATCAGCATGGCGGCTTCAAACAGAATGCCCAGCGACAGCCGGATATCAAACAGCACAATCAACGCAATGCTGTTGATCATCAGGGTGTCTAACGCCAGGATCCGGTCCACGATGTCGGGCCCGATGGCCAACCGGTAAAGGTTCAGCAGGATGGCAATCGCAAACACAGTGATCGCCAGGTTAACCGCCCATTCAATCATCGAAAATCTCCTGTAACGGCAGCTCGTAACGCTCGCGGATGTCCTTGATCAGCGCTGCTTCATCCTCCAGATGCAGACAGTGGATCAACAGGCAGCGGCCTTCGCGATTGTAGTGAGCGCTGACCGTGCCCGGGGTCAGCGAAATGGTGCTGGCCAGCATGGTTACGGCAAAATCGTCGGTCAGTGCAAGGGGGTAAGTGAAGAACCCAGGCTCCAGCTGCCGCGAATAGAATAGAATGCGCCGGGCGACAATCAGGTTGGATTTCAGGATATCTATCAACAACCGGCCAAGGTAGCGCAGCAACTTACCCGGATGCTTGACCTTTGAACGCTCCGGCCAGAACGGCTGGGTCACCCGGGATATCACCACCGCCAGCACCGCGCCCAGCAACAGGTGGGCAAAGCTGAACTCGTTCATCAACAGCCATAACAGCAGCAGAAAGCCTGCGAACAGGGGGTGTGGCACCCAGCGCTGTAACCAGTTCATGGGGCTCGCCCTCCCGTCATCGTGGCAGGCTCACCAAGCACCGCCTCAACATAGGCCGACGGATGATAGAGCTGGCCTGCGGTTGCAGTCATATACTCCATCACCGGCGCGGCAAACAGGGCCAGGGCGCCACTGATACCAATAAGCACGGATACCGTGGCCACGCGCGCCGGGTCCAGCTTGCGGCGCTGGCGGCCGGTGAACGGCTCCGGTTTCCAGAACCAGCCGGAGCCGGCTCGGCTGAGTGCGGCAATCATGAATAACCCGGCAATCAGGGTAATGCCCCAGAGCCAAAGGTAGTGCGGGTGCGTGATGGCGTTCTGCAGCAGCCAGGCTTTACTAACAAACCCAGAGAAGGGCGGCAGCCCCGCCATGCTGACCGCTGCCACCAGAAACAGCGTGCCCAGGGTCCAGCGATGGGTCAAGGGAGCGGTCACCGAAAGCAGATCGTAGCCGTCGGCCCGCTGCCGGCCGATGAGGTCGGCCAGCAGGAAAAAGACCGCCGCCAGGCAGGTGCTGTGCAGCAGGTAGAACAGGCTGGCGGCCAATACGGTGGTTTCGGCCATGGCAAAACTGGCCATCAGCAAGCCGCTGGACATAATCACCAGGTAGGCGGCCATGGTACGCAGGCTGGCCGCCCCAAGCACGCCAATGGCGCCGAGGCCCAGGGTGGCCAGCGCCAGGGGCCAGAGCCAGAGGAACACCCCGGCATTCAGGGGCTGTGCCGGGTCCAGCCCGAACACAATCAGAAGCACCCGCACCATGGCGTAAAAGCCCACCTTGGTCATGATGGCGAACAATGCCGCCACCGGTGCGCTGGAGGCCGAATAGGCCCTGGGCAGCCAGAACAGCAGTGGCAGGATCGCGGCCTTGATACCGAACACCACCATCAGCAGCAGTGCGGCACCTTTCAGCAGGATTTGGTCATCGGGGCTGGCGGCGGCAATCCGCACCGCCAGGTCGGCCATGTTAAGGGTGCCGGTCAGGCCGTAAAGAATGCCAAGGGCCAGCAGGAACAGGGCAGAGCCGAGCAGGTTGATGATTACATAGTGCAAGCCCGCCCGGCTTCTGGCCCGGCCGCCGCCGTGCAGCAACAGGGCGTAGGAAGCCAGCAGCAGGATCTCGAAAAATACGAACAGGTTGAACAGATCACCGGTCAGGAAGGCACCGTTAATGCCCATCAGTTGGAACTGGAACAGGGCATGGAAATGGGAACCCTCCCGGTCGCTGCCCCGGCTGGCATAGAGTACGCAGAACAGGGCCAGTAAGGCGGCCAATAGCAGCATCATGGCACTCAGCCGGTCCAGCACCAGCACAATGCCGAAGGGCGGCTGCCAGTTGCCCAGCCAGTAGGTGTGGTAATCGATTTGAGCCGCAATAACCGCCCACACGCCCAGCGCCACCAGCAAACTGGTGGACAGAATGCTCCACACCCGCTGGCGGCCGATACTGGCCCGGTGGTTTACCAGCAACCAGGCGGCGGCCAGCATGGGTATGACGACCGGCAGAATCATCAGGTGGGTCATTGCCGGTCCTCGTTCGGGTTTTCGCCGTCTACGTGATCATTGCGCAGTTCCACAGCGGCTTTCAGGGACAACACCACCACGAAGGCGGTCATCGCGAAACTGATCACAATGGCGGTCAGCACCAGTGCCTGGGGCAGCGGGTCTGCACTGGATTCGGTCAGGCCGACAATGGCCGGGGCGCCGGTGGTGAGCCGGCCCATACTGAACAGGAACAGGTTGACGGCATGGGATAACAAGGTCAGGCCCAGCACCACGGAAAAGGTGCGGGCACGCAGAACCAGGAATACCCCACAGGTGGTCAGGATCCCCAGGGCGGCTGCGATCATCAGTTCCATCAGCCCACCTCCTTGCCTGGGCCGGCAATGGTCATCAGTTTGCCCAGGTTCGCGAGAATCAGCAGGGTTGCACCCACCACGGTGGTGTAAACACCCAGATCAAATAGCAGGGCGCTGGCCAGTTCAAACTCGCCAATCAGCGGCCAGTGCAGGTGGACAAAGGTGGTGGTCAGGAACGGATAACCGAGCACCCAGCTGGCAACACCGGTCAGCAGGGCGATCAGCAGCCCCGCACCAATGAGCGAGCGGAAGTGCGTACGCATGCGCGCCTGGGCCCAGACCAGGCCACCGGCCATGTATTGCAGGGTGAGCGCAACGGCCGTGACCAATCCCGCAATGAAACCGCCCCCTGGCATGTTGTGGCCGCGCAGGAAAATATACGCCGATACCAGCAGGGCAATGGGCAAAGCCATGTGCGCCACCATCTGCAGGATGACCGGATGGGGCTCGGCTACCCAATGGGAGTGGCCGGATTCCGCCACCCGTTTTTTCAGGTTCAGGTTGCGGGTAAAGGCGAAAACCGCCACGGCGGCAATGCCCAGTACCGTGATCTCACCCAGGGTATCGAACCCCCGGAAATCCACCAGGATCACATTCACCACGTTGGTGCCGCCGCCTCCGGGCACACTGTTGGCCAGGAAAAAGTCGGAAATGGAGTTTACCGGGCGGGTCAGCACGGCAAAGGTGAACGCGGCCACACCGCCGCCGGCGGCCAGGGCCACAAAAAGATCACGGGCAATTCGGGGAAAGCGGGATTCCTTGGGTGAGCTCTGGGGTAAGAACGACAGGGCCAGCATCATGATCACCACCGCCATCACTTCAACCGACAGTTGCGTCAGGGCGAGGTCCGGCGCGGAGAACCAGGCAAAGGCGAGGGTGACAAACAGGCCGGTGACCGACAGCAGCAACAGGGCCGGCAGGCGGTGACGATGACACAGCACAACGCCCACGGCAGACAGGCAAAGGATGCTGATGCCAAACACCACCAGTGGGTCCAGGGCGGTCATTGGCACAGGCCCGCGCCACCGTTCCAGGCCGCTCAGGCTCCGGGCCACCAGGGCGACGGTGGTTAACAGGATGAGTGCCAGGTAGCGCTGGAGGGAGCCGTTTTCCAGACGATAAACCAGCGTTTGCGAGAAGCGAATAGTGAGCTGCATGGCGGTTTCAAAAATGTCCTTGGCGTCCACCTCCGGTAACCGGGCATGAATGGCGAACAACGGCTTGCGGGCACTGTAAACCGCCAGCCCGCCCAGCATAGCGACGAGACTCATCATGGCAGGGGTGTGGGCGTCGGACAGGGCACTGAAATCATAGGCTGGTAAATGAGACACGGTGGTCTGCAGCACCGCCAGATGCACCAGGTGGTCGTAGATCCACTGGGGAATCAGGCCAACCAGCAACGATAATGTCGCCAGAATGGCCAACGGCAACAATGCGGCGGCAGGCTTACGCTTTGGCGGCCACACCGGCAGATCCCGTGGCTGGCCATTAAAGAAAACGTTGTGGAAGATGCGCACCGAATAGGCCACCGAAAACAGACCCGCCACGGTGACCCAGGCCGGGATGACCACATCCGCCCAGTGGGGTGCGGTCACCAGCAGGCTTTCGGAAAACAGCATTTTCTTGCTCAGATAGCCGCTCATCAGCGGTAAACCAGCCATCGCGGCAGCGGGCACGATGGTGACAATCATCAGTGCCGGCATCCAGCGCCACAGGCCGTTGATCAATTGCATATCTCGGCTACCGGTGGCTTGATCCACATAGCCTGCCATCATAAACAGCGGGGCTTTGAACAGGGCATGGCAGACCAGATGGAACAGGGCCGCCGCCATAGCCATTTCACTGCCCATGCCAATCAGCAGAGTGATCAGGCCCAGATGGGAAATGGTGGAATAGGCCAGCAGGCCCTTGATGTCGTGCATGAACATCGCGACAAAGGCACCCACCATCAGGGTGACCATGCCGGTGACGGTGATCAGGGCAAACCAGAGCTCGGTATCGCCCAGGGCCGGGTGCAATCGCGCCATCAGGAACAGCCCGGCCTTGACCATGGTGGCTGAATGTAGATACGCGGAGACCGGCGTGGGGGCAGCCATGGCGTGGGGCAACCACAGGTGGAAAGGCGCCTGGGCGGATTTGGTGAACGCCCCCAGCAGCACCAGACTCAGCATCAGCGGGTACAGGCTATGCTGCTTGAGGGTCTCGCCCTGAGAGAGGATATCGGACAACTGGAAGCTGCCGGCCATGTTGCCCAGCAACAGAATACCGGCCAGCAGGGCCAGGCCGCCGCCACCGGTAATCACCAGTGACATTCGGGCACCCCGGCGGGCGCCCCGGCTGGACCAGTTAAAGCCGATCAGCAGGAACGACACCAGGCTGGTCAGCTCCCAGAACACCAACATGAACAGCAGGTTCTCAGACAGTACGATGCCCAGCATGGCGGTCATGAACAGCTGGATCAGGATAAAGAAACGCGGGGCAGTGGCTTTGCCATCGAAGTAGTAACGGGCGTAAAGAATGATCAGGCAGCCAATGGCGGTGATCAGGGTGGCAAACAGCCAGCTCAGGCCGTCCAGCCGGAACGACAGGTTGAGCCCCAGTTGTGGAATCCACTGCACGGTGGTGACCAGCGCGTTCTGGTCTGAAGCCTGCGGCCAATGGCTTGCCAGCAAAAGGACGCCGGTAAAGGGTGCAACGGCAGCCAGAAGTGCGTGAGCACGGACGCTGGTGCCGGCAGAGAGGCGGCTCAGTAACCAGGAAGCAAACGCTCCCAGCACCGGCAGCAAAATGATGAGTCCTGGTACCATAGCGAGGCCGGTAGCCCGGAAGGAATATTTGGGTTAATTGTTCATCCGCCCGCAGCGATCAGGCTCGGGCGTGATAGCTAAAACAGATTACCGAAGACTAGCACATTAATTCATTGTTAACCGTCAAGTGGCCGGGTACTTTTGTCGCAAACGGGTCATTCCTTGGCGGTACAGACTGTACGCCAACAGTCCGGCTGCCAGGTTGCCGATCAGGGCCCCGGTCATCAATCCGGTGAGCCCGGACACCTGAGCGCCCAGCCAAAGCAGGGGCAGGTAACAGGCGAACAGCCGCAGGGTTGAGATCAACAGTGCCCGCATGGGTAATCCCAGGGCATTGTTGATCGAAACCATCAGCATACAGACCCCCAGGCCGCTATAACTCAGAGGCACCCTGAGCAGATAGCTCAGCAGGATGACCTGAACATCCGCATCCCGGCTGAACAGGGTGGAGACCAGCCCGGATGCCGCCAGCCACAGCAGCCCCAGCACCAGTTGCCAGACCACTACAAAGCGAACGGCAATGCGCACCAGTTTGCGGATATTGTCCAGCTCGCCGGCCCCGAGCATGCGGCCGATCATCGGCGGCATGGACATGGTCAGTGCGAGTACCACCACGATGGAGAAAAACTCGAGCCGGGTACCCAGCCCCCAGGCGGCGACGGCGGCGGAGCCAAACCCGGCCACCAGCGAGGTGGCCAGCATGGCGGACAGGGGCGGCATCAGCTGGCTGACCATGGCCGGTGCCATGATACCACCGAGCTGCCGGGTTGCGTTCGCCAGTTGCAGTTGCAGCAGGTCAAAGCGCAGCCATTGGCGCCTGACCAATGCCGGGAAAACCACCAGGGCACCGATCCCGAAGGCGGTGATGGTGGCCCAGGCGGCCCCGGGCAGGCCCCAGCCGAAGACAAAGATATACAGTGGGTCCAGGGCAATGTTGAGCAGGCTGGTGGCGATCATCATGTAGCCGGGTAACTTGGTGTCGCCGTTGGCCCGGCAGACGGCGTAGCCGAAGTAGAGCAAGGCGCCAAGCCAGGCGGACATAAGCCAGGGCACCCAGTATTCCCGGATGGTTGGCCGGAGTTGGTCTTCGGCGCCGAGGAAGTTGAGTATCTCGGTTTGTAATAGCCAGACTGAGAGGCACAGGATCAGCGCCAGGCTAGCTCCGATGCTGACGACGAGGCCGCCAAGGCGTTGGGCGCGGAGGTTGTCGCCCTGGCCCAGGGTTCTGGAGATGATGGCGGTGGTGGCGATGCCGAGGCCCACGTACATGCCGCTGACCAGTTGTTGCATGGGCACGGTGAAGCCCAGGGCGGCGAGGGGGTCACGGCCAAGCTGGCCGACGAAGGCACTGTCGGTGAGCTGGAAGGTCATCAGGGAGAGCACGCCGAACAGCATGGGCCAGGTCATTTGGTAGAGCTGGCGGGCCAGGCTTGGGCTTTGGGGTTGGTTCTGCACTTGGGGGTCGGTGCCTTGGGTTTTGGATTCTGGGCGTGGATTCTAACAGCTCTGGCTTTTGGTGCGTGCTGAGTGTGCGGGCAGGTCTTTCTCAAACACGCTGTGAATACGTCCCTGTACGCTCTGCTCCGCCATCCATGGCTCCGCAAGGTTTGAGAAAGACCTGCCCGCACACTCAGCCCAAACTCTGAAGGGGTAGTCGAGAGTCTAGGCGTAAGTTATGCAGTGGGCCCCTGATGGAGAGGCTTACAGTACCTTCAGCGCCGCTTCATAATTCGGCTCGTTTTTGATTTCGTTGACCAGTTCGCTGTGCAGCACTTTGTTGTTCTCGTCGAGGACCACCACCGCACGGGCGCACAGACCGGCAAGGGGGCCGTCTTGAATGGCTACGCCGTAGTCTTGCTGGAAGCTGTAGTTGCGGAAGGTGGAGAGGGTTTCAACGTTGTTCAGGCCTTCGGCTCCGCAGAAGCGGGCGGCGGCGAAGGGGAGGTCGGCGGAGACGACGAGGACGACGGTGTTGTCCAGGCTGCCGGCTTTTTCGTTGAATTTTCGGGTGCTGGCGGCGCAGACGCCGGTGTCGATGCTGGGGATGATGTTGAGGATTTTGCGTTTGCCGGGCCAGCTGTCGAGTTTTACTTCTTCCAGGCCGCTGTTGGTGAGGGTGAACGGGGCGGCGTTTTCACCGGCTTGGGGGAATTCGCCGCTGACGTCGATGGGGTTGCCGTCCAGGGTGACGTTGCTCATGGTGTGCTCCTTGTCTTTTGGTTTTGGATCTCTGCAATCTACTCTGTGTAGCTTACTTTGGATGAGTTTTCATCCCCTTTCCGTAATCCGTGCATAGCTTTAACCTCGGTGCAGGTCCGGGTAGGGGGCTTGTTTCCAAAACACGCTGTGAATACATCCATGTACGCTCTGCTCCGCCCCTCAGCGCTAATTGCTCCTGCGTCGCGCTGAGGGTCCTGGGCTGGCCATCCATGGCCAGCCCATGAAGCGCTTCCGCGCTCCACCCATGGCTCCGCAAGGTTTTGGAAGGCAATCCCCTACCCGAACCCTCGACTTTCTTGCGGGTATTCAGGTCATTGAAGATTCCCGAATACTTTGTCCAAAAGGCTTTGTTAGTTTGATCCAGCACTCTGAGCTTCAAAACCTGGTGCAGGGTATCGCTGCACTAGAAACAGGTAACCAATCAAGCCGAGCCCGGCGCATATCGCAATAATCGTGGCCATGACCAGTGGGGTGCCGTCGTGGAGGATGCCGACGAGGGCGCCGGCGGCGGCCGCTGCGGCCATTTGGACGAAGCCGAGGAGGGCGGAGGCGGAGCCGGCCATGGTGGGGTGGTTGGCTAACGCGCCGGCCATGGTTTGTGGGAGAACCATGCCGGTGCCGGCCATGAACAGGGCTTGCGGTAGCACCACGGCCCAGGGGCTGTAGACGTTGTGGTAGGCGAGTAAGGCCATGGTGGCGCCGGCGGTGAGGGTGGTGGCCAGGCCGTAGAGCAGGATCTGGTCTGGCAGGTAACGTCTTGCCAGGCGGATGGAGGCCATGTTGCCGAGCAGGTATCCGCCGGCGGTGATGGCGGTGTACAGGCCGAAGTGTTCGGGGGCGACGCCCAGAACGTCGATCAGCACGAAGGCGGAGCCGGACAGGAAGGCGAATAGGCCACCATAAATAGCCGCGCTGGTGAGGGTGTAGCCGATGAAGGTCATGTCGGTGCTGATGCGGCGGTAGTTGCGCATGAGGTGGCAGAATCGGAACGGCTGGCGGTGTTCCGGGCGCAGGGGTTCGGGGATGCCAAAGGCGATGACGGCGACCATGACCAAGGCATACACGGCCATGACGATGAAGATCCAGTGCCAGTCCATGGTGGCCACAATCAAACCTCCGAAGGTGGGTGCCACTGCCGGTGCCAGAGCCATCATGCCCGCGAGCAGGGCGAGGATTTTCGCTGCGTCTCTGGGGATGTAGACGTCGCGGACAATGGCGCGCGCCAGAACTGGGCCAGCGGAACCGCCGAGTGCTTGCAGGAATCGGAATAGTTGCAGGGTTTCGATATTGCTGGCCAGGGCACAACCAATGCTTGCAAGTGCAAACAGCAGCATTCCGCCGATCATGACGGGTTTGCGTCCAAACCGGTCTGCCAAAGGTCCACAAACAAGCTGGGCAAGGGCAAAACCAATCAGATAAACACTCAGCGTGAACTGAACCTGATCAGTACCGGCATTAAAGTCGGCACCAATCTGAGGCAGCGCAGGCAGGTACATATCGATAGCCATTGGACCCAGAGCAACGGCTGAGGCTAATAGAATGGTTGTCCAAATACTGGTGAGTGCGAGCATTAAGATTCTGACGGCCAGGATGATGGTTGCGTGGCAGGTGTGGGGGTGTCCTTCCGGAACTGTGCGGAGCCATGGATGGCGGAGCCCAAGCGTCACATGGACGTGCCGAAGGAGCGTGTTTCGGAAGGACACCCCCACACCTGCCGACCTGCTGCTAACGTGAAGTCTAGGCCGACAAGGCGATAAAAATAACGGCTCAACCTTTCATGTCATACATGAATGAGATCGATTGATTAATCGTGAAGACCGTTCATGGTGGCGGCCACGGAGTTCACCTGGTTGCGAACCCAACGGTGGGCGGGGTCTGTCTGGTGGCGGCGGTGCCAGAGCATGAGCAGAGTGAAGGGGTTGTATTCAAAGGGTAAAGGTACGTAGGCAAAGTCGCGCATCAGCTGGGTGCTCATGCGTTCAGGGGCAGACGCGAGCAGGGTAGTGCCGCGCAGAAACTCCGGCAGGCCGGAGAAGTTGGAGACCGTCACCACGCTGCGCCGTTTCAGCCCCCGTGCCTCCATGGTGCTGTCCAGCCCGGGCTTCTCGCCAGTGGCGAATAGCACGGTGATGTGGTCGGCGTTCATGTAATCCTTCAGGTCTGACGGTGCTTGCCGTTTGTTTTGGTCGTAAAACACCACCATCCGGTCCGCCATCAAACCCCGTTGCATGATATCTGTGGTTTCCGGCGCAAACGGACTGATCACCAGATCACAAGCTTCTTTGCGCAGCAGATCGGCATTGGGAATACCGGAAGGAATGACCTGCAAGTGAATACCCGGCGCCTGCTCCCGGAGCGTCTTCACCAAACCTGGTAACAAAAGATCCCGCTGGTAGTCGTTGGCCGCGATGGTAAATGTAAATTCCGCCGTCGCCGGCTCAAACGGCGGCCCGGAGGGCAGGGTGCGCAGGTCGTCCAGGAGCTGGCGAATATGGGGCCCGGTGCGCAAGGCATAGTCGGTTGGCACAATGCCCCGCCCGGATTTCACAAACAGCGGGTCGCCGAAGGCCTGGCGCAAACGCTCCAGAGTATGGCTTACCGCCGATTGGGTAACGCCCAACCGAACTGCCGCGCGCGACACTCCGCCCTCGTCGAGTACAGCAACGAAGGTGGCGAGTGATCTCAGGTCCAGGTTCAACATATCAACGGGCTTCATGGTTGGCAGTTTAGGCGAGAGCAAAGGCCAAGTCACCAGAGAGTCGGGCCTGGTTGATCGGTTTTGCCACTAAAGTCCGGTTGGTCTAAGTTGAGTAATCGTTCAATATTGAGGCGCACTTCCCCGGGACAGGAGCAAACATGAAAACCACTTTGGCGTTTGATGTTTATGGAACCTTAGTAGATCCGATGGGCATGTCCCGGCTGCTTGAGCAGGATGCGTGCGAGCAGGCAGCGGCGGTTGCCGGGCTCTGGCGGGAGAAACAGCTGGAGTTTTCGTTCCGGAAGGGGCTAATGCGAGTTTACGAAGACTTCGGCGTATGCACCCGCCAGGCGCTGCGCTATGCCATGGCCGTGCACCAGTTGGAGCTGAGCAAGGCGCGGGAAGACCAACTCATGGCCGCCTACCTGTCCCTCCCCGCGTTTGACGATGCCTTGCCAGCCCTGCAGGCCCTGAAAGGCCAGTACCCGCTGTTTGCCTTCTCCAACGGAAGCTACCCCGCCCTGGAAAAGGTCCTCGGCCACAACAACCTGCTGGACCAGTTTGATAGCCTGGTCTCTGTAGATGACATCAAAAGCTTCAAACCAGACCCCGCCGTCTACACCTTCGCCCGCCGCGCCACCGGCGCCTGGGATAGCCCCCTGTGCCTGGTATCCAGCAACGCTTGGGATGTGATCGGTGCCAGAGCGGCCGGGTTGTCAGCGATTTGGGTAAAGCGGGATGAAAACAGGGTTTTCGAAGACTGGGACATAGAGCCGTCAGCAGTAATCCAAAGCCTTTCTCAACTTCCAGAGAGTCTCAAGGCTCTCAATACCTGAAAGCAGCTTTCAATAGGCATATCAAACAGTCAGCGAAGGCAGTGGTTGGAGAGGGGTTCCAAAACCATCAGGAAAACCACGTTTTCCGTTTTGGAACCTCTCTCCAACCCCTGCCGACAGACTCCGATAACGGGTCAGCCAGACCGAGCAGCCAGCCAATCCGCCAGCTCCAGCCAGGAAGCCTTGGGCGCCTTGCTGCCGGCCAGAATCCCCATATGCCCACCTGGCGCCACCCGAAAGGTTTTGTCAGTAGAGCTGACATGGTCCATCACCCGCTTCGCCGCCCCCGGCGTCGCCAAGGTGTCCTCCTGGCCGGCAATCGCCAGTAAGTTGGCATTCACATTCTCCAGCCGTGCGAAGTCCTCGCCGATCTGGATCTGCCCCTTCGCCAGCTGATTATCAATCCACACCCGCACCACCGTGTCCTGAATCACCCCGCCGGGGTAAGCCACCATCCGGTCCAGAAACGCCGACGTAGTGGCATGGTTGGTGACGAACTCACGGTCACCCAGGCGCACAATCAGCTCCCAGTAACCCATCACACTGCCAATCGGATTACTCAGCTTGAAACCGATGGTATTGGCCCAGCCCGGGGTGTGAAACCAGTGCGGCTTCATACTGTGCAACTGAAACCCCGTGCGTTTGCGTACGACACCGGCAACATCCGCAATGCGCTGGTACATCCAGCCGATGGCACCGGAGGCATGGCTGTCGATCGGCAGGCCCAGCACAATGGCATTGCGAATGTGCTGATCTTTGCTCAGGGCAGAGTAGAACAGCGTGAACATGCCGCCCATGCTCCAGCCGTGCAGCGACAGTTCCTGCTCGCCGCTGTGCTCCCGCACCCGGTTCAGATAGGCCGGCAGCAACTCCGCCACATAGGTATGCATGTTGTAGTGGGTGTGCTCCCGCTTGGGAATGCCCCAGTCAATCAGATACACCTCGAATCCCTTCGCCCTCAAAAAACGCACCAGACTGCGCTGGGGGAACAGATCGTAGATCAGCATGTTCACTGCCAGGGGCGGGATGATCACAATCGGTGTGCGATGGGTTGTGCGTTCCACCGGAATCACCAGATCGTCCAGCTCAATGAAATCCTCTTTCAGTGGCGGGTAGTAACGCAGGCTGACCAATCCGTCCGAATAGAGGGTTTCAAACGAGGTCTGGCCCGCCTGCACCAGGCTGGCGGCACGAAACACCCGGTCAAAGGCGTTGCCGGCATAGAGGGTGCCCTGGCGAGCCAGGTCAGAGGTCAGGTTGAGGGCAGTTTTCACGGGGTTAAGCATGTGTGTTTCCGTTGGTGCGTCAGTCACTGTTCCCGACAGGATAGGCGGGCGGTTGCTCGGGTACCATGGCAAAACCGTCACATCTGGCCGGCATATTGGTCACTTCAGGCCACTGCCCAATCCTGTATCTCATTGTTATGATATCGGCCTTCCCGTAACTACAATGAAAACAGGATCCTCATGCTCAGTTTCTTGCCTGCCCCGATCATTGGCGTGCTCAACTCCATTCTGTTGGGGCTCAACACCCTGTTCTGGTGCCTGCTGCTGTACATTCCGGCGGTGCTGAAACTGATCATCCCGCACAAGGGGTTCCGGGTGCTGTGCACCAAGGTCATTATCTGGATCTCAGAATCCTGGGTGGCTTGCAACACCGGCTGGATGAAACTGACCCACGGCACCCGCTGGCAGGTGACCGGTGCAGACAACCTGAAACGGGAAAGCTGGTATCTGGTGCTCAGTAATCACCAGAGCTGGGTGGATATCTTTGCCATGCAGCGGGTGTTTAACCGCCGGGCGCCATTCCTCAAGTTCTTCCTCAAGCAACAATTGATCTGGGTGCCGGTGATTGGTCTGGCCTGGTGGGGCCTGGATTTCCCATTCATGAAACGCTACACCCGGGAGTACCTGATCAAACACCCGGAAAAACGCGGTGAAGACCTGAAAGCCACCCGCAAGGCCTGTGAAAAATTCCGCTACACCCCGGTAAGCGTCATGAACTTTGTCGAAGGCACACGCTTTACCAAAGCCAAACACGACAAGCAGAAATCACCCTACCAGAACCTGTTGCTGCCGAAAGCCGGCGGCGTCGCCTTTGTGCTGGATGCCATGGGCGATTCCATCGACACCCTGGTAGACGTAACCATTGCCTACCCCAACGGCGCGCCTACCTTCTGGGATTTCATGTGTGGCCGGGTGCCGGAGGTCCAGCTGGATATCAGCACCCAGTTAATTCCGGAGCACTTGAAAGGTCGAGATTATTCCAGCGATGCCGAACATCGTCGGAATGTGAAGGAATGGCTGGGAGAGTTGTGGCAAAGCAAGGACCAGCGCCTGAGTCAGGCGCTGGCTGAGAGCACGTGAACGAAACGGGTCAGGACTCGTCTTCGTCTTCCACCTCATCCGGATGTTCGCGCTTGTAGCGCTCCCATTCTTCCCAATCGTGAGGCGTCCCGGCATGGGGGCGCTTCAGGTGTTTGGCGTGATCCATCGCATTTTCACGAAGACTGTGATCACGCTCTTCCTTGTCTTTGTCGAAGCCGTATTTCTTCAGAAATTCCTGGGGGCTGATGGTCATGGTGCACCTCCCTTATTCTATCCTCTTTAGATATACGTGGTGCCAACGTCCCCGGTTTTAAAGTTCTGCCAGGGTTTGCAGCGCCAGTTCCTGGCCCACATCCCTAAGGGAAACCTGTCGCTCCCGCTTCTCAAAACCCCGGTCTGTGGCAATCCACCGACGATCGGCGTCGGTAGCTGGGGGCACGCCATTAGAACTGACCATGGCCTGGATAGCGCCGTTAGTGACGTTGAGAACGCGAATCGTGAATTCATTGCCGGCAACCTGGCTGAGCTCCATCAGGTAGTCTGCGTGCTGGCTGAGCGCCCGCATTTCAAGTCGCGCCTGGTCAGGGGACAGACGTGAGAAATCGCCGTTCTCCAGGGCATTGTCGGTAATGCGCATGATGGCATCGCGGTCGACAATGGTGGCGCCGGCTCGGGTCAGCTGGGAGACCAATCCGGCCTGCAGATCAAACGCCGGTGCCATGGGGGCAGAACGCCGTGCGCCCCGGGTTTCCACCTGGGCTGCACCACGGGCTTTGCCGTCCAGGTTCACGTTGCCGTCCGGAATGCTGCCGTGCAGACTGCCTTGCTCTGAGACCACAACCCGGCGCTGGCTGGCCCAGTCGCTGACCTGATCGTTAAAGGCCCGGTTCCAGAAAACAGCGATCCTTGGATTGGAATTGCCCAGACCTGCCCGGAAGCGCTCAATAATCGCCTCGGCCGATTCGGTGCGTTGGGAGGCGTTGGCCTCGGCCCGCAGATCCTGCTCGGTCAGGGGTTTCTGATGCGGCGCCTTCATGGGCGCAGCCGGGTGATCGTTAGCCGCCAGCGCCACCATGGGCATCGCCCCAAGCAACAAGCCCGCAACCAGTGAGCGGTTCATCAGTTGATCTCCCGGACTTCAATGCGATATTTCAGTGGCTGGGTCGTAGTGGACAAGGTTTTGTAGGCACTGACGCTGTTGGCCGGAATGGTCGAGCGTTGCCAGGTTGGGCGGGCATCCACCGGTACGCCATAGTCGTCAAAAAACTGGGTGCGAACCTCGATCTGGTAGTCGAAATCGGTGTGGTTACGCAGCACCGCGAATACCTCGGTGGTCCCTGTTTCGGTAGGGCGTTGGCCGTGGTTTTCAACCGACAAACGGTAAACGCGCCCGGCGTCCCGAATGCCGTCGTCCCAGGTGCGGCTGAGGTTGTAATCGGTGAACACCACGGTGTTGTATTCCAGCGGTGCCGTGCGTTCCGCGATATCGGTCGAATCCGCAGGTAAGGTATTGCAGCCTGCAACGATCAAGCCGGCGGCGGCTACAGCAATCAAGTTTCGAAACATGGTCTCTCTCCTTTTGGCGGCCGGGTTATGGCCGTTGGGACGTCGCAAGGGCCAGTCCTCGCCCCCGTCCGTCGAATCTGAATTCGGTGGTATCGGTCATGCCTGGAATGGCGTCGCCATTGGCATCCAGGAAGCGCACGGTCACTCGCTGGCCGGGCTCGGCCGACACCGGGATGATGTGCAGGGTGTCGGGCAGCGACTGCCAGTAACGGATATCGGCCCGCACGTTGGCGGAAGCAGACATACCCTGTGCGGCTACGCTGACCAGGCTGATTGCAGCAAAGCCTGCGCCCAGTACGCCCCCGGCGGAGGCACTGGCGCCGGCCAACAGGCTGTTCTGGCTGATATCGCTCAGGTTGGTGCCGATATCGCGGGTGGTTTCCTTGTACTGCACCTGGCCTTCCACAATACGGTCAATGGCGCGGCCGCCCCGGGTGGATGCCTGGAAGTAAATGTCTTCCATCGGGTACACCGTTTCCCACTGATCGCCGTGCTGCCACTGTGCGCCTACATCACTGAAGTTTCGACCGCGGCGGTACACCAATTGATAGTGGCCGACGCCATCACCCAGCTTGCGGGGCGAGGTACCGGTTTCGACAATCAGCAGCGCATTGTGCTCGCCATTGGGGACAGGCGCATCCGGGCGGAAGGCCTGCAGTTCGGTGAAGTGCTGTTGCGCCAGCTGCTGGCTGTCCATCTGTAGGGCCGCCCAGCCCGCCAGGTAAATCAGCGCTGCAAAGTCAGAGCTGAACTGCTCTTCCTCGGCAAAGGCATCCTGCAGCAGGCCACCGATGAAACTGGCCCGGGCGTTGCCGTAATCGCCCTGTTCCAGAAAAATCAGCCCTAGGTAAAGATACACCATGGCCCGTTCGTAGGGTTCGCCCTTGAAGTCTTTTTCCGCCTCTTCGTACCAGATACTGCGGGCTTTACGGGCAGATTCATCGTCGGCGTACACGCTTTCGATGATCACCCGGGCCCGGTCCAGGCTGCGCCGGGCCTCGTTCACGTCACCTGCCCGGTACGCCTTCAGGCCGATCTCCATCAGGTTCAGGACCTCGTTACGGCGCCCTTCCTCATACAGATTCTGGTAATCCTGCCGGATGACCGTCGACTTGCTGGCCACGATCGCGGCCTGCTCGCTGGTTAGGCCGGCGCGGTCGAAGGTCTTCGGCCCGGTGGCGCAGCCGGCCAGTCCGACCGACAGCACCGCCGTGGCCAGAACGGCTGGTTTGAACTCAGCGATAAACCACATCGTCTCGGCCCGCCTTACGCATTTCATACAGGCCACTCCAGACAATGGTGCCCAGTTCCATATCCACCATCTCGAAACTGATCTGGCTATAGCGAGACTGGGTGCCGTCGCTGCGATCGGAGGCGTCCAGGGAGGTGATGCGGCCCGCCAGGCGATAATCCGCACCGGCTTGGGCTACGGTGGAGCGAATGGTGCCGCCATCCACCGCGCCGTCGCGTTTCAGGTCACGTTCCTGCTGAACCATGCCGGCGTATTCCCGGCCAACGAAGACCATCCGGCCATTGGAGGCCCGGTTCAGCTCAATGCGCAGCCGATCGGTAAGCATGTTGGTGTTGACCACCGAGGAGCTCTCGTTACGCATGTATGCGTTGTCGATGATGATCCGGGGCGGAATGTCGCGCCCGGCGAGCATGCGGTTGGCCAGCATGTCCCGCATCATCTGATCGGTAATGGCGACAATGTCCTGGCTTTCAATACCCACGCCACCCACTCGACCGGTGGTTGAGGCATCTTCGTAAACCGTGGCTTTACCGCGGGTGTTATCAATCTGGCTCGCGCAGCCAACCAGCAACAGAGAGGCAGCTGCCATGCCGGTGAACAGTGCCTTGGTGGTTCCCTTCATCATAAAACGTCTCCGGTTAATTAGTGGAAGCCAGTACGGAACTGAGCTCCGGGTAAATCTGTGTGGCGGCCCGCATTGCATCCGTAAAGTTTGCGGTGCTGCCATACTTCCGCTTGAGGTAGCGGGCCATATCGGTCAGTGAATCGAAACTGAGGTCAGAGGAGGCCTTGATAGCTTCCCAGCCGCCGGAGGCGGAGATGGCGCTCTCCCGCCCAACTTCCTTACCCACTTCGGCACCGACGGCTCCGCCAACCAATCCGCCCAGCCCGAAAGGAACAAAGTCCAGCGCCTTGTTGGCGGCGTAGGCCCCGGCTACGGCGCCAACAGCAGAGCCAGCGGTTGCGCCCATGTTTGCATTGTTAGCCAGATTGACCCATTCGGCCAGCACTCCGTCGCTGGTGTAGGGGCTCATAAAACGTCCGTTGTTGTCGTTGCGCACCAGGCGTTCCAGTAGTTGTTCTTCGGTTAGCATGCGGCCCTGGGCATCCTGCAATGGGCCGGTTTTTGCTGCTGCGACGAGTTCGGAGGAGCGTTCTGCGTTGCTCATGTAGGCCACGATGCTGTCTGGAACACCGTTTTCGATCAGTATTTGATGATGTTCTTCGGTCATATTGGCGTAATAGGGCCACTGGGCTCTTTGCTGTGACTGTGCTTCCAGCAGGTTCGAGACCAGTGCTGGGTTGGTGTGGCTGAACCATTCACGGTATCGGGCTTCGGTTTGACGGGCGGTACGATTCCATTCGGCCAGCTCCTCCGGGTAACTGCTGACCACTTTGCGTAACATCTCAGATTCGTCCTCACCGTTGTCCAAAGCGGCTTTAATCTGCCAGCCTTTCAGACCATCCGGGCCGATCAGCCAGGCCTGCCACTCCAAGGGAAGCAGATTGACGTACCCTGACAGGTCTGCGTATTGCTGGTGATATTCCATGGGGTTGTCTGCTGGAGCCAGGGCAGCAATTTGAGCGGTTGCGCGGGGGTGGAATAACGGAGCGGTACGAGACTGCACGAAGTTGGCCAGGGCCTCTGGATCGTTCTGGGGTACTCGCTCGTACAACGGCTGCTGACGAGCAATGGCATCGGCTATATTGCGTGCATGTATGACACCAATGGTGTTCTGCGTGTCTTCCAGGTCAAGGCCGCCCATGCCATACAGTGACCCCATAAACAGCATGGGGGTCGGAAAGTACAAACTCATATATTCCTTGACCGCATAGTTCGCCGAACTATTGGCCAGTGTCTCGCCTTCCCAGGCGACGGTCAGCGTATCGGTGTAGTCATAGGATCCAACGGCGGGGATCAATGTGAGCGTCAAAATGCTCGCAACGAAATTCAGCCCCGACATATCGTTGTATTGGGTTGCCTGGGATTGCACCACCTCCACGGTTGGAAGATCGTCCGATGCCGGTGTGAGCCAGGGGGTAAGAACCGGTGATTCGGTCTGGAAAGGCGCGAGCTGCTGGTAAGCGCGGGCGTCCCTATCAAGCGAGCTTTGGTCAATCTGATAGACCATGCAGCCAGGTAACGCGAACGTTGCCAGTACCAACGTTGCTGCAGTTAGCCGCCCCCGGTCTAGGAATTTCTTCATTGTTCAGGCCCTGACTGTAATGGCGCGCCTCCTTCGGTGACGCGCCTGATCTATCGACTGTCGCCGGATGTGACGCGGTCGACATTTCAGGTTACAAATACTTCATGATGCGAATATTGGAATAGAGCTTTTCAGGCCAACAGGGGGATAGCAGGTGAAACGGAGGGCTGTGGTAGATTATTGCTTTGAATTAATAACGAAAATCAAGAACGGGTGACTTTGTAAAATATCGTAAAATATTGAATTGAGCGCTGATTATCCCTGCTGTTCAGCACTTTTCCAGAAAGAAAACACCGTGCGTCTGGATAGTCTGCAACGCACGGCGCGGTCGCTGCTTGGATGGATCAGCCGCCTGTGGTTTCCTGGGCGCCAGTGATTTCTTCAGCTTTGATCAGCTTGAAATTGATTTGCCGGCGTTCGTCGTCCACTCCTGCGAAGCTGACGGTAACCCGTTGCTCCAGCTGAAAGATACGGCCGTTCTTGTTATGCACCAGTCGCAGGGTGACCGGGTCAAAACCGTACTTGCCCTCCAGATCCTTGCAGCTGACAAAGCCTTCCAGCCCGTTGCTGTCCAGCCGCACGAAGAAACCGGAGGGCATTGTGCGGCTGATGGTGCCTTCCATGGGGTCTTCCGGCAGGGTCTTGGCGTAGTCGGCCTTGAGCCAGGTTTCCAGTGTGTTGGCGGCCTGGCGGGCGCGGATCTGGGTGGCTTGCAGGGCTTCCAGTTGCTGGCTGTTCAGGGGCTTGATCGGAGTGTTCCAGAGCGCCGCTTTGATCAGCCGGTGCACGTAGAAGTCCGAGAACTTGCGCAGCGGCGAGGTAAAGGTGGTGTAGGCGTCCAGCCCCATACCCTGGTGGGGCGCGGCGTCAAAGCCCAGCTCGGCCCGGGCCAGTTGGCGGGACAGGATGGCTTTCACCGGTACCTCGGCCTGTGGCTGATCGCTGTGTTTCATCAACGCCTTGAAGCCTTCGGCGGTGCTGGCGTCGTGCTCCGCCAGGTGCGGCGCATGACTTTCCAGCAATTTCCGGATGTTGTCGGCGCGGTCGTCACGCAGGCCCGGGTGCTGGATAAACAGGCCTTTGCCCTGCTGGGTCAGGAAGTCTGCGGCACAGCGGTTTGCGGCCACCATGCATTCCTCCACCAGCCGGTGGGCTTCGTTTTGCACCGAGGGTTCAATCACCCGAATACGCTTGTTTTCATCCAGGCGCAGGCGGAATTCCGGCCGGTCCTGGCTCAGCAGTGCGTGTTCGGCGCGCCATTTACGCAGGGCAGTGGCGGCCTGATGCAGCTGGTCGAGGCTGTTGGCGACCTCGTCTGGCAGAGCCTTGATCTCGTCGTCTTCCCGGCCTTCGATCAGGTGGGAGACCAGTTCGTAGCTCAGCTTGCCCTTGGAGCGGATCATGGCCTGACGGAAGCTGTAATCGCCCAGGCTGCCGTCGTTATTTACCTGCAGGTCACACACCAAAGCCAGCCTGGGTACATCCGGCATCAGCGAACATAGCCGGGTACTGATGCTGTCGGGCAGCATGGGCAGGGGCTCGCCCGGGAAATAGATGGCGGTGGCCCGGTTGAAGGCTTCGTCCTCGGCCGGACTGCCCGGTTCGATCATCGCCGTTGGGTCGGCAATGGCAATGGACAGCGTCCAGCCAGTGGCGTTGGGCGTGGCCATCAGGGCATCGTCCATGTCCTGGGTGCCCGGACTGTCGATGGTCACATAGGGTTGCTCGGTACGGTCTTCCCGGCCCTCGGTGTGGGCCGCGACGGATTCTTCACTCACGGCATCGGCTTGTTTCTGAACCTCGTCCGGCCAGGCGTCCGCCAGGTCAAAATTGGCCAGGGTGAACGCCCGTTCGATGCCCGGTTGGCCGGCCTTGCCGATGACTCGCAGGACTTTTGCCTGACCTTTACCGTCCTTGATCGGGTGGCGATGGATCTGGCAGTAAATAAAGTCGTCGGGCTCGGCACCCATGCGCTCTTTCGGTGGAATGAAGATCCAGCGGTTAATGCCCGGGGTTTCCGGCGCCACAAAGTGGCCTTTACCCTTGATCAGGTAGCGGCCAACAAAGGTGGTCAGGTGCGATTCCAGAAGCTCGTCCACCACGCCCTGGGTTTTGCCTTTTTCCACTTCCTGCTCGGTGACGTTCACCCGATCTCCGGGCAGCACCTTCTGCATTTCTTCCGGTGGCAGGAACACATCCCGCCCTTCATCCAGAGCCACAAAGCCAAAGCGCCCGTTGGTGGGCTTGACCGTGCCCGGGAAGACCACCTTGTTCTGCTTGATATCGGTTTTCAGCTGGCGCAACTGATTGAGAGCGTCGGCATTGAGCATGTAGAAAAGACCTGGCTATAAAATGGGTGATGCAGCGGAGTATAACGGTTATGCAGGTGGGAGTCAGATCTGTCAGGCCGGGTGTGTCTCTTCGCCGGTGGCAGCGTGGATACAAACCCGGTTACGCCCCCCTCGTTTGGCCTGATACAGGGCATGATCGGCGTTACGGAGCAAGGTGTCCATGTCATCGCCAGGCTGGCTGAAATAGCCACCTACGCTGATGGTGACCGATGTACCTGTACGCTGGCTTTCCTGCTCCACGCTGGTTCTCACCCGGTTGGCGATCTGTTCAAGGGTGTCTTTGTCGCAGGGGGACAGCAGTACCACAAACTCGTCGCCACCCCAGCGGCCCGGGTGGTCGTAGGGGCGAACGGCAGCTTTCAGCCAGAGCGCCACCCGGCACAGAATGTCGTCGCCGGCCTGATGGCCACGGGTGTCGTTGATGATTTTGAAATGGTCGATGTCCAGCCAGATCAGCCCGAATCCCTTACCCTCGCGTTCGGCCCGCTGGATTTCCTGCTCGATGACTTCATCCAGGCCGCGGCGGTTTTTCAGGCCCGTGAGGGCATCCACCCGGGCCAGCCGATGCAGTTCTTTCGTGCGTTTCGCGACTTTGTGCTCCAACTCGGCGGTGGTATCCCGCATCGTGCGGGTCATCTTTTCAAAGTGGTCCACCAGCCGGCCGATTTCGTTATCCGGTTTGGGCAGGTAGGGCAGGTCAAACCGCCCCTCCCGCAGGCGCATTACCGCAGACTCCAGGCTCAATACCGGTTTGAGAATGCGTGACTGAATGATCAGGTGGAACGCGATCAGCGAGACCAGCAGCGCCACCAGGAAGACGGCCACCAGAGGCCACAGGTAGCTGGTTGGCACCAGGGCGTTCAGATCCAGCAAGGTGATTTCGAACCAGCCTATGGCCGGCAGGAAGGCCACCCCGGCCAGGTGCTTGCGGCCATCAATGGTGACAAACCCGCTTTCCACCGCGCCGTCCTCACCGTTGCGTTGTTTGAGCATCTGCAGCATGCCCAGGATCTGCTGTTTGTCCTGGCGATCCTCAAACAGAAGGTCCACGGTGTTCTTCTGGCCTTCGGGTTTGATAATGCTGGCGAAGTCGATGTAATTGCGGTCGCGGTACAGTTGAATGGCGCCGTTGTAGTCCACAAACAACGTGGTGATGCCTTCTTGGCCAATGTCGACAATGTCTTGCAGGAAGGTATCGAGATTGAGACCAGTACCGACCATGCCGAGAATCTCGTTGCTCTCATCACGCATCAGCACATCTATCCACAATTTGGTAACCCCGAGTTCCTGGTCCGGGTTCACGTTCAGGTGAAAATCCCGGCCTTCTTCGATCAGCTGGAAGAACCAGGCATCATCCGGTTTCTCCGGGTCCAGTACGTAACGGAACTGGTCACCGGCATACTGATTGTCAGCATTGTTGTAGTAATAGTGACCATTCTCCCGCAGGGCAACAAAGTAACTGTTGTCCCGAAAGTTATTGCGGAAGCTTTCCATCTGGCGGATGGCAGCGGAGGTTAGCTCGGGGTTGTCCGGGCTGGCGGCCCATTGCAGCAGGGTAGAGGATTGCGCCATTTGCCGGGCCAGGCCGATTTCCCGTTCCAGGGACTGCAACAGTCGGGCGCTGTCGTAACGCACCTGAATTTCAGTAACCTGCTTACCCCAGCGTTCGATGATGTCTTCCGACAACTCCCGGTAAGCCAGCCAAGAGGCCGATGCCGCGAGAATGATCAGTAACGATGCGAGGCCGAGAAGGCGGGTTTTGAGGCTCAAGCTGAATCCCTGCGAGTGTTTGTTTCTGACGCTGACTCCCATAATAGAACAGCCCAGGGCGACAGTGTAGAAAAAACAGACA
The DNA here is from genome assembly GCF_052380025.1 of Marinobacter sp. NSM. NCBI lineage: Bacteria > Pseudomonadati > Pseudomonadota > Gammaproteobacteria > Pseudomonadales > Marinobacteraceae > Marinobacter > Marinobacter sp. NSM. The sequence goes on from NZ_JBQTCK010000002.1 coordinate 709,776, forward strand.
GACCCGCAAGGTTCATGGGCGCGTAGCCGGATCAGCTGCGCGCCCATATCCTGATCTCTGGTTGAGCGATATCAGTTGTGCTCGGAAAATATCCGGGTCTGACCTTCCTTGTTGAACAGGATGACCTTGTAGTGGTCCTTGCGATCACCCATTTCCATACCGGGTGAGCCGATGGGCATGCCGGGAACGCTGATTCCGGTGGCTTTCGGCGCTTCACTCAGCAGGCGCTTGATGTCATCCGCCGGTACATGCCCTTCTACCACATAGTCGCCTACGAAGGCGGTATGACAGCTGCCCAGGCCCGGAATCAATCCGGCCTCCGCCTTGATCTTGCCCATGTCGTTGGTGTCGGTGGCCGTGACATCAAACCCGTTTTCTTCCAGATGGTCGATCCAGTCGCCACAGCAGCCGCAGGTGGGCGATTTATAGACGTGAATGCTGTGGGCGGCTCCGCCGGCGACGGCTGTGGTACTGAACCCCAGGGCGGCCACCAGGCCAAGGGCTAAGGTGTGTTTTTTCATGGCGGTTACCTCAGTCATGCATGTGTAAACAGAATCATTTGTTCGGGCCGGAGTTGCTGTCAGATAACCAGAACCACCAGACCACGGCAGCCATCAGGGCCAGCCCTGCGGCGTTGACCAGAATTGTCTCCATCAGTTCCGCTCCTCTTGCTGAGCCGGGACGTGGCTGGTTTTGAACAGGCGCAGTCGATTGGCGTTGGATACCACCGTCACCGACGACAAGGACATGGCAGCCCCGGCCAGGATCGGACTCATCAGAATGCCCCAGACAGGGTAGAGCAGGCCGGCAGCCACGGGAATACCCATTGTGTTGTAGACAAACGCCCCGAACAGGTTCTGTTTGATGTTGGTGACTGTCGCCCGGGAAATCTCGATGGCATCCGGCACGCCGTGCAGGGAGCCGCGCATCAGGGTTATGGCTGCGCTTTCAATGGCGACATCGGTGCCGGTGCCAATGGCAAAACCGACATCTGCGGCCGCCAGGGCCGGGGCGTCGTTGATGCCATCGCCGACCATGGCCACGGTGTAGCCTTTACCGCGCATCTCGCTGACCACTTCGGCCTTGTTCTCGGGCAGTACTTCGGCCCGGTAGTCATCAATACCGGTTTTGGCGGCGATGGCCTTGGCGGTGGCATCAACGTCCCCGGTGACCATCATCACCTTGATGCCCGCGTCATGCAGGCGTCGGATGGCGGCTTCGGAATCCGGCTTGATGGCGTCGGCTACCCCGATTACGCCAAGCACCTTAGCGCCCAGTGCCAGAAACAACGGCGTACCGGCTTCTTCGGTAATGGTGTTGGCAGCCGAATCCAGATTGGTCACGTCGATGCCCTCTGCCTCCAGCCAGCGCCGGTTGCCGAGGCGCACCGTCTGGCCATCGAACTGGCCTTGCACGCCCTTGCCGTTGAGCGCTTCAAAATCCGTCACGGTTTCAGGCTCTACGCCATCTTCGCTGGCCCGCTTCAGTATCGCCTCTGCCAGAGGGTGTTCGGAGTGGCGTTCCAGCCCGGCTGCCAGCGCCAACAGGGTGTTATCGTTATCATCAACGGCGGTCATCCGTGTGACGGCCGGGTGGCCCTCGGTGATGGTGCCGGTCTTGTCCAGAATCACCAGATCGATCTTGCCGGCGGTCTGCAACGCATCCCCTTGGCGAATCAGCGCGCCATGCTCGGCAGCCTTGCCGACGCCCACCATCACCGACATTGGCGTAGCCAGGCCCAGAGCACAGGGGCAGGCAATGATCAGCACGGTGGTGGCCGCTATCATCATATGAACCACCGCCGGCTCCGGCCCCACGTTGTACCAGACCAGTGCCGCGGCGATGGCAACCAGCATGACCGTGGGCACGAACACCGAGGAAATCTTGTCGGCCAGCCGGCCAATGGCCGGTTTCGAGCCCTGGGCCTTTTTCACCAGCTTGATGATCTGCGCCAGCGCCGTCTCGCTGCCGACACGGGTAGCTTCGTAAATGATCGAACCGTGGGTGTTCAGGGTGCCCGCCGACACCTCATCATCCTTCGCCTTGCTCACCGGCATGGGTTCGCCGGTGAGCATGCTTTCGTCGATGCGGGTGCTGCCTTCCACGATCACCCCGTCGACAGGCAACTTCTCTCCAGGCCGAACCCGTATGTGGTCGCCCTTGCGAACCTGCTCAACGGGAAGATCCTGCTCCTCGCCGTTGCGAATCACCCGGGCGGTCTTCGCCCTGAGGTCCAGCAACCGCCGCACCGCCTCGGAGGTTTTGCCCTTGGCCCGCAGCTCCAATGCCTGGCCCAGGTTGATCAGGCCGATGATCATGGCTGAGGCCTCAAAATACACATGCCGTGCCATCTCCGGCAGCAGCTCCGGCACGCTCGACACCACCATGGAATACAGCCAGGCCGTACCCGTGCCCAGGGCAATCAGGGTATCCATATTGGCATTGTGGTGCTTGAACGCTTTCCAGGCCCCGGTAAAGAAATGCCCGCCGGTGGCGACCATCACACCGAGCGTCAGAATGCCGAAATTGATCCAGGTAAGCTGATTGGCCTCCGTCACCATCATGGTGTCGAAACCCATACCCCAGATCATCAACACCAAGCCGAGGCCCAGACTGATGGCCATCTTCACCAGCAGCACCTTGTACTGCTTTTTATCCTCCGCCTGTCGGCGATCATCAGCGGTGTCGGCATCTTCAATCACACTGGCGCCATAGCCGGCACATTCCACCGCCTTGATGAGCGCATCCGGCTCCGCCTTGCCGCTGGCCGTGGCCGTGTTATCCGCCAGGTTCATATGAGCATGGGTCACCCCCGGCACAGACAGCAACGCCTTCTCGATACTGGCAACACAGGATGCGCAGGTTGCCCCTGAAACCGACAGCGCAGTCTGATCATCCTTCGCTGCTTCGGCTGCCTGACCAGGTTCAGTTGCCGACTCGGCGGGCGCTTGGTCAGCGCCGGAAGTGCGGTTGTGCGAAGAGGCTGTTCTTGAAGCGCAACAAGACGCAGGCTCTGAACTCGCCAGAGGCTCTGCCGGATACCCCGTTTCCGTTACAACCCGCGCCGCCTCGACCAGATCCACTCCGTCAGGCAAGGCCACCGTTTGCGCGTCAATATCGACCTCAACCAGCTCGGTACTGCCGGTCAACGGCTCCAGGGCATTACGAATCTTCCTGGCACAGCCCTGGCAGGTCGCCCCGGAAATTGACAGCGCCGGTTTCAACTCAGGTGCATCACTCATGATTCTGACTCCTCGCAACAAGACTCGGCAGAGGGATCGTCCCAGTGCTCAATCAACCGACAAATGGTATGCCCATCCGGCGTCCCGTCCGGCATCTCCTGCCAGGCCGACAACGCCGAAATCATCCGCGCGCGCAACTGCTGCAACTCCGCAATCTCCCGCTCCACCGCCATCAACCGCTGCTGAAACACATCCCGGACCATCGGGCAGGGCGAATGATGATCATCGGCCCGGGCCAGAATCTGCCGAATCTCCGGCAGTGAAAACCCCAACTGCCGGGCTTTACGGGCAAACCGCAGCCGGCGCAGATCTTCGGCATCGTACTGCTGGTAATTGTTGTCCGGGTTGCGGGTGGGTTGTAACAGACCCTCCCGGGTGTAGAACCGGACAGTATCGGGGTTTACGTTGGCGGCGTTGGCCAGTTCTTTGACTTTCATGGCAGATCACTCACCCAAATTCGCAGATGCACAAAGAATCCACGACTAAAGTTGGCGGAGTGCTGGTGCGGGGGTAGCCCTTCCGAAAATGCTCGTAGCCATGGATGGCGGAGAGCAAGCGTACAGGGATGTACTTGCAGCGGTTTTCGGAAGGGCTACCCCCGTGCCAGCGCGGCTCACTCGCTACATTGAGGGTAGACTAAAACCTTGGACCAACTCACAGGTCAAAGGTTTTCAGGCAGAATATCAGGAAGAGGGGTTTTTAGAGCGAAGAAACACACCACAAGACTTACACTGATCAGGCGCCATCAGCTTCGCCTGCCAGCCAATCTTAACGCCACAGGCCGGGCATTGAAGCCGCAACTGCAACACCACAATCGGAGCCACCAGCAACACCAGCAAAAACCCGAGCGAACCCCAATCATCGCCGCTGGAAATGCCCAGTTGACTGCTGAACACCAACACCACAATCAGTGCGACAAACGCAAAGATAAAATAATTCTTGTTCCAACGCTCCCAGCGGCGCAGCCTGGCATCCTGCTCCGGAGTCAGATATCTGGCAGACATAAACATCACTCAAAGAAAAAGTTAAAGAGAAGTTTGGGGATCAGAAGCCGCAATTACAAACCCGATTTAACTGTCTGGCCGGTAAACAGAATGCCCTCCGCAAGGGCCGTTTCCAGGTCTTCAGCCGGAATCGGCCGACTGATCAGATAGCCCTGGGCCAGGTTGCACCGGTGCGTCTTGAGGAAGTTCAGTTGCTCCTCGGTTTCCACGCCCTCGGCCACCACCTGAATGCCGAGGTTGTGGGCAAGATTGATCACGGCCCGGGTGATGACCGCGTCGTCATGGCGCTCGGTCACATCGGTGATAAACGACCGGTCAATTTTCAGCAGATCTACCGGGAAATCCCGCAAATAGCCGAGGGACGAATAGCCCACGCCGAAATCATCAATGGCCAGGTGAACCCCCAGCTGATGCAGACGCAACAACTGATTCAGGTTGTGTTCAATGTTCTGGATGAAGATCTCTTCCGTCAGCTCCACTTCCAGCATGTTCGGGTCCACTTCTTCCGATAACAGGGCATCCCGTACATGTTCCACCAAAGATTCATCATCCAGCTCCCGGCCTGAAAGATTCACCGCGATCCTCAATTGCTCGCAAGCTGTGCCACGCCAATTGGCGAGCTGGCGACAGGCGGCAAGCACCACCCATCGGCCGATCTCGGTAATCCGACCGCTCTCTTCCGCCAGGGGGATGAACTCGATGGGTGCCAAAAGCCCGCGGCGGGGATGCTGCCAGCGGATCAAGGCCTCCACACTGTTGATCTCACCGGTTTGCAGGTTCAGCTGGGGTTGATAAAACAGCACAAACTCGTCGTTGGCCAGGGCCTGGCTCAGATCCTTGTCCAGCTCCAGGCGCATCACCTCACGGTCCTGCATGCCTTCGGTGTAGAACTGGTAAGTATTGCGGCCCTGCTCCTTGGCACGGTAAAGGGCAATATCGGCATTCCGGAGCAGGGTGTCGGCGTCCAGTCCGCTCTGGGGATACACGGCGACACCCATGGTGGCGGTAATGCTGTGGGCATCGCCCTGAACCTCGAATGGTTCTGCAAAGCACTGCTTGATCTGGCCAAGCAGGTGGATCACATCGTCAATGTCGTCGACGTGTTGCTGGCAGATCATGAACTCGTCGCCGCCTGAGTAGGCCACCAGAATCCGCTCATTGCTCAGGCTGTTCAGCCGCTCAGAGACTTCTATCAGCAGTTCGTCGCCAAACTGATGGCCGAGGGAATCGTTGAGCATCTGGAACCGGTCCAGGTCAATCATTACCAGCCCCACCTGGCGCATTTGCCGGTCCGCAATGTTCAGGGTATGGGCCAGGTCTTCCATGAAGAACCGGCGATTGGCCAGGCCAGTGAGGGTATCGGTGGATTCCAGTCGCTCCAGGTCCACCTGCATGGCGATACGCTGGTCAATCTCCCGCTCCAGCTCCCTGCGGGTTTTCAAAAGCGCCTGGTTACGCTTGAGGATCAACTGGACAAGCAACGTGGTCAGGCTGGTAAGCAGGCCCATAAACACCAGGCTTGCGAAGGTAAGCATCGGCCAGGAGCTGCGTTGGCTGTCTACCCAGGACTGATTGGGGCGTAACGTCAGGGTCCAATCCAGAGTGGGGAACTGCACGGGCACGGTGAAACTGAAGCTCCGGGCAATCTCGGTATCTGAATTGAGAACGTAGGCAGGCTCTCCGGAGTCCCGGATTTCTATCTGGAAGTGTTCCAGTACCCGGCTGGTCAGCAACTGCTCGGCCAGAACTTCCATCCTGAACACACCCGCCATGTAGCCGTTATTGGTGTCTCCAGCGCCCACGGGGTAATAAATCACCATGCCCTTGCCGCCCTGGCGAAGATCGATGATACCGGACAGGTCATAGTCACCGGTGGCTGCTGCTTTATACAGTGCTTCGCGGCGCTGGTCGTTGAACGCCACGTTATAACCCACCACGTCCTGATTGCCAGCCAGCGGTTCCAGCCATCGGATGATGTAATTGGAATCAATCCACTCGATGGCCTGGTAAACGCCAAAATCTTCCAGGTAGTTACGTGCGTCCACGCGCCAGCGAGATTCCGGGGTGTCGGGCTGGGCATACAGTCGATAGGCCATGCGCCCGATGGCCTGAACGTGTACCAGGAACTCCCGCTCCAGGTTATCCGTCAGCGCCCTGGCTTCATTACGGAGGTTGGCTTCGATCTGACGGTTGTCCTGCTGGATAAGCCCCTCTCGGAGGCCTGCGGCAATGGCAAGAAAAACCAGAAAAATGACCAGTACAAACACCGGGCTCATAAGCCATCGCACAACAAGGCTGGTACCGGTTTCGGGTTTTGCCAAAGTGTACTCCAGATCGTTAAAAGACAGGCTGAACAGGTTTAACGGCCAATCGCGCTTGATTATGAGCCATAGTTATCCTGTTTGGCCATGCCCCATTGGGTCTGGTACTCCGGAAGCGGGTTGGAGCAGCGGTGATTGCGGGTCCGCGGAGTCAGGCTTGTTCGACGATGGGCCTAATGCCAAGCTTCGGGATCTCCTGTTTCGGGCAGCGGTCCATGACCACCTTCAGCCCGGCGGCTTCGGCGCGGGCGGCACCGGACTCATTAATCACGCCGATCTGCAGCCAGAGTACCGGAATCTTCTGTTCAATAGCCTGGTCAATCATTGCATCGGTACGTTGCGGGGCCAGGAACAGCTCAGCCATGTCTACTGGTTCCGGGAGTGCTGCCAGGTCAGCATACACTGTCTCACCGAGCACTTGCTGGCCGGACAGGCGCGGATTTACCGGGATCACACGGTAGCCTTGGCGCTGCAGGTATTCCATCACTTCGTGGGAGGGGCGGTTGGTTTTCTCGCTGGCACCAACCAACGCAATGGTGCGCACAGATTTGAGAATATCCCGGATCTGGTCAGGGGCATTGCTGGGCATCGGGGCTGACCTCGAAGAATTAACGGTGGGCCTCGAGACAGATAGAGACCGATTCCGAATAGCGTAACGCGTGGGGCTTGTCGATTTCTACCTGTGCCCACTGCACGGCCTGATGTTCCATCACGATTTCGAGAACTTCGTGGGTCAGGCGCTCTAATAGGGCAAAGCTGTTACCGTCAACATGCCCGATGATCTGCTTGGTGATGGTGCGATAGTTCAGGGCAGCGGAAATTTCGTTCTGATCGATCGCGGCGGAGGCATCGTAGCGAAGGGTGACGTTGATCACCACATCCTGCTGGTTATTGATCTCTTCTTCCTTGATGCCGATGTAGGCGCGGAGCAGAAGGTTCTTGATCCTGACACGGGCCAGGTGATCACCAGTCATGGTTGTCATGATGCCTCCTTAGTTGGCGTCTGGTTCAGCGATTGTTGCCAATCAGGGTTAGGAATTCGGTGCGCGTGGCCTGGGATTTCCGGAACTGTCCCAGCATCATCGAGGTTTTCATGCGGGAATTCTGTTTCTCCACGCCCCGCATCATCATGCACATGTGCTGGGCCTCGATAACCACCGCTACGCCTTTGGCATTGGTAACGCTTTCTACCGCTTCTGCAATCTGGCGGGTCAGGTTCTCCTGAATCTGCAAACGGCGAGCATACATGTCCACAATGCGGGCGAACTTGGACAAGCCCAATACCCTGCCCTGGGGCAGATAGGCGATGTGGCATTTGCCGATGAACGGCAGCATGTGATGTTCACACATGCTGTACAGCTCGATGTCCTGGACCACCACCATTTCGTCCATGGCGGATTCGAACACTGCGTTGTTGACCAGGTCGCCAAGATCCTGCTGGTAACCCCGGGTCAGGAACTGCATGGCCTTGGCGGCCCGCATAGGAGTGTCCTGAAGACCTTCGCGGTCGGCATTTTCGCCGAGGCCTTCGATGATGGCGCGGTAGTGACCAGCAAGGTCGTCCAGAGGTAAGGTCATAATCGTTTCCGGTTTGTGTCTGATAAAGAGCGCAAGCTTAAGGGAATTCTCGGGCCATCGCCACGATTTACGTCCGTGCACCCATTATGGACCAGTTCACGGCAGCTGTTCAGCCATCTGGCAGCCAGTCCGGCTTTGCACTAAAGTGATTGGTTCCGCAAGTATGTCGGGATGAGCGAATGGAACAGGTGATACCCGGATCAGAAATCAGGGCGGACGGCCGTCAGGATATCTACACCCTCGAGGCCTGGCAGCAGGCTGGTAAATGGTTCAGCTACGATGGCCATGCCATCTTCAGTCGCATGGCCGGCACAGGTTCGCCACTGGTGCTCCTGCACGGGTTTCCGACCGCGAGCTGGGACTGGAGCCGGCTATGGCCGATGCTGGCGTCCGGCCATCAGCTGCTGGCTGTCGATATGCTCGGCTTCGGGTTTTCCGACAAGCCTCGCGATTATGTCTACAGTATCGAGGACCAGGCGGACCTGATCCAGGGCTGGATTGAAGGGCTGGGGTTGGATTCGGTGCACCTGTTCGCCCACGATTACGGCTCATCGGTTGCTCAGGAGCTGCTGGCCAGGGACCAGGAAGGGGCACTGTCTTTCGAAATCACCAGCGTGTGTTTGTTGAACGGTGGTCTGTTCCCCGAGGTGCATAGCCCGCTGTTTATTCAAAAGATTCTGAAGAGCCCCCTGGGTGGGCTGATCAGCCGGGGGCTTACCCGGGGGAGCTTCGAACGGAATTTCCGCCGGCTGTTTGGCGACCGGAATCCTCCGGCCCAGCAGGATCTGGAAGATTTCTGGTACCTTCTCACTTATAATAATGGCCGTGGAATCCTGCACGAACTGATACAGTTCATGGAGGAACGGCGTTGCCATCGCAATCGCTGGGTGGGGGCATTGCAGAATGCCCGGCAGCCGATGCGGCTGATCTCCGGCGCTGCTGATCCGGTCTCAGGCGCGGCCACCGTGAGGCGTTACCGGGAATTGATTCGGAACCCGGACGTCATCAGCCTCCGGAACGTCGGCCATTACCCGCACTTTGAATCGCCCTGGGACGTGTTCAGCGCTTACCGGGATTTCCGTGCCGGGCTAGTAGAAACCTGATATTGCTCAAATCGCAGTGCTGGTGTCGCTGGTCGGGGTTGATGGTCCCGAGGCGTGGGCCGGTTCGTTCGATAGCCGGGCGCATTGACCACCTGATTGCGCCCTTTTGCCTTGGCGTCATAGAGTGCCTGATCCGCACGGTTCAGCCATACCGACCAGGTCTCACCACGGCACACCTCCGCAACGCTGGCACTGGCGGTCAGTTTGATGTCATCCAGAAATGGCCGGGCACTGATACTGGTCAGTAACTGATGGGCCAGGGTGTCGGCATCTTTCTGGCGGGTTTCCGGCAACACGACCATGAACTCTTCGCCGCCAATGCGGAACAGCTGATCACTTTCCCGCAGTCGCTTGCGCAGCCGGATGGTCATTTCCTTAAGCACCCGGTCGCCGGCCAGGTGCCCCCAGCGGTCATTGATGGTCTTGAAATAATCCAGATCAATCAGCACAAGGCTGGACACCCTCTCATAGCGCTCCCGCAGCTGAATCTGGCTGTTCAGGATGTCGGCCAGCTGAGACCGGTTCAGGCAGCCGGTGAGCGGGTCAGTCGTGGCCAGCCGGGTCAGCTCCTGCTGGAGCCTGCCCACCAGCCAGGCGAAGATCATGGCAAACAGGCAGTTCAGCCCCAGGGAGAAGGTGATCCGCCAGAAATCGGCTTCGGGAAACTGAAGGAATGACACCACGGCCATGACGCTGACAAAAATGATATTGCAGACAATGGCTTCTTTCAGCGGTAACAGGAAAAACAGTGCGATAGCTGCCGGATAGGCCCAGTAAAGACCGGCGTGACCGTTAATGGACGTCGAGTAGGCCGCGCAGACCACGGCCAGAATCGGAAACAGTCGCCCTTTCAGAAAATAGACGCTGCGTAAGCGCAGGAACAGGATCACCATCGCTGCGTTGACACAGAACAGAATCAGCAGGGCAGACAGCAGAAAGTTACCGTGTTGCCATTGCACCATCACCAGCGGTGCCACGGCGATAAAGGCCCAGATGTGCAGGTGATACACCAGCTGACGTTTGAAACCCAATACTGCAATGGTTGGATTGGTCGCCATGGTATCCGGCGAGGCAAAAAGGTTCACAGCCTACTCCTGCAGCTCATGGCTGGCATACTTCCCTGAAACACTGATGGCTCAAGTCTAGCACGGAGTTATTGGCTGGCCACTGCAGGTTTCGATAAACTCCCGGGACTCCGACCAGAACCGTAAGCAGGAACACGTGATGACCGCAATCCAGATCCGAACACCGGCGCTGACCATCCGGGCTGGGCGACGGGCCCTTCAGCGCCTGAGGGACAAGCCGTTAACACCGGCTGATGTCCACGTGATACCCGGTGCCGCCGGTGGCCCGAAAGCCCTGGGAATCAGCGGTCTGGACAAGGCCATCTTCGGTGACTGGTTACCCCGGGCACCGCAAGAGCGGGTGCTGATCGGCTCGTCCATCGGCAGCTGGCGGTTCGCGGCGATTGCTTCATCCGACGATCCGAAAGGCCAACTGGCCAGGCTGGCGGAACTCTATACCAGCCAGCGTTTTGCCAAAGGTGTCGGTGCCGCCGAGGTATCTCGAAAAAGCGTTCTGTTTCTGGAAGAGTTGCTGGGCGGTCGGGAGGAGTTCATCCTCAACCACCCCTGGTACCGGCTTAATGTGGTGGTTGTGCGCAGCCTGGGCTTGCTGGAACACGACGCCAGGGGCCGCCTGGGTCTGGGCCTGATGAGTGCAATCAGCGCCAACATGGTCAGTCGTCGCCACCTTGGCCGATTCATGGAGCGAGGTATCGTGCACGATGCCCGCATCAGGACGCCGGTGTCCAAGCTGGTGGATTTTCCCAGCCATGAAGTGGCGCTGTCCTCGGACAATCTGCTGCCTGCGCTACTGGCCTCAGCCTCGATTCCGCTGGTTATGTCCGGTGTTCGGAATATTCCCGGAGCCCCGGATGGCGTCTACCGGGATGGCGGGTTGCTGGACTACCACCTAGATCTGCCCTACCAGCAACCGGGCATCATCCTGTACCCGCACTTTACCGACAAGGTAGTGCCGGGTTGGTTTGACAAGACCTTGCCGTGGCGCCGGGGCGATGCCACCCGATTGCAGGATGTGCTGCTGGTCTCTCCGTCCCGGGCGTATCTGGACAGCCTGCCGGACCGCAAACTGCCAGACCGTAAAGACTTCGAAAAGTACCTTGGTGACGACTCAGGCCGTGAACGATCCTGGCGCGCATCCATTGCTGAGAGTGACCGGCTGGGGGAAGAGTTTCTCGAACTTGTGGAGAGCGGGCGCCTGCTGGATCAGGTTCAGCCATTGTAGCCATTGGCAATATTGAGTGCGCTCAGTCTGAAGCCTGTCACTCCGTGGATCGGGTCCTTCAGTACCATCACCCGCACCACCGCCGGGACCGTTCGCTCAGCGCTGCGGTGCAACAGATTCACATCTACCCTGGCCAGGGTGGTCTCTTGCCGGGCTGCGGCCAGGCATTGGTAGAACCGTTCACGGTCGGGCTCGGCTAAAAGTTCGCTGAACGGCCGGTTGATAAGATCTGACGGCGCCAGTCCCAGCACATCTGCTACCTGTGCCGATACGAATCCTATCTGCCCCTGTTCATCCAGTTCGCTGACAATGGCTCCCGACAGCGCGACCAGGTCCCGACTGCGGGATTCGCTATCATTCAGTGCCTGGCGCAGCACGTTTTTCTCGACCTGCAAGTTGGTGATCCGTTGATCAGCGATCCTGTTCAGCCCGGCCAACCGATGACCGTTGTCGTCTTTCCGGGCAGCCTGCCGGCAGAGGGCCAGGGCGAGCAGCGTTGCCACGGCGGTAATCATCCCGCCACTGGCGCCAACGAGCCACCCCATACGCCGTGCCGGCGAAGCCAGCAACCGGGAATCCGGCCAGGTGGTCACCATCCAGTGCCTGCCGTTGGTCTGCAATTCGGTTCTCAGGGCGTCATTACCCGCCGGATGTCGGGTGCTGCCCAGCTTTATCAGTGGTTTCTTGGTGTGGCGCTCCAGGGTATCGATCCTGAGACTGATGCCGTCATGAAGTCCGGTTGCCAGGGTATCCCGGAGCTTTTGAAGCTGGTCGTCTGCCTGCGATTGCCGGGCAAGATGGACGACCACCTGGCTGACCAGGGATTGGTGCAGGGCCTGATAATGCTGGTGGGCAAGCTGATGAGCCATGTCTGAGGCAAGGCGGGCCGTCAGGAAGCTCAGAATAACGCCGCAGACCAGAATGACCACCGGGCCCCAGAGCCCGGGCCAGAGGCCTCGCCGGCGTGGGCCCGGATCAGGGATGTCAGAGAGGTCGCTGTCCATGCTGAAAGCCTCTGGAGCTGTTACCTAAAGTGTGTCCAGATTACTCTAGACCAGCTCCGGTGCTTTCGAAAGACAGAATCGTTTATCGGCTGGCACTCCGGGCGGTACCGTACACCAGCAAAAAAGCCAGGAAGGCTGTCACCACCACCGATGGCCCTGCTGGAGAGTCCAGGTGCCAGGACAGCGTCAGGCCGCCGGTCACAGCGATAAAGCCGAATACCACCGCCAGCGCCATCATGTGTTCGGGATTTCTGGCCAGGCGTCTGGCGGTGGCCGCAGGAATGATTAACAGGGCAGTAATCAGCAGCACCCCGACAATCTTCATCGCTACGGCAATCACCAGGGAGAACATCAGCATCAGCGCCAACCGCAAACGCTCCACGGGTATTCCCTCCACCCGGGCCAACTCCTCGTGGATGGTGCTCATCAACAGCCCGCGCCAGAGTATTGCCAGTAGGGTCAACACGAAAGCCGCGCCGCCGTAGATCCACAGCAGGTCTTGGCGGCTCATGGCCAGCAGGTCACCGAACAGCAGGCCAGTCAGGTCAACCCGCACATCTGGCATGAAACTCAGGGTAACCAGGCCGATGGCCAGTGCACTGTGGGCGAGAATGCCCAGCAAGGTGTCGGTGGCCAAGGCCCGAGTACGCGAGAGCAAGACCAGAGCGACAGCAATGGTGACGCAGGTAATGATTACGCCCAGGTTCAGTGGGACACTGATCAGGAAACTCAGGGCGATGCCGAGTAACGCGGAATGGGCAAGGGTGTCGCCAAAATACGCCATTCGCCGCCAGACCACGAAGCAGCCCAGGGGGCCGGCTACCAGTGCAACACCCAGTCCACCCAGCAGTGCCCGCCAGAAAAAATCCCCGAGCACAGAATCAATGATGCTCATGGTCACAGGCTCCCTGAACGTCTGTGCTGGTCACAATGTCACCGTGCAGGTTATGGCGGTGGTTGTGATGGTGGTGATAGACCGCGAGAGATTCTGCCACCTGGTGGCCAAAGGTCTCGATAAACGCCGGATCGTGAGAAATGTCGGCCGGGTAACCGCTGCAACACACGTGCTGGTTCAGGCAGATAACCTTGTCGGTGGCCGCCATGACCAGGTGTAAGTCATGGGAAATCATGATCACGCCGCAATTCAGCTCATCACGGAGTTGGCGGATCAGGTCATACAGGGCCGCCTGGCCGTTGATATCGACGCCCTGGGCGGGTTCGTCCAGCACCAGAAGGTCCGGTCGCCGTGCCAGTGCCCGAGCCAGCAACAAACGCTGTTTTTCGCCGCCTGACAGGTGATGCACGGAGGCATCCAGCAGGTGCCGGACACCGGTGCGCTGCAGCGCAGCTTCGCATTCTGCGCCGGAGCGGCCGCTCAACAGCATGAACCGGCGCACGCTCAGGGGCAGGGTCGCCTCCAGTGAAAGATGCTGGGGCACATAACCAATGACCAGCTCCTTAGCGAGTGAGACCTTGCCGGAACTGGGTTTCTGGATACCCAGAACGGCTTTGATCAGGGTGGTCTTCCCGGCACCATTGGGGCCGATAATGGTGATGATGTCGCCCCTGCGAACAGCCATCTCAACACGGTCCACCACCGGGCGGTCGTCGAACTGTACGGTCAGCTGATGCAGGCGCACCAGGGCATCAGGCATGGTCGGGTTCTCCCTGACACCGGGGGCAACGACCGGCCACTTCCATGGTGATTTCTTCGGGCCGGAAGGCTACGTCAGCCGCCGCGGCTTCTACCGCGCGAGTGACGTCCGGTGCATCCAGCTCAAGCACGTTTCCGCATTCCCGGCAGATCAGGAAAGTGCCCCGGTGGTGTTCACCGGCATGGGTGCAGCCGGTAAATGCGTTCAGGGAGGCAATCCGGTGCACCAGACCGTATTGCAACAGGAAATCCAGGGCCCGATACACGGTGGGTGGGGCGGCGTTGTGGCCCTCGGTGCCCAGCATGGCGAGAATGTCATAGGCCCCGAGGGGCTTGTGAGATTGCCAGATCAGTTCCAGAACCCGTTCACGGATGGGGGTGAGGCGGGCATTCTGTTGTCGGCAAATGGCCCGGGCATCCGCCAGGGCCTGGCTGACACAGGCCTCGTGGTTGTGCGGGCGATAAGGAAGCGCGCGTTCGGGCATAGTCTGGATCCTGCAAAGTTTGCAACATTATAACATTTGCAGGCTGTACTGCTACGGCTGTGACCAGGTGGTCATCAGTGTCTGGCGGTTAGCGCCAGTGACTCCAGGTACTCGAGGTTGGGAATCCAGGCGGCTTCGCCGTCGACTTCCACCTGCATGAGATCGGCCGGTCCGGCTTCGCCGTCCAGTTTCCGGACTTGCTCTTCCACCAGTCGGGCCTGGCTGGGAATGCCCTGGGTGACCAACGCCATGAACGGGGCCTGCTGATGGCCATCACCGATGGTGTTGAGCACAATGATTCTGCCCCGGTTGTCTCCGGGTACGGTCAGGATCCCGCCGTTGGCCGCGTCATAGGATATGACCGGCAGGGTAAGGCCACGCCAGTCCAGAAAGCCTACCAGCCATTCCGGGGTACTGGCGCCGGCGTCGGTGCTGTTAAAGTCCACCACTTCCGCGATCGACACGTTGGGTAGCAATAGTTGCCGGTCACTGACCGGAATCATGACACAGGAGAGGGACTGGCTGTTCTCTTTCATGACGTGTTACCTCAGGCGGAATCCCGTTTCTGCCGGCCTTTGAGCAGGCAGTTGTTCTCAATGGTTTTCACCAGTTCCTTCGCCAGTTGCTCCGGTGTGCCGCAGAAGCTGCTGCAGCCGGTAGCGGCGACCGAATCCGGCATCGAACTGTTGCCACAACTCTTGCTTTCCTGCACCCAGATGCGACTGCCGTAGGCTTTAAGCATGGGCGCTGCAATGGCGCCATCGTTGCCCATGCCGGAAAACAGGATGGCGTGGCAACGCTTGCCGTAGTAATCGGCGACGTTAAGCAAGACCTGGTCGATGGACGGGCCATAGGGACCAGGCCAGGGAGTGTTGCGTTCTGTCAGTTGGCCCTGCGTGTCGAACGTCCATTCCCGCTCAACCGGCAACAGCACCACATCACCGTTTCGTACCCGGTAGCCTTGTTCCGCCCGCTTGAGCTGGTAGTGGGCATGTCGCCCAAGAACCCGGGTCAGTACCTCGGTGAAGTTGCCATCAATATGCTGCGCGTACACAAAGCCCACCGGCAATCCCGGTGGCAGATTGTCCAGAAACGTTTTGACGGCAGCGGGTCCGCCCAGGGAAGCGCCCAGCACCCAGACATCCTCTGCCAATGAGCCTGGCACCGCCGGGGCAATCCAACGAGGCAGTTCCGGTGCCGAATGAGGCGCCGGTGTGGTCTCGACCAATTCTTCCAGATCGCTGGCGGTGTCCAGTGCCTCCAGGTGGCCAAGTTGCTGCTCCAGCTTGTCCACAAGCCGTCGTTCCCAACGGAAATAGTCGGTACTGCCGGGTTTAGGCGCCTGATCAACCCCGAAAAGTACCGGAGCGTCGGTATTTTCCAGCAAATGATCAAACAGCGCTGGATGGTCTGCCTCGTCTTCCAGGGTGACCAGCCACAGGCACGCATCCGGGAATTCCGGATAGTCCATCAGTCGGGACGGATCGCCGGAAAATGACACTTCCAGACCGAATTTACCGGTGGCGGCCTGCAACCGATGGCGTTGCAGGACCACATCGGAAACAATCCCGACCCCGGGCCGGCCAGATTGGCCGGCCATCACTGATTCCCGGTCAGCCGCTTGATGGTGTCAAGCAGCTCGGCTTCCTGGAACGGTTTGCCCAGATACTCGTTGACCCCGATCGACAATGCCCGCTCGCGGTGTTTCTCCCCGGTCCGGGAGGTGATCATGCAGATCGGCGTTTCCTTCAGGTTGTCGTCGTGGCGCACGAAACTGGCCACTTCGAAACCGTCCATCCGCGGCATTTCGATGTCCAGTAGAATGATGTCCGGGCGATGATCCTGAAGCTGGGCCACTGCATCCAGACCGTCCTTCGCGGTGATGACTTCCATGCCGTTTCGTTCCAGCAATCGAGAGGTAACCTTGCGCACGGTCACCGAGTCGTCCACCACCATAACCGTGGTGATCTTCTCTTCGTAGCGGCTGGTTTCCCGAGCTTTTTCAAGGTTCGCCAGGCGTTGCCGTTCGGACAGAATGTCGGAACGGATCATCGCTGGCAGGTCAAGAATCACCACCACGTTACCGTCACCCAGAATGGTGGCACCGGACACACCGCGCACCGTACTGAACTGCGGGCCCAGGGATTTAACAACGATTTCCCGGCTGCCCATCAGGTGGTCCACCTGCAAGGCCATGGGCTGTTCGGCACCTCGCACCAGAATCACCGGTAACGGCAAGGCCTGGCCCTGCAGTTTCGGATGGTGGTCACTGTTCAGCAGGCTGCCCAGGTACTGCAGGCGGTATTGCTGGCCGGCGTACTCGTACATCGGTGCATCCGGCTTGTAATACTCTTCCAGCTCGTAGGTGCTGACCCGCACGATACCTTCAATGGTGTTGAGCGGGATGGCATAGAAGTCTTCGCCGGTAGCCACCATCAGGGCGCGGTTGACCGACACGGTAAACGGCAGGCGCACGGTAAAGGTGGTGCCGCGGCCCAGGGCCGAGTCAATATCCAGGCTGCCGCCCAGCTGCTTGATCTCGCTACCGACCACATCCATACCCACGCCACGGCCAGAGATCTGGGTAACCTGTTGCGCGGTGGAGAAGCCGGGTTGCAGGATAAACTGCAGGATTTCCCGCTCTGACAGGTCTTCATCGGCCCGCATCAGCCCCTGACGGACGGCTTTGTCGCGGATGACATCGGCCGGGATACCCTTGCCGTCATCGATCATCCGCAGAACCACATCGCCGCCTTCCCGGGTCAGTGACAATGTCACTTCACCGGTGGCAGGCTTGCCGGCTTTCTTGCGCTCTTCCGGAGTTTCGATGCCGTGGTCCAGGGCGTTACGCAGCATATGCTCCAGGGGCGCAATCATGCGCTCCAGGATATTGCGGTCCATTTCGCCTTCGGCGTTGCGAACGTCAAAGTCCACTTTTTTGCCCAGCTCGCCGCTGATCTGGCGCACGATACGACGCAGGCGTGGCACCATCGAGGCGAACGGAATCATCCGGGTCTTCATCAGACCTTCCTGGAGTTCCGTGTTGATCCGGGACTGCTGCACCAGCAGGGTTTCGGTATCCCGTACCCGGTCGGCCAGGGTTTCCCTCAGGTCGGCAAGGTCAGAGGATGACTCGGACAGTGCCCGGGACAGCTGTTGGATGGAGGAGTAACGGTCCATCTCCAGCGGATCGAAGTCGTCGCCGTAGTCTGGGCCGTGTTCCTGTTCGGCCCGGAACAGAATCTGGGCCTCGGTTTCGATATCCATCCGGCGCAGCTGTTCACGCAAACGTTCGATGGTGGCGGCCATTTCATCCAGGGTGTGGCTGAAATCGCTGGTCTGCTGCTCCAGGCGGCCCCGGGTAATACTGGTCTCGCCGGCCAGGTTAACCAGTTCGTCCAGCAATGGCGCAGACACCCGGATGGTTTCCTGGGCCGCTCGCTGGGCTTCTGCCGCCTTGTTACGGATCTTGGCCGCTGCTTTTGCTGGCTTGGGCTGCTCCGGGGTCGGTTTGGCGGGCGTTTCTGGTTGCGGGGCCGGTACCTCGGCTGGCGGCTCAGATGCCGGCTCTGGCTGCGGTGAATCGGGCTGTGTCTGTGACGGTGCAATAACCGGTGCACCCGACTCAAAGCGAGTGCGGATAGCCGACACCAAACCAATAATAGCGTCGTGGTCTTCGGTAATCGCCTGCCACTGGCTGTCGTCCGGAGCATTTCCACCCAGGTCAATCAGACGGGTTTCAAAGGCGTGGGCCTTGTCTCCCAATTCGCTGAGCTGCGACAACCGGGCACCACCCTTGAGGGTGTGCAGGGCGCGCTGCGCTTCCTGGTTAAAATGATGGTTGGCCGGCTCTTTGCGCCAGTCATCCAGCAGCTGCTCAAGCTGGTCCATGATCTCGCCGGCTTCCTCCAGGAAGATCTCCAACACTTCCGGATCGACCACTTCCGAGTCGGCCTCGGTGGATGCCTCCGGGGCCTCCGCCAGGTCGTCAGAAACCTGGCCGGCGGCCTGGAAGTCGGCAATCAGGTCGCTGGCAGACTTCGGTTTCTGGCCTGCTTCAATGGTATCCAGCATGGACTTGAGGCTGGCCAGGGCCCGGTCGCTGAGCGTCAGCAGAGCTTGCTGATCGTTACCGCCGGAGACCAGCGTATCCAGCGCGTCCGACCAGGCCTCGGCAAGGTCGGCAATCGGGTCGACATCAGACAGGCGGGCGCCACCCTTGAGGGTATGCAGTTCCTGCTGCAATCGGGTGATGCCGGCCAGTTCGTCCGGTTCTTCACGCCATTGGTCGAGGCATTCGGTGATGGCTTCGTGGATCTCCAGGCCTTCGTCCAGGAAAATGCCAATCAGGTCGTCGTCGGAGGCCGCTGCCAGCGCACCTGTAGGATCTTCATGGCTGTCAGTGCCGGGCTCGGCGATGGCTTCAGGACTCCAGTACTCGGCGCCTGGCTCTGCCGTCTCCTCCACCTCTTCGGCAGGTAAGGTTTGTACTGGCGCCGGGGTCTCGCCCCGCAGAATCGCTTCCACCTGCTGAACCAATTCATCGGCCGGCGGGCAGGGCTTCTGAGTGGCGACCTGTTCAACCATCTGAGCCAGACGATCGTGGCAGGCAAACAGCAGGTCGGTCATTTCGCCGCTGGCGTCGAGCTGGCCTTCCGCCACTTTCTCGAAAAGGTCTTCCAGCACGTGAGTCAGGTCACCGATGGCGTCGACACCGGCCATGCGGGCGCCACCCTTGAGGGTGTGTACTTCCCGTTGGAGGACAGCGGCAACCTCACGATCCGATGGATCTTCGCTCCAGGCATGTAACGAACTGCCGGTGGAGTTGATCAGGTCATAGGCTTCCTCGAGGAAAATGCCCACCAACTCAGGATCAAGGTGTGAAAGGTCTGTGGCCTGTAATTCGTCTTCCGCAGTGGTCTCTTCGGGTGCCTCGTCAGCTTCGGGCTGCGGCAACTCCTGGTCTTCGGACACCTCTGCGGTGTCAGAGAGGCTGACGTCGGTGACCGGCCGTGAGCCCCGCGCGGTATCGATGTAGGCGTGGATCTCGGCAATAAGATCCGGTGCCGGCCGTGGTGGCTCCTGGGTTTCCAGGGCCTCTACCATGCTTGCCAGACGGTCATGGCAGCGGAACAGCAGATCAGACAGTGTGTCGGTGACGGCAAACTTCTGCTCGGTCAGCCCCTCGAACAGGTTTTCAAGTTCATGGGACAGGTCGCCTACCGAGGGGATGTCGGCAAGCCGTGCTCCGCCCTTAAGGGTATGCAAGTCACGCTGCAGCAGTCGCAGGATGTCCAGGTTGCCGGTATCTTCGCTCCAGCTCTGCAAGGCATCGGCGGTGCTGTTGATCAGGTCGCGGGCTTCCTCGAGGAAGATTTCCGCCAGTTCCTCGTCAATATCGCTGTCATCCGAGGACAGTTCCGGCAGCGGTGGCTGCTCGCTCCCGGTGGATTCGGGCGCGCCCTGGTCCAGCTCTTCCAGTTCGAGGCTGAGGTCGATTTCTTCCAGATCCTCGGTGAACTGCTGGTCGAATTCGCTTGGTTCCTGACTGGCTTGCGATGATGCGCTGGCCAGTTCGTCGAGCTCTTCGATCAAACCGTCGCTGGGTTCGGTGGCGAGACCGGCAGCCACTTGATCCATCAGGTTGATCAGTTGTTCCTGGGCTGGGCGAACGGTGGCGAAGAAGTCATCGCCCGGTGTCAGCTGGTTTTCTGCGAACGCGGTGTAGGTGCGGGTCAGGGCAGCGGCCAGGTTGGCTACGTCTGTCAGACCGGCATCCGAGGCTCCCCGGGCCAGTTGTTCCAGTTCCTCACGCAAGGTGGCCAGTGAGTCTGTGCGCTCCGGGTGCTGTGCCCAGTCGTCGAGGATCGATTCTGCGTCCAGAACAATGTCCAGACCTTCACCGAGGAACAGCTGAACCAGTTGCGTCGGCGCCTGCTCAGACTGCTGATCGTCGTCAGACATGGCATGTGAAAGCAGGGTTTGCTGGCTGATCTGTTGCAGTCTTGCCAGGTATTCATCGGTACCCTCGAGCGACCCTTGCGGGTTGCTTCTGAGTTGGGCCAGGCCCTCGGTCAGGTAGCGGCTGGCCTGTTCGATCAGCTCCAGCACGTCCCGGTCCGCACGTTTGTTCTGGGCCCTGGACTCTTTAACAAAGCGTTCCAGCGGCGTAATAACCTCGGCAATCGGGGCGATACCGGCGGTATGGGCGCTGCCCTTGAGGGTGTGGAGGGCCCGGGAAAGGTCATCGGTGTAGGCAGCCGAAGTCTTGTCACCGGCTGCGACCAGATAATCCTTGAGGGTTTGCAGATGGGTTTCGGTCTCGTTCTCGAAAATCTCAAGAAGAACGGGATCGACGTCCTGATCTGGTTCACCGGCGACCGCATCGAATTCGGGCTCGGCGTGTTCCAGACCGGTATCCTGGGCTGTTTGCCCTTCATCACCTATCTCGGCTTCCGCCGGGGGCATGGAGGTGGCGTCCGGAATCTCGCCGTTGGCCAGGGCGGTTGCCCGGGCCTGCATGAGCGAGGTATCGACGCTGGCGGGGCGACGTTGCTCGAAGTCAGTAACCAGCGCCGGGACGGCATCGGTCACGTCCTGTACCAGTTGGGCAACGTCGTCGTTCATGAAAATGCTGCCGTCGATAACCCGGTTGAGCATGTTTTCCACAGACCAGGCCAATTCACCGATCACCTCGGCGCCAACCATCCGGCCACTGCCCTTCAGGGTGTGGTAGGCGCGGCGCACTTCCGCCAGGGCGGTACGGTCGTCGTGCTGGCGCAGCAGCATCGGCAGGTATTCGCGGATGGTGTCGAGCACCTCCCCGGCTTCTTCGATGAAGATTTCCAGAATCTCATCGTCGATCAGGTCATCACTGTCACTGGCCCCGGTGGCTGCGGGCTCCGCAAACTCTTCCGTCACCGGTTCATCCGGTTGTGCTGTTTCAGGTCCGGCACTGGCTTCGGCAGCTTCTGATGACTCAGCTGGTGCAGGGGCTTCCTCAGCATCGGCCCGGCGAGTGGTGGCCAGGGCTTCGGCCCGTTCGATCAGTTCGGCAACGTCACCGCTGCTGTGGCCATCCCTGAATTCGTTAATCAGTGATGGAATACGGCTGTTAACTTCATCAACCAGTGCAAACAGGTCGTCACTTGGCTTGATGGTCTGATCGATCACCCGGTTCAGCAGGTTCTCAACCGACCAGGCCAGTTCGCCGATACTGGAGGCACCTACCAGACGGCCACTGCCTTTAAGCGTATGGAAGGCGCGGCGCACTTCGGTCAGTGCCTCGCGATCGTCGTGGCTCTGGCGCAGGCGGGGGTAGAATTCATGGATGGTCTGGAGAACCTCTTCGGCCTCCTCCACGAAAATGCCCAGAATTTCGTCATCAACCAGCTCGTCATCTGATGCCTTGGCCGCATCCGGCGTTTCTCCCGGCTCCTGAACTTCCACAACCGGCACGGAGGTGGATTCAGACGCCTGCTGGTCGAGGTTCCAGGTTGGCTCCTGTCCTACCGGGAAGCCAAGCCCGGCCAGGCTGTCTTCGGCCACTCTCAGAATGGAATCGTTGTCGCTGATGCCTTCCGCCAGGCGCTCAAGATAGTATTCGATACTGGTGACGGCATCGGCCAGGGTGTCTAGCTGTTTCCAGTCAGGCACCTGTTTGTTACTCAGCAAGACATCGGAAACGTAACGCTCAGCCGAGGCCAGCATGTCTGCCACGCGATCCAGCGGTACCAGGCTGAGCCCGCCGCGAATGCTGTGCAACAGGCTGGGAACATGGTCGATTTCCCGGGTATCCCATTGCGAGGCAATGAAGTTGACGATGGCCGACTTGACCTGCTCGAGGGTGTTGCGCGACTCCCGGAGCAGGGCTTCACTGGCGTCGCCCAACTCGAGACTGCCCATGTTGGGGCGTTCGTCATCCTGGCTGCCCGACTCAACGTCAGTCCGCCGGTCACTGTCCAGGCCGGCAAGGCTGGCTTCTACATAGAGCAGAGCCCCGGCGATGTCCATCAGGGTGCCATCGTCGGCGGGCTCGGCCTGGCGACATAGTTTCTCGACCAGTTCAACCTGTTCGGTTACCACCTTGCGGGGGATGCCGAGGCCCAGAACGGCCAGGGTGTTGGCAACCTGGCGAAGGCCCGGCAGCAGTTCGTCAAGCTCGGTGTTCTGGCGCAGTTCGGCGCGCACGAACAGGTCGAGCTGATCTTTCAGGCGGGCCAG
This sequence comes from Marinobacter sp. NSM, assembly GCF_052380025.1. Classification (NCBI taxonomy): domain Bacteria; kingdom Pseudomonadati; phylum Pseudomonadota; class Gammaproteobacteria; order Pseudomonadales; family Marinobacteraceae; genus Marinobacter; species Marinobacter sp. NSM. The sequence continues at coordinate 732,697 of NZ_JBQTCK010000002.1, forward strand.
CTCCTCGTTCAGGGCGCTGACAACAGAATGAATGGCATCGCGGCCCGGGCCGGACACGCGAGTGCGGGCAGCGTCAACGTCGTCTTCGGACGGCAACGCGCTGGTTAGCTGATAGGCGTCCCGGAGTGCATTGACCTGCGGGCTGTCCAGGTCACGGGCCCGTGCCACGTAGTACAGCAGGTGCTTGAACAGGGCTTCCGGTACTGGCTGCTGCAGAATATCGGCGTGCTCGTCGGTCAGCCGTCGAATCTCGGCGTCCAGCTCCCGCAACAGGGATTTAACGGCGGTATTGACCGGGTTCACGTTGGCCCGAAGGGTCTCGACAAAAGCGCTCGCGGCTTTCCAGAGTTCACCGCGGGGAGTTTTCTGGCATAGGCGGATCAGTCGCTGGATGACCTTCTGCATGTAATCGAAATGGGCGGCCAGGTCGGCCTCCCGCACCACGCCGGCAAGGGCAAACTGGTACATCTGCCGCAGTTTGCGCAGATGGCCAAGCACCTTGGGGTCATGCAGCCGTTCGGAGACTTTGCTGCTGACCCGGATTCGGGATGGGCTGAGGTCCGGCTTGAACAGTGAGGTGTCCGACAGAAGGGCTTCGCCACGGGCGGCCCGGAGATCATTCAATAGCGGCAGCAACACCATCGGAAAATCGTCACGACTGCTGCCGAGGTGTTCGAGGTACTGGGGCAACTGCAGGATGGCCTGCATCAGTACTTCAACGGCGTCGTCCACATTGGTGACGGTTTCGTTCAGGACGGCCTGGGTCAGCTTTTCCATCTCTTCGGTGAGCAATGCCGCACCGTAGAGCTCCACCATCTGCAGGGTACCGTGTACCTGATGGAGGTAGTTCAGGCAGAAGCGCAGGCGCGCGGTATCGTCACGATTATCGACGTACGCTTCAAGTGCATGCTGGCCTTGGGTCAGCGTGTCCTGTATTTCGCCCCGAACCCAGTCGAGGGCGATACTGTCATGGTGATTGCCCATAACCACTCCGGTTATTCTTCATCGGACTGACGTTTGATCCACGCCAGCACATGTTCCGAGGGAACCCTCTGCAGGCCCGGTGGCTGCCAGTCGGTCAGTTCACCCTGGCCAAGCACCAGTAACCCCCCCGGTGCCAGACGCTCTGCGAGCCGTTTGACAATTTCCCGCCGGCGCCAGCGGCGGAAGTAGATCAGCAGGTTCTGGCAGAAGATAATGTTCATGCCGTGCATCGGTGCCTTGTCCAGGTCCAGGACATTGAGCCTGGTAAAACAGACGCGGTCACGGATGCTGTTCACAATCTCAACGGTATTCCTCTCTGATGGACGGAAATACCGGGCTTTCATGTCTTCGTCCATGCCCAGCAGCTTGCGGGCATTGAACTGGCCCTGGCGTGCCTTTTCGATGGCGGGCTGGCTGATGTCGGAGCCGGTGACGCCAAACAGAGGCTGCAGCGCCAGCTGCCCCATGCACTCGTTCAGGATCATCGCCAGGGTGTAGGGCTCTTCGCCGGTTGAACAGCCAACACTCCAAGCTTCCAGGGCGCGCTTTCTGAACTGTTCCCTGGGGCGGGTCAGAACATAGTCTGCTACCAGCCGGAAGGCGTCAGGATCCCGGAAAAACCGGGTTTCCTGAACGGTCAGACGGTCAACCAGTGTTGCCCATTCCCTGACGGCATCCGGGCCGTTGACGATTTTCTCGTAGTAGGCCTGGTAGCTGCTGCAGCCGATTTCCCGCATTCGTATGCCCAGATTGGTTTCCAGGAACGAACGGCGTTCGGCCGTCAGGGTGATGCCGGTGCGATGCTCCAGCAGGGTTTGCCACTGGCTGAACTGCGCCTCGTCCATATCCGGGAGTCGGCGCAGTGCCCAAATACCTTCGGCGGGTGACAGCTGGTTATGCATCTGAGCCATAAACCGTCATTCGCCCCGGGCCGGTGATCAGCTGATCACCGGAACGTCGTTGTCTTCCTCTTGCTCCTGATCTGCAAGCTCTTCGTCTGGCAGCGTGAAGCCGGCAACGGAGGACCGCAGTTCAGACGCCATCTCGGCCAGATTACCGATAGACTTCGCGGTTGCGTTGGTACCGGACGAGGTCTGAGAGGTGATTTCCTGGATGACGTTCATCGTGTTGGAAATGTGCGCCGCAGAGGACGACTGCTGACGTGCCGCGTTGGAGATGTTCTGGATCAGTTCCGCTAGAGACATGGATACGTTCTCGATTTCCTCGAGGGCGATACCCGCATCCTGTGCCAGGCGAGCACCACGGACCACCTCGGCGGTGGTGTGTTCCATGGAGATAACGGCTTCGTTGGTGTCAGACTGGATCGTCTTAACCAGCGCTTCGATCTGCTTGGTTGCTGCAGAGGAGCGTTCCGCCAGTCGCTGAACTTCGTCCGCAACCACCGCGAAGCCCCGGCCCGCGTCACCGGCCATGGAGGCCTGGATGGCGGCGTTCAGGGACAGAATGTTGGTCTGGTCGGCGATGTCGTTGATCAACGATACGATGTCACCGATTTCCTGGGAGGACTCACCCAGTCGCTTGATCCGCTTGGAAGTTTCCTGGATCTGCTCACGGATGTTGTCCATGCCGCGGATGGTGTTCTGTACCACTTCCGCGCCTTTCTTGGCGATCGCAACCGACCGCTCCGCAACCGCTGAGGATTCGGCGGCGTTGGACGATACCTGGTCGATGGATACCGCCATCTCGTTAACCGCGGCAGAGGCGCCGGCAATTTCCTGTGCCTGGTGCTCGGAAGCATCGGCCAGGTGCATGGCCGTGGCCTGGGTTTCCTGCGCGGCTGACGCTACCCGTACCGCCGTGCCACGAATCGCCTGGACCAGTCCACGCATCTGGTCGATCGCGTAGTTGATGGAGTCCGCGATGGCACCGGTGAAGTCCTCAGTTACCGTGGCCTCGGTGGTCAGGTCACCATCCGCCAGGTCGGCGAGTTCGTCCAGCAGTCGCAGGATCGCGTTCTGGTTCTGTTCATTCTGCTCCTGAGTCGCAGACAGTCGAGCCTGGGCATCGCGATACAGAGCCACACCGATGACCACTACGATGGCAACCATGGCTGCCAGCAGGAAGAAGGCCAGGGTCGGGCTGATGAAGCGGGAGCTGGACTGACGGGCGAAACCGTCGGCCAGAGCGGAGAGTTCAGACAGCAGGATCTCGGAGTTCTGGAAGATATCGCTGGCAGCGGTACGAACCTTGAAGAGGTCGGGAGAGGCTTCAAGGATCGCATCAACGTTCTGGGAAACGAATTCGAACAGTTCGTCTACCGCCTCCAGGCCGTAGATGGCGTCTTCATCGGCTACCCGGGAGATGCCCATGGCGGGGTTGCCGTTAAGCTGACCGTCCAGTACCCGGCCAAACAGGCTGGCGTCACGGCCGAAACGGTCAGCGGCGATAACCGCGTCTTCGTCACCGGACAGTACGTTGTTAACAGAACGCACGATACGCTCTGCCAGCAGCGACTGGCGCTGGGCCAGGGCGATCTGTTCCGCCGGAGCGTTGTTGTCCAGCAGGATCTGTACGATGTCATCGTACTCCACCTGCAACTGGGGAATGGTTTCGTTCAGGGTCCGGGCTACTTCGTGCAGACCGAGTACCGCATCCCGGGTAGACAGGATGCTGTCAGCGTTGTCCCGAACCGTGTTCCAGTTCTGCTGAACGCCACTGCGCTGGGCCATTTCACTGGCAGGCAGGCCGGTGGCCGGATTACCTTCTGAGACGAATGACCAGAGCTGCTGGAAGTCATCCCGGGAGCGACGAAGCTGGTCAAAGGCTTCGGCGGTACCGCCGGCGGCCTCGGTGGCGTTCTTCGCGATCTCCTGGGAGAGCACCCGCATTTCGGCGGTGTTGGCGATGTATTCCTGGTCGTTCTGGCTATCCCTGTTAATAATGAACAGGACCACAACGAGCAGGACGGTGAGTGCAATCAGCGCAGCGATCAGGCCGGCAACCAGTCTGTTGCCCCCCTGTCCCATGCTGAGTCTTCCGGCTCTGTTTTTCATTTTCTGGCTCCCGGCCTCTTTCTTTCTGGAAATGGCAAGTTTTTGTAACGGGTTTCAGACGGTCAGGGTGATGTTCCTGCCAGTGCTCACACCCTTACCACTGTGCGACATCGAGAAAACGCTCATCTTCCACCAGGTCGGCGGCAGAGAACACTTTCCAGACCTCCTCGTTGCGTTCGTAACCACCGGTTACGAACGGACGAATGCTGTCGGGTACTCCCTCGGGAGTCGCCCTGAAACTGTCTTTTGCAAAGTACTGCATGCCCAGCACGGAATCGACCACCAGGCCGCTGAATACGTCGCCTTCCTCAATGACCAGAACCCGACGCTCGCGCATATTGCGGGAGGATCGGGGAACATCGAAGAAGCCGGCGAGATCAACCAGGGGCAAAAGGCGGCCGCGAACATTGGCAGCACCCATCAAAAACGAGCGAACCCCCGGAATATGAGTAAACCGGGGGACGTGCAGGATTTCGGTGACTTCACCCATGGGTGCGACATAGCGCTCACCCGCCAGAACAAAACCGATGCCGTTCCAGAGTTCAACGGCTTCCTGTTGTTCCGGAAGGCCGGCGGCTAATGACCGGCTGCGCTGGGCGATATCCGTCAGAACGGCGAAAGGGGCGGCCTGGGCGGACATGCTTACTCCACGGTTAGGGATCAGGCAATCAGGCTGTTGATTGTTTTGATCAGGTCATCTTCGTTAACCGGCTTGACCAGGTAACCCTTGGCGCCCTGGCGGGTTCCCCACACGCGGTCGGTTTCCTGATCCTTGGTGGTGACAATCACAACCGGAATGGACGCGGTTTCTGGCGCGCGGGTCAGCTGGCGGGTGGCCTGAAAGCCATTGAGGCCAGGCATGACCACGTCCATCAGAACCAGGTCCGGAGTTTCTGCGCGGGCTTTGGCCACGCCGTCTGCACCGTTGTCGGCGGTCAGCACTTCGTGCTTGTGCTTTTCCAGGATAGTGGAAATCTTTTTAACTTCTGTTGGCGAGTCGTCAACAATCAGAATGCGGGCCATGTTTTCCTCGATAATTACTGGTGTCAGCAGGTTTACTGTTGCGCCTGTGGAATGTACTGGCGAATAGTATTGAGCAGCTCATCTTTGCTGAACGGTTTGGTCAGATACTGGTCCGAGCCAACGATCCGGCCTTTTGCCTTGTCGAAAAGGCCGTCCTTGCTCGAGAGCATGATAACCGGCGTCTTTTTGAAAGAGGAATTGTTCTTGATAAGTGCGCAGGTCTGGTAGCCATCCAGTCGGGGCATCATGATATCAACAAAAATGATGTCCGGCTGGGAATCGGCAATCTTGGCCAGAGCGTCAAAGCCGTCAGTGGCGGTGATGACCTCACAACCGACCTTTTTGAGAAGGGTTTCTGCGGTGCGACGAATGGTTTTGCTGTCGTCAATCACCATAATCTTCAGATTCTCGAAGTTGTCATCCATTGTCCAACTGCCTTGCGCTCTAGCGACTGTCGTTATTTTCAAACGGGGGTTTTAACACAAACCTTAAGGTTGTTCTATAAACCCCGCTCATTTATAGAGTATCGATGGCCGGTTAAAAAGTATTAGTTTGTGACCAAATGTACTTCTGCCTGTGCCGTCACGGATTTAACTGTGGATTTCACCGGGTGCAATCAAGGCTCGGGTACAATACCATTTCCAGCATAGCACTTTATCGCTGGTTCGCTCTGCTGACCGGTTCGTGTTTTCACATCGAAATTCCAGGAGACTCTGATGACAGTCCGGCTCGGGATCGTGATGGATCCTATCGAAGACATCAGCTTCAAGAAAGACAGTTCGCTGGCCATGTTACTGGCGGCGCAGAAACGCGGTTGGCAGATCGAGTATATGGAACAGCACGATCTGTATCTGGCGGGCGGCCAGGCCCGTGCCCACACCCGCGATCTCACTGTGCATATGGACCCGGAAAACTGGTTCAGCTTTGGCGCCAGCCAGGATCGGGCTCTGGGTGATTTGGATGTGATTCTGATGCGCAAGGATCCGCCGGTGGATCGCGAGTTCCTGATGGCTACTTATATACTGGGGGCTGCTGAGCAACAGGGTGCGCTGGTGGTCAATCCGGCGGCCACGCTGCGGGATTGCAACGAGAAGCTGTTTGCCACCCAGTTCGAGGACCTCACGCCGCCGTTGATCGTCACCCGTTCCTCCCAGCGTTTCCGGGAGTTCTATGCTGAGCATGGCGACATCATCATGAAACCTGTGGATGGCATGGGCGGCCGGTCGATTTTCCGGGTCAAGGAAAACGATGCGAACCTTGGGGTGATCATTGAAACCCTGACCAATCATGGCGCCCACCAGGCCATGGCGCAGAAATTCATTCCGGAAATCACCGACGGCGACAAGCGGATTCTGCTGATTGAGGGCGAGCCGGTGCCTTACGCCCTTGCGCGAATTCCATCCCAGGGTGAAAATCGCGGCAACCTGGCAGCTGGGGGGCGCGGAGAGGGGCGCGAACTGACCGCGCGGGATCGGGAAATCTGCGCCCGGGTAGCGCCGGTGATCAAGGAAAAAGGGCTGATGTTTGTCGGGCTGGATGTGATCGGCGACTACCTCACCGAAATCAATGTCACCAGCCCAACCTGTATCCGTGAGCTGGATGCGGCCTTTGGCATAGACATTGCCGGCATGCTGATGGATGCCATTGATCGGCGCCTGGGCCGGAGCTGAGTCAGACTTCCTCCAGGCACGTGCAGATAAACTTTCAGGAAAGGTAATGGCAGTTCAGGTAAGCGATTTCGACCGGTTGTCCTTCACGCTCTTCATGGCGCTGGCGGTGCATGCCATTGTGGTTCTGGGCATTACCTTTGCTCCGGAGTCTCCCCGTTCGTCTGCCCAGACCATGGAGATTACGCTCTCGCAGTTTGATGATGAGCAGGCTCCGGATGAGGCGGATTTTCTGGCCCAGACCAGCCAGCGGGGCAGTGGCACGGAAGAAGAGGCCATGGAGATGACCACGCCGGAACCAGCCGAAATCAGCCAGCCTGAAATGGCCCAGGTGCAGCCTGAGCCCCAGACCACCACGCAACCGCAACCCCGGGAAGAGCGTGCGGTGGTCCAGACCGAAACGACCGCGAGCCGGCAGGTAGAGCAGCCCGAAGACCGGTCAGAACCCGAGCCGGAACCGTTGCCGCGCAGTGAGCGCAAAAGCCTGATGGAGCGGAGCCTGGAAATTGCCAGCCTGGAAGCCCGGTTTGATGCCCAGCAGCAAGCCTATGCCCGCAAGCCCAGGGTCATGCGGGTGACGGCGGCCTCCACCCTCAGGTCAAGCAATGCCTGGTACGTTCAGAACTGGGTAAACAAGGTTACCCGGGTGGGTAACATCAATTATCCGACTGAAGCGAGGCAGGCCGGAATCTACGGAAATCTGCGTATGCTGGTTTCTCTGCGCAAAGATGGCACAATCAAGGAAGTAGCGATACTCCAGTCGTCCGGCAGCACGGTACTTGATGATGCCGCCATTCGCATTGTGCGCATGGCCGCGCCCTTTGCACCCTTCCCGGAAGAGATGCAGCAGGAAGTGGACGAACTGGAGATCATACGTACCTGGTCGTTCCAGCAGCGGGGGCTTACATCCGGATGACAGCGTCCAAGCAAACCGACGGTAATCTCAGGCACCACTTTCTGGTGGCGTCACCGTGGCTCGCCGACCCCCGTTTCCATGGCGGTGTTATTTACCTCTGTGAGCATTCCGAAGAAGGGGCCCTGGGGCTGATGATCAATCAGCCGCTGGATATCCATCTGGGGGAAGTTCTGGAACAGCTGGATATGCATGGCGGCGAGCTGGACCTGCCGGTGTTCACCGGTGGCCCGGTGCAGCCGGAACGGGGCTTTGTGCTCCACTCGCCGGGCCGGCAATGGCAGAGTACCGCACTGGTGACCGATGACGTTCTGCTCACCACCTCCCGGGATATCCTGGAGAGTATCGGTCGCGATGAGGGGCCGGACGAGTTTCTGGTGGCCCTGGGCTATTCGGGCTGGGGTGAAGGGCAGTTGGAAGAAGAGTTGGGCAGCAACGCCTGGCTGACCTGCCCGGCCAGCACCGATATCCTGTTTCGGACGCCAGTCAGCAAGCGCTATGAGGCGGTACTCCGGTTGATCGGTGTTGATCTGAACCAGCTCAGCGATTCGGTGGGCCATGCCTGAGCAAGGTAATCGCAGGCTGCTGGCCTTTGATTTTGGAACCCGTCGCATTGGTGTTGCTTCCGGCCAGGAATTGCTCGGTACCGGCCAGCCCCTGGCCATGATCCCGGCTCGGGACGGCATCCCGGACTGGCAGCAGATTGAGAAACTTCTGGCAGAATGGCAACCGGATGTGGTGCTGGTAGGGTTGCCGTTGAATATGGATGACACCGAGAACGACATGTGCGCGCGGGCCCGCAAATTCGGCAAGCGCCTGCACGGTCGTTTTCATGTGCCCGTCGACATGGTGGATGAGCGACTGACCAGCTTTGAAGCCAAGGGTGAGGTGATGGCTGCCGGTGGCAGCCGGGATTTTGGTCGCCGCGGGGTAGATGACCGTGCCGCGGTACTGATACTGGAAACCTGGTGCCGGGAACAGGCCGGCTGACCTGAATGATGAGGCTCTGATGACCGCACTGATGGATATCAACCAGTTGCTCGATGAACTGGAAACCGGATTACGCCGGATTCTGGAGCAGCGTGGTATCGACAACCCCGTGCTGATTGGTATTCGCACCGGTGGCGTCTGGCTGGCCGATGTCATTGGCAAACGCCTGGGTATTGAACAGCCGTTTGGTGAGCTGGATATTTCTTTCTATCGGGATGACTTCAGCCGCATTGGCCTGAACCCGAAGGTCAAGCCGTCCAGCCTGCCGTTCGACACTGAAGGCCGGGACATTATCCTGATCGATGATGTGATCATGAGCGGGCGGACCATTCGTGCCGCGATGAATGAGATCTTCGATTACGGCCGTCCTGCCAGTATCATACTGGCCACCTTGATTGACCTGGGTGCCCGGGAACTGCCGATTCAGCCCGATGTGGTCGGCCACTCCCTGGCGCTGGAAGCGCATCAGCGCATCAAGTTGCGCGGCCCCGACCCGTTGCGTATCGAACTTCAGGACTCCAGGCAGTAACACCCCAATTGACGACAGGCGAGCCATGACCGCAAACGATCCCTCCCCGAACCACTTGCAGCTGACCCGGGATGGTCAGTTGCGGCATTTTCTCACCCTGGACGGCCTGGGCCGGGAGCTGCTGACCGACATATTGGATACCGCCGATTCCTTCATCGAGGTGGGCGAACGCAGTATCAAGAAGGTACCGCTGTTGCGGGGCCGCACGGTCGTTAACCTGTTCTTCGAATCCAGTACCCGCACCCGCAGCACCTTCGAGCTTGCCGCCAAGCGTCTGTCTGCTGATGTGCTGAACCTGGACATCAACACCTCGGCCACCTCTAAGGGGGAATCCCTGTCTGACACCCTGCTCAATCTGGAGGCCATGGCCAGCGACATGTTCGTGGTGCGGCATTCCCAGAGCGGGGCGCCGCACTTTATTGCCGAAAGCGTGACCCCGGGCGTGGCCATCATCAATGCGGGCGATGGCAGGCATGCCCACCCAACCCAGGCGATGCTCGACATGCTCACCATTCGTCAGCACAAGGGGCGTTTTGAAGGCCTGAAAGTGGCGATTGTTGGCGACGTATTACACTCCCGGGTGGCCCGCTCCCAGATTCGAGCCCTGAACGAACTGGGCGCAGAAGAGGTGCGGGTGATTGCCCCCGGTACCCTGTTGCCCAGGGATGTGGAAGATCTCGGCTGCACCGTGGAATATGACATGGCCCGTGGTATGAAAGACCTGGACGTGGTGATCATGCTGAGGCTGCAAAAGGAACGTATGGAAGGGGCACTGCTGCCCAGCGAGCGGGAGTTCTACCGACTGTATGGCCTGAATCAGGAGAAGCTGGCACTGGCCAGGCCCGACTGCATTGTGATGCATCCGGGCCCCATCAACCGGGGTGTGGAGATCGAGTCGGCGGTGGCGGATGGTCCCCAATCGGTGATTCTGAACCAGGTGACCAACGGCATCGCCATACGGATGGCGGTCATGTCCATGGCAATGGGCGGGCAAATGGCAGAGCGACAGCAAAGACAGATCGACAGAGAGGGAACCCGGGCATGAATGGCAGCCAGCAAGACAACAGCACCAGTCTGGTGATTACCGGTGGCACCCTGTTCGACGCTAATGGGCGACTGACCGACAATCCCGGGCTACTCGTTCGTGATGGCAAGATTGCTGCAGTCGGGTCGGATGCTGAGCAGCCCGGAGCGGCCCAGAGCTTTGACGCCAGTGGCTGTGTGATTTCTCCGGGGTTTGTGGATTTGTGTTGCAACCTTCGGGAACCCGGTAATGGTCAGAAGGGCAATATTGCCTCGGAAACCCGGGCAGCCGCCCACGGTGGTTTCACCACGGTTTGCGCCAGCCCAGAAACCTCTCCGGTCAATGATTCCAGCGCCGTGACCCATCTGATTCGTGAAGGTGCTGCAACCCGTGGTGTGGTGAATGTGTTGCCCGTTGGAGCGATTACCCGTGGCCTGGAAGGTGACTTGCTCAGTGATATGGCGGGCCTGAAGAACGCCGGTTGCGTGGCAGTGGGGAACGGTTCCCGTGGGGTGCGCAATGCCCGGATTCTGCGCCGGTGCATGGCCTATGCCCAGACCTTTGACCTGACAGTGATGTTCAGTCCGGAGAACCAGGCTCTGGCCGCGGACGGCTACGCTCACGACGGTCAGGTAGCGACTCGCCTGGGCCTGCTGGGCATCCCGGAAGTAGCGGAGACGGCTGCGGTTATGGAAATGCTGTTGCTGGCGGAGGAGACCGGGGTACAACTGCACCTGAGCCAGTTGTCCTGTGGCCGCAGCGTCGAGATGCTGGCGGAGGCCCGGAAAAGGGGAATCCAGGTGACTGCCGATGTCGCCATGCATCAGCTGGTTTATACCGAAGACGCACTGGCGGGCTTTGATAGCCGTTTTCACGTACGCCCGCCGCTGCGTTCCGAGACTGATCGCCGGGCGCTGCTGGCAGGCGTTCGCGAGGGTGTGATTGATGCCATCGTCAGCCAGCATCAGCCCCACGACAGCGCCGCCAAGCAGGCGCCACTGCCGGCGACCGAACCTGGTCTGTCCGGTATCGAGAGCGTGTTGTCCCTGGGGTTGGGGTTGGTGGCGGCTGGTGAGCTTGAGATGACGGATCTGCTGTCTGCGCTGACCCTTGGTCCATCCCGGGTTTTGGGCCGGGAATGGGCGCTGGCTGAGGGTTTGGCTGCAGATCTGTGCATTTTCGACCCCAAAGGCCATTGGGTGCCGTCCCCATCTACCCTGGTGTCAGCCGGACACCATGCCCCTCGATTCGGATGTGAGCTGCCGGGGTTAATGAAGCTGACGCTGGTTGGCGGACGGACCGCCTGGCAGTAGTGACACTGCGGAAAATGCGGCAGAGGTTAGCCAACCTCTGTCGATGCCATCACAGATTGCCCTGTTTTTGCTGAAAAACCCTTGAAGGGAGGCACCTGAGCCAACGTATTCTATGGCTCGGCCACTTATGGTCATTAAAAGGACGACGAAAAATGCCGGCGGCCCGCTGTGGCGGTGTCCGACAATAATAATTCAGGAGTCATCCCGTGAAATCAGTCAGTCTATCCCGCCGTATTGCCATGGCGGCTGCTTTGTGCGCCACCCTGGTAACCCCTGCTTTGGCGAAAGCCGAAACCGAGATTCTCGAGCGCAGCTTTTGCGTGTTCGATCCCGTGGGCGCCAACGGCCCGCTGTTTGCCATTACCAAAGAGTTCCAGCCGGTCGCCATGCAGCGAGGCATCAGGCTGAACCTGCGGGCTTACACCGATGAAAAGGTTGCCGCCGAAGACTTCAAGGCAGGCCAGTGCGACGCGGTGCTGCTCACGGGCACCCGCGCCCGAGAGTTCAATAAATTTACCGGCAGCCTGGAGGCCATGGGTGCCGTCCCTGGCGAGCAGGAAATGCGCCTGCTGTACAACACCCTGAGCCAACCCCAGGCGCGCCAGTTCCTGGTTGAAGGACCCTACGAGGTGGCCGGTGTATTCCCCGGTGGTGCCATCTACCTCCACACCCGTGATCGCAACGTCGACTCGGTTGAAAAGCTCCAGGGCAAGCGCATCGCCACCCTGGATTATGACAGTGCGTCGGTGCGCATGGTTCGCCATGTAGGTGCGTCAGTGGTGGGCTCCAATTCCGCCAATTTCGCTGGCAAGTTCAACAATGGCAGTGTCGATCTGGCCTATGCGCCTGCCGTGGCCTATCAGCCATTGGAGTTGTACAAGGGCGTCAACGAAAAGGGCGGTGTTTTCAAGTACGCCTTGGCATATATGAACTTTCAGGTGATTATCCATACCGACCGTTTCCCGGATGATGCCGGCCAGATGGTGCGTGATGAATCGATCAAACGGATTGATCAGGCCTACGAGATCATCGCTGAGGCAGAAGCTGGCATTCCCGAAGAGGTATGGATGCACCCGCCCCAGGAAGATGTGGCCGAGTACGACCGGATGCTGCGCCAGGTGAGGCTGTCTCTGCTGGAGGATGGCGTGTATGACGAGCGTGCGATCAAACTGATGCGTGCCATTCGTTGCCGGGTGGACGGTTCGCGTTCGGAGTGTGCGTCTTAAGTCTGAAGGGCGTTGCTGGGCCTGTCAGGCAGAAGCTGGCCCGCCGGTTGGCGGGCCGGATCCGGTTAACGGATCGCGTCTTTCAGGGCTTTGCCGGCCTTGAACCCGACGGTCTTGCTGGCGGGGATCTGGATGGTGGCGCCGGTTTGCGGGTTGCGGCCTGTGCGAGCCTCGCGGGAGCGAATGCTGAAGGTGCCGAAGCCAATGAGCGTGGTGTCTTCACCCCGGGCCGCTGCCGCAGACAGCTGATCGGTAAACGCGTTGATAACTTCGCTGGCTTTTTCCCGGGTCAGGCCGGTTTTATCGGCAATGGCGGCGGCAAGCTCTGGTTTGCGCATCGGATACTCCTGTTTGATTTCGTTCTGATTATTGTGTTTGACCGCAAGGCAGTCCCTGCGATCGAAGCAATCTATAGTGGCTTTGGCCGAAATGTGCAAACCCTGTTCGGTTACGAACTGTGGCCGCAGGCGTCATTTGCGGGGTTGGTCTCATAAACCGGAGCCCGGTTTGGTCATAATGCATGGCCGGTTACAGGATGTAACAAAACGATTCTGGCGGCGCCAGGCGCTGATGTTTTCTGAATAACACAAGAATAAAAGGGTGTTGATGCTATGAATGATTTCCGCAAAGCCGGTTCCGGAATTCGTGGGCTGGTGGCCGCTGTTGGTGCCAGCCTGGTGCTCACCGGTTGTGGTGCCGTCAACCACATGATCTACAAAACCACCGGTGATGTGATGCAAGGGTTCTCGCGCAATCACACGGTGCCTTACCTGCTGGAATCGGATGACCTGGCCATGGGTTGCTCCATGAGTGAGGCGACAGCCCCACTGCTGATGTCGTTTGGCCGCGTGACCCGCGAACCGGACCAGCTGGCGGTTATGTTGTACCTCTCGGCGGGCGGTTGTGCGGAGGAGCAGGCCCGGGAGCATGAACTGGCTGCGGCGCGGGCAATGTATTCCATGAACGCCGGTGAGGCCCAGGATGCGATGATCCGGCAGAAACGGGCCCATACCCAGGCGGCGAAGCGTTACCTGAAGGGCTGGCAGCATCACCACGCCCATTACGGTGATCCGGATGGCGGGGAATGCCCCAAATTCAAAGACGATCTGGATGAATTTATTTACCTGGCCGGCTTGTTGTCCGGGTTGCAGGCATTGAATGCCCAGATACAGGCATCGTCCTCAATTGGTGTGCCGTTCAACACCGGTTCCGTGGTTGGCCGGGCGACCCAATGCCTGGACAACAAGAAATGGTGGGGCGCACCGATGGGGCTGCGGGCAACGGTCTGGGCCATGATTCCGGGCACCCAGCCGGAAGGTGAAGACGCCTTTGAACGACTGGCTATCGCCAGCAAGCAGGGCGAAGAGGCGGGCGTCAGGCTCGGCCACGTTTTCCACGCGATCGCCGCAGTAAACAAGAACGACGAAGCCTTGATCAAATCGGTGATCCGGGACCACGCCGAATCGTTGAAGAATGACGCGTCCAGCGAACAATGGCGGTTTGTTGATGCCATGGCCAGCAACATGCTGGTGGCCATTTCTGATCGTTTGTGGGTTGAGAACACCGGCCACCGAACCCCCATCGGTCAATTCGGCAGCTTCTGGGATGATCAGCGGGCGCCGGTCGAAACCATGGATCTGGATGATCTGCTGTAACTCCTTCAAATTCCAGGGTAAGTTTTATGACTAAGGGTGGTCTGCAACGTTCCGGGCTGGAATGGTTCTCTTCCTTGCCGGCGTGTCTGTTGCTGCTGGCTGTGGTGTTGTTCTCGACCAGTAGTGATATCCATAACCAGATGCTGCGCGGCGGTGAGCAGCTCTGGAGTGGTTACTACAAACTCCGCATGGATCCGGTGCAACCGGAGTGTAATCCCGACCGGGATATCGATGCAGCCGTGGCTGAGGAAATGGCTGCGGCACCTCCGGACGACGATCCCATGGCGGCTTTACTTGGTGCCCATGAGAAAAATCCGGCGGATGTCCGGCTGGCCATCGAGCGATCGGTTGGTGAGTGTCAGGCGTCCCATGCCAGCTATCTGGAGTTGCAGGATCAATTGACGCCCGGGGTGAAAGCCTATCGTGCGGTGGAATTGTTCGTGGCCGATCTGATCGCCTTCGGCTTGGCGGGCCAGCGTTATATCCTGGTGATTCTGGTGATGCTGTGTGCGGTTACAGCAACCCTGACCCGACACCACATCGCCATGCGGGCGATGGAAACCCGGCTGGATTACATCGTTTCCCATACCCTGCAGACCATTGCCAACGCCATGCTGCTGGGCTCCAGTGCCATTTTCCGGCAATCCAGCCTGGGCAGCAGTACCGCGGTTTCAGGCGAGGAGCTGATGCTCCACAACTTGTGGATTGTTGGTTTTGCCTGTCTCACCTTGGCCAGCCTGTATCGGCTGTTCCGGGTGCCCTCCAATCTACAGGAGGGTGGTCGGCTCGGGCAGGCCTTCCTTGCGGTGCCATTGTATACCGTCATGTGCCTGATCTCCGGCACCTACTTTGCGATGATCGGCCACTCCTCGGGTATTGGTATCTACCTGGGTAAGATGATGGAGCTGTCGGACATGTTTCTGAACGTCGGCCTGTACGTTTGGGTTGGCATGATGCTCAAGCAGACTCGTCTGGCGACCCTCGTGTTCAATGTGTTCCGGCCCTGGCGAATGCCCCCGGAAATGCTGGCGGTTGTTGCCGTATTGGTTGCTGCTGTGCCGACGGCCTATACCGGTGCTTCAGGGATCTTTGTTATCGCCGCCGGTGCTGTGATTTACAGCGAACTGAGGGCCGCGGGCGCCAGGCGACACCTGGCCCTGGCGGCGACGGCCATGTCCGGTTCGTTGGGCGTGGTTCTGAGGCCATGTCTGCTGGTGGTGGTGATCGCCTACCTGAACCGGGAAGTGACGACCGACGAACTGTTCGGTTGGGGTATCTGGGTATTTGTCCTGACCGCGACCATGTTTGGTCTGGTGGCGATGTCGGTCAACCGCCAGAGCAAATTCGACCTGGCGCCGACCGCTCAGGCTTTCCCGGCCTCATTCCGGGCGCTCCGGCCACTGTTGCCCTACGCACTGGTGATCGCCGGTGTCGTTCTGCTATACCGCTTCGCCCTGGACGTGAAGATGGATGAGTTCTCCGCGCCCCGGTTGCTGCCGGTGATCATGTTGGCGATTCTGGTCTATGAGCATGTCAGTCTGAAGAAGCGGACCAGCCCGGAACCGGGGCAGGCTCGCCACCCGGGGCTGGAGCGCAGCATCCGTGGCGCAACCAACGACACCACCGCCGAAATCGGAGCACTGCTGTTGCTCCTTGGCCTTTCGGTCAGCATTGGTGGTGTCATCGAGCGTTCCCACATCATGGAAGCCTTCCCGCAGGCCTTCGATAGCGCCTGGTCCGCGATGTTGCTGATGGTGGTGATTCTGGTGATCCTGGGCATGATCATGGATGCTTTCGGTGCCGTGATTCTGGTCACTGCTACCGTAGCCACCATTGCCTATTCCAGTGGTATTCACCCGATACACTTCTGGATGGTGACGCTGGTGGCCTTCGAACTGGGTTACCTGAGCCCGCCGGTGGCACTCAATCACCTGCTGACCCGCCAGGTGGTGGGCGAGGCCGAGGTGCTGGCTGCTCAGCGTGAGGGTGGAACCTTCTACCAGCGCCATGAACGTATCATCATGCCGTTGATTGCCATGGGGATTTCGCTGCTGCTGGTAGCCTTTGTGCCACTGTTGTTCTACGCCACCTGATCTCCGGGGGCATCCGTCCCTTCGGTTTCAGGCGACAAAAAAAGCGCCGTGCTCTCGCAGGGCGCTTTTTTTTCGGGTCAGGCTCAGCTCAGTTTCGGGCCGGCCTCGACGATGGCATCTGCCACATCGAACTTCTTGAAGTTTTCCACGAACTGGGCAATCAGCTCCTGGGCCTTGCCGTCATAGTATTCCGGGCTGGTCCAGGTGTTGCGTGGGTTCAGCAGCTCGGTGTCGACACCAGGGATGTGCTTGGGCACGTCCAGGTTCAGGGTGTCCAGATACTCGGTTTCCACGTCGTCCAGGTCGCCATTCTGGATGGCGGCAATGATAGCGCGCGTGGTCGGAATGCTGAAACGCTTGCCTTCGCCGTAGGGGCCGCCGGTCCAGCCAGTATTGACCAGGAATACCTTGCTGCCGAACTCGTCGATCCGCTTCATCAGCAGTTCGGCGTATACACCGGCCGGACGCGGGAAGAAGGGGGCACCAAAGCAGGTTGAGAAGGTAGACTTCAGCTTGGACGACGAGCCCATCTCGGTTGAGCCAACCAGTGCGGTGTAACCACTCAGGAAGTGGTAAGCGGCGGCTTCACGGCTCAGGATGGATACCGGGGGCAGAACGCCAGTCATGTCGCAGGTCAGGAAGATAATGTGCGACGGCTCGCCGGCGCGGTTCTCCAGAACCCGCTTTTCCACATGCTCCAGCGGGTAGGCGCAGCGGGAGTTCTCGGTGAGGGATACGTCGGTGTAATCCGGCTCACGGGTTTCCGGATCGATCATCACGTTTTCAACGATGGCACCAAAACGGATGGCGTCCCAGATGATGGGCTCGTTCTTCTGACTCAGATCGATGCACTTGGCGTAGCAGCCACCTTCAATGTTGAATACGGTGCCGGGGCCCCAGCCGTGCTCGTCGTCACCGATCAGGAAGCGGTGCGGATCGGCAGACAGGGTGGTCTTGCCGGTGCCGGACAGGCCGAAGAACAGACAGGTTTCGCCATTCTCGCTGACGTTGGCGGAGCAGTGCATCGGCAGCACGTCTTTTTCCGGCAGCAGGAAGTTCTGTACAGAGAACATGGCTTTTTTCATTTCGCCGGCATAGTGCATGCCTGCCAGCAATACTTTGCGCTTGGCAAAGTTGATGATCACGCAGCCGTTGGAGTTGGTGCCGTCACGCTCGGGCACACACTCGAAGTTGGCGGCGTTGAGGATCTGCCATTCCTGTTTGTCGGCCGGGTTGTAGTCATCCGGGCGGATAAACAGGTTGCGGCCAAACAGGTTCTGCCAGGCGGTTTCCGTGGTCATTTTGACCGGCAGATAGTGTTCGGGGTCAGAGCCGACGTGAACGTGGGAGACAAAACTGTCTTTTTCAGCAATGTAGGCTTCAACACGATCCCAGAGGGCGTCGAACTTGTCGGCGTCGAACGGGCGGTTGATCGGGCCCCAATGGATGTCGTCAGCGGTGCTGGGCTCCTCGACGATAAAACGGTCCATGGGAGACCGGCCGGTACGTTCGCCGGTGGTGACCACCAGGGAACCGTTGGCTGCCAGTTGTCCCTCATTTCTGGCCAGTGCCACTTCAACCAGTCTTGCTGTACTCAGATCATTATAAGTGTTGCTCACTTCGACCTCGCCCTCGGGATGTCTTCGTGATTGCTCAGGCCGTCCCCCCGAAAAAATTGACGGAAATCTGAGCAATCGGGTCAATTCAGGCGCGCTATTATGCCAGAGACGCCGGTAAAAAACGACTGCCCTGAAAGCCGCGCCAGATGCGGCTTCCGGGCAAGTTGAGTGACTGCTTAGTGTAACGTATGGCCGGTGAAAAGGTGATCAATGTCATTCCTATTGAAGCGATAGTTTGCGTGACAGAACTGGCAGTCCATGTTGATGCTGCCCTGCTCGTCGAGGATGCTGTAACACTCGTCTTTGCCGATGGCCTCGAGGGCGGCGAGGGTGCGCTCCCGGGAGCAGCTGCAGTGAAAGGCCACCGGCTCGGGGTCGAACAGCCGCACGGTTTCCTCGTGGAACAGCCGGTGCAGCAGGGTTTCGCTGTCGAGCGTCAGCAACTCTTCGGCCTCGACAGTGCGCGCCAGGTGATTGACCCGGTTCCACAAATCATCGTCTTCTTCGGTATGACCCGGCAACCGCTGCAGCATCAGGCCGGCGGCGGTGTCTTCGTTGGCGAACAGGAACAGGCTGGTGGCAATCTGCTCGGACCGCTCGAAATACTCTTCCAGGCAGCCGGCCAGGGTATCGGCTTCCCTGGGCACCACACCCTGATAGCGCTGGCCCTGGTCCGGGGTGATGGTGATGGCCATGCGGCCGGCGCCCAGAAGTTCGTTCAGGGTATCGCCGGTAACGGCCTGATCGTCATGGCGGGCCAGGCCCCGGATATGGCGGTCGTGGCTGCACTCGGCCATCAGTGTGCGCAACGAGCCTTCGCCGGCCGCCTGCAAGGACAGGGTGCCCTTGAACTTCAGGCTGCTGCTCATCAACACGCTGGCCACCAGCGATTCGCCCAGTAAACGGCGAACGGATTCGGGGTAAGGGGCCTGGGTGCTGATGTCACTGAAACTGTTACCCAGTTGAACCCAGGCACCCCGAACCTGGCTGTGTTCGAAAATAAAACGCTGGAATTGATCTCGGGATGCCATGGTGTCTCCTGACGCTGTCTGTGGGGTTGATGGTGCTGCCCGCGCGGAGGGTCATTGAGGCGGGCGTACTCTTTACGAGCTTTGGTGTGATCCGGTTTTACAGGCCGTTCTGGTCCCGGAACCGCTGAATGTCCCGGCGGTCTTTCTTGCTCGGCCGGCGGGCGGGTGGCAATTGGGCGGCCTGCATGGTCTTGCGCTGCCAGGCCAGTTCTTCGCGTTTTTTCACGCTGTCACTGGTTTCGTGGTAAAGCTTCTGGGCCTCTGGAGCGCCCTTGCGCCGGTCGCTTATCTCATCCACGATCACGATTTTTTCCTGCCAGCCCAGGCGCAAGGTAACCCTGGCGCCAGCTTCGACAATCTTGCCGGGCTTTGCTCGCTGGCTATTGTAATGCACCTTGCCGCCTTCGATGGCTTCTTTCGCCAGGGAACGGGTCTTGTAGAAGCGCGCGGCCCAGAGCCATTTGTCGAGCCGCACCTTTTGTTCGTCAGCGCTGGTTGCCGTCATATCTCCTCACCGGGTTGGCACCTGCCGTCGGGCATTGTGTTAACCAGATTATAACCGGCTCGTCATCGGGATGGCAGGGGCTGTTGCGAACGCAGTGATGGCAGCACTTCATCAAAATGGCGAATGCCGGGGATCTCAGGGTGTTGGGCATTGGGTGCCTGGGTGCTGTCGGGCTCAAGAATGGCCAGGCATTGGCCGATGCCTGCCTGGCAGGCACTCTCCAGCACGGGAAAACTGTCGTCCACCATCAGGGTTTTGTCTCGCCGGTACGGGATTTTTCTGCCGAGGTCTCGCCAGAAATCACGATCTTCCTTGGGTTTGCCGAATTCATGGCTGGAAACGATGGCATCCACGTGTTTGTCCAGTCCGGTGCGTTCCAGTTTCAGTGCCAGGGGGTCCGGGTGGCAGTTGGTCACAATCACCGAGCGCAGGCCGGCTTGGCGCAACGAAGACAGAAAGTCGGGCACGTGCGGGCGGTAGCCGATGCGATCACTGACTTCCGCCTTCAGTTGGTTGATATTCACCGAGAGTCGTTCGCTCCAGTAGTCGGTGCAGTACCAGTTCAGTGAGCCCCGTTCCGCCATGATCATGGCCAGCAGGGTATCTTTCGCCTGTTGGGGGTGCAGGTCGTACTGCTCGGCGTAACGTCTGGGCAAGTGCTCAAGCCAGAAGTGCGAGTCGAAGTGAAGATCCAGCAGTGTTCCATCCATATCCAGGAACACGGTATCGAGGGTTGACCAATCCACCATAAACAAAAACAGCCTGAAGGGTTTCCCTCAGGCTGCCTCAGATTCCGGCGGCTGGCAAGCCGGGATTCTACTGATCGCCGGAGTAGGCTCAGTCAGCGGCTTGTTCAACCGTTTCGGACTTGCGGCCGGTGCGTGAGCAGCCCAGGCAGCGAACGAAGGTCGCCTTGGCCGGGCCAACAACCAGCACCTCGCCAGCCTCACCGGCGTTGCCGCCGAGGGCAGAGAATGGCAGAGATACCAGATAGACGGCACTGCCAACAATGGTGGTGGCCAGCAGGGCAGGTCGCAGCAGAACCGCATCGGCCGTCATGGCCAGCGCTGAGGGGCTCTCATCGACTGTTCTGGCGTGGCCCAATGATGAAAAAGCCAGCAGACAGGCTGCCACCGTTGCAACCAGAGTGCGGGAAATCTTGCGGGTCATGACGGTTCTCTCCTGTTAATTCTCTGTTAACTATGAATCATATTGCCTGAATTTCAAACGGTTTTTGTTTGTATTGTGTGAGTTGTGTGATGTTGGTTTGCAGTTTCAGCGCTGGCAACGAGGGCAGTACACGGTGGAGCGATTGTTCATTCGGATTTCCTTCAGCACGGTGTTACATTCCGGGCAGGGGGCACCACCACGCCCGTATACCAGTAATGACTGGGCAAAATACCCCGGCTTTCCGTCGCTGTTAACGAAATCCCGCAAGGTGGTGCCGCCCATCAGGATGGCTGCGCTCAGGGTTTCCTTTATGGCTTCAGCCAGCCGGTGATAGCGGTCCAGGCTGATTCGGCCCGCCTTTCGTTTCGGGTGTATACCGGCTTTGAACAGGGCTTCGTTGGCGTAGATGTTGCCAACCCCGACCACCACATGATTGTCCATGATGAAGGATTTGATCGGGCTCTGTTTGCCCCGGGACAGCCGGAATAGCCAGGCACCACCAAATTCCGGCGACAGCGGTTCCGGGCCAAGATCCCGGATCAGCGGGTGCAGGGTGCAGTCGTCGGCCCACAGCCAGCAGCCAAAGCGCCGGGGGTCGTTGAAGCGCAGGGTGCGGCCATTGCCAAGGCAGACATCAACATGGTCGTGGGTGGCGGCCGGGCTGTTGTCGGTGATCACCCGCAGGCTGCCGGACATGCCCAGGTGGACAATGACGGTGCCAGCATCCAGGTGCAGAAACAGGTACTTGGCCCGGCGGTCGACGGCCCGGATGATCTGGCCTTGCAGGCGCTCGGGCAGATCTTCGGGAATCGGCCAGCGTAGCCGGGCGTTGCGAATGACCACCCGGGTTATGGCCTGGCCTTCACAGTGGGGCGCAATGCCCTGGCGGGTGGTTTCTACTTCGGGTAATTCGGGCACGAAGCCTCCACTGGCAGACGTGTTTCAGGGCCATAAGTGTAAACAGTAACAAAAAAGCCGCCAAACGGTGTTGTTGATGCGTACAGCTGTACGCTAAAGTTATCGTTATACGTTCCCTTCGAGTGTTTGCGAATCTCCCCCCGCAGTATCGCCTTTCGAAGTTGATGAATTCTTGAGGATAATTTATGTGGTTTAACGGTCTCCTTGACCTCTCGGTATGGCAGTTGATTGCAGTCACCCTGGTGCTCACCCATATCACCATCGTTAGCGTTACGCTTTATCTGCATCGCCATTCGGCTCATAACGCCCTGGATCTGCATCCGGTGCTCAGGCATTTTTTCCGTTTCTGGTTGTGGATGACCACCGCGCAGAATACCAAGGAGTGGACCGCCATCCACCGTAAACACCACGCCAAGTGTGAAACCGAGGAAGACCCCCACAGCCCGGTGGTTCTGGGTATTCGCAAGGTGCTGCTGGAGGGCGCGGAGCTCTACGCCGAGGCGGCTACGCCGGAAACTCTCGAGCGTTACGGTCAGCGCACCCCGGAAGACTGGATCGAGCGCAACGTCTATAGCCGCTACAAAATGCTGGGTATTGTGCTGATGGCGGTACTCAATCTGGCACTGTTTGGGGTCCACGGGATCTGGATCTGGGCGGTACAGATGATGTGGATTCCGGTATGGGCCGCAGGGGTGGTTAATGGCGTTGGCCACTATCTGGGTTACCGCAATTTCGAATGTGCCGATAATGCCCGCAATATCTCGCCTTGGGGCATCCTGATCGGCGGTGAAGAACTGCACAACAACCACCACACCTATCCAAACTCGGCCAAGCTGTCCCGCCGCTGGTACGAGGTGGACATCGGCTGGGGCTATATTCGCCTGTTCCAGTTGTTTGGTCTTGCCAAGCCGAAGGGCTACCGGCCGATTGCTCATTACGTTCCGGGCAAGCAGGAGGTGGATGTGGAAACCGTTCAGGCCATTACCAACAGCCGCTTCGATATCATGCGTCAGTACCGCAAGCGGGTCATGGAACCGGTTTTGCGCCAGCAGCGGTCGCTGATGGATGACGAGATTCGTCCCCGTTACCGCAAGCTCAGGCAGCTGTTGTCCCGGGAAGTCACGCTGATCAAGCCCAAGGACAAAGAACAGCTGGAAACGGTATTGGAGCGCCACGAAATTCTGCGGCAGATCTACGAGAAGAGCCACGAGCTGCAACGGCTGTGGCGTCAGCGTGGGCTGAAACCCCAGGACAAACTGCAGGCGTTGATGGAATGGTGCAAAGAGGCGGAAGCCAGCGGCATTCGCTATCTGGAAGAGTTCGCGGCGCATTTGCGGGCCTATTCGCTGCGCCCGGTCGCCTGACGCATCGCCGTTCAGGCACCCCAAAAGCCAGATGGGTTTGCTCATCTGGCTTTTTTGTTTTGCTGCCGCGGATCTAATCCGCGTCCGGGTTAACCCGATACAGACTGTAGGTCACCTGGCCGGCGGTCTTCTGCCTGTGTAACTGCCAGCCGTCGGGTACTGGCGGCGTTGCCCGTTCACTCTCATGCTCCACGTACACCCAGCCACCCGGCTTGATCCATTGGCCGGTCTCCAGTAGCGGAAACAATCGTTCCAGCCAACCCTGGCGAAAGGGCGGGTCCATAAACACGATGTCGAACGGTGGTCGTTGCCGGTTGGCAAGATAGCTTTCGGCATCCTGACACACCACCACGCCTTTGTCGGACCTCAGTAACCGCAGGTTGTCCCGCAAGGCGGTGGCCAGTGCCGGGGTATGGTCGACCAGCGTGGCGCTGGCCGCGCCACGGGAAAGCGCCTCCAGGCCGAGGGCCCCGGAACCGGCAAACAGGTCCAGGCAATCACTGCCGGCAATCTGGAAGTTGAGCCAGTTAAACAGGGTTTCGCGGGTGCGGGCGGGGCTTGGGCGAACACCGCCGGCATCCGGAAATCGCAGTTTTCGGCTGCGCCAATCACCCCCGATAATGCGCAGCTCCCCGGTACCGCCGGAAGGCGCGCGCCCCGCTGGCGTCGGGCCGGTTTTGCGGTTTGCCGGTTTGCGTCTGGCCATGGCTGTGCTCCGGAGTTCTGAACAGGTTGAATCGTGGGCGATTATGGTACCGGAAAGCGGCCGTCAGGGGATAATGGGCCAGCTCCTCACTTAGGCCTGCAGGTCTGCTAGAATGTGCGCTTTATTTTCGCCCGCCCTTTTCAGACAGATGGTAAGACTATGACGGCAGAGTGGATTTCAATCGGCCTGTTGGCCCTTCTTGTTCTGTTCTTTGTGCTGGACATCGCCGGCAACCGCAAGCGTGCCCCCCGGCCGAAAGCGGTGGTCCAGCGCAAGCCAGAGGTAGCCCGGGGCCCGGCTCCAGCGGAACCGGAACCCGCCCGGGAAGAGCCGGAAGCTGCTCCGGCAGAGCCGGTCGCCGAAGTGCAGCCCGAGGCACCTGCGGCTGAGGCAGTGCCCGCTATGGCAGCCCCGACCGCCGAGTTGGCCCCGGAGCCGGAGCCGACACCGGAGCCCGAACCCCAGATCAGCGTTTTCGAGCGAATCAGGAAAGGCCTGGGTAAGACCCGTGCCAGTCTGACCGGCGGTCTGGCGGATTTGTTCTCAGTGGGCAAAAAGATCGATGAGGACTTGCTGGAAGAAATCGAAACCACCCTGTTAATGGCCGATGTGGGCGTCACGGCCACCTCCGAAATCATTGAGTCGCTCACCGACAAGCTGGAACGCAACCAGCTCAGGGACGGTGCAGCTTTGCGCAAGGCCCTGCGCGACGAGCTGCACGGCCTGCTGAAGGACGTCACCAAACCACTGGACGTCAACACCGACAACAAGCCTTACGTCATCCTGATGGTCGGCGTGAACGGCGTTGGCAAGACCACCACCATTGGCAAGCTCACCCGGAAGTTCCAGGCGGAAGGCAAATCCGTCATGCTCGCGGCCGGTGATACCTTCCGTGCGGCGGCGGTGGAGCAGTTGCAGGTGTGGGGAGAGCGCAATAACGTGCCGGTGGTGGCCCAGCACACCGGTGCCGATAGTGCGTCGGTGATCTTTGACGCTATCCAGTCTGCCCAGGCCCGGGGTACCGATGTGGTGATAGCCGATACCGCCGGGCGCCTGCAGAACAAAGACAACCTGATGAACGAATTGAGCAAAGTTGTCCGGGTGATGAAAAAGCTGGATGAATCGGCGCCCCACGAAGTGATGCTGGTGCTGGACGCCGGTACCGGCCAGAATGCCCTGAGCCAGGCCCAGGTCTTCCAGCAGGCGGTGGGCGTCAGCGGTATTACCTTGACGAAGCTGGACGGCACCGCAAAAGGCGGTATTGTATTTGCCATTGCCCGCCAGCTGCAGCTGCCTATCCGCTTTATCGGAGTGGGCGAGCAGGCCGAAGACCTGCGCAGTTTTGATGCGGAAACCTTTGTCGACGCCCTGTTCGACGACTGAAGCACCGGCTACGGAGCCCGCGCCCGAAATGATCGAGTTTCGCCAAGTTACCAAACGCTATGACAGCGACCACACCGCTTTGCGCCAGGTGAATTTTCACCTGGACCGGGGGGAGCTGGCGTTTCTGACCGGGCACTCCGGCGCGGGCAAAAGTACCCTGCTGAAGCTGATCATGGTCATGGAGCGGCCGACGGCCGGTGAGCTGATCGTCGGTGGCCAGCGCCTGAATAGTTTGCCACGGCGCCAGATCCCCTACATCCGCCGGCATATCGGCGTGGTGTTCCAGAATCACCAGTTGCTGTTTGATCGCACGGTGTTCGATAACGTCGCGATGCCACTGGAAGTGATGGGCGCCTCGCCCAATGATATCGGCCGTCGTGTGCGGGCGGCCTTGGATAAGGTGGGGCTGCTGAACAAGGAGAAAATGAACCCGCTGCAGTTATCCGGCGGTGAACAACAGCGTGTCGGCATTGCCAGGGCTGTGGTGAACAAACCGCCCGTGTTGCTGGCGGATGAGCCCACCGGTAACCTGGACCCGGAGCTATCCGCAGACATCATGCACCTCTTCACCGAGTTCAGCCAGGTGGGCGTGACCGTGCTGATCGCCACCCACGACATTGCCCTGATCAATGAGATGGGACGGCGAAAGCTGACCCTGGATCATGGTCAGCTGATTGCCGGTGGGCATGCCCCGGCAGCGGGAGGTGTCAGTGGCTACTGAACCCCGGCACAAGCAGGATAACCGGCGCGGGGCTGCCAATCGGGGGAAGTCTCCGGTGAACGCCCAGGCCCGCAGCTATCTGGAGCATCACCGGAAGGTGGCACGGGATTCCGCCCGGCGTCTTTGGCAAACACCGGTGGCCAGTATGATGACCTGGACTGTGATGGGCGTGGCCCTTGCCCTGCCCGTCGCACTGTTGCTGCTGCTAGGCAGCTTGCAGGGTGTCAGTGCCGGCTGGGAGAGCAGCGCCAGGGTTACCGCCTACCTGGCCATGGATGTCGCACTGGAGCGAGCCGGGGAGCTGGCGGAAGAGGTTCGGGACGATGGCCGGGTGCTGTCGGTTCAGCTGGTGGACCGGGATCAGGCCCTGGAGGAGTTTCGCGCATCGTCCGGCCTGGACAATGCCCTGGATTTTCTGGATGACAATCCGTTGCCCCATACCTTGTTGATCACCCCCCAGGACAGTGCCCGCTCCGCTGATGGCGTGCAGGCTTTGGTGCGGTTTGTTGATGGAATGGATGGCATTGAGCAGGTGCAGGTGGATCTTGGCTGGTTGCAGCGGCTCAATGCCATGACCGACATTCTGGCCCGGGCGGTATGGGCCCTGGCACTGTTGCTTGGCTCGGCGGTCATTCTGGTGATTGGCAATACCGTGCGCCTGGCGATTGAAAACCGGCGGGATGAAATTCTGGTAGCCAAGCTGGTGGGTGGAACCGATGCCTTTGTCCGCCGGCCGTTCCTGTACACCGGGGCCTGGTTTGGCCTCGGAGGTGGGGTGGTTGCCTGGTTGTTGATCCAGCTCTCTTTGTGGTGGCTGAACGGGCCCATTGAACGCCTGGCAGGCCTTTACCGCAGCGAATTCTCGCTGCAGGGGCCGGGCTTTGACGGTGCATTGGCATTGATTATCATCGCAATGCTGCTAGGCTGGCTAGGCGCTTGGCTTGCGGTGAAGCGTCATCTGGATGACATTGAACCGGGCGATATTGCTGGCGGGTGATCCGGGTAACGGGAAAACCGTATTGAAAAAAGAGCTTGTTCTGGCGTAGTTTGGTAGTCAGAACAGCCACGGCGAATTTTTCAGGTTGTTGTTTTGTAACGTTTTACTGGAAAGTTCGGGAACTAATCAAGTTCTTGGCGGTCTAATTAAAAGTTGTTATATTTTACGGCTGTCAGGTTCGGAGGTTAATGCATGGGTACGAGTTTACAGCTGGCTGACAGACTGGTTCCGGGTGCCAATCTCGAGTCTTATATTCAGGCGGCGAGCCGCATTCCGGTTCTCTCAGTGGATGAGGAGCGTAAGCTGGCGGAACGACTCCATTACGATGGCGATGTGGAAGCCGCCCGTCAGTTGGTGTTGTCTCACCTGCGCTTTGTGATTCACATTGCCCGGAGCTATTCCGGCTATGGCCTGGCTCAGGCGGATTTGATCCAGGAAGGTAATGTGGGCCTGATGAAGGCCGTCAAGCGCTTCAATCCTGAGTATGGCGTGCGTCTGGTGTCGTTTGCGGTGCACTGGATAAAAGCCGAGATCCATGAGTTCATTCTGCGCAACTGGCGTATTGTGAAGGTCGCGACGACCAAGGCCCAGCGTAAGCTGTTTTTCAACCTTCGCAGTCAGAAGAAGAAGCTGGCTTGGCTGAACCACGATGAGTTGAACGCGGTCGCCAAGGATCTGGGGGTAGAGCCCCGGGTGGTGCGCGAGATGGAAGGCCGGTTGGCGTCCCACGACACTTCGTTCGAAGGGCCGATGGATGACGACGATGACAGCAGCTACCAGGCGCCTGCTTACTATCTGGAAGATCGTCGCAGTGATCCTGCGGTGCAGCTGGAGAACGCCGATTGGTCTGAAGACTCCAATGGCCGGTTGATGCAGGCGTTGTCGGCGTTGGATGAGCGCAGCCAGGATATTCTGCGAGAGCGCTGGCTGACCGATGGCAAGTCGACGCTGCATGAGTTGGCAGACAAGTATGGCGTGTCGGCGGAGCGCATTCGGCAGTTGGAGAAGAATGCCATGAAGAAGATCAAGGCGCAGATGATCGAAGCGGCTTGATTGACGCCACCTGGCTTGGCTTGAAACGCCACCACCGTTCGCGGTTGGTGGCGTTTTTGTTTGTATAATGGCTTCACATTCAAGTTATCGAACATTCGGGCGGAAGCGTGTGGGTGGCTTGCCCCAAAACACGCTGTGAATACGTCCCTGTGCGCTCTGCTCCGCCATCCATGGCTCCGCAAGGTTTTGGAGCAAACCACCCACACGCTTCTTCCGACTTTGGAGTGGAATTCTCAACATGACTAACAACCTTCCGCGTATCGCCTTCCTCGGCATCGGCCTAATGGGCGCGCCGATGACCCGTAACCTGCTGACGGCCGGTTACCCCATGACCCTGTGGAACCGCACCGCGAGCAAGTGTGAGCCTTTTGCCGGCGAGGCGACGATTGCCGGGACTCCGGCTGAGGCAGTTGCCGGTACTGACGTGGTGATCACCATGCTGGAAAACGGCTCGGTGGTGGAAGACGTGTTGGTGGTCCAGGGCGCTCTGACGGCCCTGAAATCCGGGGCGTTGGTGATTGATATGAGTTCGGTGCAGCCGTCGCTGGCGCGGCGGTTGGCCGGGTTGGCGGCGGAGCAGGGGGCGGGGTTTGTGGATGCGCCGGTGTCGGGCGGTACCCTGGGCGCGGCTGAGGCCCGGTTGAGTATTATGGCCGGTGGGTCTGAGGCGGATGTGGAGCGGGCCCGGCCGGTGTTTGAGGTGTTGGGTAAGTGTACCCGCATCGGGCCGGTGGGGGCCGGGCAGTTGGCGAAGTTGGCGAATCAGGCGATTGTGGGGATTACCATTGGTGCGGTTTCCGAGGCGTTGTTGCTGGCGGCCAAGGGTGGGGCAGACCCAGCCGCGGTGCGGGAGGCGCTGATGGGTGGGTTTGCCGGTAGTCGGATTCTCGAATTGCATGGCCAGCGGATGATTGACCGGGATTTTGCGCCTGGGGCGCCGGCGCGGATTCAGTTGAAGGATATGCGGATGATTCTGGATGAGGCGCGGGCCGAGGGGCTGACGTTGCCGTTGGCACAACAGACCCATAATGAGTATCTGTCACTGGCGGCCAATGGCCACAGTGATGTGGACCACAGTGGCCTGTTGCTGGAGCTGGAGCACCTGAACGGCACCTTGTTGGGGTCGCTGGGCCGGGGCCCGAAGGAAGACACTTCAAACTCAAAGAACTAAGGAGCGGACAATGCCACGGTTTGTTGCCAATCTGTCGATGTTGTTTACCGAGGTCCCGTTTCTTGAGCGTTTTGCCCGGGCGCGGGCGGCGGGCTTCACTGCAGTAGAGTATCTGTTTCCCTATGACTGGCCGGCCGAAGAACTGGCGCAGCAGTTGCAGAAGCATGGCCTGACTCAGGTGTTGTTCAATCTGCCGCCCGGCGACTGGCAGGCCGGTGAGCGGGGCATTGCCTGTCTGCCGGATCGTGTTGCGGAATTTCGTGCCGGGGTGGATCAGGGCATAGCCTATGCCCGGGCGCTGGGTAATCGCCAGATGAACTGCCTGACAGGGCTGAAGCCGGCAGAGCTGGATGAGCAGACCGCCTGGGAGACGCTGGTGGCGAACGTGCAGTATGCCGCTGATCGCTTTGCCGAGGCGGGCCTGACCCTGTGCCTTGAGGCGATTAACAGCCGGGTGGATATGCCGGGGTTCATGCTGGACACCACGGGCAAGGTGATGGCATTGATTGAAGAACTCGATGCGGACAATGTGCGGTTGCAGTATGACGTCTATCATATGCAGATTATGGAAGGCGATGTGATTCGTACCATGGAGTGCCTGCTGCCGTGGATTGGCCACATCCAGTTTGCCGATAATCCGGGCCGGCATGAGCCCGGTACCGGAGAGATTAACTTTTCGAATGTTTTCGCAGCGCTGGATCGAATGGGCTATCACGGCTGGGTGAGTGCGGAATACCGGCCATCGTTGGAAACGGAGGACACTCTGAGCTGGTTCAGGTCGGCAAATTGACCGTCGTCATAGGCGACACCCTCTTACAAGATGGTAACTGGCTGGTTTCCGGAGTTCTTCGTACCCTAAGAGTTAATGTAATCCGCTATCAGGAGGAGCACCGGTGAAAGCGCTGGTAATCGAAGACGATCGGGATGTAGCAAATTATCTGCTGAAGGGACTGAGAGAATCCGACTTCGTGGTGGATCATGCGGCCGACGGCAAGGAAGGCATGATGATGGCGGCCAGTGAAGAGTACGACATCATGATTGTGGACCGCATGCTGCCTGGCATGGATGGCCTGTCCATCATCAAGACTGTGCGGGCAACGGGAAATCAGACCCCGGTACTTATCCTCAGCGCCCTGGGCGATGTGGATGACCGGGTAGAAGGGCTGCGTGGCGGCGGTGACGACTACCTCACCAAACCCTTTTCGTTTACCGAACTGCTGGCCCGTATCGAATCTCTGATTCGACGCAATCGCCAGGCGGCGGAAACGGAAACCGTGCTGAGGGTTGCCGATCTGGAGATGGACCTGCTGGCCAGGACCGTCAAGCGTGCCGGTCAGAACATTGATGTTCAGCCGCGGGAATTCCGTCTGCTGGAATATCTCATGCGTAACGCCGGCCAGGTGGTCACCCGGACCATGCTGCTGGAAAAAGTCTGGGATTATCACTTTGACCCCCAGACCAACGTGATTGACGTGCACATCAGCCGCCTGCGGGCCAAGATCGATAAGGAATTCGACACGCCCCTGCTGCAGACGGTTCGGGGTGCGGGATACATGCTGCGTGAAACTGCTTAGTCAGCTCAGGACATCCTCTTTTCAGCTGGCCCTGCTGTACATGGTGGTGTTTGCCACATCGGTATTCCTGTTGCTGGCATTCATCTACTGGCGCACGGCCGGCTTCATGACCGCCCAGACCGATGAAACCATCGAAGCGGAAATTGCCGGTCTGGCGGAGCAGTACCGTGGGCGTGGCGTGAACGGACTGATCACCATCATCCGTGAGCGCGTCGCCCGCGACCCCAACGCCAAATCCATCTACCTTCTCACCACAGACGACTTCCTCAAACTGGCCGGTAACATTGAAACCTGGCCAGGGGGCAGTCGCTCGTCTGACACCGGCTGGATCAACTTTACCCTGGATTCCTCCGTGGGCTGGCAGGGGCCGGAGCGGCTTGCCCGCGCCCGGATTTTTGAGGTCCAGGGCGGGTTGAAGTTATTGGTGGGACGGGATGTTGAAGAACTCACCAACCTCAAGCGGGTGATCGAAACCGCCATCAACTGGGGCATGGGCATCACCCTGGCACTGGCGTTGCTGGGCGGCTTTTTGATGAGCCGCGGTACCACGCGCCGTATTGAAGTGATCAATAACACCTCCCGGCGAATCATGAATGGCCATCTGTCGCTGCGCATACCCACCCGGGGTACCGAAGACGATTTTGACCAGCTTGCCGAAAACCTGAACCAGATGCTCGACCGCATTGTTTACCTGATGGAAGGCATTCGCCATGTGTCAGACAGCATCGCCCACGACCTTCGCACCCCGCTGACCCGCCTGCGCAACCAGCTTGAGAACACCCTGATTGCCGTGGACAACGATGAGGCCCGGGAACAGGTAGGCAGAGCAGTGGCTGAGGCGGACCAGCTGCTGGCAACCTTCAATGCATTGTTGCGCATTGCCCGGCTGGAAACCCGGGGGAATTCAGCGGATATGAAAGTGGTGTCCCTGGACGAGCTGGTCAGTGATGCCTGTGAATTGTACGAAGCCCTGGCGGAAGACAAGGAGCAATCCTTCGCCCAGTCGCTGGAGCAGGGCGTGATGATCGAGGGTGATCGGGACCTGCTGTTCCAGATGATCAGTAACCTGATCGACAATGCGATCAAATACACACCGGAGCACGGTTCCATCGAGGTTGTGGTTCGCCGCGATGGCGCGGGCGCGGTGTTTGAGGTGCAGGATTCCGGTATCGGTATACCGGACGACGAAAAAGGCCAGGTGTTCCAGCGCTTCTATCGGGTGGGCAAGAGTCGGTCACTGCCGGGCAACGGCCTGGGATTGAGCCTGGTCAGTGCGGTGGCGGAAATCCACCAGGGCCAGATTTTGCTCAGTGATACCCATGAGGGAGAGGAACCGCCTGGCTTGACGGTCACCGTGCGGATGCCCGCCTATACCGGGATCCGCAAGCGGATCAAGGCAGCACCGGCCGAGCAGGCAGAGGAAACCCAGAACGATAGGTCGTCCTCTACCGAAACCAGTAGCGCCTGAGTCTTACTGACTGGCGCGAAAACGGTTAACCACCGGACTGATCAGTGCACCAGCGCGGGCTTCGACCAGGCCGCTGATATGCTCGAACTGGGAGCGGCGGCGGTCCACTTTGGCCTGAATGCTGTCCCATTCCCCTTCCAGATGCTTCTGCTCAGCCATCAGAAAGGCCGCGATGTTGTGGCGATTCAGTTTGCTGGTGATGCCCAGGCTGTCCAGGCGAAAGCCCAGGCTATCGATACCTTCCAGGGCCAGGTTCATGAGTTTCTTGGTGTTCATGGATTTGTCTCCAAACGAAAAGTCAGTGTTGATTAACTCGCACGCTATCTCCGGCGCCTAGAGTGTACAACCTAATTTCAGCCGATCAGCCAGGTTTCAGCCTTGCGAAAAGGTAATTTCGTGGCCACCGCCGGGTAATGCCCGCTCTGTAGAATGGAGTTTGTAGATGCAGAAGCAGGTAGAAAGTTGCTTGCTTCTCCCTCCAGCACAGCGCTAGCCTTATACCCCGTGACCCACGGGGTTTTTTTTGCCCTGAATTTTCTGTTTAACCCGGAATCCCTGATCTGATGAGCAAGACCGAAGGTTCGACGGCTCCAAGACCGCGCTATATCACACCGGACGGCGAGCAGGCGTTACGGGAGGAGTTGCAGTACCTGTGGAAGAATAAGCGCCCGGAGGTCACCCAGGCCGTGAGGGAAGCCGCGGCCCTGGGGGATCGCTCGGAGAATGCGGAATACATCTACGGCAAGAAGCAGTTGCGGGAGATTGACCGGCGGGTACGTTTTCTCAGCAAACGCCTGGACGAGCTCACCGTGGTCGACCGGCTGCCGGACGACCAGAGCCGGGTGTTCTTCGGGGCCTGGGTCACCATCGAGGATGAGGATGGTGAAGAGCAGACCTACCGGCTGGTCGGGGCCGACGAGTTTGACCTGGCCAAGGGCTATCTCAGTATCAATGCCCCGCTTGCCCGGGCGTTGATTGGCAAGCACCTGGACGATGAGGTGTCGGTGAAAACGCCAGAGGGCTGGAAGACGGTGGTCATCACTGGGATTCGGTATCAGCCGGCAGGCACTGGCAAGTGAAAATCGTCACAGAATCGTCTTTTGGTTGAGCAAAGCGTCACCAATGGCGATAGACTGATCAAAAATTGTCACCCGAAAGGGCAATGGAAGATCATTCAGGGTTGATGCGATGAATTCGTCAGAGTCTCACACCGGTTCAAAATGGGCATGCCCGGTAGCCATGGCTGCCATGGTGCTATCTCTGGGGCTGATGTCTGCCACTGCACACGGTCAAAGCGCCAGCAACGCAACGCCGGTGTTTGAACTGGAGCAGCGTTCCACCATTGATACCATTCCGTTCCACTCCATCGAAGAGGAAACCCTGGCCAATACGGTCATTGAGGGCGGGCTGGAAGCGCCGGCCGCAGGCGTTCCCGTGCAAACCGCCAGTGACGACGATTTCTATCTTGATCCTCTGGCGTTGCAGCCCAGAGACAGCCGCACCGATCTCGGGCGCTCCGAAATTCCGGTGGATATCCGGTTCAGCAACCCCAAGCTCATCCCGGGCCAGACCCACAGCAACACCTACTCGATCCGGCCACCGGAGAATCGCACCTACGATACTCTGAACGTCAATATGACCGGGCGCTGATGCCCCCGGCGCCACTTCGAGCCCGTTCAGGCGACTGCTGCGTTCGGGGTGGCTGTCTTACCAAGTACATCCTCGTAAAAGAAGGTCAGCGCCTGGGTGGCCTGGTTAAGCCTAGCCCGAGATACGCGGATCTTGTTGCTCAGATAATCCAGAAACAGCAGTTGATCTTCTGCCGCCAGGTGAGCCGGGTCTTTTAGATCGTGAAACAGCACAAAACGGCTGATCCAGTGCAGGTAGGTTTGCTCGGCCCGCTGATTCAGCTGGCGTTTGCGGATGGCGGCCTGTACATCTCCGACCATACTGGGCCGTGACTGCTCGAGCGCCTGGGTAATATCCATGGTGTGTACTCTTCGGAAAGTTTGTTGTTGTTATGTTGCGCGCATCATATGACAAACGTTTGAACGGCGCAAAACCGAAGGCGGTATTTTCCTGCGGCTTAGGGCTGCGCGCGCCAAAGGGGCGGGCACAGCCCAGGGGTATTACTTCAGTGAGTCGAGCTTATCGATGTACTGCTGCATAGCCTGATCGCTGGAGGTTCCTTTCAGCTTCTCCCAGGCGTCGTATTTGGCGCGGCCTACAAAGTCCATCATGCCCGGGCGCTTGCCGGAGACATCGCCTTCGGTGGCTTGTTTATACAGGGCGTAGAACTCCAGTTTCAGCTCGTTGGACGGTTTGAAATCGCCCTCGGCGGTCTGGATATAGTTTACCGCTTCATCAAACTTCGCCTTCAGGTCGCTCATGGTGTGTCTCCTTGGTGTAAATGGTTGTCTCCTGGAAGGATATTGCGAGTATAGCCTTGGCCGGGAGCGCCGTCATTGACTGAAACTGCATTCGGTCCGGCAACAGGGCTACCTGGCAAAAGTTTGCCCGATAGCACAGTTTGGGCCATTGCTGGCCAGTTTTTGCTTGAGAATGCCAGGTCACCTGTGTACAGTTTGACGCGTTGTCTGCCAGGACGGCAGGCATCAAGGACTGAACAACACTGCAAATGAATTGCACAGGGAGCACGCCATGTCTGCCAAAGACGGTTCCGTCGCGCCGAAAGAGCGCATCAATATCAAGTATGTCCCCGCCACCGGCGACCAGCAGGCTGAAACCGAGCTGCCGCTGAAGATGTTTGTGGTTGGCGATTTCAAGGGCCATGCTGAAGAAACCCCCATCGAAGACCGCAAAGCCATTTCCGTTGACAAGAACAACTTCCGTTCTGTCATGAAGGAAGCCGGTCTGACCTTGTCTACCTCGGTCTCCAACAAGCTCGAAGAGAATGCCGATGACCTGCCGGTCAATCTGGAATTCCAGGGTTTGGACGACTTTTCTCCGGACAGCATTGCCCGCCAGGTACCCGAGCTGAAAAAACTGATCGAGCTGCGTGAAGCCCTGGTTGCCCTCAAGGGCCCGCTGGGCAACGTGCCCTCGTTCCGTTCCAAGCTGCAGGAACTGCTGGACAACGACAGCGCCCGGGAAAAACTGCTGGCCGAGCTCGAACTGGCCACCGAAGGCGGCGAGTAAGCGCACCACCGGAATCCGGTAACCAACACCGATTATCAATCACGTACTGAAGGGATGTGGTATGTCTGATACTGCTGTGCAGCAATCTGCTGCCTCCGAATCCGTAGCAGAAGGGTCCTTGCTGGACCAGGTCATGGCCAATAGCCGTATGGCGCCGGCCGACGAAGGCTACGATGTGGCTCGCAAAGGGGTGGCAACGTTTATTGCCAATTTGCTGAGAAGCGACGAAAAAGGCCAGCCGGTCAACAAAGCCCTGGTCGACCAGATGGTGGTCGAGCTGGATCGCAAGATCAGCGCCCAGATGGATGAAATCCTGCATGCACCCAAGCTGCAGGAACTGGAATCGTCCTGGCGCGGCCTGAAGCTGATGGTCGACCGCACCGAATTCCGCGAGAACATCAAGGTCGATATCCTGCACGCCACCAAGCAGGAACTGCTGGAAGACTTCGAGTTTGCGCCGGATGTGACTCAGACCGGCTTCTACAAGCACATTTATGCCGCAGAATACGGCCAGTTCGGTGGTGAGCCGGTGGGCGCCATTGTCGGCAACTACGCCTTCAGTCCATCAACGCCAGACATGAAGCTGCTGCAGTATGTGTCGTCCGTGGGCGCCATGTCCCACGCGCCTTTCCTGTCTTCGGTTGCGCCCTCGTTCTTTGGTGTCGACAGCTACCAGGAACTGCCCGCGATCAAGGAACTGAGCGCCGTTTTCGAAGGTCCCAAGTATGCCAAGTGGCGCTCCCTGCGGGAATCCGAAGACGCCCGCTACCTGGGCCTTACCGCACCGCGCTTCCTGCTGCGGGTACCCTACGATCCCACCGAAAACCCGGTGCGCAGCTTCAACTACAAGGAAGAGGTTTCAGGCGACCACGAGCATTACCTGTGGGGCAACACCGCCTACCTGCTGGCCACCCGCCTGACCGAGAGCTTCGCCAAGTACCGCTGGTGCCCGAACATCATCGGCCCGCAAAGCGGTGGCGCAGTGGAAGACCTGCCGGTGCACACCTTTGAGTCCTTCGGCCAGCTGGAAGCCAAGATTCCCACCGAAGTGCTGATCACCGACCGCCGCGAATACGAGCTGGCGGAAGAAGGCTTCATCGCCCTGACCATGCGCAAGGGTAGCGACAACGCCGCCTTCTTCTCCGCCAACTCGGTGCAGAAGCCCAAGCAGTTCCCGAACACCAAAGAAGGCAAGGAAGCGGAAACCAACTACAAGTTGGGTACCCAGTTGCCGTACATGATGATCGTGAACCGCCTGGCTCACTACATTAAAGTGCTGCAGCGCGAGCAGATCGGCTCTTGGAAAGAACGCCAGGACCTGGAGCGGGAACTGAACACCTGGATTCGCCAGTACGTGGCCGACCAGGAAAACCCGCCGGCGGAAGTTCGCAGCCGTCGCCCACTGCGCGCCGCCCGGGTAGAAGTATCTGAGGTGGAAGGCGATCCGGGCTGGTACCAGGTATCGCTGGCGGTGCGCCCGCACTTCAAGTACATGGGGGCTAACTTCGAACTCTCGCTGGTTGGCCGCCTGGACAAGGATTAATCCGTGTTCGGCGACACCGGCACTGACGGCGTTCGCAATACCGGCAGCCTGTTTGAACGACTCGAACAGGCCGCCGCCCCGGCGGGGCAGAGCATGGGTGAAGTGACCCATGTGGTGGAATCCATCAAGCGCCACCTGGTACGCCTGCTGAATGCTCATCCGGGCAACAGCGCTAGCGTACCGGACCTTGGCCTGCTGGATTTCAATGATGCCACTCTGGGGACCCAGGATCTGAGTATCCAGATTCGCGGGGCGATTCGTCAGTGCATCGAGAAGTTTGAGCCGCGGGTCAAGCGGGTGGATGTGGTGGCGTTGCCGCCGGGCCCGGACCCGCTGCAGTTGAAGTTTCAGGTGACCGTTTACTTGCAGGTTGCCGGGAGTGACGACCGGACCACCATTGACCTGGTTTTGGATGACAAGCGGTATTACCGGGTGGTTTAGGCTTGGTTGCTTTAGCCCGTGGGGGCTGGAGGGGGTGGGGGACAATTTTCTTCTGGGAAAAAACAACTCGCTTTGCTCAGACATCTTTTTTCCCGCCAGAAAATTGTCCCCCACCCCCTCCGGCAAACTCTCGCTTAGGTGGTTCCGGTGACGGTGAAGGCTGTAAAGGCTTTGAATACAGGGATGAGAGACAGGGTTTGGATAGTCTTTCCAACAGTGTGCGGAGCCATGGGTGAAGAGCGAAAGCTCTTCACGGGCCAGCCAGGGATGGCTGGCACTGGATCCTCAATGCGACGCAGGAGCAATTAGCATTGAGGAGCGGAGCCCAAGCGTCCCATGAATAGGCTTGAAGCGTCTTTTGGAAAGACTATCCAAACGCTGGCTCGGAGCTAGACAAAGCACAGACAAGGCGCAGTAAAAAAATGAAGTTGAACAGGTTCTACAGGGATGAGTTGAGCTTTCTGCGGTTGCAAGGCAGGGAATTTGCCGAGGCACATCCGCAGCTTACCCGCTTTTTGTCCGAACAAAGCACCGACCCGGATGTGGAGCGGTTGATGGAAGGCTTTGCCTTCCTGACCGGCAAATTGCGGGAAAAGGTTGAGGACGAGTTTCCAGAGCTGACCCATTCGCTGCTGAACATGCTCTGGCCCAATTACCTGCGGCCGGTGCCCAGCTGCACCATCATGCGCTTTGACCCGCAACTGCACGCCATCAGCGAGCGGCAAACCGTTGAGCGCCATACTGAAATCAAAAGCCGCCCCTTGGGTGAGGCCAGCCGCCAGACCCAATGCCGGTTCCGTACCTGCCGGGCGGTCGATATCTTCCCGGTCAGCGTGGCCGATGCTCACGCCGAGCACTCCCGGGAAGTGTCTTCCGTCAGCGTCGACCTGGCCCTGCACACGGATCAGCCGCTGAATGCCCTGGGTTTGGACAGCCTGCGGTTTTATCTAGGAGGTGATAACCACACCGCCGAAACCCTGTATCTGTGGCTGAACCACTACCTCAGCCGCATGGAACTGGTGGTGGGTGAGAATGTTTACAACCTGCCATCGTCGCTATTGCAGCCGGTGGGGTTCGCGGCAGATGAAGCGATTCTGCCGTATCCGAAGAACGCCTACGCCGGGTACCGCATCATCCAGGAATACCTGAGCTTTCCTGAGGCGTTCCGGTTTATCGATATCGCGGGCCTCAAGTCCCGATTGCCGGCGGTGCAGGCCGATGAGATCAGCCTGCGTTTCCATTTCAGCCGGATTTTGCCGCCCGATGTTCGGGTCACCCGGGACTCCCTGCAGCTCTACTGCACCCCGGCGGTGAACCTGTTCAGCCACGAAGGCGAGCCGGTGGACCTGAATGGCCGGCAGACCGAGTACCGTATTTCCCCGTCCAGCCGTTGCCCGGAGCACTTTGAAGTGTTCAGCATCGAGCAAGTGGAAGGCTGGCTAGAGGGGCGTTCCGGCCGGGGTGAACCGCGGCTGTACACCGCGTTCGAGAGTTTCCAGCACGAGGTGGAGCGGGACCGTGGCCGCACGGCGCTGTATTACCGGGTGGGGACCCGTGAAAGCGTTCGCGGTGATGGTTTTGATCACTACATCTCGTTTGTCCGGGGCGACGAGTCCGAATGCATGAACCGCCAGGAAGCGGTGTCGTTGACGCTGACCTGCACCAACCGGCAGCTGCCCCAGCAACTGGCCGTGGGGGAGATCTGCATGGCCACTGAGACTACCCCGGCGTTTGCCTCGTTCAGCAACATTACCCGGCCCACGGCCACGCTGCGGCCAACGCTGGACGGCAGCCTGTTGTGGACGCTGATTTCCAATCTGTCCCTGAACTACCTGTCGATGCTGAATGTGGATGCTCTGCGCACGGTGCTGCGGGTATACGACTTCCGTGCGCTGGTTGACCGGCAGGCCGAGCGGGTGTCCCAGAAACGGTTGGCGGGCATCAGTGAGATCATCACTCAGCCGGTGGACCGCATGGTTCGCGGCTTGCCGGTGCGTGGCATTCGTTCGGTGCTGAAGCTGGATCAGCAGAATTTCGGCAGTGAAGGGGATCTGTACCTGTTCGGCACGGTACTGAGCCAGTTTTTTGCGCTATACGCGAGTATCAATGCCTTTCACCAGCTGGAAGTGGTGAATACAGACAATCAGGAACGGTATACATGGACGTTACAGCAAGGTCAGCAGCCGCTGATGTAGCCGGGCTGGAACCTGTCCTCGGCAACGCGCGGCGTTACAGTTTTTTCCAGCTGGTGGATCTGATTCACCGGCACCATGGTGACGATCTGGAGAGCTCCGGCAGTGGCGAGCCCCGGCAGGAGCGTATCCGGTTTTCGGCCTCGGCCGGCCTGGGCTTTCCGGGCAGCGATGTGGTCTCGGCCTTGTCGCCGGAACACGAGCACGCGCCTTATCAGATGGAAGTCAGCTTTCTGGGCCTGCACGGTTCCCAGTCACCGCTGCCCGGTTACTACCTGGAGGATCTGGCCTGGGAAGCGGGCCAGAACCTGGGAGTGCGCCGGCACTTTCTGGATTTTTTCAATCACCGACTGGTCACTCTGTTCCACCGGGCCTGGCGCAAGTACCGGTATTACGTGCGGTTTCAGCCCGGCGCCAGCGACGGTTTTTCCGAGCTGGTGTTTTCCCTGGTCGGTCTGGGTGACAGCCGCCTGCGGGAAGCCACACCGGTCAACTGGTCCAAGATGTTGGCCTACGCCGGCCAGATGGCGGGCCGCAGCCGGTCGCCGGAAGTGGTCAGTGGCATTGTCGCACACTGTTTCGACCTGGAAGAAGTCAGCATCGAGCAGTGGGTGTTGCGCAAGGTGGCCATCGGGCAAGACCAGCAAACGCGGTTGGGCCAGGCCAATGCCAGCCTGGGCCAGGACACCTCGGTTGGCTCCAGCATCCGGGACCGCAGCGGCAAGTTCATCCTGCGCCTGCGCAACCTGAGCCGGCAGCGCTTTGCGGATTTCCTGCCCAACGGCCGGGACCATGAGCGACTGGTGAAGCTGGTGGAATTCACCACCCGGGAGCAACTGGCCTACGACCTGGAGCTGCAAATGCGGCCCAAGGATATCCGGCCCATGCAGCTGGGTGAGGATGTGCGCCTGGGCTGGAATTCCTTTGTGACACCGGACCGGGCCCGTGAGCGGCCGGCGGTGCGCATCCAGATACGACGATAAGGCAAGGAGCCAGACAGGTGTCAAACCGGACAGCATTAACCCTGGTGATCATCAACCCGACCGAAACCGGCGGTGGTGCCAGCATTGAACACAGTTTTGGTACCGGTGGCGGGTCGATTGGCACGGCGGCCAACGACACCTGGCGGTTGTCGCCCCATCGCACCGGCGCCGTAGCCGGCCATGCCGAGGTTCGCTTCTTGGATGGTGGCTTCTGCCTGATTGACCGCAGTGGCCGCACCTACATCAACAGCAGCAGCCAGCCTGTGGGCCGGGGCCGCAGGGCGCGGCTGAATCATGGTGACACCCTCATCATCGGCCGTTACCGGATGCGGGCAGAGCTGAACGCTGACGCGGTTGACCGCTCAGAGCTGGAAGAAGGCTCCGGGCAGGACCGGCAGCTGGTGGATGTGGAGGAAGAGTCACTGTTGCGGGCAGAAACCGGACAGAGGATGCCGGATGGCCGGGAGCCTCTCGAGGGACTGCATACTCCGGCGGGAGAAGCGATGAGC
The DNA here is from genome assembly GCF_052380025.1 of Marinobacter sp. NSM. Classification (NCBI taxonomy): domain Bacteria; kingdom Pseudomonadati; phylum Pseudomonadota; class Gammaproteobacteria; order Pseudomonadales; family Marinobacteraceae; genus Marinobacter; species Marinobacter sp. NSM. Next base: position 773,635 of record NZ_JBQTCK010000002.1, read on the forward strand.
GACGACCCGCTGGCGCCCTGGCAGGAAACGGCCCGTCAGCCTGCGGAAGAAGCCGCCGAGCTGTTGGCCAGTGACCAGTCCTGGTTTGCCCGCTCGGCCGAGGTCAGCGATGAATACCGGGAAAACCGGGATGTGGCCATGGGCCTGCCAATGAACCGTAACGCCCGCAAGCACGGGCACGACACACAGGAGCGACAGGGAATGTCAGAGTTCAGGGAACACAGCCGGGAAGCCAAAGACACCAGCCGGCAACACATCAGCGGTGCCCCCCTGATGCGTGGTATGGAAGCCGACATCGATTTTGCCGACAGCGATGAAATGCGTCTGTTCCTGGAGGAAGCCGGACAGACCCTGAAAGCCACGGTCGAAGGCCTGCTGGCCTTGCATCAGGGTGAAGATTCACGGCACCGTGCCCTGCGCACCCGTCTGCAGCCGATTGAAGACAACCCGTTGCGCTTGGGTGACGACTACACCGGCACCATGCAGACCCTGTTTGCCGCCGAGCGCAGCCCGGTGCATCTGTCTGCTCCTGCTGCGGTTCGGGAGAGCCTGGAGAGCCTGAACCATCACCAGCAGGCCACTCGCGAAGCCATTCGGGAAGCTTTGGAAGCAATTCTTTATGCCTTCTCACCGGAGGCCCTGTTACGCCGGTTCCACGGCTACCGCCGTGGCCTGCAAGACAACGAAGACGAAGGCCGTTGGGCCTGGAACATGTACCAACACTATTACCAGGAACTCAGATCCAGTCGTCAGCAGGGATTTGAACGCCTCTTTCAGGAGGTGTTCGACCAGGCCTACGACCAACACTTGCGCCAATTACAGAGGGAGAGCCTTTCATGAAGTACTGCAAATGGAGCTTGCTGGCTATTGTCATGCTGATGGTGGGGTGCAGCACCCCGTACAACGCGGTGACCAAAACCGCCAAGGTGTTGTGGGACCCCGATATTCCCGTGGGCTATCCGGAAGAGCTGCCCAGCAAAGTGGCGCTGACCATGCTGGCCGAGCCGGATGTGAACCCCAACGAATCCCTGGCGCCCACGCCGATTGCCTATCAGATCATCGAGCTGCGGGACAGCTCCCTGCTGATGGCCGGCGACTTTGATCAACTGTTGAACGACCTGGAAAAATCCCTGGGCCGCAACTACGTGGACCACAGCGATTACACCCTGGTGCCGGGCCAGTTCAAGTACGTAGCGCCGTTCGAGATCAGCAAGGACACCCGGTTTATTGGCGTTATCGCCTTCTATGCGTACCCGAACCTGTCCCAGTGGAAAAAGGTCATCCGGGTGGATCCGATCGGCGACACCTACCACCTGCTGGTCAACCTGCGTGAGCGGGAAGTACAACTCAGACGTTCGGAAGATACCTGATGGCAGCTACCAATCGAGTCGTCTGGAGTGATGGGCTGTTTATCAAGCCCCAGCACTTCCAGCAGCAGCAACGATATCTGGAACACCAGATCAACGAGCGGGCGCTGGCGGTCTCGGACTACCTGTATGGCTTCAGTGATCTGGAGCTGAACGGCGAGTACCTGAGCTTTGGCCGGGTTGGCCTGGTGCGGGCTTCCGGGTTGTTTCCGGATGGTACCCGGTTCAACCTGCCCCAGGACGATGTGATGCCGGAGCCCCTGGAAATCACCGATGCGTCGGTGGCCAATCAGGTGGTGTATCTGGCGCTGCCGCTGGGCAGCGATACCCTGGCGGAAGTGGAGTGGCCGGATGCCCCGGTGGCCGGGCGTTTTCGTGCCCAGACCGTGGAAATCCGGGATCTGCATTCCATTGATGGCGACGCCCACAGCATTGACGTGGGCCGGGTTGCGCCGCGCCTGATGCTGGAGCGGGACGATCGCAGTGCCTATGCCTCGGTGGCCATCGGCCGGATTCTGGAAAAACGCCCGGATGGCAGCCTGGTGATGGACCCCAACTTCCTGCCCACCATGCTCAGCGTCCGTTCAGCCCCGCGCTTGCAGCGGTTCGTCGGCGAAATGGCTGGCCTGATGCAGGAGCGGGCCCGCAACATCGCCGAGCGCGTAGGTGCGCCAGGGCAGGGCGGTGTGGCGGATGTGTCTGACTTCATGCTGCTGCAGATGCTGAACCGGGCGCACCCGAAATTCATGCACTTGGCCCGGCTGCGCCAGCTGCATCCGGAGCGCCTGTACGAAGCCCTGCTGGAACTGTGTGGTGAGCTGGTGACCTTTACCGACGAAAGCCGGCTGCCCAAGGAATTCACCCCCTATGACCACGACCTGCCGGAAGCCTGCTTCAGCCCGCTGATGCAGGTGCTGCGTCAGGCCCTGAGTACCGTGCTGGAACCGAGAGCCCTGTCGATCACGCTGCAGCAGCGCCAGTACGGCCTGACGGTGGCACCGGTGCAGGATGTACAGATCATCAAGGATGCCGAATTCATCCTGGCGGTGAAGGCCGACATGCCGCTGGACGACCTGCGCAAGCAGTTCACCCAGCAGTGCAAAGTGGCGTCGGTGGAGAAGATTCGCGACCTCATCAGCCTGCAGTTGCCAGGTATTCCGTTGTCGGCCCTGCCGGTGGCGCCGCGCCAGCTGCCGTACCACGCCGGCTTTGTCTACTTCCGGCTGGACGACCAGAGCCAGGCCTGGCAAATGCTCGACAACGCCAGTGGCTTTGCCTTCCACGTGGCCGGCAGCTTCCCCGGGCTGGAAATGCAATTCTGGGCAATCAGGAGCTAAACCATGGCAGATGCACCGGTAATGGACAGGCCAGACAACACCAGGGATTCGGGTGACAGTGCATTCAGTGATCTTCTGTTTGCGGACGCCGGCAACAGTGGCTCCCGAACCGAATTCGACAACGCCGGCTTCCAGCTGCGAGGGCTGGAAGAAAACCGCCTGATCGACGCCGCCACGCCACTGCTGGGCCTGGTGATCCGGGTACGCCGGCTGGCGGATTTCCGGGACGTGGAAAACCTGTACCAGCAAGTGGTCGACGAAGTGGCGGCCATCGACCGGGAGCTGATCGAGCAGGGCTATGAGCGCCCGACGGTGGTGGCCTATCGCTACGTGCTCTGCTCGTTTATCGACGAAGCGGTGCTGGGTACCGATTGGGGGGCCCACAGTGTGTGGTCACAGCACTCCCTGCTGTCCCGTTTCCACAATGAAACCTGGGGCGGGGAAAAGGTGTTTGCCATCCTCGCCCGGATGGAGAAAGAGCCGACCCGCTACCGCGATATGCTGGGCTTCATTTACCTGTGCCTGTGCCTCGGTTTTGAAGGCCGTTACAAGGTAATGGAGAACGGCCGGGATGAGTACGACCGGATTGTTCGCGGCCTCTATGAGCAACTCCGTGAACTGCGCGCCGACCGGGACCCGCAGCCTCTGGCCGACGCCACGGAGAACGTAGCTCCAGCCCACAACCGACTGCGCAGTGGCCTGCCCCTGTGGGGTATTGGCGGCCTGTTTATTGCCGCCATGGCGGGCATTTACCACTTGTACAACGTCGCGCTGAACGAACGCATCAGGGATGTGCTCAGCGTACTGGACCAACTACCGAAATAAGGACATTACTGTGATTCGGGTAGAACTGCCGGCGCTGATCGGGCGCCTTAACGACATCTCACGCCAGGCCCTGGAATCCTCCGCCGCCCAGTGCATCAGCCGCCAGGGCGCCGAGATTACCCCGGCCCATTTGCTGTTCAAACTGCTGGAAACGCCGTTCTCTGACGTGCGCCAGATTCTGGAACACACCGGCATCAATCATCAGCAACTGCAGCCACTGGTGGGCGACAGCCTGAACGGCGAGCCGCAAACCGCCGAGCCTTACCCTTCGTTCTCGCCGCTGTTGGTAGAGCTGATGCAGGACGCCTGGCTGCTGGCCTCCACCGAGCTGGGCCACACCGAACTGCGCTCCGGCGCCGTGTTCCTGGCCCTGCTGATGAACGCTGACCGCTACCTGATGCCCCGGGTGGCCCAGGCCCTGGTGGACATCAACCGGGAACAGCTGCGCAAACAATTCGACCGCCTCACCGAAGGTTCCGTCGAGCGCCCGCAGCTGACCGAGAACGGCGCCACCAAGCCTGCCGTCGAAGCCGATATGGACCCGCTCAAACGCTACGCCACCGACTTCACCAAGCTGGCCCGGGAAGAAAAGCTGGACCCGGTGGTGTGCCGGGATGCCGAAATCGACCAGATGATCGACATCCTCTGCCGCCGCCGCAAGAACAACCCTATTGTGGTGGGTGATGCCGGCGTGGGCAAAAGCGCCCTGGTGGAAGGCCTGGCCCTGCGGATCGTCAACGGTGACGTGCCGGACCGCCTGAAAACCGTTGAACTCTGGACCCTGGACATGGGTGCCTTGCAGGCCGGTGCCTCGGTCAAAGGCGAATTCGAGAAGCGCCTGAAGGGCGTTATCGAAGCTGTTAAAGGTTCTGTTACGCCAATCATCCTGTTCATCGACGAAGCCCACACCCTGATTGGTGCCGGCAACAGCGAAGGAGGCTCCGACGCCGCCAACCTGTTGAAGCCAGCGCTGGCCCGGGGCGAGCTGCGCACCATCGCCGCCACCACCTGGCGCGAGTACAAGAAATACTTCGAAAAAGACCCGGCCTTGAGCCGCCGCTTCCAGCCGGTCGCCCTGGACGAGCCGACCCCGGGCGAAGCCGTCCACATCCTTCGTGGCCTGCGCACCGTCTACGAAAAAGCCCATCAGGTACTGGTCGCTGACAGCGCCCTGAAAGCCGCCTCGGAAATGTCCGCGCGATACCTGGCCGGCCGCCAGCTGCCGGACAAAGCCATCGACGTACTGGACACCGCCTGCGCCCGGGTCAGTCTGAACCTGAGCACACCGCCGCGCCGTCTCAGCCACGTGCGCAGCGAGTTGCACCAACTGGCCATGGAGCAGGACCTGCTGAGCCGGGAACACTCCCTGGGCCAGACCGTGGATTCCGAACGTGAACAGGCCCTGGAACAGCAGATTGCTGACCTGACCGCCGAAGCCGAAGCCCTGGAACAAAGCTGGAACGACCAGCGCGACCTGGTGGCCCGACTGGTCGACATCCGCGAACAATTGCTGCTGGGTGATGCCGAAGCCGAAACCGCCGATGACGCTGCTGTTGAGTTGGCCGAGACCGAGCACGAAGAACGCCCGGACCTGAAAAGCGAAGCCGCTGCCATCGAACAGGAACTGGCCGAGCTGCAAGCTGATGAACCTCTGGTCCACGCCCGCGTGGACGCCCGCCAGGTGGCCGAAGTCATCGCCGACTGGACCGGCATCCCGGTCAACCGCATGACCACCGACGAGCTGGAGAAAATCACCCACTTGCCGGCGTACCTGCAGGCCCACATCAAAGGCCAGGACACCGCCATCGACTGCCTGCACCAGCATCTGCTCACCGCACGCGCTGACCTGCGCCAGCCGGGCCGCCCCATGGGGGCCTTCCTGCTGGTAGGCCCCAGCGGCGTTGGCAAAACCGAAACCGTGGTGCAACTGGCCGAACTGCTCTACGGCGGCCGCCAGTTCCTCACCACCATCAACATGTCCGAATACCAGGAGAAGCACACCGTCTCCCGCCTGATCGGTTCACCCCCAGGCTACGTCGGCTTCGGCGAAGGCGGCATCCTCACCGAAGCCATCCGCCAGAAGCCCTACTCGGTTGTGCTGCTCGACGAAGTCGAAAAAGCCCACCCGGAAGTCCTCAACCTGTTCTACCAGGCCTTCGACAAAGGCGAACTGGCGGACGGTGAAGGTCGGTTGATCGACTGCAAAAACGTCGTCTTCTTCCTCACCTCCAACCTCGGCTACCAGACCATCGTCAACCACGCCGAAGCACCGGAAAAGATCGAAGAAGCCCTGTACCCGGAACTGGCCAACTTCTTCAAACCCGCGTTGCTGGCGCGAATGGAAGTGGTGCCCTACCTGCCGCTGGGAGAAGACACCCTCAACCGCATCGTCGGCGACAAACTCCAGCGCCTGGCCGACCAGATCAAAGCCCGTTACCACACCGACGTGGAACTGGAAGATGGCCTGGTAGAAGCCATCCGCAGCCGCGCCACCAGAAGTGAAAACGGCGCAAGGATGCTGGAGTCGATCATCGAAGGCGAGCTGTTGCCACCGGTGTCCCTGGCGCTGCTGGAAAAACTGGCGGCAAGGGAGCCGGTGGCCAAGGTCACCTTGGGTGTGAGCGACAACAAGTTCACAGGCATAGTTGACTGACATCTAACTCGAACGGAGCGTAGCCTGCGGGGTGGCTTTCCAAAACCCTGCGGAGCCATGGATGGCGGAGCGGAGCGTACAGGGGTGAATCAGAGCGATTATGAAGCGAAGCTTCATGCGATAGATGAACGACAGCAATCTGTGATTGCTGGCTGGACCCCGAAGGGGGATTCACAGCGTGTTTTGGAAAGCCATCCCGCAGGATGCGCGGGCGACAATCTCCATAGTGATTATTTTGGGATGGAAAGCATGGGAAGAATGCAGAAGGAACTGCACACCGGCATAGACCTGGCGGTGGCACTCATCAAACAGGACACCCTGCCTGCGTTGCTGAACACCGCCACCAGCCAGCTCCAAAAAGCCTTCGGCCTCACCAAATGCTGGGCCCTCGAACTCGACCTCAGCGGCCGAACCCTCCACTGTGGCCAACTGGGCGACACCATCGAATTCGACTGCAGCGACTTCAGCCACCCCTTCGCCCACGTGCTGCAAACCGGCCAGCCCAGAGAGCTAACCCGCGCGGCCAGCTACCGCCTGGATCACCCCGGCTTCCAGACCCTGTTCGATGCCAGCGATCGCCCAAGCAGCCTCTGGCTTGAACCCCTCGCCGGTGAAGACGGCCGCACCCTGGGCATCCTCGTTCTCTGCGGCGACCACCCCGACTGGCAAGGCATCGTCGGCCAGCCCTTGTATGCCGGCATCAAACAACTGTTGGTGCATCAGTGGATCAGCCAACTGCAAACCCGCGACCAGGTCTGGCAACGGCGCCTGCTCAAACGCTCCCTGGACCACCTGCACGATGCCGAAACCCTGCGCCAGCGCTGTGAACAACTGGCCCATACCCTGGTCGGCAACTCCGAAGCCATGGCAAACCTCCGGGCCCAGCTGGTGCGTGCCGCCGGCAGCCAGCTGTCTGTGCTTGTCCAGGGTGAAACCGGCTGCGGCAAAGACGTGGTGGCCCGGGGCATCCACGACATGTCCGACCGGGCAAATGGTCCTATGGTGGTGGTCAACTGTGCTGCCATTCCGGACACCCTGCTGGAAAGCGAACTGTTCGGCCATACCAAAGGTGCCTTCTCCGGCGCCGACCAGGCCAAAGAAGGCCTGCTGGCCCAGGCCAATGGCGGCACCCTGTTCCTGGATGAAATCGGCGACATGCCCATGGCCCTGCAATCCAAGCTGCTGCGGGTTCTGGAAAGCCGCCAGTTCCGCCCCTTGGGCGCCCGGGATGAACAGCACTCCGACTTCCGGCTGGTGGCGGCCACCCACCAACCCCTGCAGGAAGGCATCGAAGACGGCCGCTTTCGCCGTGACCTGTTCTACCGCCTTAGCCAGTTTCCATTGCGGGTTATTCCGCTGCGCGAACGCACGGAAGATCTGGAAGCCCTGAGCCGGCACTTCATTCGCCTGTACACCGAACGCGAAGGCAGTGGCCCATTGGGCATCAGCAGTCATGCGCTGCACACCCTGGCCGGGTACAACTTCCCCGGCAACGTGCGCGAACTGCGCAACATCGTCGAGCTGGCCTGCCTGCAAACTCCCGCCGGCGATGACATCCAGCCGGAAGTGTTACGCCTGGATGACCTGTTTGCTGATGCGGGCCCCGCCATGGATGCCAGTGTTGAACCGAAAACCATGTTGGGGGTGCCGGTGGCGGATGACATCCGCGACCTGAAAGCCGCCGCCCAGGCCTTCGAGGCCGCCATTATTCGTGAACGACTGCGCCAGTACGGCGGCAACCGTGCCCAGGCTGCTGAAAGCCTGGGTCTGCCCAAACGTACCCTGGCCCATAAATGTCTGAAGTATCAGGTAACTGACGTATGACCCTGAAAGACCGAATCCAACCCGGGCTGTTTGGCCTGGCCATGCTGCTGGCCAGCACCGTCACGCTCGCCGACACCCGCCTGGCGGAAGCCGAGGCCTGCACGGCAGAAGCCAACCGGCTGGAACGGCTGGCCTGCTTTGATGAAGTATTCGCTACCCCACTGGCCCGTTACGGGCAGGGTCGGCGGGTGCCGGAGGTCAACCAGTCCGAACGCTGGCGCCGAGCCTTTGCCCAGGCCAGTGGTGAGGATGCGTCCGGGGTGACCTATCGGGATACCGGCGCCGCGGCGGGCCATCTGGTCACCGTGTCTGCCATGGGGGTTCAGCCGCCGCGCCCGGTGCTGGCGCTGCAGTGCCACAACAACATCACCGAACTGACCGTCATGCTGCCGGAACCCATCAACCGGGAGCGGGTGGAGGTGGCACTGGGCACTGAGCGAGCCTACTGGCGGGTACGGGATGAAGGCCTGGTGGTCAGTGCCGGCCGGGGCTTGCCGGCAATCCGCATCGTGCAGCAAATCGTCGGGCAGCCGGACGCCCGCATTCACGCCGAAGCCCGGGAGCTGGATGGTTTGCTGTTTGATCTTTCCGGTTATGCAGAAGCGATCCGGCCACTGCGTCAGGCCTGTGGCTGGTAAGGGGGCAACGATGCAGGTTATTGAACAACACCCATACGTTGAACAGGTACTCGGTGCGATTCCGGGGGAAAGCTGTACCGGCGACAGCCTGGCCGAGGACCCGGTCCTGGAGTTCCTGGAAGACGAAGTGATGAAAGTGGGTTCTCTGGCCCACAACGACATCGATTGGAACAAGGTTGAGAGCGAGGCCCTCAAGCTGCTGGCAGACCGCAGCAAAGACATCAAGGTGCTGGGTTTTCTGATGCTCAGCCTGCAGCGCAGCGGTGACGGCGAACGCTTTGCCTTGTCACTGTACCTGCTGCATCGGGTGTTGGATGGCTGGTGGGAGCACGCCTGGCCCTACCCCGGCGCCAAGGGCCAGCGTGCCCGAAAGATGCTGTTTACCCAGATGCTGCAACGCGCGCTCAAAGGTGTGGAGAGCCTGAGTTTTGATGCCAGCGTGGGTGATGGCCGCCAGTACTGCCTGGACCTGATCGACAAGCTGGATGACCAGGCCAAAGCCAAATACCTGCCGGGTGACGCCTTGTTTGATCTGAAGCGGGCGGCAGAGAAACTGCCTAGGCCAGACCAGCCGGGCAGCCAGGCCAGTGCCGGGGAGTCGCAAGCCGCCCCGAGCCAGCCGGCAGCGGCGGCACCGAACAGGCCGGCGACAACGACTCCCGCAAGCGCCTCACTGGGCAACCTGACCCTGGACCCGAGTAATGAGCGGGCAACCCGCCAGAGCCTGTTGAAAGTGGCTGAGCTGCTCACCGGCGCTGAGCCGGAAAACCCCTTGGGTTACCAGATGCGCCGCCACGCCATCTGGCAAAGCATCACCAGCCTGCCGCCCACCCGGGATGGCAAGCGAACAGACCTGGCTGCTGTGAGTGCAGACCGGGTGGCAGAGTACAAGGAAAGTCTGGATAAAACCCCGGATAACGAACTCTGGCAGCGCATCGAACAGAGCCTGTCGGTCAGCCCGTTCTGGCTGGATGGCCACTGGCTCAGTGCCCGGGCGGCGCTGGCGTTGGGCCATAGCGATTGCGCCGAAGCCATCCGGGAAGCCCTGAAAGCCTTTGTGGAAAGGCTGCCGGAACTGGCAGAGCTGACCTTCAATGACGGCACCGCCTTTCTCAGTGACGATGCCGCGGACTGGATGCACACCGCACCCGCGACGGTCAAAGGCAACGGAAGTGGCGCCAATCCCTGGGAGCAGGCGCTGGACAGCGCGGTTGAACTGGCAAGGCAGAGCAAACTGCCCGCGGCACTGGAGCTGCTTGAACAAGGCCTGGCCGATGCCCGGGAGCCCCGGGAACGGCTGTACTGGCGCCTGGCCAGTGCCAAGCTGCTGAAAGAAACCGGCCTGAAAGCCATGGCCGCGCAACAGATTCAGGACCTGCAGGGGCAGGTCCGTGGCCTGGTTCTGGAAGACTGGGAACCCGGCCTGATCAAACAACTGGAACGACTGGCGTAACGCCCGCACGCATTAAACGCAGGAATGGAAACCATGTGGAGAAAAGCCTTACTCATTGGTCGTTGGCTACTGCCTCATCTTCGTAACGCCGCACCGGTCACCCTGGCGCTGGCGGTCATCGCCTTGCTGGTGGCCACCTGGTGGCTCGGCCCTCGCCTGGAAATTGGCGGAGAATACCCATTGATGGCCTGGCAGATGCGGGCCCTGGTGACGCTTGGTGTGATTTTGCTGGTGGTGGTGTTCTGGGGTATGGCCCTGGCGCGCCGGCTGGGCAAGGTGAACAAAGCCAAGGCCGAGGAACAGCGGGAACAGGAAGATCCGATTCTGCCCATGGAACGCCGGCAGCAGCGCTTGCTGGACCGCCAGTTGCAGGCCCTGAAAAGCAATCTGCCCGGCCGCAAAGGCCTGTACCGTCTGCCCTGGTACCTGGTGATGGGCCTGGAGGATGCCGGTAAGACCAGCCTGATTCAGCGGGCAGGGCAAACCTATACCCTCACCAACGTTACCCGAAATAACCGGGGCGACCGCAATCCTTTCGGTTTTGACTGGTGGATTGGCGATAACGGTGTACTGATCGACCCGGACGGCGAACTGCTGAGCCAGAACCAGGGCGAAGGCGCCACCGGCGAAATCCAGAACCGGCTGTGGAACCATTTTATCGGCTGGCTTGAGCGCAGCCGTCCCCAGCGCCCGCTGAACGGCGTGATTCTGGCCGTGGATCTGGCCCGCCTGAGCACCGCCAGTGACCAACAGCGGGAAGCCCACGCCATCCTGCTGCGCACCCGCCTGCGGGAACTGATGGAACAGCTGGGTTCGCGTCTGCCGGTGTATGTCACCTTCACCAAAATGGACCTGATGTACGGCTTCGCACCGTTCGTGCGTACCCTGTCAAAAGCCGAGAAAGACAAGGCGCTGGGCTTCACCTTCCGACTGGATGGCCAGCAGGATCACGATCAGTGGCTGGAGCAGTTCGCAGACCGCTACAACGAGATGGTGGATGAGCTGAGCCAGCGCCTGCCTGATGTGCTCGCGGACACCCGCGATAACGAAGAGCGGGCCGCGGCCTATTCATTCACCCGTCAGCTGGCGGGCCTGAAAACCACCATGGAGCAATTCCTGACCGACCTGCTGTCGGCCGATGCCTTCTCCACGCCTGCCCTGGTCCGTGGGACCTATTTCACCTCGGTGCTGCAGGAAGGTGTGCCGGAAGATGCCTTTGTCTCTGCCGCTGCCCACAATTACCGGATGACCAGCCCCATCCAACCGGCCCAGCGAGGTGGTCAGTCGGTCAGCCTGTTTACCAAAGGGCTGTTCGCGGAGGTGATTTATCCAGAGGCGGGCCTGGCCGGCGATAACCGCAAGGTGGTCAGCAAACGCCGTCGCAAAGTGGCCGTGGCCGCCGCCGTGGCAGTGTGTGCCGGTGCCGGCATGACTGCCGGCTGGCAGCACTATTTCATCAAGAACGCAGATGCCGCAGCCCAGGTGGAAAACCGGGTAAACGCCTTTATCAACAACTGGCAGCCGGTGGGCTATGAGCCTGACAGCACCGGCCGTAACCTGCTGCAACCACTGGATGAATTGCGCGAGGCCACCATGGCCTTTGGTGACTACCGTAACGAGTGGAGCCTGGTGGCCGATATGGGCCTTTATCAGGGCCACAAAGTGGGGCCGGAAGTGGATGCCGCCTACCTCGATATGCTGGCGTATCAGTACCTGCCAACCTTGATGTTTGGCGTGATGGAAGAAATGGGCCGGGCACCGGACAACAGCACCGAACGCCTGGAACACCTGCGGGTGCTGCGTATGCTGTACGACGCCAGCGGCCGGCGCAGTGACCTTGTCGCCGCTTATATGCGCAGCTACTGGCAGAACCGTTTCCCCGGCCAGCGGGAGGTGCAGAAACGACTCTATGGCCACCTGCAATACGCCATGGCCCATACCAACCTGGCCGGCATGGCGGCCGAGGGCGACCAAACCGCCACCATGGCACTGGCACCGTTCCGCAGCAGCGTGCAGTGGGCGCAGCACGAGCTGGGCCGGATCAGCACGCCAGATCGTGTCTACCGCGATCTGGAGGGGGAAGCCAACCGGGAATTCCAGGCACCGCTGGAGCTGGCGCGCAGTTCCGGGCCGGCCTTCGCCACCGTGTTCACCCGCATGGACGCCTACGGCGAACCGCTGGGTGATGAATTACCGTCCGCAGACGATCCGCTGTCCATCCCAGCCTTGCTGACCCGCGAAGGCCTGGAGAAGTGGTTCCTGCTCAAATCCGGTTCGGTAACCGAACTGGCGTTGGTGGATGCCTGGGTGCTGGGCCGGCGCAATGATGTGGATTTCAGCAAGGCAGACGAAGCGGAGTTGCTGGCCAGCCTGCAAACGCTGTACGCCGAGAACTATGCCGAAGCGTGGCGCACGGCAATCAGCCGGTTGGATGTCCACCGGTTTGAAGACCTGAACCACGGTGTACGCATTCTGGAAAGCCTGACCAGCGGCCACGAACCCCTGGCCCGGTTCCTTGGCCAGGTCCAGAGTAATACCCGCCTGATTCCGGTGGGTGACGGTGAAGCTGAAGCAGCCCGCAAACTGCTGGAGCAGTCGCCGCATTTCCGTATGCTGCAGGACATCGAGCGCCAGTTCGCCGACCTGAACCGGCTGACCCGCAAACAGGGTGATCAGCCCTCTGGCCTGGATGAAATCATGCAGGTGGTGGGTGAACTTCATGAATACCTGCGCAACATTCAGGAATCCCCGGATGCCGGCAAAGCCTCGCTCGGCGCCGCCCGTGCCCGCATGGGCCTGCAGGGTGCCGACCCCATCTTCACCCTGCAGCGCATGGCCAACCACCAGCCTGAGCCGCTGAACCGCGTGCTCAACCGGCTGGCCACGGAAAGCTGGCGGGTGGTGCTGGACCGTGCAGTGGCTCAGTTAGAGCGAGAGTGGTACCGGGAAGTTTACCAGCCGTTCCAGCAGACCCTGGCCCGCCATTACCCGTTCACCTCAGGCGCCGGTCGTGATGCTGCCCTGCAGGATTTCGAGCGCTTCTTTGCGCCGGATGGCATCCTGGAAACCTTCTACAACGATAATCTGAAACTGTTCCTGGAAGACCACCCGGAACACGTGGGCGATGCCCGCCGGGCCAGCCTGGTGCGCCGCGACGTGGTGGCGTCTCTGGATCGCGCCAGGCAGATTCGCCAGGCCTTCTTCACCCGCAGCGGCACTCTGGACGTAGAATTCGCCCTGGAGCCCCTGAACCTGACGAACAACAAACGCCGGGCGGTGGTGAATATCGACGGCCAGCTGGTGGAGTTTTCCCACGGCCCACGCCAGAGCATACCGCTGGTGTGGCCCAACACCCTGCGGGACTCTGTGGAAAGTCGCATCACTCTGGTGCCGATTCAGGTGAACCGCTCACCCAGAAGTATCTCCGAAAGCGGCCCCTGGGCGCTGTTCAGGTTGCTGGATAAAGCGGAGATTGCCGGCGTCAGCAGCAATGCAGTGGATGTGAAGTTCACCGTGGACGATGGCGAGATGCGATATCGCCTGCATGCGGCCAGTAATATCAACCCGTTCACACAGCAGCTGCTCTCGGGGTACCGCATACCCCGCAGCCTGTATTAAACTGTTCCCCGTCGCCCGGGCTTAAATGCCCGGTTTGACCGGAGCCTGCACCTGGATGGTGCCGGCTGAAACGGAAATGTTCATTCTTCAGGGACCGAAGTCATGCCCCAGGCAAGCGGATTGCAGTTCACCGCCCGTGTAGGCGAATTCCCCTCAGATCACTTCGCAGTTGTCAGCTTCGCGCTGACCGAAAGCCTCTCCAAGCTGTTTCAGGGCCGTTTGCACCTGGCCAGTACGGACCCGGACGTACAAGCGGCGGATATACTGGAACAGCCAGTGGACCTGGTGGTGTGGCAAGACGGCCAACCCCTGCGGCGTT